>DASSLR010000066.1:0-47349 GCA_035689345.1 Candidatus Dormiibacterota bacterium
ACGCCGACTACCTGCAGCTGGATCAGTTGCTCGCGCTGCAGCGGCCGCGCTCCGAGCCGCCGGAGCACGACGAGATGCTCTTCATCATCGTCCACCAGGTCTACGAACTCTGGTTCAAAGAGATCCTCCACGAGCTCAAATTTCTGCAGCGGAGCCTTGAGAGCGGCCACACCGCGCATGCCCTGGGGACGCTCAAGCGCATCCTCACGATCCTCAAGACAGTGGTCGCACAGGTCGACGTGCTCGAGACGCTGACGCCGACCCAGTTCCTGACGTTCCGGAGCCGGCTCGACTCGGCCAGCGGTTTCGAGTCGGTTCAGTTCCGGGCGCTCGAGGCGGCTCTCGGCGTGCACGGCAAGTCGACACAAGGGACGACCGTTTTCGATTCCTACCTGCGCTACCTGTCCACCGCCGGCTACAAGGTCCCCGAGGAAAGATCCTCAGCGGCCACCCAGGAGGTCCTGCTGGCCGTCTACAAGGACGACGGGGAGGCCGCCCAGGTCGCGGAGCGCCTCGTCGATCTCGACGAGGGTTTCCAGGAGTGGCGCTACCGGCACGTGAAGATGGTCGAGCGGACCATCGGCGACAAGCCGGGCACCGGCGGCTCGTCGGGCGCCGCGTATCTGCGCGAGACGCTCTTCCAGCCGGCGTTCCCGGACCTGTGGGCCATCCGCGGCCGCCTCTGATCCAGGGCGTGAACAGCCGGGAAGACTTCCTGCGGCTCGACGCCGAAGATCCGCTGGCTTCGATCCGAGAGCAGTTCGATCTTCCGCCGGGCCTGATCTACCTCGACGGGAACTCGCTGGGGGCCATGCCGCGCGAAGCGCGAAACCGACTGGCCGAGGCTACGAACCAGTGGGCGCGCGGGCTCATCGCGAGCTGGAACGACGCAGGTTGGGCCGATGCGCCGATGCGAGTCGGCGCGAAGATCGGACGGCTGATCGGCGCGGGTCCGTCCGAGGTGGTGATGGGCGACACGACGTCGGTCAACCTCTACAAAGCGCTGACTGCGGCGCTCACGCTGCGTCCCGGCGGAGCCATCCTCACCGACGAGCTGAACTTTCCCACCGACCTGTACATCGCCGAGGCGGTCGCCAAGCAGGCCGGTGTCGAGCTGCGGCGCGTCCCTCGCGAGCGGCTGGGTGATGCAGTCACGAAAGGTGTTTCCGTCGTCACTGCCACGCACGTCGACTACAGGACCGGTCACATGCTGGGCATGAAAGCGCTGACCAAAGCCGCTCACGATGCCGGAGCGCTCTTCGTCTGGGATCTATGTCACAGCGCAGGCGCCGTGCCGCTCGACCTAAGCGACTGCGATGTGGACCTGGCGGTCGGGTGCACGTACAAGTTCCTGAACGGCGGTCCGGGCGCGCCTGCTTACCTCTTCGCCGCCGCGCGGTTGCATGGCGATCTGATCAATCCCATCGCCGGATGGTTCGGACACGAGAAGACCTTCGACTTCGACAGCGCGTACAGGGCCGCGCCGGGCGCGCGGCGATTCATGACCGGAACCCCCGTGATCCTGGCGGTCGCCGCGCTCGAAGCCGCGATCGACCTCTGGCTGACCATTGACATGAATCTGGTGCGATCCAAGTCGCTTGCCCTTGGAGACCGGCTGATGGGTCTGGTCGATCTCGCGCCGGCCTCGCCGAAACAGGCGGACATGCGCGGTTCGCAGGTGTCGTTCCGCCATCCCCACGCCTACGGCATCGTGCGCGCCATGGCCGAGGTCGGGGTGGTCGGCGATCATCGACCTCCCGACATCGCGAGGTTCGGTCTGACGCCCCTCTACACGCGCTATGTGGACATGTGGGATGCGGCCGAAAAGCTGAGCGAGGTTCTGAGGCGACGGACTCACCTCGAACCTCGCTTTGCCGTCAGGGTCGGCGTCCCGTGACGCCGCTTTAGGACATCGCCGGGACCCTGGGCAGCTCCTCGATGGCGGCGTCGATCCGCGACTGGGACAGCTCGACGTCCTCCAGCTTGCCGGCGAAATACGCGTCATAAGCCGACATGTCGAAGTGGCCGTGCCCGGACAGGCCGAAGAGGATGGTCCTCTTCTCGCCGGCTTCACGTGCGGCGGCCGCCTCTTCCGCGACAGCCCGCAGGGCGTGGGCCGCTTCCGGGGCCGGGAGGAATCCCTCGCTGCGCGCAAACCGCACCGCTTCGGCGAAGCACTCGTTCTGCTTGTAGGCCCTCGCCTCGACGACCTTGTGGTCGACGAGCATGCACAGCGACGGCGCGTCTCCGTGGTAGCGCAGCCCGCCGGCGTGAATCCGATCGGGGATGAAGCTGTGGCCCAGCGTGAACATTTTCACGACCGGGCCCATGCCGACGGCGTCACCGAAGTCGTAGCTATAGACGCCGCGGGTGAGCGTCGGACACGCCGCAGGCTCGGCGGCGACGAAACGCGTGCGCGGCTGCTTGCCCGTCAGGCGGTCGCCGATGAACGGATACGTGAGGCCGGCGAAGTTGGAGCCGCCGCCGACGCACCCGATCACCACGTCCGGATACACGCCGGCCATCTCCATCTGCTTCTTGGCTTCGAGGCCGATCACGGTCTGGTGGAGCAGAACGTGGTTCACCACCGAGCCGAGCGAGTACTTTGCGTCCTCGTGGGTGGCCGCGTCCTCGACGGCTTCGGAGATCGCGATGCCGAGGCTGCCGGGTGAGTCAGGGTCGTCCTTTAATATGCCGCGCCCGGCGTTGGTCAGGTTCGTCGGCGAGGCGTAGACGGTCGCCCCCCAGGTCTCCATCATCGCCCGCCGGTACGGCTTCTGCTCGTACGAGACCTTGACCATGTAGACCGTGACCTCGAGACCGAACAGCGCTCCCGCGAAGGAGAGCGCCGAGCCCCACTGGCCCGCGCCGGTCTCGGTGGTGAGGCGCTTCACGCCTTCCTTGGCGTTGTAGTAGGCCTGCGGCACGGCCGTGTTCGGCTTGTGCGAGCCCGCGGGGGACACGCCCTCGTACTTGAAGTAGATGTGCGCGGGCGTGTCCAGCGCCTTCTCGAGGCGGTCGGCGCGGTACAGCGGCGTCGGCCGCCAGATCTTGTAGACCTCGCGCACCTCTTCCGGGATCTCGATCCAGGGCTCGGCCGAAACCTCCTGCGCGATGATCGCCTGCGGGAAGATCGGCGCCAGGTCAGCAGGGCCCATCGGCTGCAGGGTCGCGGGGTGCAGGTAGGGCGCCGGCGGCGCCGGCATGTCCGGCAGGATGTTGTACCAGCGCTCGGGGATGTCGCTCTCGTTGAGCAGGATCTTTTTGGCCACGGGTCCCAGCCTCCTGTGTGACGGGCGTCAGCAGTTCCGCCCAGCGTACATCGCCGGGTCTACTTCGTCGAAACGGGGCGCCAGCGCCGGTGGCGCGTGCGCGGGGCTCCCTCCCGAATCAGCTCCAGCCGCGGGCGCGGGCCGTCGGTGCGACCAGAAGGTGGTTTCCGGCTGCCGCGCTTGAATTCCGTCGGCCACTCGACCGGAAATCCCTGGTCGGCCGCCGCGTGGAGCGTCCACGCAGGGTCGTATAGGTGTGCGCGCCCAAGCGCGCACATGTCGGCCCGGCCAGCCAGGATGATGCTGTTCACGTCGTCGTAGCCGCTGATGGCGCCGACGGCGATCGTGGGGATACCCGCCACGTTGCGGATGCGATCCGAGAACGGCGTCTGGTAGCTCCGCCCGAAGCTGGGCGCTTCCTCCGCGACCGTCTGCCCGGTCGAGACGTCGACAGCGTCGGCGCCATGAGCCGCAAAGGTGCGCGCGACCTCGACCGATTCATCGGGAGTCAGCCCGCCTTCGTACCAGTCCGCCGCCGACACGCGCACGGTCATCGGTTTTTCGGCGGGCCATTCGCGCCGGACCGCGTCGAAGACCTCGAGCGGGTAGCGCAGGCGATTGTCGAGGCTGCCTCCGAACTCGTCCTGGCGCAGGTTGGTGAGCGGAGAGATGAAGCTGGCGAGAAGGTAGCCATGGGCGCAGTGCAGCTCGAGCAGGTCGAAGCCGGCGCGCGCGGCCATGCGGGTCGCAGCCACGAACTGGTCGCGCACGAGCTCCATGTCCGCGCGCGTCATCTCGCGCGGGATCTGGCTCACCGGCAGATAGGGAAGGGGTGAGGGCGCCATCAGCTCCCAGTTGCCGGCCTCCAGCGGCTCGTCCATGCCCTCCCACATGAGCTTGGTCGAGCCCTTGCGCCCGGAATGGCCGAGCTGGATCCCGATCCTGGCGGCGGTGTGCCGGTGCACGAAATCGACGAGGCGCTGGAACGCTGCTTCGTGCTCGGGCCGGTACATGCCGGCGCAGCCCGGCGTGATCCGCCCTTCGCGCGAGACACAGACCATCTCGGTCATGACCAGCGCGGCGCCGCCCAGCGCCTTGCTGCCGAGGTGAACGAGGTGAAAGTCGCTGATGCATCCGTCGTCCGCCTCGTACATGTCCATCGGCGACACGATCACGCGGTTGGCCAGCTCGAGCTCGCGCAGCCGGATGGGCACGAACATCGGTGGGACGCCCGGCCGCCCCGCGAACCAGGTTTCGACCTCGGACACGAACTCCGGGTCGCGAACCTTCAGGTTCGAATGCGTGACGCGGCGGCTCCTGGTCAGGAGGTTGAACGCAAACTGCAGCGGCTCCTGCCGCATGTACTGGGAGATGTTCTCGAACCACTCGAGGCTCGCCTGGGCGGCGCGCTGCGCGCTTTCCACCACGGGCCGGCGCTCGGTCTCGTAGGCGGCGAGCGCCGCGTCGAGGCTGGAGTTTTCGTGCAGGCAGGCGGCGAGGGCCAGCGCGTCCTCCATGGCCAGCTTCGTGCCCGAACCGATCGAGAAGTGAGCGGTGTGGGCGGCATCACCGATCAGCAGCACGTTGCCGTCCCGCCAGGAGCGCGTGCGCACGGTCAAAAAGCGAATCCAGCGGCTGTTGTTGCCGAGCAGCGGCTGTCCCTGCAGCGCCTCGGCGAACACCTCGGCACAGAAGGCCATGCCGGCCTCGTCGCTTTCGCCTGGCTTCCAGGTGCGCGCGGAGGAATCCACCTGCCCGCTCTTCTGCCAGCTCGCCTCTTCGAGCTCGACGATGAACGTGCTCATCGAATCGCTGTAGGGGTACGCGTGCGCCTGCACGGGGCCCATGTCCGTTTCGGCGATGAAGAACTTGAACGCCTCGAAGACGAGCGGCGTGCCCAGCCACATGTAGCGCGCGTGCCTCGCGTCGAGCTGCTGGTGGAATACTTGGGCACGTCCCTGGCGGGTGAGGCTGTTGACCCCGTCGGCGCCGACGACCAGGTCATACGATGCACGCAGGACGTCCAGCGCCGGGGCCTGCTCGCGGTAGTGGATGGTGATCCCGAACTCCTCGCAGCGGTCGCGAAGGATCGCGAGCAACCGCCGCCGGCTGATGGCCGCGAACGCATGGCCCCCGGATGTGAGCACCTGGCCCCGGAAGTGCACGTCGATGTCGTCCCAGATGGCGAAGTCCTGGGAGAGCCGCTTATAGAAGGCCGCGTCGGCCTGCTCGATGCCGGTCAGCGTCTCGTCCGAGAACACGACGCCGAACCCGAACGTGTCGTCGGCCGCGTTCCTCTCCCAGATCTCGATCCGGTGGTCAGGGTTGAGCAGCTTGACGAGCGTCGCCAGGTACAGGCCGGCCGGCCCCGCTCCGATGATCGCGATGTCGAGCTTCGGCTTCGAGGCTCTCAGCTCCCTTCTCGAAGCCGGAACCGTTGCAGCTTGCCGGTTGCCGTTCGGGGCAGCGTCTCGGCGAACTCGATGGCCCGCGGGTACTTGTAGGGAGCGATCTCGCTCTTGACGAAGTCCTGCAGCGTCCTGGCTGGATCGGGGCCGAGCTCGGCTCCTGGACGAAGCACCACCACCGCTTTGACGATCATGCCGCGGTTTTCATCCGGCACTCCGACGACCGCGGCTTCAGCGACGGCGGAGTGCCGAAGCAGCGCCTCTTCGACCTCGGGGCCCGCGATGTTGTACCCGGCCGAGATGATCATGTCGTCGGCGCGCGCCTGGTAGCGGAAATAGCCGTCTCCGTCGCGCACGTACACGTCGCCGGTGATGTTCCAGCCGTGCTGTACGTAAGTCGACTGGCGGTCGCCTCTGAGGTAGCGACAGCCCGTGGGTCCTTTGACGGCCAGGCGCCCCAGCTCGCCGTCAGGCACCGGCCTGCCGTCGGGATCGTGGACTTCGGCGACGTAGCCCGGAACCGCGCGCCCGGTGGTGCCTGGCCGAATCTCCTCCTCGGCGGCGGAGATGAAGATGTGAAGCATCTCGGTGGATCCGATGCCGTCGATGATCCGGATGCCGCTCGCGTCGTGGACCGCTTCCCACGTCGCCTTCGGCAGCGTCTCGCCCGCCGACACGCACGCGCGCAGGGAGGAGGTTCGCGCCGCCTTCAGGTCGGGGACCATCGCGCGATAGGCGGTGGGGGCGGTCGCCAGGACGGTGATGCCGCGGCGGTCGACGGCCTCGAGCAGTCGGGCCGGGGAAGGCTGCTCCATCAGAAAGGTCGCGGCGCCCGCGCGCAGCGGGAACACGACGCTCTGACCGAGCCCGAACGTGAACGCGAGCGGCGGGCTGGCGGTGAAGAGGTCGTCTGCTGTCGGGCGCAGCACGTGGTGCGAGAAGGTGTCGGCGATCGCGAGGACGTCGCGATGAAAGTGCATGGTCGCCTTCGGCCTGCCTGTAGTGCCCGACGTAAACGCGAGCATGCATACGTCGTCGGCTGCCGTGTCGACGTTCTCGAAATCGGCAGGCCGGGAACCCGCCACCGCCGTCAGGTCGTCCTGGCCGGAGCCTCCGTACACCAGCGTGGTCAGCTTGGCGATGGAGGCTTTCTCGAGGTCCTCGACGAATCGGTGGTCGCAGATCGCGATTTTCGGCTCAGCGATGCCGGCCATGGTGCCGATCTCACCCGCGCGCAGCAGCGGCATCGTGGTCACCGCCACACCGCCGGCCTTGATGACGCCAAACCAGCTCGCGACCAGCCATGGGTTGTTCGGGCCGCGCAGCAGCACGCGGTTGCCCGGCACCAGCCCCGCCTCCTCGGTCAGCACCCGGGCGACCTGGTTGGACCGGGCGAGGAGGTCCGCGTACGTCCACGTCTCGGTGTCGGTGACGAGGCAGCGCCGGGAGCCATGCCCTGCCCGCACGTGCCGGTCGAGGAGCTCGGCTGCGCAGTTGAGCCGCGGCGGGTAGTGAACCTCGGGGGTCGTGAAGAGGAATTCAGGCCAGGTCGACCGCGACGGGAGGTTGTCCCGCGTGAAGGTGTCGACATGGGCCGAGTACGGGCTCTGCGTCAAAGACATACTAGCGTCATGCCGCCGGTCGACCCACCTCGGAACATCAACCCCGAAGAGCTCGCGCCCGCGCGTGGATTTTCACACGCGACTGTCGCCGGCGACTTCGTCTGGCTCGGCGGTCAGATCGGCTGCGACGCCACCGGCAGGGTCACCGAGCCACACGACATCGTCGCCCAGTTCGCGCGCGCGATCCGCAACGTCGGCGTCGCCCTGCGGGCGGCCGGGTCGAGTCCCGCGGACACCGTCAAGCTCACGTACTACGTGACCGACGTGACCGCTTACAAGGCGAGCTTGCAGGCGATCGGGCCGGCCTACCGCGAGGTATTCGGCCGGCACTATCCGGCGACGACGCTGGTCGGGGTGAGTGCCCTCTTCGACCCTGACGCGCTGGTGGAGATCGAAGCCGTGGCGATCCGCCGCTCGTGAAGCGCTGGGAGCACTTCGACTACGAGGAGCGCGACGCTGTCGCCACGGTCACCTTCGCGCGGCCGGAGCGGCTCAACTCTCTGACCTTCGAGGTTTACTCCGACATCCGCGACCTGACGCAGTCACTGCGGAGCCGGAGCGACGACGTGCGCGTGCTGGTCATCCGCGGCGAGGGCCGCGGTTTCTGCTCAGGAGGAGACGTCGACGAGATCATCGGGCAGCTCGTGGGGAAGGGCACTCGCGACGTCTACGAATTCGCGCGGATGACCGGAGCGTGCGTGCGCAACCTGCGAGAGATCCCGCAGCCGGTGATCGCCTCGGTCAACGGAATCGCCGCCGGAGCGGGCGCGGTCCTGGCGACCGCGGCGGATTTCAGGGTCCTGGCCGAGTCGGCAAGCTTCCGGTTTCTCTTCACGAGCGTGGGGCTGTCCGGTGGAGACATGGGAGTGTGCTGGTTGCTGCCCCGCATCGTCGGTCTCGGACGGGCAACCGAGATGCTCCTGCTGGGGGGCACGGTCACGAGTCAAAAAGCCGAGGCGTGGGGCCTGGCCTCTCGCGTCGTGCCTGACGACCAGCTGGACGCAGCGGTCGCCGAGTATGCCGGCCGCCTGAAGGAGCTGGCTCCCTGGGGCCTGGCGATGACCAAGGAGATGCTCAACCGCGCCGCGTCATCCGACTACTCCAGCTCCATCGAGCTGGAGGCCTTCACTCAGACGCTGTTGATGACCGCCGAAGACTTTCGCGAGTTCCACGCCGGGTTCACGGAGAAGCGAAAGCCTAAGTTTCGCGGCCGATGACGATCGCCTCGCCGCTGGTCGCGCGTCCCGCTTCGGAGGCCAGCATCAGGCATGTGGCGGCCACATCTTCGGGTGTTATGAGCCTTCCGCCCTGGTCGGCCAGCAGCGCCCGCAGCGTCTCTTCGCGCGTCCTGCCGGTCTTCTCCATGATGTTCTCGATCGTGCGCTGAGTCATCGGCGTATCGACGTACGCGGGGCACACGCAGTTGAAGGTGACCCCGCTGCCCGCGTACTCGGCGGCGAGAGCCCGAGTGAGGCCGACGAGTCCGTGCTTGGCCGCCGTGTAGGCGGCGATGTAGCGCCCTCCCTGAAGGCCCGCGGTGGAGGCGATGTTGATCACCGTTCCGGAGCCGCGCGCGAGCATCGCCGGCAGCGCAGCCCGAATGAGGTGGAAGGGGCCATCGAGGTCGGTGGCGATGACGCGCCGCCATGTTTCGTGATCGATGTCGGTGAACTTGCTGGAGATCGCGATCCCGGCCGAGTTGACCAGGACGTCACACGCGCCGAGCCGCTCCTCGCACTCGCGGACGGCCGCGCGGCACTCGTCTTCGCTGGTCACGTCGGCGACGGCGCAGATGCCGGCCGAGCCCAGCCAGCGCTCGACCTCTCGAACCTGTTCCGGTTTGCGGACCAGGGCGGCGACCTGGGCGCCTTCGGCGATGAAAGCGCGCGCGATGGCGGCGCCGATTCCCTGCCGCGCGCCGCTGGCGAGCACGACCAAGCTACGCGCGCTCGTCGGAGGTGCGGCCCAGGACGATCAACAGTCCGATGACCGCAAGCACCGCGGCCACCCCGGCCAGGACGCTGATCGTTCCGGCCGGGGCGGGCACCCAGAAGGCGCCAATCAGCACCAGCCAGGCCACACCAAATCCCACGACGCACACGCCGGCGGTGATGCTCGCCCGCATCGCCAGCGCCCAATTCCCGCCGGGCAGGGAGTAGCGGCCCTCCTCGAGGGAGAGGTGGCCCAGCTCCATCGCCAGCAGCACCAGCGTGCCGACGAGCGGCGCGCTGAGATCGAGCGGGGCCTGCTGCAGCACCAGCGCGATCAGATAGGTTCCGGCGAGCAAGGCGCCCGCCGTGGTGATGAAGGCCGGGATCCCGAATATCGCGCCGGCGGCGAGCACGACGATCGCCAGCGATCCGCCGACCAGGCCTCCCTTGCCGCCCACGACCAGGGCCGCGCCGAGCACGCACGCCGCGCTGCCGAGTGCCATGGCCGGCCGGTTCACGCCGGCCTCCGCGTGCGGACCGAGCGCCGGAAGGCGTCGAGCTGGTCGAGCAGCACGGTCACCGGCCGGTCCTCCGCCCAGGTTGCGAGGGGGATGCCCGCGGCGGCGAGCCGGTCGCGAAGCAAGCCTCGCCGCGCCTCGTACAGGCGCCGCGCGATTGCCTCGACGTCGCCGGCGGGTGGCGGCAGGAACTCGGCCGGCGGGATCTCCACGATCGCCAGGTCGCGGCCGCGGGCGGCGAGGTCCAGCAGCGCATCCACGGAGCGCTCGTCGGCGAGCGGGCTGACGGCGATCACCTGGGCGTTGGCCCGCAGCGTGCGGGCCGGCACGTGGGCGATCCCGCGCCACGCGTAGCTCACCTGGACCTGCGTGTCGATGAGCGCATCCAGGATTCGATACGCCTGCGCGGTGCCGGAGCCCGGCTGCAGCCAGCGCAGCACCGCGCCCCAGCCGATGACGCCGACGCGGTCGCGCTGCTGCAGGTGCGCGCGCGCCAGGGCTGCAGCGACGCGCACCGAGGTGAGCAATGTCGAACGCTCGGCGGTGCCGACGCTCGCGTACGAATCCAGGAACACGATCACGTCGGAGCTGCGCTCAGGGTGGCGCCGGTTCACCATGAACGACCCGCGCCGCGCGCTGGCCCGCCAGTTGACGCGGCGCACCTGGTCCCCCGGTTGGTAGGCGGCGATATCGGCCAGCTCCATGCCCTCGCCACGGGCGCGCGAAAGGTTGGCGCCCGCGGCGCGCTGTGTGTCGAGCGGTCGCAGCAGGCGGCGAACCGACTCCGGTCGGGGATAGACGCGAAGGTCGATGCCCAGCGGGGCGTCCAGGCGCCACGCGTAAAGACCGAGTCGATCGTGCGCGGTGAGGTGCAGCGCCTGGAGCCGGTGGCCGCCCCATCGCGCGGCCTCGATTTGCAGCTCGAGGTCCTCGGTGCTCGCGCTCGGCCGCAGCAGGCGCGGCAGCTCGGAGCCGGCGGCCAGGCCCTGGGCGAGGGGCAGGCGCACCTCCAGCTCCGGCGGGCGCGGCTCACACGTCACCGTGAGGTGCAGCGTCATCGGCTCGCCCTCGAGCACGTGATCCCGATCGAGCGAGGCCGACGCCTCGAGCCGCGGCGTGCGCGCCAGCGCCAGGCCGACAACCAGCAGCGTCAGCATCGGCGCGGCGACGGCCAGTGCTTCGATGCGTCCGCCCGCGAGGCCCGCGACGAGGAGGAATGCGACCAGCACGGAGTAGCCGCGGACGCGCGGAGAGACGCGGGTGCTCACGCCTCGGCGGGTGGCGTCGCCACGGAATCCAGGCAGCGCCTCACGACCTCGTCACCGGTCACGCGCTGGATCCACACCTCAGGCCGCAGCGTGAGCCGGTGCGCGAGAGCGGGCACGGCCACCGCCTTCACGTCTTCGGGAATGACGTAATCGCGCCCGCGCACTGCGGCATGGCAGCGCGCCAGTTTCATGAGCGCGAGCGAACCTCGCGGGCTCGCTCCGACCTGTACGGCCGCCGCCTTTCTGGTCGCCGTGACCAGGTCGACGATGTAGAGACCGACCGCCTCGGAGATGTGTACGGATTCGACGACGCGGCCGAGCTCCCTAAGCTGCTCGATCTCGAGCCGGCGCGTGAGCACCACCTCGTCCTTTCCTCGTTCGGCCCTGCGCGCCAGCATGTCCCACTCCTCCGCGCGCTTGGGGTAGCCGACCTGCAGGCGGAGCATGAAGCGGTCGAGCTGCGCCTCGGGCAGCGCGTAAGTGCCCTCGAACTCGATCGGATTCTGCGTGGCGATCACGATGAACGGCGGTGCGAGTCGATGCGTGACACCGTCCGCGGTGACCTGGAATTCCTGCATCGCCTCGAGCAGCGCGGCCTGCGTCTTGGCCGGCGCGCGATTGACCTCGTCGGCCAGCACGAGGTTCGCGAAGATCGGCCCGGGCCGGAACTCGAACGTCGCCTGCCGCTGGTCGAGCACAGACGAGCCGGTGATGTCGGAAGGCATCAGGTCGGGCGTGAACTGGATGCGGCTGAAGCGCAGACCGAGAACCTGCGCGAACGAGCGGGCCATCAGGGTCTTGGCGAGACCGGGGTAGTCCTCGATCAGGATGTGGCCGCCGGCCAGGATTCCCAGCAGGACCATCTCCAGCGCCGCGCGCTTGCCCACCACCGCGCGCTCCACCTCATCGAGCACGGATTCCGTGGCGGACGCGATCGAATCGATCTTCAATCTCGGCTGAGACCTTCGAGCGCGTCCACCATGCGCGCCAGTGCCGCTCCGTCCAGCTCGCGCCGGCCTCGGCCCGGTGGTTCGGGGCGCTCGGGCCGCACCAGCTCCCACAATTCCGGGCCGAGCAGCGCGGAGGCACGTTCCCGGTCGAAGAAAAGGTCGACGCCGCGGCGTCGCGCGAGAAGGCCCGCGGCGATGTCGACCATCACCGGACGCAATCGATAGTGCCGGTCGAACTCGGAGCTCATGGCCAGCTGGACGGCCAGCTGCAGGCTCTCGAGGTCGGCGGGGACCTCGATGACCGGTGCTCGGCGCCGGCGCCAGAATCGCGGCGGGCGCCACGAGTTCTGCGGCGCGGTTGCGACCAGGCCGGCCGCGGCCACGGACGCGATGAGTGCCAGCGCCAGCAGCCACAGCCGCGTGACAGCGCCCGCGTGCGACGGGGTCAGCGCCAGCGCCGCACCCGCGACGACGCTCACCATGACCGCGACCTGGAAGGTGCGGGCCAGTCGCGGGCTCACTCGTCAGGGGCCTTCAGGGCGTCAAACGCGACGATCGCCTCCTGTTTCATGTCGCGGGAGACGGGGTGGGGGCTGAAGCGCGCGACGTGATAGAGGCCGGTCAGCGCCGTCGCCGCCCGCCGCCGGCCGGACGAGCCTGATATCAGCCGCGCCAGGTATTCGTTCGGCGCCTCGTGCGGCCGGCGCTCGAGGCCGCGCCGCGAGAACACGTGCTCCATGGCCGCGTAGGCGCGGATCACCGCCGTCCGAGGGTCGCGGATCGAGCTCAGCTCGGCGAGCCCTGCCTCGGCGCCTTCGGTGATCGCGGCGTCGGGTGCCGGGCCAGTCGCTGTCCGGCGGCTTCCGTAGAGGTGCCAGAGCACGAACACAGCCAGGGCCAGGACCGCCGCCGCGCCGAGCGCGAACCCGGCCCAGTCGTAGAGGGACAGCTGGGGCGTGGGTCCCGAGTGCAGCGCGTGTGTGCCGGCCAGGCCGCCGGCGACACGCGAAGATCTGCCGCTCAGCTGGCCGCGCTGCAGGAAGAGGATGCCGACCACGAGGTATGTGAGGCCGACCGTGACCAGCAGGCGCCACCGGGACCTTCGCCGCGAGCGTGCGCTTCTGCCTGGGATCGGCCGAGGGAACGCCCAGATGGTCACACCGAGCATCACCACACCGACGGCGATCACGAACACGGCCACCGCTTCGGCGAGCGCCTCGTAGATGCGGCCCGGCGAAGGCAGCGCGGGCGCCTCGCCCCCCGCGCGCACCAGCGCCGCCAGCCCGATCAGGAGCAGGCCGAGCGCGGGGATCGCGAAGAGCCTGAGCGAACGACCACGGTGGGCCATTGGTGCCTCATTCTCCGCCGCCCGCAGGTCGTTCCACGCGTTTGCATGCAAACGCGCGTTTCGATACCGGAATTCACTTCGTTTGTATGCAAACGGCGCTTACCTCGCGCGCGTGACCCAGTCGTCGTCGCGGCCGGCGACGCCGCGCTGCCCGAGGAAGAGGCTCATCTGGGCGGCGTGTCCCTGGACGTGCCGCAGGTTGTAGAGCACCAGCTCCAGGTAGGTCACCTGCTTGCCCTCGGTCCATGGGTACTCGACGAGACGGCCGCCCTGCTCGTCGGTCAGGGCCAGAAGGACCTCGTGGCATCTTTCGCGCAATGACGTCAGGTAGCGGCCCAGCTGCTCCTTCGTGTACGGCCGCTCCGGTGTGGTCTGCGGTGAGTCGACCTCGCCCTGGATGAACGGAGCCGGCGGAGAGAAATCGGCTTCAGGAGCGCCCGTCATGTAGAGGTCGAGCCAGACCAGCGAGTGATAGGCGACGTACCAGAACTCGGCGAAGCTGCGCGGGAACCATTCAGGCGGTTCCTCCGGCCAGACCCGCTCCGTCCAGAGCGAGTCGGGACAGGACTTCATCGCCACTTCGAGCATGTCGATCGCGGCGCCGAACTGCTCCCACAGCGCGGAGCCCAGGACGGCGGTTTTCTTGGCCATGAGCGAAGGCTAACGACTGAGGCCGTTGCTCCGTAGAGAGGGCGGGCGATCGAAGAGAATCGATGGATGGCCGCATGGGATCGCGAGGTCAACATCACATCGATCGACGGAGTGCCGGTGGTCTGGGCCGAAGCGGCGGGGCCGCTCCGCGCCACTCTCATGTTCAGGGTCGGCCGCGTCGACGAGAAGCTCGCCTGGGGCGGCATCACTCACCTGGTCGAACACCTGGCCCTGTTTCATCTCGGGCCGAGGCAGACGTACGAGTTCAACGGTGCTGTCACGAGCAACCGCACGCTGTTCTACGCGTCGGGCTCGCCGCAGGAAATCGTGACCTTCCTGGGCCACGTCACGACGTCGCTCGCCAATCTCCCGCTCGACCGCGCCGAGACCGAGAAGTCAGTCCTGCTCGCGGAAGCGTCATCGCGTCCTCTCTCGCCGGCCGATGTGATGTTCAGCCTGCGTTTCGGCGCACGAGGCAACGGCCTTCACCGCTACAAGGAGTTCGGTCTCTACCACCTGACCCCTGACTGGATCAAGTGGTGGGCGACCCGCTGCTTCACCCGCGACAACGCCGTGCTGTGGATGAGCGGGCCGCCGCCATCCGATCTCCGGCTTCAGCTTCCACCCGGGCAGAGGCTGGCCGACGTCCCGGTGACCCCGCTGCCGCTGAGCCTGCCCGCGTATGCACAGGCCAACGTGGGCGGTGCGGGGGTCTCGATGGTGGCGGCGCGCTCGACAGCCCTGGCCATGGCCTCGAGCGTCGCGGCGACGCGCCTGCTGCAGCGGCTGCGCTACGAAAAGGGCATCGCGTACAGCGTCCAGGGCGGCTACTTTCCGATGGACCAGCAACAGGCGCACGTTTCGTTGTGGACCGACGCGCAGCAGGGCCAGGCGGCAACCGTCCTGGAGAACTCGGTTCATTCCATTTACGGAATGAGCACCGAAGGCCCGAGCCCAGGGGAGCTTGCCGAGGAGGTCGAAACGTTCACGCGCAACCTCGACCGCGACGAAGCTCCGCTCCACTGGCTCGACCGGACTGCCGTCCGCCTGCTGAACGGCGAGCCGGTGCAGCGGCCCTCAGAGCTGGTCGAGGACATGCGGTCGGTCACGCCTTCGGCCGCACGCGACGCGATGGCGTCGGCGCTTCGCACCGCGATCTATCTCGGTCCGTCAGATGTGCCGGCGCCCGCCGGCATCCACGCTTATGTGATCCCTTCGGTCGATCGTGTTCGTGGCCAGGTGCTGCAGCACGTCGGCGGCCAGCGCTTGAAGCACCCGCCCGAGCTCACCTTCGGCGATGACGGCGTGACGATGGACATCAACCCCGACGACCGCGTCACCGTGCGCTACCAGGCCTGCGAGGCCGTGATCAAGTACGGCGACGGCGGCATCTGCCTGGTGGGGTCCGACGGCTCGTTCATGCCCATCAACCCAGGCGAATGGGTGCAGGCCCCGGCAGCGATCCAGAGAGTTCTGCAGCTCGTCCCGCCCGAAGTCGTTGCGCCGATCCCGAACGAAAAGACCGTTCTCGCGGTGAATGTCCCAGCGCCACAGCCGAAGTCATCGGGGTTTGCGCCGATGGGCGTTACGGTCGAGCGCTGGATCGGGCTGTTCGTCTTCGTCGCGGTCGCGGTGGCCCTGCTGGCGTTCGCTTTCTTCGGCAACGCGTCGCGAATCGGCAGCGGCCCGCCGCTGATCAGCCTGGTGATCTGGTTTCTGATCGGGCTGCGGTTTGTCAGGCGCCTGCTCTGACTTCAGATCAGCTCGGCGTCCTGGGGAAGGTCCTCGAGCTCAGCGTGGTCGTCGACGACGCGAAGCAGGTTCGCCAGTGTGGGCGACGGGTCGCCTTCTCGGTACGCGACCACCAGGTCGACGAACGGAGCGGGCGACATCGAGCGGAAAGTGAGCCCGTCGGACGGAGCCGTGTCCGTGTAGCGGCGCACCACCACGACCGCGGCCTGACCCGACCTGGCGCTCGTCTCGATGGCCAGGTCGCTGGGATCCTCGGAGACGACGTTCAGCCGCGCGCCCGTCCGGCTTTCGAACCATGAGGTGAGCGCGACCAGAAGGTCCGGGTTGACCGCGGCGGGCGGCATGCCGAGGCCCTCGTCGCGCAGCACGGCGACCGGCACGATCTCCAACCGTGCCAGGTGATGAGTCGCTCGCAACGCCAGGATGATCTCTTCGTGGCGGATGGTGCGCGTGGCGATCCCGGGTGGACGCGCCGCCGGCATCAGAGCGAGGGCCGCATCGGTCGTGTGGTCGCGAAGACGCTGGAGGTTTGCGCCTGACGATCCGGCGGTCGTTTCCACGTTGACCCCTGGAAAACGCCGGCGGTACTCGGCGATGATCGATCCCGCAAGCGCGCTGTCGCCCGCCGAGTGATAGGCGATGCGCACCTGCCCCGTCGTCCCCTTGCGGTAGTCCTTCAGCTCTCCCCGCGCCTCTTCGTCCAGCTGCACCAGCCTTTGCGCGTACGGCAGCAGCAGCTCACCGGCGGTGGTCAGGCGCACCTCGCGCGCGCTCCGCTCGAAGAGGCGCACGCCCAGCTCGCGCTCGAGCGACTGCACGCGCTGCGTCAGCGCGGGTTGCGTCAGGTTCAGCTGCTCGGCAGCCTGACCAAAATGGCCGACCGTGGCGACCGTCAGGAAAGCCCGCAGCTGACGCAGCTCCAAGTCATTTGGGATTATGCGCGGCACGTAGTGACGCCCGAGCGCTAGCAGGTGCCGCAGCGGGCATCGAGCAGCTGGATCGAGGGAATCTCACCGACGAGGAGCTCCACGAACTCGGCGTCCCATATCGTGCCGGCGCCTGACTCCAGTATCGAAACCGCTTCGCCAATCGAGTGGCCGCCGCGATACGGCCGGTTGTTGACGAGCGCGTCGTACGCATCGCACACCGCCACGATCCGCGCGAGCTCGGGGATGTCCGGGCCGGCCAGCCCATCGGGATAGCCGCCCCCATCGATGCGTTCGTGGTGGTGGCGCACGATCGGCAGCAGGGCGGCCGCGGAGCGCAGCGGGCTGATGATCGTCTCGCCGATCAAGGGATGCAGCTGAACGCGAGCCATCTCGAACGGTTCCAGCGGTCCGGGTTTGAGCAGGACGGCGTCCGCGACGCCGATCTTGCCGATGTCGTGGATGATGCCGCCGAGATACAGCGCGTCCAGGTCATGCGGCTCGAGCTCCAGGCAAATGCCGAGATGGCGGGCGGCCGCACCGACGCGATGGGTGTGCCTCACCATGAAGGGGTCCTTGGCCTCGACCGCCGCGGCGAGCGCGAAGATCACCTGGTCAGCGTCCTCGAGCGAGCGGTACGCGGCCCTCAGGTTCAGCATCGAGCGAACCCTCGCCGTCAGCTCCAATCGGTCGATGGGCTTGGACATGAAATCGTCGGCGCCGGACTCGAGAGCCCGGATGCGCTCACTCCTGCTCGTGAACCCGGTTATCACCACGACAGGTATCAGCCGCCACCTCGGGTTCGCTCTGATCCGCCGGCACAGCTCGTAGCCGTCGATGCCCGGCATCTGCAGGTCCACCAGCACGACGTCGGGCGCGCGCTGCTCCATCCGTTCCAGCGCTGCGCCGCCGTCGGCGGCCGGCACGATCCCGCACTCGAGCTCGGCGAGGCAGGCCTCCAGCAGCTCGCGGTTGGCGCTCGAATCGTCGACGACAAGCACCGTCGGCCTCGCTGGTGGGGTCTGGGAGGGGCGGGTCACCGGGTCCTACTCGATGCACCTGACGCTATGCGCGCCGCGCGCCCGCGTCCAATTGAAGTCTCTTAGCGACCGATAGGTGTCACCCTCAGATCAATCGAGCGATCACGTCTTGCGATGGCTCGCCACGCCGGCCAGCGCGTACAGCACGAAGTAGAAACACGCGTAGTGGAGTGAGGTCGCCGTGTAGGGCACCGCGCCGAAGCTGATCCCACCGAAACGGTCTCGACCCGCCTGGCGGCCGACCTGGTACATCAGCTCGATCACCTCTTCGTTGGTCGGGCCCATCGGCTCGTCGCCGAAGTCGGGATTCGACCCCAGGTTGAGCACGTCGGGGTCGATGCAGATCCACACCTTCGCGGCGCCGTCCGTGATCCTGCCGGCCAGCTCCGCGGCCCACGCGTCGAAGCCGGAGCGGCGCGCGGCCTTCAGGTCGCGGTAGGTGAGGATGTTCTCGCGGCGCGCTCCGCGCTCAGTGAACCGAAGAAAAGTCTCTTTGTCGTTGAGCGCTCCGCGCAGCCCGAAGTGAAAGTAGCGAGCGGGATCGACGCCAGGAATGCCGAGAATGCGGCGCGCCCACGTCACGGCCCATCGCGGATTGCGAGGATCGTCGTCCTGCCACTCGCCGCGCTCGTTGTCATGGTGGGCGTCGAGGTTGAGCACCGCCGTCGGTCCGCCGGCACCAGCCGCGATGGCCTTCAGAACCGGGTAGGTGCTGACGCCCGAGTTGCCCCCGATCGTGATCATCATGCAGCCGGCTCCGACGGCCTCCGTCACGCGAGCCTCCACGTTCTGCAACGACGCCGCCATGTCCGCCGCGATGTCCACATCCCCGAGGTCGACCATCTCGAAATGCTCGAAAACGTCCAGTTCCAGCTCTGGCAAGAATCCACCGAAGCTCGACGAGTTGGTGCGGAAGTAGGTCGGTGTCAGCAGGCTGCCCTCGTAGTTGAGCGACGAGCGGCCTTCCGGGTTGGGTGCGCGCCAGGGGACGCCGAGGAACGCCACGTCGGCGCCACGAAGGTCTTCGCCGGGTCGTCTCAGCGGCCGGCGAAAGAACGTCGGTGTGTTGCCATAGATCCTGGGGTCGTCGGCCATCAACGACCGGCAGCGTACGCCTGAGCGCCGCGCGGGTTCGCGGCAGCGGAAAGCAGGCCCGTGCTCGGGTCTCGCGCGACCGCGCACATGCGACCCAGCGACCATCGGTCCCCGACGCGCAACCGATGGCCGCGCCGCGTCAGGTCACGCAACACGCCGTCGTCGTCGAGTCGCTCGATGTGCACCTCGCCTGGATGCGCGTCGTGCGGGACGAACGAGCTCGGGAAATGAGTGGTGTGAAACATCGGCGCGTCCATCGCGGCCTGGAGGTCGAGCCCAAACACCGCGTGGGCCACGAAGAATTCGAGAGTCCACTGGTCCTGCTGGTCCCCGCCGGGAGTGCCGAACGCGAGGCACGGCTCGCCGTCGCGCATGGCGAGCGACGGGCTCAGGGTGGTGCGCGGCCGCTTGCCCGGTTCGACGCGATTGGGGTGCTCCGGGTCGAGGTTGAACATCTGCGCGCGCGTGCCGAGGCAGAAGCCGAGGCCGGTAATGACCGGTGAGCTCTGGAGCCAGCCGCCGCTCGGCGTGCACGCGACGAGGTTGCCGTGCCGGTCCGCCACGCTCACGTGCACGGTGTCACGGCGGATGTCGCCGGCAGCCTGCGCGCCGCTGCCCGTCCAGTGGCTTTCGCTCACCGCCGCCGCGCCGCGCCGAGGGAGTCGCGGTGTCGCGCCTCCGGGGCTCCCCGGGCGCAGCTCGAGGGAGGCGCTATCGGCGATCAAGCCTCGCCGCGCCTGCGCATAGTCACGCGAGAGAAGCTCGTCGATTGGAACCGTCACGAAATCAGGGTCGCCGTACCACGCTTCGCGATCCGCGAACGCGAGCTTGGCGCACTCGGTGACGAGGTGAACGTGCTCGGAAGAGAGAAAGGACACGCGATCGAGGTGGAATCCCTCGAGCAGCCGCAGCTGCTGCAGGAACACCGGGCCCTGCGACCAGGGTCCGCACTTGGCGACCGCCCACTCGCCGAACTCCGCCGTCAGCGCCGCTTCGCGCGCGGGCTCGAACCGTTCGAGGTCGGCGCCGCGCAGCAAGCCCGCATGCGCCTCGCCCGAGCTGTCCATCGCCGGCCTCTGGCAGTGCTGCTCCACAGCCTCGGCGACGAAGCCGGAGTAGTACGCGCGCAGCGCGCCGTCGATCTCGGCCTCGCGCGCGGCGCCGCTTGCCTCGTCGACCAGGCGGCGATAGGTGGCGGCGAGATCGCCGTTCTTGAAGAGGGCGCCGGGACGCGGCACGCCGCCGGCGAGGTAGACGGCGGCGGAAGAGGGCCAGTGCTCGCGGAAGAGCGGCTCGACGGTCGCGATCATCTGCGACGCGCGCTCGAGCATCGGGAACCCGGCGTCCGCGTAGCCGATCGCGGCCTCGAGCACGTCGCGCACGCGCCACGTGCCGTGGTCGCGCAGCAGCGTCATCCAGCCGCCGAAGGCACCCGGCACGCACGCGGCGAGCGGACCAGACCCGGGAATCTCGTCCAGGCCCAGCGCGCGGATGCGGTCGATGCTCGCGTCGTGAGGCGCGGGGCCCTGGCCGCAGATCACCTCGACCTTTTTCGACGCCGCGTCGTACGCGATGATCGGCACCTCACCGCCGAGACCGTTGAGGTGCGGCTCGACGACCTGCAGCACGAACCCTGCCGCGACGGCCGCGTCGAATGCGTTGCCGCCCCGTTCCAGCACCGACATCCCGCACTGGCTCGCGAGCCAGTGCGTCGAGCTCACCATGCCGAACGTGCCCTGCAGCAGCGGGCGCGTGGTGAAGGTCATCCTCTCTACTTCCCAACCACCGACTCGGCCAGTTTCCGCATTTCCCGCGACGGCGTCGTCTTGAGCTCGGTCTTCAGCACGGCCTCGAGCCGCGAATAGACGCGGAGGGCTTCGGCCCGATTCCCGCTCGCGGCATGGGCGAGCATCAGCCGCTGATAGCCGATCTCTCGGAATGGCTCCAGCTCGATCGCCTCGAGCGCCGCCCGCACCGCCAGGGAGTGCTCGCCCGTGGCGGTGTGGATCTGGGCGAGGCAGTCGAGAGCGCGCACGTGCGCGCGGTGCAGCGTCTCCCGGCGGGCATCGACCCACGCGCCTTCCTCACCGGTCATGAACGGCCGGCGCAGGATCGCGCACGCGACGACCGCGGGACCATACGCGGTCGCGGGGCTCGAGGCTTGAATCGCAGCCTCGGCGAGGTGCACCGAGGCCAGCGCCTCCTCGATGTCGACCCACGACTCGGCGGGCAGGTTGAGCTTGTAGCCGCCCGGCGACGCCTCGATCGTCTGCCGGCCGGCGCCCAGCTCGGAGAACAGGCCGCGCAGCTTGCTGACGATGGCGCTGACGGCCAGGTCCGCCGCCGCCGGCAGGTGATCGGGCCACAGGCTTTCCGCCAGCTCGTCCCGCGACACCGTGCGGTCGCGCTCGGTGACCAGGTAGGCGAAGACGAGCCTGCCCTGCCGCCTCGGCAGCCGGTCCGCCCGCACCAGCCGGCCGCCCATGGTCATGCAGATCTCGCCGGTCAGGTAGACCTTCACCATCCCTCCAAAGTTTCGCCAAACCGAGGCCGCTAGCGTCGACCTCCATCACCCTCAGGAGGCACGAATCATGGCGGTCACGATCACGGTCAGGGCAAAGCTGAAGGGCGACCAGAAGTCGATCCAGAAGATTCATGACGAGGTGACGGGAGCGACCAAGGAGATGGCTCGCGAGGCCGGCGACCTGACCCACGTCGTCTACCTCAACCCCATGGACCCCAGGGACTTCCTGGGCATCGACACCTGGCAATCGGCCGAGCAGGCTCAGGCTTTTGCGGGCAGCCCCCAGATCCAGGAGTTCTTCGGGAAAATGTTCGAGGGCCAGCCCGAGGTCACGGTCTGGGTCGACTCGGGATGGAACCATTGGTGATCACGGTAAGGAGGCACCATGCCACGCAAGACCAGTGGTTCGGAGATCGAGTACCTGGTGAGGTGCGACTGCGGCTTCGAAGCCCGCGGCACCGAGGCCACATTGATTCCGATGGTTCAGCGGCACGGACGCGAGGCGCACCGCATGGAGGTGACGCGCCGAGAGGTCCTGGCCATGGCGAAGCCCGTCTGACCTGATTCCGGTGGGGATTCTCGGCCCGGGCCGGGTGGCCGTCGCCGTGGCGGCGCCTGGCGCCGGGCCGGGTTTCTGGGCCGGCGCGTCGAGCGCGGCGTTCGCGCCCGATGGCGAGCTGGTCATCGCGTACCGCTTGCGCACGCCCGACCAGCGTGGTGCGGGCATCGTGATCGCGCGGTCCGACGACGGCGAGCGGCTGACGACCATCGCCACCCTCGACAAGGAGAGTTTCGGCGCGGAATCCTTGGAGCGGCCCGCCCTGGTGCACACAGGGGGCGGCTGGCGCCTGTACATCTCCTGCGCCACGCCGGGAACCAAGCACTGGCGCATCGACGTCCTCGAGTCGCGGGACCCGGAGGGGCTGGCGGCGGCGGCGTCGCGGACGGTCTTTCCCGGCAGCCACACGGTCGGCGTGAAAGATCCGGTCGTGCGCCGCGTCGACGGAAGGTGGCGCGCCTGGATCTGCTGCCACCCGCTGGACGTACATGGCGAGGAGGACCGCATGACCACGGCTCTCGCCACCAGCGACGACGGGCTCGACTGGACGTGGCGCGGGGTCGTGCTGGCCGGGCGGCCTGGCACGTGGGACGCGCGCGGAGCGCGGGTGACGGCGGTCCTCTCCGACGGCACTGCTTATTACGACGGCCGCGCCACCAAGGAGGAGAACTTCTCAGAGAGGACCGGCCTCGCGTTGCCCGCGGGCGACGCGCTGTCCGCCCACGATGACGAGCCCGTCGCAGCCGTCCGCTACATCGACATCGTCGCGAGCCCATCGGGCGAGCGGCTTGCCTACTACGAGAGGCCGCGCCAGGACGGCAGCCACGAGCTGTGCGTGGAGAGGCTCACCCGGTGAGGGCGTTACTTGTTTGATGAGAAATCTCGAGGAGGCGACGGATGGGTTTCGAGCAGTATCACGAACCGGCGAGCGAGCTGCCGCAGGAGACGCGCACGTTCGCGCGCATCATCGTTTCCCTCACAGAGGAAGCGGAAGCTATCAACTGGTACCAGCAGCGCCTGGCCGTGGAGAAGGACGCCGAGGCCAGGGCGGTGATGGCGAGCGCGCAGGAGGAGGAGTTCAAGCACTTCGCGATGGACCTGGAGTTCCTTTCCCGGCGCACGCCCAAGTGGCGCGTGGCGCTGCAGAACGTGCTCTTCCAGCCGGGCGACATCGTCCAGCACGGCAAGGAGGCCGAAGAGAAGGAGGAGGAGCAGAAGTAGCCCGCCGCATAATTTCGATAGCTCTCTGAGCATCACCGGCGCGCCGTGGCGCGCGGACCTGCTGCTGTCGAACGCGGCGTCCCACAGGAGAGAGAACTTGAGCCAGGTGCGAATCACCGCGAGCGTGCCGATCGGCGAGCTTCCGCCTGTGGGTGAGGTGCCGCAGCGCATGCTCGCGCAGGTCGTGCGCCAGTCCCGCTTCGGCGATCCTCGCCAGGCGTTCCAGGTCGAGGAGATCGAGACGCCCAGCCCCGGGCCTGGCCAGGTCCTGATCGCGGTCATGGCCGCGGGCGTCAACTTCAACAACGTGTGGGCGGCGCGCGGGCAGCCGGTGGACGTGATCGCCCAGCGCCAGAGGGCCGGCGGGAAGGAGGACTTCCACGTTGGCGGGTCCGACGCGTCCGGCATCGTCTACGAGGTCGGCGACGGCGTCTCCAGCGTGAAGGTGGGCGACCACGTGATCGTGCACCCCGGCTACTGGGACGCCGGCGATCCGTGGGTGAAGGCGGGCAAGGACCCGATGATCTCCGGGTCGGCGCGCATCTGGGGCTACGACGCCGAGATCAACTTCGGTTCGTTTGCGCAGTTCTGCCTGGCCCAGGAGCACCAGGTCCTGCCCAAGGCCGAGCACCTCACGTGGGAGGAGGCCGCGGCGCCGACACTGGTCGGGACGACCGCCTACCGGATGCTGCACGGCTGGGCCGGCAACACCCTGCGCCCCAACGATGTGGTCCTGGTCTGGGGCGGCTCGGGCGGGCTCGGCGGCCAGGCGATCCAGCTCGTCCGCGCCGGAGGCGGCATCCCGGTGGCCGTGGTCTCCAGCCCGGAGCGAGGCGAGTACTGCGTGAAGCTCGGCGCCGCGGGATGGATCAACCGGCGCGATTACAAGCACTGGGGCGTGCCGCCGCACTGGGACGACGCGGCGGGCCAGAAGGAGTGGCTCGCCGAGGCGCGGCGATTCGGCAAAGCGCTGTGGGACGTCCTGGGCGAGCGCCGCAACCCGGCGATCGTCTTCGAGCATCCCGGAGAGGCGACGGTGCCGACGAGCATGTTCGTCTGCGAGGAAGGAGGCATGGTCGTCATCTGCGCGGGGACCAGTGGCTACTCGGCGATGGTCGACGTCAGGTACCTGTGGACGCGGCAGAAGCGCTTCCAGGGCTCCCACGGGTCGAACGACCAGCAGGCGGCCGCGTTCAACGACCTCGTGCGCGCCAGGAAGATCGACCCGTGCCTCGGACGCGTGATCAGGTTCGAGGATCTCCCGCTTGCGCACTACGAGATGGGCGAGGGCGAGGCGCCACCAGGCAACACGGTGGCCCTGGTGGGCGCGGGGAAGGCCGGACAGGGGCGCCGGGTCTAGTCAGCCGCCGACCTGTTTCACGACCAGCTCGCGCGGAGGATCTGGCGGGCCGAAGAACTCGTCGAGGCTCGGATCGTGCGCGAGAACGCGGGCCGGCTCGAACGTGCTCCGGCGCCACCCGTGGGACTCGAACCATTCCGGCTGCTCGGGGTTGATGAGCGCGACCACGCCCCGCGCCCACGTCACGCGCTCCAGCTCGCGCAGCACCGCGGGCTCGGGCCCGAACGCACCGCAAGCGGCAGTCAGCTGCGACCAGCCGTCGGGCAGCGGGATCGCCTCCGCCCACGCCGCGATCGCCTGCGCCTCCGGCACTCGCGCGCGCAGCAGCTCGATCAATCCAAGCGACGGTTCCAGCGCGATCACGCGCTCGCAGCTCCGGACCAGGTGAGCGGTGAGCCGGCCGGATCCCGCACCCACGTCAAGCGCGTGTGCCGCGCGAGGAAGGGCCGCGAGCAGCGGATCCGCGATGGGTTCCGCGGCCGCGAGCCGGTCCCACAGCTGAGGCTCGAGCTGGTACAGGAGAGTCCAGAACATCGCTCGCAGCACGCGCTCCTCGGCGCGCGCGTCGCCGTCGCGCATGAGGCGCACGTCGTCGATCGGAATGGCGGGAAGCGCGTGCTCCTTGACGGCCTGGGGCAGGCGGTCGATGTCGCGCCTCGAGAAGTGTTTCCATCCCGGCGGCGCGGCTGCGATCGCCGCTGCGTAATCCACTGTCGCTCAGACTAGATCGTGCCTTGAAGATCGCGGTGATGGCCTCGCCGGTGACGCCCTTGCGCCCCGCGCAACCAGGCGGCGCCCAGGCGATGGTGTGCGACCTGGCCACAGGGCTGGCGCGCAGGGGACATGACGTCGAGCTGTATTGCGCGGAGGGTTCCGAAGTACCGGGCGCACGCCTGGTCACCGTGCCCTTGCCGCAGGACGCCGAGCGCGCGCTGGTCATGCCGCTGGGCGCCGTGCCGCCGCCGTCGCCAGGCGTCGCCAGGGCGATACGGCTGATGCTCGACGCCATCGCCGCGCGCGCGCCTGACGTCATCAGCCAGCACGCTTTCGACGCGCCCGCGTTCGACGGGTCGCACGGGCTGCCCATCCTGCACACGCTGCACATGCCTCCGCTCGTGCCCGCGGTGGTCGCCGCCGCGGGCGCGACCGAGGCGCGGAGCCTGGCCACGGTCTCCAACAGCTGCCTGGCCGCCTGGCGGGAGGCGGGCGTCGAAGTCGGTCAGGTCCTGCGCAACGGCGTGGAGGACAACGCAGAAATTCACGTAGACGCGCCGGAGCGGATGGCGCTCGTCGCGGGCCGCATCTCGCCGGAGAAGGGAATCGAGGACGCCATCGCGGCGGCGAGGGCGACCGGGCTCCCGGTCCGCCTGGCGGGCGCGCACTACGATCCCGGCTATGAGGTGGACCTGCGCGGCGTCGAGGTGCTCGGCCTGCTCACGCGCGCGGACCTGCGCCAGGTGATGGCGCGCAGCGCGGTCACGATCTGCGCCGTGCGGTGGGAGGAGCCCTTCGGCCTGGTCGCCGCCGAGGCGCAGATGGCCGGGTGCCCGGTTGCCGCCTATCGCCGCGGTGCGATGCCGGAGGTGATCGAAGAGGGAGTGAGCGGTTACCTCGCCGCTCCGGACGACACACGCGAGCTGGCGGATGCCATCGAGCGGTGCCTCACGCTCGGCCGCGGCGAGGTGCGCGCGAGCGCGCGCCGGAGGCTCGGGCTGGAAGGCGCGCTCGACGGCTACGAACGAGCCCTCGCCGAGGTCGCGCCTTGACCGCGCCGTGCGCCGTCGTCACGGGCGGTTCGGGCGGCATCGGGTCGGCGGTGGTTTCGCTGCTGCGCCGGCGCGGCTGGGAGGTGACGTCGCTCAGCCGGCGCGAAGGATGTGACGTTTCCGACGAGCAGCAGGTGAAGAAGGCCTTTGCGCGCCTCGACGGGCTGGACGCGATGATCCACTGCGCCGCGGTCCTGATCAAGAAACCGTTCGCCGAGCTGACGGCCGCCGATTGGGACGAGCAGCTTGGCGCCGACCTGCGCGGGGCCTTTCTCTGCGCGCGTGAGTCGTTCCGGCTGATGAGCGCGCGAGGTGGATCGATCGTGCTCGTGTCCAGCCTGTCCGGGGTGGCGGGCGCGGAGAAGTTCCCCGGGATGGCGGCCTACGTGGCCGCGAAATCCGCCCTCGCCGGCCTGACCGAGGTGCTTGCGGTGGAGGGCAGGCCCGACGGCATCCGCGTCAACGCCGTGAGCCCGGGCGCCGTGGACACAGCGATGCTGAAGGTCGCCGGGGTCGGCGGACCGAAGCTGCAGCCCGAGCAGGTGGCGGGTGTGATCGCCTGGCTGGCCTCGCCCGAGTCGGCGCCACTCTCGGGCGCCAACCTCCGGCTCGATCCCTGAGGGAAGTTACCCCGGGCAGTAAGCGTTCCTTATAGGGAGGGTGAGGTTTGACTGAACAGGTCCGGATTCAGCGGCGTGCCACGTTCGCGGCGGCGCACATCCTCTGCCGGCCCGAGTGGAGTGAGGAGCGCAATCGCGAAGTCTTCGGCGCGTGCGCGACCGATCACGGCCACAACTACGTGGTCGAGGTCACGGTCGGAGGTCCCGTCGACCCGGAGACCGGCATGGTGATCAACCTCAAGCAGGTCGACGCGGCGCTGCGCCGGCATTTCATCGACGCGGTCGACCATCGACACCTGAACCGCGACGTCGATTTCCTCCGTGGCGTCGTGCCCACGGCGGAGAACATCGCCATCGCGGCGTTCAAGCAGCTGGAGCCGCACCTGAAGCCCGCGCGGCTGTTGAAGGTGCGCGTGGTGGAATCGGAGAACAACGCCGCGGAGGCGAGCGCCGAATGAGCCTTCCCCAGCCATCCCCGCGGCCGCGCTTCCAGGAGCTGGAGGACGCGGCGCGCAAGATCCTCGCGGCGGTCGGAGAGGACGTCGAACGCGAAGGCCTGGAGGCGACGCCTCGCCGAGTCGCGCGCGCGCTGCTCGACCTGACGGGCGGGTACGACGTCGACATCCAGACGCTGGTGCGCGGTGCTCTGTACGAGCGGGCCGCCGATGACCCTGTGACCGTGCGCGACATTCCGTTCTACAGCCTCTGCGAGCACCACATGCTGCCGATGTTCGGCCGGTGCCACGTCGGCTACGTTCCGTCCGGCCGCGTCATCGGCCTGAGCAAGCTGCCGCGGATCGTCGACGCGTTCGCCCATCGCCTGCAGCTGCAGGAACGCATGACACGCGAGATCGCGGAGGCGGTGGAGGGCGTGGTCGACGCGAAGGGCGTGGCCGTCGTGATGGAGGCGCGTCACCTGTGCGTCGAGATGCGCGGCGTCGAGAAGCACGCGAGTGAAACCGTGACGTCGTCCCTGCTTGGTGTCTACCTCAGTGACGCGCAGCTGCGCGCCGAGTTCATGAACCTGGTGCAGAGGGTGCGCTAGCTTCGGATCGCCTCGGTCAGGGGCGGCGGCACGCCCTCGGGGGCGTTCAGCCCGTGGCGCGAGCCGTGCATGCCCTGGTAGGCGCTCGGCTGCGGCGGGCGCCATCCGGTGAGGAGCTTTGGATCGACGCGAAACACCTCGACCTGGATGGGGTTGCACACCGGCTCGCGGCCGGCTTCCGGTCCCCAGATGGGCACGGACAGGTCGCCGCCCGGGCACGTCGACGCCGCCATGAGGAGGTCGATCTCGCAGAAGAGCTCGAAGAAGTCACCGCGCACCGCCGGCGACGCTTTCATGAAGTAGCGCTCGTCATCCGGCATCAGGCCGGTGACCTGGAAGATGTTGATCACGTCGTGCACGTCGAACTCGGTCAGGCCGTACGGGAGCACGGCGCGCGTCAGGTTGGAATGGCAGTGGAAGTCATAGGCGGTGCCGGAGAGAAGCTGGTTGACGTACGGGTCACACCGCGTGCCGAGCAGGTCGTGGCAGCCGGCGCCGTCCGCGTCGCGCCCGTACTTCATCGAGTCGGCGACGATGGTCACGAGCGGCCGCAGGAACGGAAGGTTCGACCAGAGCCGGTGGCCCGCCGTCACGTGGGCGCCGTAGAACTGTCGCGTGCGCGCGGCCCAGAACCTTTCGCGTGGGTCGTGACGGTTCCAGAGGTTGAGGTCGAGCACCTGCGGGCCTTCGACGATCGAGAACCTGACGACGCTCCCGGCCGGCGCGGTCCACGCGCGACCGCTGCGCACGGGGATGAGCACGGAGTGGATCAGCTGGCGACCCTCGGTCCTGGAGCCGATCGGCCCATAAAGCGCGGGGTCCGCGGCCAGCGGGCTGCCGACGCCCGAAACGTACGCGGGTTGTGGGCTCATGATCAGACCTCCTCTGCGAGCAGCGGATAACCTCCGCGCTCGTCGTGGTGCTCGGTGCCGACCAGCGCCGGCCAGAAAACGCAGAGCAGAGTCATCGGAGTTTTCGTACGCAGGATGTGACGATCGTGCTGGTCCAGCGTGTACATGGTTCCCGGGCCGAGCTGATGAGTCATGCCACTTGCCACCTCGGTGACCTCGCCCTCGCCGGCGATGCAGTAGTTGGCCTCGTAATGGTTCGTGTACTCGAGCTCGAGCTCGGTGCCCGCGGCGAGCTCGGTAAGGTGCAGCGAGAAATTGACGCCGTCGTCGCGCCGCAGGAAACGGCGGCTGCGCCAGCCCTCGCCTCGAACGTCACGCTCCGTCCCGGACAGCTGCGCCAGGTCGCGAACGATCATTGCGGCGAACCTCTCTTCGTAAGCCCGTCTGCTCGCGCCAATGATGCCGCACGACGGCATATGGTCTAATCGCGACGGAGGTCGGTGGTATGGCGAAGACGCTTGATTCGAGACCCGCGGGCACCCTGATCTCGGCGCCCGACATCACGCCCGAAGAGCTTCAGCTCGCGGTGCGCAACCACTCGATGCCGCTCGAGGCGCTGCGCTACCCCGTCACGCCGCTGGGCCTCCACTACCTGTTGATCCACTTCGACATCCCGTTCGTCGACGCGTCGAACTGGGAGCTCGAGATCGGCGGCCACGTCCGGCGGCCGCTCCGCCTGAACCTCGAAGAAATCAAATCCCGGCCCGCCACGACCGTCGCGGTCACGCTCGAGTGCGCCGGCAACGGCCGTGCCCGGTTGTCCCCGCGGCCGATGAGCCAGCCGTGGCTCGGGGAGGCGGTCGGCAACGCCGAGTGGACCGGCACGGCGCTGGGTCCGATCCTCGCCGACGCCGGCCTGCGCGACGGCGCGGTGGACGTGGTGTTCACGGGTCTCGACCGCGGCGTGCAGGGAGGCATCGAGCAGCTGTACGAGCGCAGCCTCTCCGTGGCCGAGGCCCGGCGCCCGGAGATCATGCTCGTCTACGCGATCAACGGGCAGCCGCTGCCGCCGCAGCACGGGTTTCCGGTGCGCCTGATCGTGCCGGGTTGGTACGGCATGGCCCACGTGAAGTGGCTGCGCTCGATCACGGTCACGGACCGGCCTTTCGAGGGTTACCAGCAGGCACGCGCGTACCACTATCGGTTGAATGACGAAGGCGCGGGCGACGCCGTCACGAGGATGCTGCCCCGGGCGCTGATGGTGCCGCCGGGTTTCCCCGACTTCATGTCCCGCACCCGATTCGTCTCCACGGGCCGGCACACCATCGAGGGTCGCGCGTGGTCCGGGCGCGGTGACGTGACGCGCGTCGAGTTCAGCGCCGACGGCGGCCGCACCTGGGTCCCGACCGAGCTGGGTCCGGCAGCGTCTCCTTTCGCCTGGCGCGGATGGAAATGCGAGTGGACCGCGACGCCCGGCAGCCACGAGCTGTGCGTCCGCGCCGCCGACGCCGCGGGCAACGTCCAGCCGGACGGGCCGAACTGGAATCTCGAGGGCGTCCAGAACAACGCCATCCAGCGCGTGGCCGTGATCGCGGGCACGGTGGACGAGGTGCAGCGTCCCGCCGGCCTCTAGTCCAGCGCCGTGCTGACGCCTTTTCGAAGCGGGCGTTACACGTGGCTCTGGTTCAGCAACGCCGCGTCGTCGAGCGGCCGCTGGGGGCTGGTCCTGGTCCTCAGCGCGCAGCTGCTGCTGGTCACGCACTCGTCCTTCTGGGTCGGATTCGGCCTGTTCCTGACGCAGGGCCCGACGATCTTTCTTGCGCCCGTGTCGGGGGTGCTCGCCGACCGCCTGGACCGCCGGCTCCTCAACGTCCTGTCCTCTCTGCTCGGGGCGGCGGTTTGCGCGCTGTTCGGAGCGCTGACGTGGCTTGGTCTGCTATCGCTTCCGTGGATGCTCGTCCTGAGCCTGGTCTACGGCATCGCGTTCGTCTTCCAGCTGACGATTCGGAGCACCCTCGTACCGAGCGTTGTGCCGCGCGAGGCGCTCGTCCCGGCGATCTCCCTGTTCCAGGTCGGGACGCAGGGCTCGCAGTTCCTCGGCCCGCTGCTGGCCACGCCGCTGTTCGTCAGCGGAGGACCCGCGCCGGCCTGGATGCTGTGCGCCGCGCTCTACGCGGCGTCGGCCCTTCTCTCCATCCCGGTGGGCGAGGTCCGCGTGCAGTGGGCGGGCGATGCGCCGAAGGCGGGCCTCCGCGAGTCGATGAGATACCTGCGCGCGCGGCCCCTGGTGTGGACCGCCATCCTCGCGGTTGCGCTGCACTGCGCGCTGACCATGGGCTACCAGGGCATGCTGCCGATGTTCGTCACCATGGATCTCCAGGCGCCGGATTCCGCCTACGGCGCGCTGCTCGCGTCCATCGGGCTTGGCGCCGTCATCGGCAGCGTCGGCCTGGCATGGCTTTCGGCGCCTCTGTACCGTCCGGCGTTCTTCGCCATTTCGCTGGTCGGGAGCGGCCTGAGCCTTTCGGTGATGGCCGTGGCGCCGTCGGTGCCGGCGGTCGTCGTGTTCGGTTTTTTCGTCGGCAGCACGCAGGCGGTCTTCATGACCCTGGCGCTGGCGCTCATCCAGAGCTCGGTCGAGGACAGTTTCCGCGGCCGCGCCACGAGCGTCTATCAGATGATCACGCTGGCGCCGATGGCCGTGTTCGGCTGGGGCATGGGTGGCCTGGCCGACATCACCGAGCCTCGCCCGCTGATGTTCATCTGCGGGATCGCGTTCCTCGCGATCATGGCCGGGTACGCGGTGGTCTCCACGGACCTGCGCTCCCTGTTCCGCAGCCACGGGTGGGCGCAGGGCCTGACCCCGGCCGCGGTCACGGCCGTCTCCTGACTACGCTTTCGTAGTCATGACCGAGCTCGCGTTCTCGATACCGCCGCTGGACGGCGCGGCCGCGCAGCGGGCGCGTGCCCGCCAGGACCGGCTCACCAAACCGGCCGGCAGCCTGGGCCGCCTGGAGGACCTTTCGATCTCGCTCGCGGGGATGACGGGCCGCCTCGATCCGCCGCTGCGCCACCGCGTCGTGTTCACGCTCGCGGCCGATCACGGGGTCGCGAGGGAGGGCGTGAGCGCCTATCCCGCCGAGGTCACGCCGCAGATGGTGCTGAACTTCCTGCGCGGAGGCGCCGCGATCAACGTGCTGGCGCGCGGCGCCGGCGTGCGAGTGGTGGTCGCCGACCTCGGCGTCGACGCCGACCTGCCCGACCATCCCGAGCTGCACGCACTGAAGGTCCGGCGCGGCACTGCCTCGATCACGAAGGGCCCGGCCATGACGCTGGAGGAGGCGCGCCAGGCCATCGAAGCGGGACGCGGGCTCGTCCAGGAAGAGGCGTCGCGCGGCCTGGACGTGGTCCTCACCGGCGACATGGGCATCGGCAACACCACAGCCTCCGCCGCGCTCATCTGCGGGCTGACGGGTTTGCCTCCGCAGGACGTTGTCGGTCGCGGAACGGGGGTCGATGACGCGGGCCTCGAGCGCAAACGACAGGCGGTGCGCGACGCGCTCGCCGTGAACGCGGAGGCGATCGCCAGAGGGCCGCTGCACGCGCTCGCGGCGGTGGGCGGCCTCGAGATCGCCGGCCTGACGGGGGTGATCCTCGAAGGCGCCTCCAGGCGGTTGCCGGTCGTGATCGACGGCTTCATCTCGGGCGCCGCCGCGCTGACGGCGGCTCGCCTCGCGCCCGGAGTCACGGGCTACCTCATCGCCTCGCACCGGTCGCAGGAGCTCGGCCACGCGGCGGCCCTGAAGGAGCTGAATCTCGAGCCGCTGCTCGACCTGCGCCTGCGCCTGGGAGAGGGCACGGGCGCGGTGCTCGCCCTGCCGCTGCTCGACGCGGCGGTCGCCATCCTCAACCAGATGGCGACTTTCGATGAGGCCGGCGTCTCGGAGCGCGAGGGCTCGCAGGTGGAGGCTGCCCAGGCCGAGTCATAATCGACTGGACAACTGAATAACGAGCCCACAGGTTGACGGGAAGCCGGTGTCAATCCGGCGCTGTCGCGCAACTGTGAGTGGGGAGCAGCCGGCCAGCGGCCACCGAGCGCATCGGGAAGGCGGCCGGACGCGTCGATCCACAAGCCAGGAGACCGGACCGTGGGAAGTCATGCCACCTTGCGCCGGACAAGGGGACGCCTCCTGCGGCGAGGTTTCCCCCGCCAGGTGGGCCGACAGCCGCCGGAGGATCGCCGGATGCGAATGCATCTGAGCGCGGCCAGCGCGAAACTGGCCGCCGCACTTGTAGTCCTGGCCGCGTGCGGTACGACCAGCACGGCGACGAACGCCACCACGGTCACGAAAGAACCGCATCGCATCGTTTCGCTGTCGCCGACCGCGACCGAGATGCTGTTCGCGATCGACGCCGGCCCGCAGGTCGTGGCCGTCGACGACCAGTCGAACTTCCCCGCCAACGCGCCGATGACGAAGCTTTCGGGCTTCCAGCCGAACGTCGAGGCGATAGTCGCCTACAAGCCCGACCTCGTGGTCGCGGCCGACGACACCGGCGGCATCGTCCACGCGCTCGGCCAGCTGTCGATTGCCACGCTGATCGAGCCGGCGGCGCACAACCTCGAGGATTCGTACGCGCAGATCGACCAGCTCGGTGCGGCGACCGGGCATGTGCCTGAAGCGCAGGCGCTGGTGAAGAAGATGCGAGCGGAGATCGCGAAGGCGACCTCGCTGGTCGCGAAGCCATCGCGGCCTTTGAAGGTCTATCACGAGCTCGACGACACGTACTACTCGGCGACCTCGAAGACGTTCATCGGCCAGGTCTACCAGCTGCTCGGCCTCACCAACATCGCCGACGGCGCCACCGGCGCCGCCGCGGACTATCCGCAGCTCTCGTCCGAGTACATCGTCTCCTCGAACCCTGACCTGATCGTGCTTGCCGACACGAAGTGCTGCCGGCAGGACGTGAGCAGCGTGGGCGCGCGGCCGGGATGGAGCGGCATCGCCGCGGTGAAATCAGGACAGGTCATCGGCGTCGACGACGACATCGCCTCACGCTGGGGCCCGCGCGTCGTCGACTTCCTCATCACCGTCAGCGCTCACGTCGCCCAGCTGGAGCAGCAGGCGGCGTGACCGCGCAGGTAATCGCCGCTCCGTTGCGCGTCGCGGGCCTGCCGCGACTGCGCTGGCTGCCCGCGACGATCGGCGTCGCCGCGCTGCTGGGCGCGGCCCTGCTCGGTGTGCTCGTCGGGCCGGCGCACATCAGCGCCGGCACCGTGCTCCAGGTGCTGACAGGCTCCACGAACGGGGACCCTGGACAGGCCTCGATCCTCTGGCAGCTGCGGTTTCCGAGGGTCGGGCTCGGCGCTCTGGTCGGGGCCATGCTGGCCACCGCCGGCGCCGCCTACCAGGGCGTGTTTAGGAATCCGCTCGCCGACCCTTACCTGCTAGGTGCCGCGGCCGGCGCCAACCTCGGGGCGACGCTGGCGATCGCGTTCGGCTCGGGCGCCCTGCTCATCGGGGTGAACGTCGTGCCGCTGGCCGCGTTCGTCGGCGCCGGCGTCGCGGTGGGCGCCGCGTACGTGCTGGGACGCACCGTCACCGGCGTGCGCAGCACGACCGCGCTCATCCTTGCCGGCGTCGCGGTCGCGACGTTCTTCAACGCAGTCCAGACCTACGTGCAGCAGACGCAGACGGACACGATCCGCCAGGTCTACTCGTGGATCCTCGGCCGCCTCGTCACCGCGGGATGGGACGGCGTGGTTCTCGTGCTGCCTTACATCGGAATCAGCGTCGGCGTCATCCTCCTGCATCGAAGGCTGCTCGACGCGCTCAGCGTCGGCGACGAAGAGGTGACGAGCCTCGGCATCTCCGCGCGACGGGTCAGGCTGCTGGTGGTGGTCGCGGCGACGCTCGGCACCGCGGCGGCGGTGGCCATCGCCGGCACCATCGCGTTCGTGGGCATCATCGTTCCGCACACCGTGCGGCTTCTCTTCGGGCGCAGCTATCGCGTCGTCATCCCGCTGTCGGTGCTCTTCGGAGGGGCGTTCCTGGTGCTCGCGGACACCGCCGCGCGCACCGTGGTCGCGCCGGCCGAGCTGTCCATCGGCGTCGTCACGGCTTTCATCGGGGCGCCGTTCTTCATCGTCGTCATGCGCTCGACGCGGGCGGCCGAGCTGTGAGCGACGTCGGCATCAGCGGGCTGTCGGTGACGTACGGCGCGACGCGCGCGGTGAACGCGCTCGACCTCGAAGTGGCGGAGGGCGAGTGGCTCACGCTCGTCGGCCCGAACGGGGCGGGCAAGAGCAGCATCCTGCGCGCGCTCGCCCGCCTGACTCCGTACGCGGGGCGCATTGAAATAGGACGCGAGGATGTCGCGCGCCTTGCAGGCCGGCAGCTGGCCCGCCGGGTGGCGATCGTGCTGCAGGTGCCCCACATGCCTGCCGGGATGACGGTTGCGCAGTACGTGATGCTCGGAAGGAGCCCTCACCTCGGCTACCTTGGTCGCGAGCGGCCGCGCGACGTCGAGGTCGTGGCCGAGGTGCTGAAGCGGCTCTCCCTGGACGCGTTTGCCGGCCGGACGCTCGACCAGCTCAGCGGTGGCGAGCGCCAGCGCGCCGCCATCGGGCGGGCCCTGGCGCAGGAGGCGCCCGTGCTGCTGATCGACGAGCCCACGAGCTCGCTTGACATCTCCCGCCAGCAGGAGGTGCTCGAGCTCATCGACGAGGTCAGGGCATCGCGCGGTCTCACAGTGATCGCCGCGATGCACGACCTGACGCTGGCCGGCCAGTACGCGGACCGCCTCGCCCTGCTCGTCGACGGCAGGCTGGTCATGGCCGGGCGGCCGGATGAGGTCCTGACCGAGCCGGTGATCTCAAATCACTACGGGGCCAAGGTGCACGTGATTCGCGACGGGTCCGACACCCCGGCAGTGCTGCCGGTGCGCGCACGCAAGTCGAAGGACCCGGCGTGATGAGGCCCGACGTCCCGACCAAGGCCCCGGAGCGCGCCCCGCGCAAGGCGCCTTCCGTCGTCATCGTCAACACCGGTGACGGCAAGGGCAAGTCCACCGCCGCTTTCGGCACGATGCTTCGCGCCGCGGCCCGCGGCTGGAAGGTCTGCGTGATCCAGTTCATCAAGTCGGGCCGCTGGAAGGTGGGCGAGGAGAAGGCGGCGACGAGCCTCGGCGTCGAATGGTGGGCGATCGGCGACGGGTTCACGTGGGACTCGAAGAACATGGAGCAGACGGAGGCGGTCGCGCGCGAAGCCTGGGCCGTGAGCAAGCAGAAGATTGCCTCGGCTCAGTACGAGCTGATCATCCTCGACGAGATCACCTATCCGATCAGCTGGGGATGGATCCCGGTCGCGGAGGTCGTCGAAGCCGTGCGCAATCGCCCGCGATCGCTGAACGTGATCATCACCGGCCGCGACGCCGCGCCCGAGCTCATCGCGCTCGCCGACACGGTGACCGAGATGGTCAGCCGCAAGCACGCATTCGATGCGGGCATCCGCGCGATCCGCGGCATCGACTTCTGATGGGATACACGCTGCTCACCGGCGGTGCGCGTTCGGGTAAGTCGGCGATGGCGCAGCGGATCGCGCTCGCGGCCGGCCCGGCGGTGACCGTCGTCGTCACCGCCGAGGCGAGGGACGAGGAGATGTCCGATCGCATCCGCCGCCATCGCGCAGAGAGGCCGGCCCAGTGGTCCACGCTCGAGGCGCCGATCGACGTGCTCGGCGCCATCCGGTCCGCGCGGGCCGATGACTTCGTGATCCTCGACTGCCTGACGCTGTGGGTCTCGAATCTCCTCGAGGCGGCTCGCGATGCTGCGGACATCACGGCCACCGCGTCACGCGTCGCCCGCGAGCTCGCCGGCCGGCGCGCCGTGGTGGTCACCAACGAGGTCGGGCTCGGCGTGGTGCCGGCCAACGACCTGGCCAGGCGCTACGTGGAGGTGCTCGGCGCCGTCAATGCGTGCTTCGCCGACTCGGCCGAGCGCGCCCTGCTCATGGTGGCCGGTCGCGCGATCGAGCTCGCTCCGCCGTGAGCATCCGCTCACTCCGCTCCGCCGTGGCGTTCCTGACTGTGATTCCTGCGGCCGACGCGGCGGGCAGTCCCGGCGAACGCCTCGGCCGTGCCTACTTCCCGCTGGTCGGGGCGGCCGTGGGCCTGGCCGCGGGCGTCGCGTTCGTCGTGGTCGCGGCGATCGCGGGCAGACTCCTCGCGGCGGTGGCGGCGGTCGCGGTGCTCGCCGCGCTGACTGGCGGCCTCCACCTCGACGGCCTGGCGGACGCGGCCGACGGGCTCTTCGGCGTGGGCTCGCTGGAACGGCGCCTCGAGGTCATGCGCGATCCGCGCGTCGGGTCGTTCGGCGCGGTGACGCTCGTGCTGGTGATCGTGGGCGACGTGGCGGCGCTCTCGTCGCTCAGCCCGGCGCGCGCGCTGGTCGGGCTCGTGGTGGCCGGCGCCCTGTCGCGCCTCGCGATGCTTGCGGTCGTGGTCGCGGCGCCCTACCGGCACGAGTCGGGCCTGGGCACGGCGGCGCAGGGAGGACGCCGCGCGTTCGACCTGCTACTCGGCGCCGCGTTCACCGTCGCCGCCTGCCTGCTGGATCCGCGGCGCGCGGTGATGGCCGCTCTGATGGTCGCGCTCGCGGCGACCGTCGTGGTGGTCGTGGCCCGCCGGCGCATCGGCGGCGCGACCGGCGACATCTACGGCGCTGTCAGCGAGATCGGGCAGCTGGCGGCGCTGGTGACGTTCGTCGCGGCCGGCTAGCAGAGCAGCTTCGCCGCGGATGTGCAGTTTGTATACAAAAGTGCGATTGAGGCACCTCGCAAACGTACCTTTGTATACAAACCTGCTGGAAGCGCCCTTCGATAATGATCTGTGATGGCTGAGAGCGGCTGGCTGAGCGAGCTGCCGCAGGGCCTGCCCGTCCCGCAAGACGACGGCGCCGCCGCGCACCTTCGCAACATGCGCATGCCGCGCATCTCGCTCCGCTCCACGCGCGACCGCGCTGTCGACGTCGGTGATCTCGGTCGAAGTAGAACCGTCATCTACATCTATCCGCGGACCGGGCGTCCCGACCGGCCCGTGCCCGCGGAGTGGGACGCCATCCCCGGCGCACGCGGATGCACGCCCGAGTCCTGCGGGTTTCGCGACCATTTCGCCGAGATCACAAGGCTCGGAGCAAACGTTTTCGGTCTCAGCACCCAGCACAGCGATTACCAGAAAGAGGCCGCGGAACGTCTTCACCTGCCGTTCGAGCTGCTGAGCGATTCAGACTTCGCCTTGACCGATGCGCTGCGGCTGCCGACTTTCGAGTTCGAAGGCGAGCGTCTGCTGAAGCGCCTGACGCTGATCGTGCGCGACGGTCGAGTCGAGCACGTCTTCTACCCGGTGTTTCCTCCGGACCAACACGCCGAGACCGTGTTCGCCTGGCTCAGCTCCCACCAAGAAAAGGGATGATCGCCTTCCGATCTACCTGACGGCGTGCTGCGAGGAGAACCAGCCCGCGATCTGCGCGCGCGAGTTGAAGCCCAGCTTGTTGAGGATGTTGCGCACGTGACTGTCGACGGTGCGCTCGGAGATGAACAGGCGCGCCCCGATCTGTTTGTTGCTCAGGCCCTCCGCCACCAATCCGGCAACGGCGGTCTCGCGCTTCCCGAGAACGCCGTCATCTGCTTCCGGCGCCGGCGCGGCGGTGGGCTTCGCCTCGCCCAGCGCCAGCCGCACGGCCGCGTCGCGGGCCATCGACTTGCCCGCATCGAACTGGGCGCGATACGCCACCTGCCCGAGGCCGGCGGCGGCCGATTCCTCCGCCTGGGCGATGAAGGGCGCGGGAATGGCGATCACCGTGGCTCCGGCGCCCAGGCGAATTGTCTCGGAGGCGCCCAGCAGCTGCGCCGCCACCCGGAACTGGCCCGCGATGGCGGCGTGGTAGCCAAACGCGGCCAGCAGGTAGAACTGCCCGATGCGGTCGTCGATCAGGTAGGCGATGCGCAGGGCTTCGGCGAAGAGCGACTTCGACTCCGAGAGCTCGCCGGCGTACATGGCGGCGCTGCCGCGGTTGAGCAGCATCATGTGGAGCGAGTAGAGATCACCTGCCTCGCGGGCGAGCATGGCGCCCTCCGTCGCCACCGCCTTCAGAGTTTCGAGCTCGCCTTCGAACGCCGCGTTCAGGGCGCGGGCCTGAAGGATGCCCACCTTGACCGAGACGTCATCCACTTCCTCCGCCAGCGTGATCGCGTCGTCCAGCAGGCGGCCGGCGGCGGGGCGGTCGCCCGCCATGCTGGCGGCGATCGAGGCCATCGCCAGCGCGTGGGCGAGCTGCACCGGCGCCTGCGCTTCGCGCGCCGTTGCGATCGAGCGTTCCAGAGCCGGACGCGCGACCGCCCAGTCGCCCTGGAGCACGCCGAGAAAGCCGCGGATGAAATACGTCCAGGCGAGCGTCGGCAGCTCGGCCGATTCGCGCCCTGGCAACGCCAGCAGCTCCTCCAGCCAGCGCACGCCCTCGGTGGTCGCGCGCGTGATCCAGAACCAGCTGAGCGAGGTCGCCAGGACGATCCCGTCGCGCTTGCCTGACGTCTCCAGGCATCGCCTCAGGACCGTGCGAATGTTGTCGATCTCGAGGTCCATCCACGCGAGCCACTCGGGGAGCCGGTAGCGCGCCGAAAGCGCCATGGCCTGACAGCGCGCGACGTAGTAATCGATGCAGCACCGCTCGAGCTCGGCGTGCTCGCCGGCCTCGCGCATTTTCTCGGCCGCGTACTCACGCATTGACTCGTGCAGCCGGTAGGCGGCGACGCTCCTCGCGTCCTCCTTGATCACGAGCGATTTGTCGACGAGTGACGAGAGGAGGTCCAGCGCGCCGCTCGATACGCAGACGCCTTCGACATCCTCGAGCGTGAAGCGGCCGGCGAAAGCGCAGAGGCGGCGCAGGAGCACGCGTTCGTCCGTGGTGAGAAGGTCGTGGCTCCAGTCGATGGCGGTCCGCAGCGTCTGGTGGCGTGTGAGCGCCGCCCGCCCTCCGCCCACCAGGAGGGCGAAGCGATCGCCGAGCCGCTCGAGGATCTGCTCCACGGTGAGCGCCCTCGTGCGCACCGCCGCGAGCTCAATGGCCAGCGGCAACCCATCCAGGCGCCGGCACAGGTCCGCGACGGCCGTGCGGTTCGACTCTGTCAGCTCGAAGCTTCCCGTCGCGGCGGCCGCCCGCTCTACGAAGAGCATCACCGACTCGTTCTGCTGCAGCCGGCTCACCGGTTCGGCGTCGTGGGCGCCCGGCAGCTCGAGCGGCGCCACGGGAAGCACGTGCTCGCCCCCGACGGACAGCGGTTCGCGGCTCGTGGCGATCACGCGAACGTCCGGCGCCGCCTTCAGGACCTCGTCCACGAGCTCCGCCGCCGCCTCGAGCACGTGCTCGCAGTTGTCGATCACGAGCAGCATCTGCTTGTCGCGGAGGTAGCCCGCCAGCAGCTCGAGCGGCTGGGCCGAGGCCTGGTCTCTCAGGTCGGGCGAGGCGATCACGGCGTTGGCCACGAGCGCCGGGTCGCGAACGTCCGCCAGCTCGACCAGCCAGGCTCCGTTCCTGAAAGCACGGTTGACGTCGGTGGCGACACGAAGAGCGAGGCGCGTCTTGCCGACCCCACCCGGCCCGACGAGGCTGACCGCGCGGACGGCCGTCAGCTTCTTTTTGAGCTCGGCGAGCTCCCGGCGCCTTCCGACGAAGCTCGTCGACTCGGCCGGCAGGTTCCCCGTGCGGCGCGCGGGCTTGGCCATGGTGAGCGGAGATTAGTACTCCGCCCGGCAACAGCCGGGGCCGGTGAGTGGAGAATCGGCGATTCCACCGATTTCCACACCGCGGGCCACCCCTAGCCTGGGATCGTGCTCGAGGAACCGCAGGTGCAGCGGGTCGAGGTGAAGTTCGTCGGCCATCCACCCGCCGGCCCGGTGCGGCGAGCTTCGGGTGTCAGCGAGGTGGAGGTCGAAGGAAAGGTTCTGCGCTGCACGGTCTTCGGCAGCTTTCAGCCATTCCTCGAGGCCCTGCGCGGCCACGAGGTCATCAGCCTCAGGTCGATTCACACAGGAGAGTGACGATGGTCAGCAGCTACCCGGTCCAGTTCGACGTCGACTTCCCCGCCCGGCCGCTGGGCCGGCTCAGCACGGCGTTCCGGTTCATCGCGGCCATCCCGATCGTCGTCGTCCTGACGATGCTGTCGGGTGCGGCGTTTGGCGACAATGACAAAGCCAAGAACGAGCTCGTCATCGGCGGCGCCGCGGTGTTCGTGCCGCTGGTGCTGATGCTCGTCTTCCGCCAGAAGTACCCGCGCTGGTGGTTCGACTGGAACCTGAACCTGCTGCGCTTCTCCAACCGCGTCACCGCCTACCTGGCGCTGCTGGACGACCGGTACCCGTCCACCGACGATGAGCAGTCCGTGCACCTGGACTTCGCGTATCCGGACACAAGCCGGCTGAACCGGTGGCTTCCGCTCGTCAAGTGGCTGCTCGCGGTCCCGCACTACTTCGTGCTGTTCTTCCTGTGGCTGATCGCGGTGCCCGTGGTCATCGTTGCGTGGTTCGCCATTCTGTTCACGGGCACTTATCCGCGCAGCCTCTTCAACTACGTGGTGGGTGTTCTGCGCTGGAGCAACCGGGTGAACGGTTACGCGTTCACGCTGGTGACCGACCAGTACCCGCCCTTCAGCCTGGAGTGACGTCGATGGTCGAAGTCGAGACGTCGACACGAATGAAGGCCATCGTCTGCGCCAAGCCGGGCGACATCCGCCTCAGCGAGACGGACCGGCCAGCTGTCACCGACGACGGGGTGCTGGTTCACGTGCACGCGTCGTCGGCCAACCCGGTCGACCTGTTTCCGACGACCTTCGCGGGCTGGATGATGGGCGGGCGAAAAGCGTCTGTGCTGGGCGCCGACTTCGCCGGCACCGTCGAGGCCGTCGGCCGGAACGTCACCCGGTTTCAACCCGGCGACGCCGTGTTCGGCGGCGGTCGCGGGTGTTACGCCGAGTACAAGCTCATCCCGGCGAACGCCGCGATCGCGCACAAGCCCGCCGGCATCACGTTCGCCCAAGCCGGCACGGTATCCGTAGCGGCGACCACCGCCCTGCAGGCTCTTCGCGACCACGGCCAGATCAAGCCGGGACAGAAGGTGCTGATCAATGGCGCATCGGGCGGCGTCGGGACCTTCGCGGTGCAGATCGCCCGCGCGCTCGGCGGCAAGGTCACCGCGGTCTGCAGCACACGCAATGTCGAGATGGTGACCGGCCTGGGCGCGGAGCGAGTGATCGACTACCGGAAGCAGGACTTCAGTCGGGCCGGCGAGCGGTACGACCTGATGCTCGACATCGCCGGCGGCCGGTCGTGGCCGGCTGTCACCCGCGTCCTCGAGCCTGGTGGCACCTACGTCGGTGTCGGGGCCGCGGCGGTCCAGCATAGCCGGGCGGGACTCTTCAAGGTTCTCGGTCAGCTTCTCGGAGTGCGAACCGGCTCGATGTTCGGACGCAGGCGCGCGGTCACGCTGTTCATCGCCAACCTGAACCACGCCGACATGGAATATCTCGCGGACCTGCTTGCATCCGGCAAGGTGACGCCGGTGATCGAGCGCACGTACCCGCTGGCGCAGGCGCCCGAGGCGCTGGCCTATCTCAACGAAGGCCACGCGCGGGCGAAGATCGCAATCGAAATATGATCGCGTCGCGATGGCGAGGGCGGCGCGGGATGGGATCAGCGTCGGGCCGGACGGAGTGGCCCGCTGCTGGTGGGGTGATTCGGACGATCTCTACCGCCCGTACCACGACACGGAGTGGGGCCGCCCGGTAGGCGACGACCGCCGGCTGTTCGAGAAGCTGTCGCTCGAGGGTTTCATGTCGGGCCTCAGCTGGCTGACGATCCTGCGCAAGCGCGACAATTTCCGGGCGGCCTTCGCCAACTTCGATCCGGGCGCGATCGCTCGCTTCAACACGCGCGACGTGTCGAGGCTGATGCGCGACGAGGGCATCGTGCGCAACCGGGCCAAGATCGAGGCGACCATCAACAACGCGCGACGCTTCGGCGAAATCGTCGCCGAGTTCGGAAGCTTCGCCGCCTACGTGTGGCGTTATGAGCCGAAGCCCCGGCGCCGGCTGCTCGAGCCTGCCGAACTCATGGCGCTCACGACGACGCCCGAGGCGGTGGCCATGAGCAAGGACCTGCGCAAGCGCGGGTGGGGTTTCGTGGGCCCGACCACCGTGTACTCCTTCATCCAGGCGATGGGCCTGGTCAACGACCACCTGCGCGGCTGCCCCGCCGGTGTCGAGGTGGAGAACCTGCGCCGGGCTTTCGTCCGGCCTAAGTAGGGGCCATCTGGGCCGCTTTCCGCAGGGCTCGTAGCTGCATCACCTTGACGCTGCCCACGGTCTTGCCCATCTGGCGCGCGACCTCGCGCGTCGAGTAACCGCGGAGGAACCGCAGCTCCAGCACCTGGCGGTGGTCCGGCTGCAGCCCGTCGAGGATCTGCCTGACCCTGGCCGCGCTGACCGCCGATGTCTCGATGGCCGTGCTCTCGGCAGGCGCGCGCAGTTCCTCGGGAAGCTCGGACTCCGGCAGGCGCAGGCGCCGGCTCCAGAACGCGGCCAGCACCGAACGCGCGGTGGCGAAGAGGTAGCTCCGGACGGCCGGCGCGGGCGTGCCTTCGCGCAGGCGGGGGAGCGCTTTGAGCGCCACCTCCTGTGTCAGGTCTTCGGCATCGGAGGGGTTGCCGACCCGCGTGTAGATGAAGGCATAGACGACGTCCAGCTCGGAGACCGCGGCCTCAGCCGCCGGCAACCGGCGCGTTCCCTGACCGAGTAGTACCTCGGCTGCGAGATACATGCAAGCGAGAATCTCGATATCGAGATATCCATTCCATATACTTGAGCGGTGCCGAAGGACTGGACCGACAACCTGCTGGAGCGCCTGGCCCGCGCGCGGCCGGGACTGGACGTCGACGTGTACCAGGTGACGGCGCGGCTGTCGCGGATCGGCCAGCACATCGCCCGCCGCCAGGAGGAGGTGTTTGGGCGTTTCGGCCTGAACCGCGGCGAGGTGGGCGTCCTCGGCGCCCTCCGCGTGGCCGGCCCGCCACACCAGCTCTCTCCGACCCAGCTGTTCACCGGCCTGATGCTCTCGTCGGCGGGCATGACGAGCCGCATCGACCGCCTCGAGCGCCGGGGATTCGTCAAGCGCAGGCGCGACCCGAACGACCGGCGAGGCGTGCTGGTGGAGCTCACGGATGCCGGCCGCAAGGTTGTCGATGAAGCCGTGACCGCCAACACGAAGAGCGAGCGCGCTCTGCTCGGCGATATGAGCGCCAGGCAGGTCGCGGCCCTGAGCAAGTTGCTGCGCGAGATGCTCGCGAACATGGAGTCCGAAACGCTCGACTGAAACGGGTTCGGTAACCGCGTGCGGTATGAGCGTCCATGAAAAAGAAAGTTGCGTTGATCAGCGTTTTCGCCGCGGCCACCATGGCCGCCGCTGCGTGCGGCAGTTCTTCGTCCGCATACGGCACGCCGTACGCCTCGCCGGTGGCCACTTCATCACCCGCGCCAGCGCCGACCGCGTCGGCCGGCGGAACTGTGATCAACGTCGCGAGCACGCGGCTCGGCACGATCCTCGTGGACGGGAGCGGCCGGACCCTGTACCTCTTCGTGGCCGACAAGGGGACGAGCTCGGTGTGCTACGGGCAGTGCGCGACCTACTGGCCGCCGGTTCTCACCAAGGGGTCGCCCTCAGCGGGCGCGGGAGTCGACGCAGCCTTGCTCGGCACCACCTCGCGCTCGGACGGCACGGTCGAGGTCACTTACGGCGGCCACCCGCTGTACTACTTCATCACCGACAAGAAGGCCGGCGACGTGACGGGTCAGGGAATCAACGGTTTCGGAGGCCCGTGGTACGTGGTCGCCCCCTCCGGCATGCAGGTGAGCTGAACTTTCGCGCCTAGGGATGCGTCGGCGCGGGCGGCGCATCCTCCAGCTCGAACATGAGGTTGTCGGGGTAGCAGAAGTACCACCCTTCGCCCGGCTCGTAAGAGCGGACGATCGGGTGGTGGGTCCCGCGGTTGTGGGCCGTGGCGTGCTTGCCAGGCGAGTTGTCGCAGCACCCGACGTGGCCGCACTCCTGGCAGACGCGCAAATGGACCCAGTCGTGACGGCCGGCCGCCACGCACTCGACGCAGCCGGGACCCGACGGGGTGGGGTCATGGATCTGGTCGAGGTGCTTGCACGTGTCGCTCATACGCCGAGATTGTTGCAGGCGGCCGCTCTCACGCGCGCGCGTCTTCTTTATCTATACCTCGCCCTTCCACGGTGGATCGGCGCCGGGTCGCGAGCAGGTGATGGCCGCGGCCCGGCACGCGAACTCCAGCGCGGCGTGAAGCTCCGCTCGCTCGAGGGTCAGGTCGGGCTTCAGCCTGTCCCTGTCGTGCAGCCAGGCCAGCAACGCGGCGCCGAACGCGTCGCCGGCGCCGATGGTGTCGACGACCTCGACCGCCGGGGCCTCGACGGTGGCGCTGAAATCACGGTGGGCGGCGAACGCACCTCGCGCGCCGAGGGTCACGGCGGCGAGGCGCACGCCGCCGGCGAGCAGTCGGTGCGCCGCGTCCTCGTAGCCCACGTCCGGATAGAGCCAGGCGAAGTCGGCCTCGCTGCCCTTGACGATGGTGCTCATCGCGATCATCTCGTGCAGCCGCGAGCGGTAGTCGTCGTCGGGAATCACACCAGGCCGGATGTTCGGGTCGAGCATCACACAGCGCCCGCCGTGCTCGCGACGCACGAGCGCCGACAGCGTGGAGGCCATGGGCTCGAAGACCAGGCCCAGCGTCCCGATGTGCAGGGCGGTCACGTTCGCCGCGAGCCGCGCGGGCAGCATCTCCGGCAGTAGTTGCGGCGCCGACGTGCCTTCGAACAGGAAGCGAAACCGGGCCGCACCACTGCTGTCCACGTCCGCGATGGCGATGGTCGTCGGTTCGTGACCGACGGTGGCGAGCTCCAGGCTCGCTCCATCCGACGTGAGCAGCCGGGCCAGCTCGCGTCCGTGGCCGTCGTCGGACAGGTGGCCCAGGAACGCCGCCGGCACTCCGAGTCGTGCCAGCGCTCGAGCGGTGTTGAAGGGGCCCCCGCCAGGCGTGGCGCGCTCGGATCCGTCGGGTCCGCGCACGACGTCCATGAGCGCCTCGCCGCAGACGACGATCACGCCTGAGCCGACTCGCCTTCCGCGACAGGGCGGCGCGAGCCCGCCGCCAGCAGGGCGGGCAGCGCGACCAGGCTGAAGAGGACTCCGCCGGCAGCGGCCGCCAGGAACGGCACCGCGACGCCCAGCGCGAACAGCGCTCCACCCACCAGCGATCCGATGGCCATGGCCGTGCTCTGCGCCGTGCCGACGATGCCCTGTGCCTCGGCTCGGCGGTCGGCGATGGCGTCCATGAGAAACGAGTTCATCGCCGGCGCGGTGAACGCCCACAGCGCGCCTTCGAAGAGGCCGACGAACATGATCACCGGGATGCTGTTGAGGTTCGGGTAGATCGGTCCCATGAGGGACCCGAGCACGATCGACCCCGCCGCGAGCCATCGCCTGTCGAGGCGGTCGGCGCTCCAGCCCGCGAGCGGCGTTGCGACCAAAAGCGGTAGGGCAAACAGCGTGAACGACAGGCCGACCACCGGATCGCTCGCGCCGCGCGTCCGCATGTAGAGGCTCCAGATGACGTCGTAGATGCCGATCAGCAATCCGAGGCCGATCGACAGGGTGACCACGGCCGCCAGCGCCGAGCGCATGCGCGAAGAGCCGCTCAGCGACAGCCGCGGCATGCCCGCCTCGGGCACCGCACGCGCCGACGTGCGCAGGGTTACCGCCACCACGGCCGCGGCGCCGAGCAGCGCGGCGCCGGTGACGGCGAATACCGTCCACCGGCCGAACACCGCGAGCAATCCTCCGATCGCCGGCCCGCCGATGAATCCCGCCTGCTGCGCGCCGAAGACCCAGCCGTAGGCGCGGCCGAGGTTCGAGCGCGGCACGACGTCGGCTACCGCCGCCAGCTCCGACGGGATCACCGCGGCGAAGCCCAGTCCCTGCACGAACCTCAGCCCGATGAGCCACTCGATCGGCATGGGCACGATGAACGCGATGGATGCGAGGGCCGCGACGACGAGCCCGCCGATCATCATCGTTTTGGCGCCGACGCGTTCCGCGAGGATGCCCGCCGGCCACTGCCCGGCGGCCTGCGCCACCAGCGCCGCGCCGACGATGATCCCAACGAGGCCGTACGAGGCGCCGCGCTCGCGCAGGTAGAGCGGCAGGATGGGTAGCAGCGAACCGATGCCGGTGCCGGAAACGAAGATGCTGGCCACCAGCCCGAAGAAAGCGGCACGACTCTCCGGCGCGCGCATTCGAGCAAGACTAAGGTCTGGGCGACGAGCGGCGATCCGGCGCGCGCCTGAATGCCGGCGGGCTAGTGACGACTCTCTGTTTGGTGGCTGCCGAGCTGCTCGGCGTACCGCTCGTCGCGCCAGCGCAGAGCGGCGCGCAGTCCGTCGGCCGCGACGATGCGATGGAACTCGCGCAGCTCCGGCGTGTCGGAGGAGTGGAGGATCGCCGC
>DASSLR010000067.1:0-21021 GCA_035689345.1 Candidatus Dormiibacterota bacterium
GGGCGTCGCCATCGTGTGCACGCCGCAGGACGTGGCCACCGACATCGCGGTCAAGGCCCTGCAAATGTTTCGCAAGCTCAACGTCACTCCGCTCGGCCTCATCGAGAACATGAGCTGGTACGTGTGCCCGAGCTGCGGCCACCGGCATGACATCTTCAGTCACGGCGGCGCCGAGGCCGCCGCGGAGAGGCTTGGCGTGCCGTTCCTCGGCGCGATCCCGCTCGAGGAAGGAATCCGCGAAGACGCGGATGCGGGCACCCCGGTCGTCATCTCGCGGCCCGAGTCGGCCGGCGCGAAAGCATTCGTCGAGATCGCCTCGCAGGTCGCGGCGCGAACTTCAATCCAGTCGTATCGCCAGCTGCCCGTCATCAACGTCCACTGAAAGATCCCGATCCGTTTCCCGTAACCGTCGACGTCGATCGCTCGCAGCAGACGATGCGCATCGAGTGGGAAGGCGGTCACGTGAGCACTTACACGGGCGAGGAGCTCCGGTGGGCGTGTCCGTGCGCCGAATGCCGGGGCGAGGCGGGCGCGCCGGGCCGGCTCTCGCGAGTCAGCACGCTGGCCGAAGACGAGTTGCGAATCCAGGACGTAACCTTGGTTGGCCAGTACGCGTTGCAGATCAGGTTTGACAGCGGGCACGCCACGGGGCTCTACACCTTTTCCTACCTTCGATCTCTCGATCGAGCAGGCCGATCAGGCTGATGGCATAATCGCCCCAGCTCAGTCGATGCCCACGTCGCTGCAACAGGAGCACCAGGAGATCGCGCGCCCGTCGTGGCCTGCGCCGCGGCCGCCGAAAAATCGCACGCTTTTCGGACTTCCTGTGCGCCGCGGCTGGATCGCGGTGGCGGTGATCGTCGCTCTCGCGTTCACCAGCGGAGGCGCTTACCTCGCCTACCTCAACACTCTCCCCACCACAGTGACACTCAACATCACCTCGGGCCAGAAAGAGGTTCCGACCGACCAGCCCCTGACCTTCTCGTTCAACCGGCCGGTCGGCGTCGACGCGCTGCAGAAGAACTTCTCCATCGACCCGGCGACCGACGGAAACTTCAAGTCAGTCTCGGGACAGAACAAGTACCAGTGGGTCCCCGCCAAACCGCTGCTCGATCTCACCAGCTACTCGGTTGTGCTGCACCAGTTCACAGACACCACCAAGCACCCCGTGAAGGGAGCGCGCTGGACCTTCACCACCACGATCGTCCCTCACATCAGCTCGGTGACCGGCGCTTCCGGCGCTCCGATCAGCGACGGCTCCGAGGTCCAGCCCGGCACCACGTTGACGCTGACGTTCAACGACACGATGGTGCCCACGTCGGTGAAGGTGATGATGGGCGACCACCCGCTCACGCTCACGTGGGCCAAGGACTCGCGCAGCGCGACGGTGTCGACGCAAGGCATTCCGTCGGGACCTTTCGTCATCAAGCTCGCGCCGGGCGCCACCGACCAGACCGGGCACACGATCAAGGCGTCGTGGACACTCGTCACCGGCATCTACTACCGCGACCAGGAGCACACGACGGCGCTGAAGTACCCGGCGCTCATCCAGATCCCCAACGACGCGGATGCGGTGGACCAGAACGGGCTGCAGGCCGCGGACATGGCGTTCGAGTACCTCGCCGAGGGCGGCATCACACGCCTGACCGCGCTCTACGGCAACGCTCCAGACCTCGTCGGCCCGATCCGCTCCAGCCGCCTCGTGTCGCTCAAGCTGGGCCGGCACTACAAAGGTCTGCTCTTCCAGTCGGGCGAGTCGACCACGACGCAGGCGGCCGCTGGCTCGGATCCGATCCCGCAGTTCTTCGACACCACCGGTTACACGTTCCGCACCAACAGCCGGTACGCGCCGGACAACCTGATGATCACGGGCGACGGCGTCAACCGTGCCGAGGTGCACTTCTATCCGAACCTGCCCGCGTTCACGCTGGCCAAGGCGCGGCCGAACCTGACCGGCGGAACCGCGGCAGCGTCGGTGACGGTGAGCGAGCACAGCTCGACTTACACGTACGACCCGACCATGGGCACGTACCAGAAGACTGAGAACGGACACGCCTACAAGGACGCGAAGACGCGCCAGCCGCTGCGCATCGAGATGCTGATCGTGATGCACACGCAGGTGACGCAGCTGAACATCAGCGACGGGCACGGCTCCTACATCCACGACTTCGACCTCGACGGCAACGGCAGCGCGGACATCTACTACAAGGGCCAGCACTACGCCGGCGCGTGGACCGGAACGGACACGCACTCGCCGATCGCTTTCACCACGGCGGACGGTCAGGCTTTGAGCCTGCCTCCGGGCCTGGTCTGGGTCGACGTCACGTCCTAGACGGGGACGCGGCGGATCGTCCAGAAATCCGCGGAGAGGTACGCGTCGGTCAGGTAGGCAAAGGGCATCGTGAAGTAGCCGTCCCTTCCCCATCGGCCTCCCCACGAGTTGCGCACGAGGAACCGGGAGGCCTTCAGGTCGTAGCCGCACGCGACCACGGCGTGACCTCCCAGCACGCGCTCACCCATCTTCGGCATCGGCACGGCCCCGGTCCTCGCGACGGCGGGCGACTCGAAGCTCTCGTACACGGAGAAGCCGAAGACGAACGGGTACCCGCTGGCCAGGCAAGTGAGCAGGGCAGACTGCGATTCGTGGTCGAGGCGAAGGTAGGCGCTCACCTGCTCCTTCAGCGCGGCCTTGTAGCACCTGTCCGGAGGTTTGACCGCGAAGCGCTTGATGTCATATGGCCAAAGGTCTTCAGCGCAGTAGCCGCGCTTGACCACAGTCTTGATGCCGTCGCGAATCTGCGCGCCGGAATCGCTGTCGACCGTGCCCTCGAGCGCACGCTCGTTGTAATAGATGAAGAGCCGTGACGGCATCACAGGAGGCGCTTCGCCTTCGTTGCGTTCCAGGAACTGGAGCGCGCCCGCGATGGCGTTGGCCGTGCATGAGCCGAGCTCGCCCTGGTTGTAGCAGGGGGTGAAGCCCGAGCGAAGGTCGACCTTGGGTGGCAGCGACCTGGCGATCTTCGGCGGCGGCACGTAACGGAAGTCACGCTGGTCGGGGATGTCGCGGACCCACCCGAAGCGCTTGATGCGCACGGGCGGAGTTTATGCGGTCACAGGCACCAGTCGCAGGCCGCGCCGCAGCACGAAGTTGCCGCCGCGGGCAATCCACAGAACGCCCTGCACCACGACTGTCGCGATCACCGCGGCGAGGATGACGGCCACCCACCACAGGTCCTTGCCGACGATGTTGGCGGCGGTCAGCGCCGGCAGGTTCAAGCCGGCGGGTTGGAACTGAAGGGTCGGAAGCGCCGGCATGCTCGTCGAGCTGACCGGGGCGAAAGAATCCTGAATGCCTCCACCGCCATTCCCGCCACCTCCCGCCACCGGCACCGTCGGCGTCGATTGCAGGTGCGGGTTGTGCAGGTACTCACCGAAGTGATGGCCAGGGCTGTTCGGGTCGGGCGGTGTGAATGCGAACACCGTCGTCGGGGTCAGAGAAAGAACGAGAAATACAAGAAGCAGCGCATGCCGTGCCACAGCACGCGCGACCCTCAACCTTCCTCCCTTACGAACAACACACCGGTCGCGGGCCGTAGGTTACACGGCGGCTGAACTCGACGTCCAGCGGGACTTTTGGACCTAGGTCCTCGCGGTGTCCTTCAGCGCGGACACGTAAGCCGACGCCGCAACCGCCGCTGTGGTGCCGTCGCCTGCAGCGGTCGCTATCTGTTTCGTCAGCTGCGAGCGCACGTCGCCCACCGCCCAGATGCCTTCGACCGAAGTCCGCATGTCACGGTCGGTGACGATGTAGCCGGCCTCGTCGTGATTCACGTGCACTTTCAACAGCTGCGAGTTGGGCACGAAGCCGATGAAGATGAACACGCCGCCGACCGGCAGCTCGGTGGTGTGACCGCGGTGCTCGTAGTTGAGGGCGCGCACTTTCTCATCGCCGGTGATGTCTTTGACGACCGCGTCGAGGATGAACTCGATCTTCGGGTTGGCGCGTGCGCGGTCGATGAGGATGGGTTGAGCACGCAGCTCGTTGCGCCGGTGGATGATGTAGACCTTCGACGCGTAGCGCGTGAGGAAGTCGCCCTCCTCGACCGCGGCGTCGCCGCCGCCGACCACCGCCAGCTCCTCGCCCTTGAAGAACGCGCCGTCGCACACGGCGCAGTAGCTCACGCCGCGACCCCAGAAGTCCTTCTCCCCCGGGACCTCCAGGTAGCGGGGCAGGCCGCCGGCGGCCATGATCACCGCCGGGGCGCGGAGCTCCTCGCCGGACTCGAGCCGAACCACCTTGCTGCCGTTCTCGACGTCGATCTCCTTGACAGGTTCGAAGTCGCGGATCTCCAGCCCGAACTTGCGGGCGTGGTCGCCCATCTTGATGGCGAGCTCCGAGCCGAGGATCGACTCGAAGCCGGGGTAGTCCTCGATCAGCTCGGTGTTGAGCAGCTGGCCGCCAAGGGGGCCGCGATCGAGCAGCACCGCCTTGAGGTCCATGCGAGCCGTGTAGAGGCCCGCGGCCAGACCGGCCGGCCCGCCGCCGACGATGATGACGTCGTAGTCGCTCACTGCTCTATGTGGAATTGTGCCCCGACCGGGCCGTATTCCTAACCGATCGCGCTGAGCCTTCTCCGTGCGCCGCAGGGTTGGCTCGGCTTCGCCGAGCCATGACTGCACCTCGCATGAGTGAGGCGTGGGCGGGCTCGGGGGGTTCACCACACTGGGGGGCCTGCCCCCTTATGTCTCTTAACCGAGCCGGTATTGAGCTCCGAAGCCGCCACGCGGGGATTGGCAGGTGATGTTGTCGAACGGGCAGCCGATGGAGCAGGCGCCGCACTCGATGCAGTTGCCGAAGCTCACCAGGTTCTTCTTCTGCTCCTCGTCCCACTCGTAGACGCCGGCCGGGCAGAAGTGGTTGCAGTACTTGCCCTTGCACTTGGTCGCGCAGACGGACTGATCGACGATCTCGATGTGCGGGTGCCCGGTGTCCTCGACGTACTTGACGGTGAACAGCTTGTCCCGGATCTTCTCCATCACGCGGCTCCGAACCTCTCCCACACGCGGCACATGAGCCGGATGGTGTTCAGGTAGTCGTCGATCCGGATGTTCTCGTTGGGCGCGTGGACGCGGTTCTCCGGCCGGCCGACGCCCACGGGCATGACGGTCGGAATCCCGAGGTCTGCCACCACTGGATGCATCGGGCCGGTGGCCTGCATGAACGGCCACACGGCCGGCTCGCCGTGCATCTCGCGCACGCTCTCGATCATCACCGTGCCGATCTCGGAGTCGGGATCCGAACGCACCGGCTTCTCGCCGTCCGACCACACGACCTCGACCTGCTCGAAGCCGTGGCCGTCGAGGTGCCGGCGCAGCTTGCTCAGAATGTCGGTGGGGTCCTGGTTGGGGATGAGCCGGAAGTCGAGCTTGGCCGTCGCCTCGGCCGGCAGGACCGTCTTCGACCCCGGACCCTGATAACCGGTTGTGACCCCGGCGACGTTGCACGTCGGCGTGAACAGCAGCTGCTCGATCACCTTGTCGGCAGAGGGTCTGCGAATCATCTCGTCGAAGCCGATGAGGCGCTTGAGCTGATCGACCTCGGGGTCGATCTTCGCGAGCATCTTGCGGTCGGCGTCGGTCGGCTGGACGACGTCGTCGTAGAAGCCCTGGATCTTGATGTTCATGTCCTGGTCACGCAGGCTTGCGAGCGCGCTCACGAGGTACATCGCGGCCGATGGGTACAGGGACGCGTAGCCCGAGTGCTGGTCGAAGTCGAGCAGCTTCACGCGCAGCTGCACGTAGAGCAGGCCGCGTACACCGAAGAAGATCGTCGGCCGGCCGCCGCTGTCGAAACCGCCTGACTCCCAGAGACAGCCGTCCGCGTGCAGCTTGTCCGCGTGCTTGTGCGCGATCTTCTCGAACGACTTGGACCCGATCTCCTCCTCGCCCTCGATGAGGAAGCGCAGCGTCACGGGGATTTCGCCGAGGTGCTTCAGCACCTCGAGCGCGTGGATGCGCGCCATCACGTCGGCCTTGTCGTCGGCCACGCCGCGGGCCACGAGGTGGCCGTCCTTCTCCACCGCCTTGAACGGATCGGCCTCCCACATGTCTATGGGGTCGACCGGCTGCACGTCGTAGTGCTCGTACAGCAAGAGCTTGCGGCGGCCGGCGCCCTTCACCTCCGCGTACAGCGCGGGCATGCCGCCCGCGTCGAACGTCTCGACCTGGTCGGTGAAGCCCGACAGGCGGTTGGCCAGCCAGTCGCGGGCCGGCTTGACCGCGTCCAGGCCGTGGTTGGAGATGCTCGGGAAGCTGCAGAGCTCCTTGAGCTCGTCGACAAAACGTCGCGAGTTGCTCTGGATGTAGGTGTCGACCGCGCTGGTGGATATCACACCGCCATTCTTACACTGGCTGTATGACGGCCGCCGAGTTCCACTTTTCGCCACGCCCGAACCGCGCCGCGGAGATCGGGTGGAGGCCCTGGTCGGAGTCGGCGTTCGACGAGGCCAGGCGCCTCGATCGGCCCATCCTGCTGTCCATCTCCGCGGTGTGGTGTCACTGGTGCCACGTCATGGACGAGACGACGTACTCGAACAGCGCCGTCATCGACCTGATCAACAGCGAGTACGTGCCCATCCGCGTCGACAACGACGTGCGGCCCGACATCAACCAGCGCTACAACATGGGCGGCTGGCCGACCACCGCCTTCCTCACGTCCTCAGGCGACCTGCTGACCGGCGGCACGTACCTCCCGCCGGAGCAGATGGCTGGTGCCTTGCGACGGGTCGCTTCGTACTACCGCACCAACCGGCCCGAGATCGCGAGCAAGGTGCTCGAGGGGCGGAAGCGATCGGGGGGCGTCGCCGCGCGCAGCGCGGGCGAGCTCGATGCGTCGCTCGTGGACGCGATCCTCAACGCCGTCCGCGCGTCGTACGACCCCGAGTACGGCGGCTTCGGCTCCGCGCCGAAGTTTCCGCAGACCGACGCGATCCTCCTCCTGCTCGAGCTGGCCCAGCTCCGCGGCGACGAAGAGTTGCGCGGCATGGCGGTACACACGCTCGAGCGCATGGCGCAGGGCGGGATGTACGACCACGTCGAGGGCGGGTTCTTCCGCTACTCGACGACGCAGGACTGGAGCGTGCCGCATTTCGAGAAGATGCTCGAAGACCACGCGGGCCTGGTGGCCGCCCTCTCGCTCGCGGACATGACGCAGGTCCTCGGAACTGCCACGGGCTACCTGGACCGTGTGCTGCGCGACGCCGGCTCAGGCCTCTACGCCGGCAGCCAGGACGCCGATGAGCAGTACTACTCGCTCGACGCCGCCGGTCGCGCGCATGAGCAGGCGCCGTACGTCGATCGCCGCGTGTACTCGGCGTGGAACGCCGCCCTGGCCGTCGCCTATCTCGACGCTGCGCGCCGCCACGGCCTGCCCGACCTGCGCGCCCACGCGGCGCAGGCCCTCGACCGGCTGTTCGCCGATCGCTACAGCCCCGAGGCCGGCATGGTGCACGCCGAAGGAGTCGGCGGCCAGCTGGGCGACCAGGTTTGGGGCCTGCTCGCGGCCGTGCGCGCCTACCAGTCGGGCCTGGGCTCGACGTGGCTCGATCGAGCGACCGAGCTTGCGCGGCATCTCGAGGACCGCTACGCGGACGGCGAGCTCGGCGGCTATTTCGACCGCTCGGCCGGAGACGAGCTCGGGCGCCTCGGTGACCCTGTGAAGCCCCTCGTCGAGAACTCGGTGGCGGCGATCGCCCTGAGCGAGCTGGACACCCTCGTCGGTGACCCCCAACAGCCGTACGTCGCGCGGGCCAGGCGCGCGCTGGAATCGGTGGCCGCCCTGCCGCGCCAGTACGGTCTGATGGCCGCGGTCTTCGCCCGCGCGCTCGACCGCCTGCGGATTCCGCTGAAGGTAACCACCGGCAGCGAGGAGCTCGCGCAGGCAGCTCTGCGTGCCCATCCCTACGCCGTCATCGAGCCGGGCGGCGACGATCGGGCCGTGGTCTGCGCCGGCACCATATGCTTGGCGCCGGTGACGAGCGCCTCCGCATTGATCGAATCGATCCGCGAAGCGACCGCGCAAGCCTCTCGTGCCTGAAAGCCGGCTCCACTTCGCGGGCCGCGTCCGCAAGGCGCTCGACGACCCGCAGCTCCAGCGCGCGCTGACGTCCGCCATGACCGGCATCCGCGCGCGTCGGGATGCCGGCTTCGCGAACTTCGACTTTGAAAAGGGTCGCGAGGATTTGAAGCAGAGACGCCGCGCAAACCTCGACCGTCTGCCTGAGCTCGCACGCCAGTTCGCGGAACGCCTGGAAGCCGTCGGAGGGCAGGTGCACTTCGCCGCGGACGCGACCGAGGCGCGCGACATCATCGGCCAGCTGTGCTGGAACGCGGCGGCCACATATGCGCCGGGGGCCGGGGTCCGACCCGTGGTGACGAAAGTCAAATCGATGGCCTCGGAGGAGATCGAGCTCAACCACTACCTCGAGTCGCTGGGCATGGAGGTCGTCGAGACCGACCTGGGTGAGCGCATGGTGCAGCTGACGCACACGCGCCCGTCGCACATCATCGCGCCGGCGATCCACCTCACCAAAGAGGACGCCGCCGACGTCTTCGGCACCGAGCCGACGGTCGAGGCCATCCAGCGGCACGCTCGCGCGTCGCTGCGCCAGAAGTTCATCGAAGCGGTCGTGGGCATCAGCGGGGCCAACATGGCGATCGCCGAGACAGGCACGGTCGTCCTGGTCACCAACGAGGGCAACGCCGACCTCACGGTCACGCTGCCTCCGGTCCACATCGCTCTGTTCGGCATGGACAAGCTCGTGTCGTCGTACGAAGACGCGATCGCCCTCCTGCGCATGCTCACACGCAGCGGCACCGGACAGCTCATAACGAGCTATGTCAACTGGATCACCGGTCCATCGCGCTCAGCGGACATCGAGCAGTCGTTGACGATCGGCGTGCACGGCCCGCGCGAGATGCACTGCGTGATCCTGGACAACGGACGCGAGCGAATGCGCCAGGATCCTGCGTTCCGCGACGCGCTCACGTGCATTCGCTGCGGTGCCTGCTCCAACGCGTGCCCGCCTTTCATGGCCGTCGGTGGCCACCAGTTCGGTCACATCTACAACGGCCCGATCGGGCTCGTGCTGACGCCGTTCCACCACGGCCTTGCGCAGGCCGACCTGTCCAACACGCTCTGCACGCAGTGCAACGCGTGCCAGGAAGCCTGCCCGGTCGACATACCGCTGCCCCGTCAGATCCTCGAGCACCGCCGCCGCGGCCGCAAGTCGCTGCGCAAGCGCGCCCTGCTGGGCCTGTGGGAAAGGCCTGCTCTGGCCGACCGCGTTTTGAGGACGGGCGCGCCGTTCAGCGGCGCCATCGCCGGGGCTCCGCGGCTGGCCGGTCGTCCCTACCGCGACCGCGCTCCGCAACCGAAGGGACGCGGCGAGCCGCTCACGATATTCGCCTCGTGCATGGTGGACCGCGCGCAGCCCGCGGCCGCGGCCGCGCTCGAGCGCATCGCCGTCGCCGCCGGCTATGACGTTGGTTTTCCCAAGGACCAATGGTGCTGCGGCCTGATCGCCGCCAACGCGGGCGACTTCGAAGGCGCCTGCAATTTGAATACATCCCTCGCGCAGAGCCTTCGAGATTCCAAGGGCCCAATCGTCACCCCGTCGGCTTCGTGCTTCGGCGCCTTCACCATGGATGCCCCGGAGTGGGGCGCCGGCGAAGCAGCCGGGCTGGCGCCCCGCTTCCGCGACTCGACCAGGTTCGTGCTCGAGCTGCTCGAGCGCCGGCCTGACCTCACCCGCCCGTCGCCGGCGCGACCGCGGGTGGCTTACCACGATTCCTGCCAGACCCTCCGCCAGCTGGGTCTCAAGGCGGAGCCCCGCCGGCTGCTCGAACTCTGCGGCTACGAGGTCGTCGAGATCCCCGACATCGCCAACTGCTGCGGCTTCGGCGGCACGTTCAGCTTCGAGTGGCCCGGGGTCGCCGCCCGGCTGGCCGCCTGGAAGCTCGACGCGATAGCCAGGACGGGCTGCGAGATCGTCGCCTCCGACAACCCGGGTTGCCTCGTCCATATCGCCGCACACTCTCGTGATCGCAGCCGCAAGCTGCGTGTCGCGCACGTGCTCGAGCTCGTGGCCGAAAGGCTAGCCACAGTGGAACCTCCGGCCGCACCTGCGCGTTAAGCTCACATGGCCTTGCTGGCCGATATCAACTCGCCTTCAGATCTGAAGCGACTGAACCAGCAGCAGCTAACCCAGCTCGCCGCGGAGGTGCGCGCCTTTCTCGTCGAGCACATCGCGAAGACCGGCGGGCACCTTTCCCCCAACCTCGGCGTGGTCGAGCTCACGTTTGCCTTGCACCGCGTCTTCGAGTCTCCGAAGGACGCCATCGTCTGGGACACGGGACACCAGGCCTACGTGCACAAGATGGTCACCGGGCGCACGGGCGCCTTCGCGACACTGCGCCAGCAGGGAGGCCTCTCGGGATATCCGTCGCGACGCGAGTCGGAGCACGACGTGATCGAGAACAGTCATGCCTCCACCTCGCTCAGCTATGCCCTCGGTCTCGCCGAGGCCAGGCTGCGCCGGCGTCAACCAGGCTTCGTCATCGCGGTGATCGGTGACGGGGCGCTCACCGGCGGCATGGCCTACGAGGCGCTCAACCAGATCGCGCACCTGCAGCCCCCCAACCTGATCATCGTCATCAACGACAACGGGCGCTCCTACGCGCCCACTGTGGGCGGGCTGGCGCGCCATCTGTCCCAGCTGCGGGTCGACCCGCGATACGAAAGCATCAAGGAGGACATCTCTCGCCTCCTCCGCGACCTTCCGCTCGTCGGTGCGACCGCGGACCAGGCCGCGTATCGCGTGAAGGAAGGCCTGAAGCAGTTGCTGCAGCCCTCCACCGTTTTCGAAAGCCTCGGCATCAAGTACGCCGGCCTCGTCGACGGCCATGACGAAGCGGCGCTCGAGGCGGTGCTGCGCCGCGCCTCGCGGCTGCGCGAACCGGTCGTGGTCCACGTCGTGACGGAGAAAGGCCACGGTTACGGACCCGCGGTGGAGGACGAGATCGACAAGCTGCACGGCGTCAGCGCCTTCGACCCCCTGACCGGAAGGCCGCTGCGCACCGAGCTGACCTACACCGACGTTTTCGGTGAAGCGTTGCTCGCCGCGGCAAGCACGCACCCGGACGTCTGCGCGATCACCGCCGCGATGGCATCGTCCACGGGCCTGCTCAATTTCGCCAAAGAATTTCCCGACCGCATGTTCGACGTCGGCATCTGCGAGCAGCACGCGGTGACATTCGCCGCCGGGCTGGCGATGGCCGGCATGCGGCCGGTCGTGTGCATCTACTCGACGTTTCTGGCCCGCGCTTTCGACCAGACGATCATGGACGTCGCACTGCACAAGCTGCCCGTCGTGTTCGTGATCGATCGCGCGGGCGTGACCGGGCCGGACGGCTCGTCGCACCACGGAGTGTTCGACCTCTCGTACCTGCGCATGATCCCGAACCTCAAGGTGGCCGCACCCGCGGACGCGACCGAGCTCTGCGCGCTGCTCGAGACTGCTCTCGCCACCGACGGACCCATCGCCATCCGCTACCCGCGCGGCCCGGTTCCCGCGACGCCCGACCTTCCCGCCGAGCCACTGCCCGTCGGCCGGTGGGAGGAGATCCGCAAGGGCACCGACGCCGTCATCTTCGCGACGGGCCGCATGGTCGAGGTCGCCAAGGAGGCCGCCGAGCGGCTCGAGGGCATGGACCTTTCGTGCGGAGTCGTCAACGCGCGCTGGATCAAACCGATGGACCCACGCATGGTCGAGTGGGCGCGCGGTGTGGGCGCGGTGGTCACCGTCGAGGACAACGTCGCCGCCGGCGGCTTCGGAGGAGCCGTGCTCGAGGCTCTGGCGCCGCACGGCCTGGCCGGCAGGGTGCGGATCATCGCGCTGCCCGACCAGTTCCTGCCGCACGGCAAGGCGTCCGACATCCTTCGCGAGCACGGCCTGGACGCGGCGGGCGTGGCGAAGTCGGTGTACGAAGCGGTCCGAGGGCCGGTGCCCTCGGAGGAGAAGGGCTAGAGCTTCTTGCGGCCGGCGTAGCCCTCGCCGACCCGGTGCCAGTGCTCGACCCTGTCCTCGCCCAGCTTCCAGCACAGCTCGACCAGCTCGCCGTCGCGGTAGGACGGGAAATCGATGAGACCCTCGAGAGGACCCTTCAGCTGGATGCCCATTCCGTTCAGTGCGGCCACCGCCTTCAGCAGCTCGAGCTCGGCGCCCCCGACCGCGTCCCGGGCTTGCTGATGCCGATCGCGACTATCGCTGCCTGCGCCGTTGCGTTTCGACTCGTATTCGGCGATGCGCGCCTGGTCTTCGAGCTCAGGCAGCATGGCCGAGAGCTGAGCGATCTGCTCGACGATGCGGCGCACGCGTGGAAGCTCCTGGTTCGCCTCCTCCACCGTGTACGTGCGCAGCCGCTGCACGGGTCAACGATATAGCAGCAGACTTGCTGGATGGACGAGGCGCAGCTCCGCGAGAGGTTCGCGTCGTGCCGGGTCGCCCACCTCGCCACTGTCGACGGCGCGGGCAAGCCTCACGTCGTGCCGATCGTGTTCGCGATGGACGGCGACACGATCTTCTTCGCCATCGATCAGAAGCCGAAGCGGACGCGTGACCTGAAGAGGCTGCGCAACATCGAGGAGAACCCCGCGGTGGCGGTGCTGGCCGACCATTACGGCGACGACTGGCGCGCCCTGTGGTGGGTGCGCGCCGACGGCACAGCGCGCGTTCTCGAGCCCGGCCCTGAGACCGATCGCGCCATCGCGCTGTTGACGGAGCGCTACACGCAGTATCACGGCCGGCTTCCGCCCGGACCTGCTGTCGCCATCGAGGTCGAGCGGTGGACGGGCTGGTCGGCGAGCTGATCATTCATCAATCGCAACCAGCTCGGGCTGCGCCTGAAGCACCGGGTAGTCGAGTGGCGCCGCCGGCAGCACCAACCCATCCATGGGATAGGGACCGACCCAGGTCCCCGCGACGAGCGCCTTGAAGCTCACCTCGTATCGGATCCAGGCGCGTATCGCGTAGCCGACCTGGTTGTCGGCCTGGAAGACGTGCGTGACCGAGGACGGCCTGGGGTACGCGTCGCCAAAACCCGTTGCGGCGGAACCGTCGCCCAGATCCCACACCGCGGTGATCGGGGTGGCGTTCACGGAGTACTGGAGGCCGTTGTACGTCTCACTCGCGGAAAGGGCCTGTGGCGACGGAGCGAGCCACAGCCATGTTTCGAAGCCGGCCAAGCCCTGGGGCAGTGGATCGGCGCGGACAGTGCTCGCCGCGGACCAGCCCGGCATGGGTGGTGGTGACAGCGCCTGCGCGCACGCGATCTTTGCGGCGCTGCGGTTGCCGACGCGGTCGATCGCCTGGACGTGCACGCAAGCAGTCGCTCCTCCGGCTGCGTACTGCGTGATCACACGCGGCGCTGCGGTCGACCGTTCCTGAAGCCGCACTGGATCGTCGCCGACGGTGACCCACGAGTTGTAGTGATCCATGCCAGCCTCGAAGAAGTCCTGGCCGGCGCCGTCGCCCTGGTCCGCGACCGGATCCCACGTGAAGGCGACCGAGGAAGGGGTTGCCGCCACGACTCGGGGCACCGGATCGAAGGGCGGCATGGCGTCGACGTAGATGTCGACCACAGGCCAGCCGTACTGATCGGCCATGTACGGCGGCGCCCAAGTGAAGCCGTAACGGCCGAGGCCGCACTGGCCGCCGAATGTCCAGTTGTAGTAGGCGATGTACTGCTTGACGTGGCCGTGCACGGCCCATCCGTTGTCGGCGAAGTTCCAGTGATAGTGCTGCGGGTAGCGCTCGTGCAGCAGCTTGACCCAGCCTGACGAATCGCCGGGCCGGCCGCGAAAGTCGCCGTAAAAGAAGCCGTACCAATCGTCGTAGCCCGGATCCGCGTGGAAGCCGTAGAAGGTCTCTCGCTCGGGGTTCGTGCCCACCAGGGGATCGTTGGTGACGACCGAGGCCGTCCACATGTCCGAGTAGCGGGTGCACCAGCCGGGCGGGTCGCCATAGCCCGGGCTGCCCCACGCCGAGGCCGCGGAGACGGGGGCCGGAAGCGCCGCGAGCAGCAGGGCGAGCAGGGCCGCCAGGACGAGTCTCATCCAGGCCAAACTAGGCGCGGCAACGCCATACGGGAACCCAGCCTGTTAAGAGCCGAGATGTCGCAGGAGAGGAGGAGCGAGTGAGCGAGGAGGTAGCCGTAGATGTCGACGCCATCAGCAAACGCTTCGGCGACATCAAGGCTCTGGACGGTGTGAGCCTGCGCGTGCGGCGAGGCGAGATCTACGGATTGCTCGGACCCAACGGCGCGGGCAAGACGACGCTGATCCGTTCCATCGTCGGGCTGCTCGCCCCGGACTCCGGCACAGTGACGGTGCTGGGCCAAAAGCTTCCGAACCTCGACGTGCTCCGCAAGGTCGGATACATGACGCAGCAGGCCGCCCTGTACCCGGGCCTGTCAGTCGAAGAGAACGTGCGGTTCTTTGCCGCCATCAATGGAGTCGAGAGCGGAGTCAAGGAAGCGCTCGACTTCGTCGACCTCTACGCGCGCCGGGGCTCGGTGGTCGCCACGGTCAGCGGTGGCATGCGCCAGCGGTGCTCGCTGGCCTGCGCCCTGGTGCACCGCCCGCAGCTGCTGCTCCTCGACGAACCCACCGTCGGCGTCGACCCCCAGCTGCGCGTCCAGTTCTGGGAGCGGTTCCGCCGCATGGCGGCCGAGGGCATCACGATCATCGTCTCCAGCCACGTCATGGACGAGGCGGAACGATGTCAGCGCCTCGGCTTGATCCAGTACGGCCGCCTCCTCGCGGAAGGCAGCCCGGCCGACGTGCGGGCCCAGGCGGGGACGCAGAACCTCGAAGAAGCGTTCCTGCGGCTCGCCGGGGAGAAGGAGTCATGAGCGCGCACCGCATCGCCGCGATCACGCGCAGGTTGCTGCAGGGATTCCGTCGCGACCGGCGCACCCTGGCCCTGCTGTTCGTGGCCCCGCCCGTGATCCTTGGGCTGCTCGGGTACATGCTGCGCAACTCTTCAGTGCCGGCTGTCGGCGTGGCCAACGAGGACAGCGGGCCGCTGGGCGCGGTGGTGGCGTCGGCCCTGAGCACCTCGTCCAAGATCTCGACGACGGCGATCTCCGCATCTGACGGCGACGCGCGGCTGAAAGACGGCTCGATCGTCGCCTACATCGTCTTCCCGCCGGACTTCAGCCAGAGCGCGCAGGGTGGAGTGATCGCGCCGCAGGTTCACGTGGAGGGGTCACAGCCCAACGCCGCGGCCCAGGCGCTGCAGGCGTTGCAGTCGGCGCTGGGTTCGGCGGCGTCCAACCGACCAGGGGCGGTGCGTGTGCAGCCCTCGATCACCTACCTGTATGGCGGTCCGAACCTCGACACGCTCGACTATTTCGGCGCGGCCGCCATCGGCTTGATCGTGTTCTTCCTCGTGTTCGTCGTCACGATCGTGTCCTTCCTCAACGAGCGATCGCAGGGCACTCTCGAACGCCTCATGGCAAGTCCGCTGAGACGGGGCGAGATCGTGATCGGCTACATGATCGGGTTCACGGTGCTGGCGCTGGTGCAGTCGGTCGAAGTGCTGCTGTTCGCGCTGTACGTGCTCAACGTCCACAACCAGGGCAACGTGCTCCTCATCTTCGGCATCGAAGCCTTGATGGCGATCACGGCGGTGAACCTCGGCATCTTCCTGAGCATGTTCGCGCGCACCGAGTTCCAGGCCGTGCAGTTCATCCCGCTCGTGATCGTGCCGCAGTTCCTGCTGTCGGGAATCCTGTTTCCGGTGCGGTCAGAGCCGACCTGGCTGCAGTACGTGTCGAACGTGCTGCCGCTGACTTACGCGGTTAACGCGTTGCGCGACGTGATGCTGAAGGGCGCGGACCTTTCGTGGTCGTCTCTACAGCTCGACGTTGCTGTCGTCGCTGCCTTCGTGATCGCGTTCGTCATCGCGGGCACCGCGACGCTGCGCAGGCGCGTGGCGTGATCGCCTTTGGCCTGACTCCGTAAGCTGCGCGACATGCAACTCGTGTGCTCGCGCCGCTGCGGTGGCGGGCTGTTCCGGGCGTTGTTCGCGGAGGTCGAGCTCGACGCTGATGGGAACTATCAGGACCACCGGATCGCTCAGCCCGGCTACATCTGCCTGAACTGCGGCGCGCCGGCCTTCGACCTGGGGATGGTGCAGGCCGAGATGGACGCCGACGCCGAGGCCGAAGCCGCCGAGGTCATCGACAAGACGGACATCCTCTGCCCGGTGTGCGAGACGCTGGTCCAGGTCGGTGGCGAGATGGAGTGCCCCAACTGCGGGGCGCCGCTGGAAGTGGCCTAGCGGGTCTCCGGCTCGCCGATTCTCAGCGTTTGTGTACAAACGCGTGGAATTCGGCCTTTGAAACGCGCGTTTGTGTGCAATCGCTTCAGGCGAGCGACGCGGTGCCCGCGAGGATGCTGAGCATCGAACGCACCGCTTCGCGGTCGCGCGCCCTCAGCGCGGCCTGGAGCTCACGTATGGCGGCCGGGCTGTCCAGGTCGTTCGCGAGCGCGGCGGCAAACCGTCGGGGAAGCCCCGCGCCCGCCGCGCCACGCCGTACGCCGGGGCCCGCCCCTGCCGCCACCAGGCCGGGTCGAGGTGCACGCCCCGCAGCCTCCCCTTCCAGAAGCGCGCGGATGCGTTCGACCAGCCGGGCCATCCGTTCGAGGCCCGACCACTCGAAGCTCCAGTCGCGCCGGTATCGGTGCGAGGCCAGGTAGAGCCGCACCGCGGCCGCGGGCGCGCGCTCGAGAGCCTGGCTGACCAGCACCAGGTTGCCGAGCGATTTGCTCATCTTCCGGCCTTCGTACCGAACGAGGCCAGTGTGCATCCAGGCGCGAGCGAAGGGAACCTTGCCTGTTAAGGACTCCGACTGCGCCCGCTCGGATTCGTGGTGACTGAACACCAGGTCGCGGCCACCGCCGTGGATGTCGATCTGCGCGCCGAGGTACTTCATGGCCATCGCCGAGCACTCGATGTGCCAGCCCGGCCTGCCCTCGCCGAATCGCGAGGGCCATGCAGGCTCGCCTGAGGCCGACTTGCGCCACAGCGGAAAGTCCAGCGCATCGTGCTTGGCGTCGGGCCCCAGGGTCCCGAGCAGCTCTTCGTCGCGCAGCTTGCGGATCATCGAACGCCTGGTGCGGTGGGACAGCCGCCCGTACCCGCGATAGCGACTGGCGTCGAAGTACACCGCGTCCGACTGGTACGCAAAACCGCGGTCGTTCAGGCGTTCGGCGGCGGAAAGGATCGGCCCGATCTCGGTCGAGACGTGCGGCATCTCATCCGGCGGCCGCCAGCCCAACAACCCCATGTCGCGCACGAACGACTCCGTTTCCTGATCGGCGAGCGCACGCCAGTCGATCCCATCGCGGCGGGCGCGCGCGAAGAGCGGGTCGTCGACGTCCGTGACGTTCTGCACGTAGCGCACCCGCACACCGGACGCCTCGGCAAACCGGACGAGCACGTCGAACGCGCAGAACGTGAAGGCGTGACCCATGTGCCCGGAGTCGTATGGCGTCACTCCGCACACGTACAGCGAGAGCTCGGGGCGGCCCCGCACCGGGCGCGGCCGCACAGCCACGAGGTGGCCGGTCAGCGTGTCATGAACACGCAGCCGGAACGGCGGCGTCAGCTGATCGCGCGCGCTCGTACGGACGCGTCCGCGCGAAGAGCCTCGACCTTGTCGGTCATCTCCCAGGGAACGCGGAGGTCGTCGCGCCCGAAGTGCCCGTACGCGGCGGTCGGCAGGTAGATCGGGCGTCGCAGGTCCATGTGATGGATGATCGCCGCCGGCCTCAGGTCGAAGTGCCGCCGCACCAGCGTCAGAAGCTCCGCCTCTTCCACCTTCCCCGTGCCGAAGGTCTCGACAGCGATGGACGTGGGCCGCGCGCGACCGATGGCGTATGAAACCTGCACCTCGCACCGGTCGGCCAGCCCGGCCGCCACGAGATTCTTGGCCACGTGCCTCGCCGCGTAGGCCGCGGAGCGATCGACCTTGCTCGGGTCCTTGCCGCTGAAGGCGCCACCACCGTGGCGCGCCACGCCGCCATACGTGTCGACGATGATCTTGCGGCCGGTGAGTCCCGCGTCGGCGGCCGGACCGCCGACCACGAACATGCCACTCGGGTTGACCAGGACCTTCGTGTGCGAGTCGCGCGTGTAGCCCTTGAGCACGGGGTCGATGACCTCAGCATTGACGCCCTCGGCGATCTGTCTCTGCGTGACATCCGGTTTGTGGTGCGTCGAAACGACGACCGCCTCGATGCGTTTCGGCTTGCCGCGCTCGTACTCCACGGTGACCTGCGTCTTGCCGTCGGGCAGCAGGAACGGAAGCGTGCCGCGCTTGCGCACCTGCGCCAGCTGCCTGGCCAGGCGATGCGCGAGCGAGATCGTCAGCGGCATGAGCTCGGGCGTTTCGTTGCACGCGAAGCCGATCATCATTCCCTGGTCGCCGGCGCCCTGCAGCTCGAACGGATCCTCGTCCGACAAGCCCTCACGCGACTCCAGCGAGTGGCCGACACCCGCGGCGATGTCCGGCGACTGCTCCTTGAGGTAAACCTGGATCAGCGCGTGGTCGGCGTCGAAGCCGATGGACTCGGCGTTGTAGCCGATGCCGCGGATCGTGTCGCGGATCGTGCGCTGGATGTCGAGCTCGGCGTGGGTCGTCACCTCGCCGATCACCACGCACAGGCCCTTGGTGATCGCCGTCTCGCAGGCCACGCGCGCCGCGGGATCCTGCGCGAGCATGCCGTCGAGCACGGCGTCCGAAACCTGGTCGCAGATCTTGTCCGGATGACCTTCGGTGACTGATTCGGAGGTCAGGAGGTAGGACGATGATTCGCTGAAAGAAGTGGCCACAGGTCGCCAATCATAGTTACACGATCCCGCCGGCGCGCGTTGGAGAGATCGATGGTGAGAGCTTCACTCGTGCTGCTGCTGCTGGTCACCGCGTGTGGAATCGATGCGCCGTGGGATGGCCCGACACTTCCTGCCGGAGCCAGAACCGTCGCGTACCAGGTGCGGGCTCAAAGCGGACTGCCGGTACGCTCCGCGCAGGGCATCGTGGCCGCCACGTCGATCGCCGAGCTCCGAAGCGAGCTCCTCAAGACCATTCACTACCCGGACCCGTGCGTCGGGTATACGCCGGACCAGGACCCGTGCTGGGAGCGGATCGCGGACCAGCCGGGCCAGCTGTACGTGGCGATTCCAAGCGTGGTCGTCTGTTATCGGACGGTGAAGGAGACCGCGGGACTCGCAGGGCGAACGCTGTATTTCATCTACTGGATCGGCAAGGTCCAGAAGACCTGCAACCTCGCGCTGGCGCAACCGCTCTGGAGGCTCATCTCGTTTGCGCGCGCGGACCTCCCCGCTTCCGGGACCCTGACCGTGGACCTGCAAACCCAGGAGGACGGGTCATACAGCGACGTCGCAACGACCGTCGAGTTGGGCTAGGACGCGGTCCTCTGCCGCCGCTCCTCGGGCTCCTGGCCGAGCAGCTGCGCCTGCAGCGAGAAGATGTCGTCGAGCACGCGGTCGACGCGGCGGCCCTCGAGGCGGTGCTCCGCGATGATGCCCGAGTGCTCGAGCGCCCGCCTCACGGCGGCACCGAGCGGCCCGTCCACGCGGACCTTGCCGTTCATCTGAGCCTCCTCGAGGATCTGCAGGCACCGGTCCAGCGCCAGCTGGCGCAGCCGGTGCTCGCGCTGACCGCTCACGCGCTCATACCCCCAGCACCTCGACGCGCCCGTCGGTGACGCGTGCCTGCACGACGTCGAGCGAGGGCAGCGGGTACTGGCCTATCGAGGCGCCCTGCGCCGTGAAGGTGCGGTTGTGGCAGGGGCACACGAGCGCCGATTGCGAGCGGTCCCACCAGAGCTCGCAGGGCAGGTCCGAGCAGATCGAGGAGACCGCGGAGACGGCGTCCCCGCTGCGCGTGACGAAAGCGCCCACGGCTCCGGCCTTCACCTGCCGCGCCTGGCCTTCCGGGAAGTCAGCCACGGCGCCGACGTCGATCCATCGCCCGTTCGTCGGTTTGACGACGTGGTTGTTCGCGACCGCGGGGTGGTGGGCGCCTTCCATCGCCCGGCCGAGCAGCTCTCCGCCGACGAGACCCGCGGCCACGCCGATCCCTGCCACGAGCGCCGCCCGGCGCGTCATCCACGACTCCACCGGGGCTGATTCCAGCTGCCGCGCGAGCCGCTGGCGGAACGCGGGGCTCATCCGCTGCGGCCCCTGGCGCGAGGCGGCGATGCGCGCCGCCATGATGATGGCTTCCTTCTCCTCCCCGTCGCCTCCGCGCAGCTTGAGGCGCTTGCCGCGCAGCAGGCCGCTGACGATGCGGTCGACCCGGTTCTCGGGATGCTCACCCATCGAGGCGCACCTTTGCGGCCGCGCGCAGAGCGCGCAGCTGCATCACCTTCACCGCGCCGACAGTCGAGCGCATCTCCGCCGCCACTTCCTTCAATGAATACCCGTGAAGGAAACGCAGCTCCAGCACGCGCCGGTAGTTGTCCGAAAGTTCTTCGAGAATCCGGCGTACTCGTTCCACTGATTCCTCTGAGTAGCCCCCCTGATGAACCGTCATCGCCAGGTCGTCGTGCAGCTCGGACTCGGAAAGCCCGAGGCGCGTCGACCAGAATCCGCCGAGCACCGAGCGAGCGGTCGCGAACAGGTAGCCGCGCACCGCGCTGGCCGGCGCGCCCTGGCGCAGCCTCGGTATGGCCTTCATGGCCACCTGCTGCGTGAGGTCCTCGGCGTCGGCGCGGTTACCCACCCGGGCGTAGATGAACGCGTAGACCATCTCCAGCTCGTCGATCGCGATGTCGGCCACCCGTGACGCGGCAGGAAGCTCGACCACCTGCCCCTCGGCTCCGTCCTCGGGTACCGGATCGGGCGGCCTCGAAGCCGAGGTCACCTCAGT
>DASSLR010000068.1:0-29304 GCA_035689345.1 Candidatus Dormiibacterota bacterium
GGCCCGATGTGTGCGTGACGAGATGGCGCAGCGTCACGTCGCGCCGCCACGGCCTTCGATCGCCGGGCCTCGCGAACTCCGGCAGCACGGCGTGCAGGGGCTCGTCCACGGCCAGGAGGCCGCGATCGACGCAGGCCATCATGGCGGCGACGGTCACCGGTTTGGTGATGGAGGCGATGCTCCACAGCGTGTCCGCGCGGGCATGGACCGCGCGTTTGCGGTCGGCCAGGCCCACGTAGCCCTCGAACACCACCTCACCGCGGCGCCCGATCCGCAGCGCCGCGCCGGGGATGACGCCTTCATCCTCCCAGTCCGAGACGAGGTCGAATGCGGGGTTGGTTGGCATTGAGTCCCTGGCTATCTTGGCGGGGCGCTCAGGTCGGCGCACAAAAAAGTGGAGCGGCGCAGGGGTGGGGCGCCGCTCCACGCACGCGGGAGAGAGCTGCTAGAAGGCGGTCTGCTTGTGCTTGCTGGTCTGGGTGACGCTCGGCCCGCTCTGCAAGCCCTTGCCGCTGTCCTGGTTCAGGACGCTGCCCGGGGCCGGGTGCACGACCACCGGAGGCTTGGTCACGTTCGAGCTGCCCATGCCGCTGGTCACGAGCACGCCGGCGATCGCCAGACATGCCGCGGCCAGAAGCGCCGCCAGGATGATGCCGAGCTGCCTGTAGCTCCTCGCTCCGTCAAACGTCCGTCTCGCTTCCATCGCTTTACCTCGCTCCTTTTATTTGGCCGGTGCCTGAGGCGAGCGTATGGACGCGAGAAGCCAGCTCCTATGTCACGCGACACACGTCGCGAGTGACGTTCAGCACAGAACGATCAGGTCAGCTCAGGCGGTACGCGGGCACCGGTTGCGAGAAGCCTTTCAGCTCGAGCATCTCCTGACGTGCATCGACCCGATCACGCAGCCGGCGCCAGGCTTCTTCGCTCAGCACTATCTGGTTCGGTCCCGCCTGCGCCTGCAACCGTGATGCTAGGTTGGTCGTCTCTCCCAGCACGCTGAGGTTGGCATCCTTGCTCAGGCGACCCACGATCGCGGGTCCCGTGGCGATGCCGATCCCAAGCGCGATCCCCATGTAGCGCGCGCGATCGCGCATCGCAATGGCCGCGCGCAGTGCGTGACTGGCGTGATCCACAGACGCGCCGCTGACGTTGAACGTCGCCATCACGGCGTCACCGGCGAACTTGTCGACCGTTCCGTGATGACGCGCCACCTCGCGTGCAGCCGAGCGCTGCAGCGAGGAGATCTTGTCCGCCATGGCGGCCGGGGCCATCGAGTGGCTCATCTCGGTGTAGCCGCGGATGTCGGCGAACAGCACGGTCACGAACCGCTCGCCGGTGGCGCCTGGCTCGGCCACCTTGGCCGGCGGTTCGACCTCTTCGAGCTTGATGTCCAGCCGGCGAGCAAGCTCGCGCGCCTGCTGCTGCTGCGACCAGTGCTCACGCTCGACAGCGCTGGTCATCACCTGCTGCAGAATTCTCGTGGCGCCTTCTCGGGTGCCTGAGCGCGCCGCCGCCTCCGCGAGCGCCAGCAGTGCGCGATTGGCGAAGAGCCAGGCTCCGACGCGGCTTGCCTGCTCGACCACCGGCGGGGCGGTGGCCAGGACTGTGGCGTAGTCCTGCCTGGCCCGAGCGATGTCAACTCGCACCGCCTGGAGAAACGCGTTCTCGGGCGCGTGACGCAGCTGTTCATCCACGAAATCGACAGCCCCGATGTCGACGAGAGCCTGCAGCGCAAGCGCTCGCTCGAGCGGCCACGGCCATTCGCCCACGAGGTCCTCGACCGGATGTGCGTCGGCCACGCGATGCCCGTCGTCGCCAGAGGCCACCGCCAGCTGCAGCTCTGCGCCCCAACGCGAAAGCCGGTCCTGCTTGTCCAAGGCGATATCTGCCGGCGGCAATGAACGGCGCGCGTCCTCGACGCGACCCAGCGAGGCATAGGCGTGCACCAGCGTGCAGTTGGTCCAGAACACGCTGGCTGCCCACTCGCGGCTGGCAGACGCCTGGCGGGCCGCTTCCGCGATCTCGGCGGCGCGCGCCGGAAAGCCCTGGCCGATCGCGATCATCGCCTGGCAGTTGAGTGTCCAGAAGTGATTTGGATCGACCGCTCGCATGCGCTCGAGCCGGGCAGGCACCTCGTCCCACCGCTCCAGCGGAAGGAACGGCAGTGTGTTGTTCATGGCGGCGAGGGCGAACCAGCTCCAACCTCGCTCGAGCGCGGCGGCGGCGGAGCGATCCAGCCAGTCGGTGGCGATGTCGACGCGGCCGTCGCATGCGAAACCGAGTCCGATCAAGTTCTGGGCACCGACCAGCGCCCGCGGAGACCCACTCGCCTCGGCGGCCGCCAGGCCCTTTTGGGCCAGCGCGGTGCAGCCCGGCCCGTCGAGCTGAACGATCCGAAAGTACGCCGCGAGGTTGTAGGCGTCCGCCAGCTCGGAGCTCGCCCCCAGCGGCTCGATGACGGCGATCGCCTTCTGGAGCTCTGACTCCGCCAGGGCCCTACGCATCCGCGCGTAGTAGGAGCTGGCGAGGGCGACGCGCACCCGCGCCGCGTCGACCTGCCGCCCGTCTTCTTCGTAGAGCCGGACCGCATCTTCGAGATGCTTCTCGGCCGCCGCCGCTGCGCCCGCGCGCGCGGCGTACAGCAGGGTCCTCCCGAGCCTCTGCAGCAGGTCGGCTCGGCTCGACGAGTCCCGCACGTACGGCAGGGCACGTTCGTAGAGCTCGGCCGCGTCGGCCATCGCCCATATCTCCTCCGCCCTGGCCGCGGCCTCCATGCAGAGCGGAACCGCGTGCGCGGCCCGGCCGGCCGCGATGAGGTGACCCGCGACCGTGGCCGGGTTGCTGTCGGGCTGTGCGCCTAACGCGTCGGCGGCGCGGCGGTGAAGCTCCTGGCGCTCGGTCGACACCAGGTCCTGGTAAACCGCGTCCCGGGTCAGTGAATGCCTGAAGTGGTAGACCCCCCCGCCGCCGGCGTCCTCGCGCACGAGCTGCTGCTCGATGCAAGCCCTCAGCGCGCCTTGCACCGTGGGCATGTCCTGGCCGGCGACCAACATCAGCGCGGAGTCCTGGAAGGTGTCGCCCAGCACGGCCGCCGCCCGGAGCATCCTCAGCTGGTCCGGGCCGAGCCTCTCGAGGCGCAGCAGGATGGCGTCGCGTACCGTGGCCGGCAGCTTGAAGTCGCTCAGCTCCTTGCGCTCCCAGCCGCGATCGGTGCGGAAGATGTCACCTCGGTCGAGCGCCTCCTTGATCAGCTCCTCGAGGACGAACGGGTTGCCCTCGCTGCGTTCGTGCAGGAGGGCGCTCACATCCGAACGGCCAGGCTCGTCGAGGATGGCTTCGACCACGGACCCGACCTCTCGCGCGTCAAGGGGACGGAGCTCGATCACCTGGGCGAGGCCGTTGCGGCGCCACGCCTGGATGGCGTTGACCAGCGGATGCTTGCGACCTAGCTCTTCGGCACGATACGTGCCCAGCAACAGGACCCCCACTCCCTCGACGCGACGCGCCAGGTAGTCGATGAGCTCGAGGGTCGAAGGGTCGGCGCCATGCAGGTCTTCGATGACCAGGAGCAGGCCGGAATCACCCGCCACCACCTCGAGGAGCTGCAACATCGCCTCGAAGAACCGCAGCCTGGCGTGGCCGGGCTCGCCTCCGTCGGCCGGCGCCGGTCCGAGTCTTGGGAACAGATTGCCGAGCTCCGCTGCCGAATGGCCGAGCCGGCTGCGCAGCGTCCGCAGGTTCGCGCGCGCGATGTAGTTGCCCATTGCTTCGACCAGGGGCAGATACGGCATCGCCATCGCGGATTCGGAGCACACCCCGCTCAGCACTGTCATGCCAAGCCCCCGCGCGCGCTCGCCGGCCTCTGTGGCGAGCCGCGTCTTGCCGATGCCGGCATCTCCAGCGAGCAGAACGACCCGCCCCTCACCCCGGGCCGTCGCCAGCAGCGCGTCCTCGAGCTCGATCAGCTCGCCTTCCCTACCCACCAGCACCGGGCACAGCGCCCTGACCGCTTGCACGATGCCGGGAATCCTAGCCCTGGGTGCCCGCCTTCGCCGGTGCGGCGTTGACAAAGCAATACTCGCGGGCGAGACACCGCATGAACGAGACGCGGCCGGTGAATCCGAGCCGGGTGCAATACGCGTCCACGTCCGCGGGCGTGGGCTGTCCCAGGCGATCCTCGAAATACCAACGCAGCAGCTCGGCCTCGCCGGTGCCGGCATCTGCGACCGTGGCTTCCTCGAGTCCCAGGGCGGCCAGCGCAGCCTGCTTGCGGCGGGCCCGCTCGACCAGACGCGGGTAGTCGCCGGCCACGCGCAGCTGGTCGAGGTAATACCCGCTCGCGTCGAAGGCGGCAACGCTCTTGATCCAGCTGACGCGGGCCTCGTCCTCCAGCAACGCTCCTAGCTGGGCGTCGTTCAGACGATTGGCGCTCATCCAGGCTTGCCTGCTGCGTTCGTCCTTGACCTCGTGCTCTCGCCACAGCCGCTGAGCGGCACGGGCACGCTGAGGGCCTGGGTCCGCCATGCCCTGGACGTAGGAGTGCTTGACTGCAAGGGCTCGAAGGAGGGCCGCCTCGTGCATGCGGAGAATGCCCTCCCCCTCGAGCCGCAGCTCGTCGAGAACGTCGCTCGAATAGACGGTCCCTGCGTCGTCGGTGTCGCCCGCGAGCCGCCAAGTGGACTCCCACATCGCGGAGTTCTCGAACCAGTACGTGACCTGCTTCGGCGCAAGGCCCGCCGCCAGCCGCTCGCGGATCGCCCGCAGCATGGCCAGGGCGTCGGCGTGCTTGAGAGACGACCGGCCCGCCGGCAGCCATTCCCGGAGAGCTGTCAGCTCCCCTGGGGGCGCGCCAAGCTCGGCCGCGCACCGGACGACCGTTGCGTAATTGCGGTCCGGGTAAAAGAGACTCTTCGCCGCCGCCTCGAGCATGGCGCGAGTCGCCTGGCTCACCACGCCCGTCGCCTGGGCGCGAGCAAGTGTGTGGCGGATGTCGACCATCGCCTCCGATCCCGCACGGAATCCAACCTCGGCAGGGCCGTGTGCCACCGCCACCTCGTCGTCGTCCTCGAGACCGCCATCGAGGTACGCCTCGAAGATCTGGCCGACGCCCTCCATGCCAAACGCCTCGAGCTCGGCCGCGCGAAGAGCGCCCATGCTGGCGGCGCCGAAAACGTGGATCCCCTGGCTCATCGCCCACAGGATCTCCTTGTGCCGCACTGACGGCTCGCGCTCGAAGTAGCCGTCGATGATGCCGATCACCGGCGGACCGCGCCTCGCGGCGCGGTAGACATCGCCTTCCGCCGCCGGCGGCCGGTACTCCGCGTTCAGCTCGGTCAGCGCCTCGTCTGCGCTCAGAGTCGGACCGGTGAAAACGACGACGGCGCTCACGAGTTCACCGCCATCACCGCCCGAGCTCGAGCTCCAGGCAAGTAGCCGGGCACATCGCGGTGGCCTTCAAGCCCAGGCACGACGATTCGCACCACGGGCAGGTTGAAGAATTCCTTGGTCAGGTCGACCGCGATCACCCGCTCTATGCCCACCGCTCGCAATCGCTTCAGCTCCCAATCGACGTCACCGTCCAGCGTGCTGGACTCAAAGTCGGGTGCGTCGGCGAACCTGCGGACCTTCGCTGCGTCGAGCTGCGCGCGCAGCTGTTGGAGGGCTGCGTCGTATCGCCCGCCACCGTAGCTCTCGCGGCTCGCGTCGTCCCTGGATCCTGCGATCAGTGTCAGCCGAGTCTGGGCTGCTTCCGTCAGGGCTCGCGTGAGTGCAACGGCACGAGCCGGGTGGCAGCCGGCGCCGGCGGCAGGCGGCAGCGGCCTGACCGGGTCATCGTCTCCCCGGAAGACCACGCATATGAAGGACGCGATGCCCACGTCTGAGGTCGTCTCCCACAGCAGGGTCTCCAGGCCGGCGCGATTGAACTTCTCCAGAATGGCGATGGCCGTCGGATCGTCCACGGTGGCTGGGTCGACGCTTCTCGAGTCCTGCTCGTCGCGAGCGCTGAGCTTCCAGAGCGCTGTGGCGTCGCGTTCGATGACCTCACAGACTCCATGGCTGATCGCCTCGAGCATGTGATTGCCTGACGCCAGGCCGTTGGACGTGCTGGCGAAGCACCCGCTGCCGGCGGGTTGCGGCCACGTGTAGTCGGTGTGCACGACCTCGTAAGGAACGAATACCGATTCGTCGTTGAACAGGTCGCGGCCCTCGCACCAAAGCATCCGCCTGTTGGGATGAAACAAGCTGGTGGACCCGGCGGGCAGCTGCGTCACGTCGACCACGCGTTCCGTGTAGCGCAGCTCCTCAAAACTCGAGTGACGGAGTGGCAGCGCCATCGTCTCGGCGTGATAGCCCTCGATCGACTCCATCAGACCAGATGCTTTCGCGGCCGGTAGGTCCACGCCCTTGCCTTGGGACACCGCAATCGACCGCGAATTGGGCCGGCAGACCATCACCACCGGAACCCCGATGGAGTCCAGACCGGTGACGTTCGCGACTCGGGTTATGCCCATGATCGGCGCCAGGCGCAGGGCGCGCCGGATGGTCGTTTCAGGCGCCACTGCGCGGTGCGTTCCCGCGCGATATTTCTTGGCAATCACCGCGGACGGCGAGGCCTAGCGGGGCAGCTGACGGCCTGCCGTGAAGAGCGCGAGGCACCACCACAGGGGTCCGAAGACGTCCTCCAGGGCTTCCAGGACTTCTGGCGGCAGCTCAAACGCGAGGTGCTGCCTCTGGTGCTGCTTGAGCAGAGGCGTCAGTTTCCTTGCGAGCTCAGGCTTGAGCTTTACGGGTTTGTCGTGGTCGTCTCGCAGGAACCAGAGGTCACCGCTCGCGCCTCGAATGAGGACTCCGGTATGCCGTTCGCCACCAGCTTTCTTGGCCATGACCGTTCGTCACCTCCCTGCAACGAACCGGACGCGGTGGCCGAATTGTATGCGCGCCCTGCCGTCAGTCAAGCCACGCGGCTTCGCACTCGAGCACGAACTGCAGCAGCTCCATCAGCTGGCGGTGCAGCGGCCGGTTGGCCTCCCGTGCCGCTCGGACCTGGGCCATCTTCTGGGCGTACAGGTGGTAGTTGTCGCTCATCTCTCCCGACCTCCTTGTAAGGCCAAGCATCGAGGTGGAAGCGGGAGCGGCCTATGCCGCGCATCACGCGCGGCCTGTGCTGTTCGTCACTCCCCGCGCCGGCGCAGCTCCTCCGGGCGCAGCAGCGTGATCCGTCCGCGGTCGAGGCTGATGTAGCCGAGCGAGGCAAAGCGCGAAAGGGCCCGGTTGACGTTCTCGCGGCTGGCCCCGACCAGTCCGGCGAGGTTGGACTGCGAGAGGGCGAGCGTCTTCTCGTCCCCGGCCAGCTCGAGCAGCTTGCGCGCCACACGGCCGGGGATGTCGCGCACCGCCAGGTCGACGAACGCCTCGTCCTTGGAGCGGATGTACGAGGTCAGCACGTTCAAGACGCCCCACATCGCGGCGGGGTGCGAGCTGAGGAACGTGACCAGCGCCGGGCGGTGGATGACCAGACACTCGGTGGCGGAGAGGGCCTTCGCGTCGGCGCTTCGTGACGCCCCCTCCTCGAGCGCTCCCAGCTCCCCGAACGCGTCGCCGGCGCCCAGCACAGCGAACACCACCTCGCTCCCTGATTCGGTCGCCCGCGAGATCTTCACCTCCCCGCTCGCGAGGATCAGGAGGTGGTCGGCCGGGTCGCCTTCGCGGAACAGGTAGGAGTCCGTCGGGTACTTGCGCCAGCGCGACTCGTTCAGCAGCGCCATGAGGTCCTCGGCCGCCGCGCGGTCGAAGAGTCGTGACCGCCGGAGGAGGGCCAGCGCCTCGTCCGGCTGCTTCATGGGCCTACATTTTGGAGCGTGGCTGCACTCTGGTTGGCCGCCGACGCGCTTCTGCCGAGCCGCATCCAGATGGCCTTCACGCTCGCCAGCCACGTCCTCCTGGTGCCGCTCGGCGTGGCCATGCCGACGCTGACGCTCCTGATGGAGGGCATCGGCCTCGCGCGCAAAGACCCGATCGCGCTGAAGATCGCGCGGCGGTGGTCCGTGGTGATGGCCGTGCAGTTCGCAGTGGGCGCCGTGACCGGGACGATCCTGTCTTTCGAGTTCGGGATCCTGTGGCCGCGCATGATGGGTCGCTTCGGCGCCGCGTTCGGCCTGGGATTCGCCATCGAGGGAATCGCCTTTTTCCTGGAGGCGATCTTCATCAGCATCTACCTCTACGGCTGGCAGCGCCTGTCGCCACGCGCGCACTTCCTGACCGGCTTCGCGCTCCCGCCCGCGGGCCTGCTCGGAACTTTCGCCGTGCTGTCCGCGAACTCGTGGATGAACACGCCGGGCGGCATGACGATCGCCGCGGGACGCCTCGTGAGCGTGGACGCCCTCGGCGCGCTGTTCACGCCGGCGCTCGGCTACGAGTTCTGGCACTTCCTGCTCGCCCTCTACATGACCGCGGGATTCGTCATCGCCTCGGTTTACGCGGTGGCCTGGCTGCGCGGCCGGCGTGACCATTACCAGCGCCTGGCGTTCGCGGTGCCGTTCACCGTCGCCGCCGTGCTCACGCCGGCGCAGCTCGTGGTGGGAGACCTGTCCGCCCGCGCGCTGGTCCAGGACCAGCCCGCCAAGTTCGCGGCGATCGAGATCACCTGGACGACGCGCAGCCACAACCCCGAGGTGGTCGGGGGGCTGCTCGACAGCTCCGGCGCCGTCCACCTCGGCCTCGAGCTGCCCTCGCTCGACTCGGTGCTGGTCGGCTACACGCCAAATGCGGTGATCCGCGGGCTGACGTCGTTCGCTCCGGACTCGCGGCCGAACGTCGTCGAGGCCAACATCGCCCACCTCGCGTTCGACCTGATGGTCGGGCTGGGCACGGTCGGAGCGGCCGTGTCGGCCTGGCATCTCTGGATCCTGTGGCGGAGGCGGCGACCGCCCGAAAGCGTTCTCTTCTACCGCCTGGCCGCCCTCGCGGGCATCGGTTCGTATCTCGCGGTCGAGTCGGGTTGGGTGACGACCGAGGTCGGCCGCCAGCCATGGATCGTGTACGGGGTGATGCGCGTGTCCGACGCCGTGACCGACGCGCCCGCAGACTTCGTGTGGACGATGCTGTCAGTGCTGGTCGTGGTGTACGCGCTGATCGCTTACTTCTTCATCACGCTGCTGCTGAAGCTCGCCGCGCGGTGGCGCAAAGAGGACGCCGCGGAGGCGCCGGAGACGGCGATTCGCGTTCCTTACGGACCGCCCGCGTGAGCGCCTTCCTCCCCAACCTGATCGCGCTCGTGCTCCTGCTCGGCATCACCGCCTACAGCACCGCGGGCGGCGTCGACTTCGGCGCGGGCATCTGGGACCTGCTGGCGGGCAACAGCCCAACCGGCCGCCGGGCGCGCCACCTCATCGACCAGTCGATGGCCCCGGTGTGGGAGGTCAACAACGTGTGGCTCGTGCTCAGCATCGTCGTGTGCTGGACTGGCTTTCCGCCTCTGTTCGAGTCGATCTTCGCGAACCTGTACGCGCTCTTCGCGGTGGCGCTCGTCGGCCTCATCCTCCGCGGCGCGTTCTTCGCGTTCCGGCACGTCGCGGAAGACCCGCGGACCCATCGCGCCGCCGACCTGGTGTTCGGGATCTCGTCGATCCTCACGCCGTTCTTCTTCGCCGCTTCACTGGGAGCGATCGCCTCGGGGCGCCTGTCCGAGCCTTTCAACCTGATGGCCCTCGCGTTCGGCGCTGTTTCGGTGGCCGCGACGGCGTTCAGCGGCGCCGCGTTCCTGGTCGGCGACGCGCGGCGCGTCGGCGATATGGAGATGACCGAGTATTTCCGGCGGCGCGCGGTCGTCGCCGCGGTCGTGCTGATCGCGGCGGGCACGGCCGCTCTGGGAATGATCGGTCTGCAGAAGCCGGACCTGCTGCGGGCGATGCTCACCGGCCCGGGCCTGCCGTTTGCGCTCGTCACCATGGTGGCGACGCCGCTCGTCGCCTTCCTGCTGTGGCGCAGGCTCTACCGCCTTTACCGCCTGCTGACCGTCGGCGCGGTCGGCTCGATGGTGTTCGCGTGGGCATTCGCGCAGTCGCCGTTCCTGATCCCCGGCGAGCTCACGATCGCGCAGGCCATAGCTCCGTTCGCCACGCAGGTGCTGCTGGTCGCCGTGACGGTGGCGCTGGTGGTCGTGATCGGGCCCGCCCTGGCGCTGCTCATCTACCTCGACCAGCGCACCAAGCTGGTCGAGTAGGTTTTTCAGCAGTGGCCGAGATCCTCGTCGGCACCGTCGACGGGCTGCATCGTTTCGACGCCGCGACCGGCACGCGCCGCGTGGAGCACGAGGGCCGGGCCATCACGCACCTGGCGCCCGAGGGCTGGGAGCTGTGGGCCGTCCTCGACGGTCGCGAGATCGTGCACACCGCGGGCGTGGACTGGTGGTTCAACGTCGCGCGCATGAGCGGCGTGCAGGCAACGTGCATCGCCGACACGCGCGCCGGCGTCGTCGTCGGCACGTCGCGCGCGCATCTTTACCGGATCGCCGGCGAAGGCATCGAACGCATCGAGTCGTTCGACAAGGCCGCGGGTCGCAAGGAGTGGTTCACGCCGTGGGGCGGGCCACCCGACACGCGGTCGCTGACCGAAGACGGCGACACCGTGTACGTGAACGTGCACGTCGGCGGCGTTCTGCGCTCCCAGGATCACGGCGACACCTGGCAGCCAACCATCGACATCGAGGCGGACGTGCACCAGGTGACGACCGGTCATGGCAACGTCTACGCGGCGGGAGCCGGTGGGCTCAGCGTCAGCGCCGACAAGGGGATGACCTGGACCGTGTCTGACGACGGGCTGCACGCGAGCTACTGCCGGGCCGTGGCGGTCTGCGGCGACACGACCCTGCTCACCGCCTCCACCGGCCCGCGCGGCGGGCGCAGCGCGGTGTACCGCGGGCCGCTCGACGGGAGCTCCTTCGAGAGATGCGACGGAGGGCTGCCGGCCTGGTTCGGCAACAACATCGACACGTACTGTCTCGACGCGAAGCCCGATGGGTCGCTCGCGGCGTTCGGCTCGCACGACGGCCGCGTCTTCATCTCGAGCGACCAGGGCAGATCCTGGTCGCAGCTGGCGAAAGGCCTGCCCGAGGTGCGGCGCGTCCTCGTGATCTAGGTCGACTTATGCGGCGGCTTCGCACTCGATGCAGTCGGCCTGCGGGACGTACGCGTCGCCGGCCTTGTGCGTCCGCAGCACCGTGACCACGAGCACCAGGGTTCCGATCACCGCACCTGCCCCGGCGAGCCACGCCAGGTGGTAACCGCCGGCCACGGCGACGGCCGTTGCAGCTCCGTCGCCGGCGAGACCCAGGGTCCGCCAGCCCGCGAGCGCGGCCAGCACGGCGAGCCCGAGGGCTCCTCCAACCTGTCCGGTCGTGTTCAACACTCCGGAGGCCATGCCCGCGTCGGCCGGCGAGACTCCTGACATCGCGATGATCGTGAGCGCGGGGAATGAAAGACCGCCGCCGAGCCCGAGCAGCGCGAGTGGCAGCAGAAAGTGGATCGCGTACGTGGCGTTGGTCGGTCCGAACGCCAGGGCGGCCAGCGCGACCGCCGCGACGCCCTGGCCCGCGGCAAGCACCGTCACCGGGCCGAACCGACCGATGAGCTGCGCCGAGAAGCGAATCGAGAAGGCGGCCATGACCGCGGCCACGGGCAGGAACGCGAGGCCGATCGCCATCGGTCCGTAGCCGAGCACCTGCTCCAGGTCGAGCGAGCCCAGGAAGAAGAACCCGAAGAACGCGGAGGACATGAGGGCCTGCACGACGTTGGAAGCGGCGAGCTTGCGCGACGCGAACAGGCGCAGGGGCATGATCGGATTGCGGGCCGTGGCCTGCCGCGCTATGAACGCCACCAGGAGTACCAGCGACACGCCGCCGGTGACGAAGGTCCGTGTCGAGATCGTGTACACGGCCAGCATCAGCGAGGCGGTCACCAGCACCGCACCGAGCACATCGGCGCCGCCGGCGACGCCCAGGCCACGATCGTTCGCCAGCAGGCGCGCAGCCGCGAGGGCGGTGGCAACGCCGATGGGCACGTTGACGAAGAAGATCCAGTGCCAGCTCACGGCCTGGGTGATGAGGCCGCCCGCCAGCAAACCGACCGCCGCGCCCGCCGACGCGACGAAGCTGAATATTCCGAAGGCCTTTGCCTGCTCGCCAGGCTCGGGAAACAAGGTGACGATCATCGCCAGGATGACCGCGGAGCTCACCGCGCCGCCGATGCCCTGCACGAAACGGGCGGCGATGAGCATCGGCTGGTTGAACGACACACCGCACAGCACCGACGCCCCGACGAAGATGCCGAGACCGATCAGGAACGTGCGCCTGCGCCCGAAGAGGTCGCCGGCCCGACCGGCCAGCAGCAGCAAGCCGCCGAAGGCGATCAGGTAGGCGTTGACGACCCAGGCCAGGCCGGCCTGCGAAAAGTGGAGGTCGCGCTGGATGGACGGCAGGGCGACGTTGACGATGGTCATGTCGACGACGATCAGCAGGAAGCCGATGCAAAGCACGATGAGGGACGGCCAGCGCGTGTTGGTCTTCATGCCCGATAAGACCAACTCCGGCCGAGAAACTAATCGTCCCTAGATGAATTTGCCGGGCGATCCCGGTCTGAGCTGTTAGATGAAGGTCGGACTGATCACCCTGGATTGCGCCTCGGCACCGGTGGCCGAGCTCGGAACCGTGGAGCTGATCGCTCTCATCCGGCTGTACGCGCTGGAATGTGGGGAGAGAGTCCGGCTGGTCAACGTCAGTCCAGGCCTGCGCGACCTGATCGAGCTGTGCGGCCTGACCGAGGTGCTAGGCGTCGAGGTGGAGCGGCATCCCGAATAGCGGGAACAGCCGCGCCGTGTCGAGGAAGAACGTGATGTCCTTGATCCTTCCATCGGCGAGCTCGATGACCTGGATGGCCCAGGGCGAGTAGCCGCCATCGGGGTCGGCCTTGTACTGCGCGAACGTCGGCATGCCGTTGGCGCTCATGGTGGGCAGGACGCGCGATCCCTTGCAGGCGATGCCGGGGCCGAACCACCAGGCCAGGATGTCGTCGCGGCCGGAGAGCCACATGTCGTAGGGCGGCATGGACTGGCTCGCGTCCTCGCGAATCAGGGCGGTGAGGTCGGTCAGGTCGTAGCGCTCGAAGGCCGACACGTACCGCTCGAGCATCGCCCGATCGGAATCGCTGAGCCGCGGAGCCGGGTCGCTGACGCTGACGTGGCTCTTGGCCAGTGTCGCGCGCGCCCGCTGGAGCGCGCTGTTCACCGACTGCACGGTCGTGTCGAGCAGCTGCGCCACCTCGGACGCCTCCCAGCGCAGCACCTCGCGCAGGATCAGCACCGCCCGCTGCTTTGCCGGCAGATGCTGCAACGCCGCGACCAGCGCCAGCCTCACCGACTCCTTCTCGACCGCAACGTCGGCGGGATCGGGATCGGGCGCGATCAGCTGGATGGGGATCGGCTCGAGCCATGTGGCCTCGGGGCGCACGTTCAGGTTCTCTGCGACCGGCTCCTGCGCGGGCCCGAGCTCCATCGGACGCACGCGGCGCTGCCGCGACTTGATCATGTCGATGCACACGTTGGTGGCGATGCGGTAGAGCCACGAGCGCAGCGCGGCGCGACCCTCGAAGCGTTCGCGGCCGCGCCACGCGCGCACCAGCGTGTCCTGCACCGCGTCCTCGGCGTCAAACGGCGAGCCAAGCATCCGGTAGCAGTACGAAGTGAGCTGCGACCGGTATTGCTCGAGTTCGCCGAGATCGGCCGCGGAAGTAAGAGCCGTCTCCCCCACGGAGCCGATTCTAGCGGCCGCTATCCCTCCAGCACCTCGATGAGCCTGGCCGCGAACTGCTTCGGCTTGCCGTCGAATCCGGCGTGATCGCCGGGGAAGACGACGGGCTTTCCGCCGACGATCTCCGCCAGCTTCTTGCCGCCGCGGCGCGCGAGCTGGCCGTCATCCGACTCCTCGCCGATCGCGCCGATCACCCGGCATTTCGCGTTCGCGACGGCCTCGAGGTCGGGCTCGAAGCGGCCGATGTTGCGGATGTAGCGCCCGAAGAAGTAGTTCATGTTGCCCATCATCAGGGCCTGCTGCTCCTTCTCCTCCGCGGTGGGCTCGTGGTCGGGTGCGCTCGGCGGAGGCGCCTGCACGCCGACGAGGACCAAGAATTTCTGCATCGCGGGGAACAGGCCTTCCTTCTCGCACGTGTCACACACGTCGTCAAAGGCCGCGCGCGTCTCTTCTTTGTTGGTCAGCAGCGAAGGCGACGGCGGCTCGTGGCACACGACCGTGGCGATCTGCTCCGGGTGCCGCGCGATCAGGTCCAGCGCGATCGTGGCGCCGCCGCTGCTCGCGAAGATGCACGACTTCTGGTCGCCGGCAACCTTCTGCAGCAGACGGTGCGCGTCGTCGGCGAAGATCTCGACCATGCGCGCGTCGTCGACCGGCTCGTGCACCTTGCTGCGCGAGTACGTGCGCGGGTCGTAGGTGACGACCGTGTACTTCCGCGCGAGGTCGTTTTCGACCTGCCGGAAGGTGGTGGCGTCGGCCGGGCCGCCCGGCATCATCAGCAGCACTGGACCGCTGCCGCGAACCTCGTAGTAAAGCGTCGCGCCGGGGACCTCGAGGGTCTCTTTGCTGAAGGTCGTGGTGGCAGCCATGGTCCGTGAACCTCCGTGGTGGTTGATCTGTAGGTTAGGACCGTGCCGCCGCGCGAAACTAATCGCGAGGCGGCGCGAAACCTTGGCGGGACCTGGCGCATTTGAGGGGAAACATGGATGAGCTCGACCTGCTGAGCCGCGCTCGGCAGGGCGACAGGCGAGCATTCGAGGAGGTCCTGCGACCCGTGGTTCAACCTGCCTACCGGCTGGCGCTGGCGATGCTCGGCGAGCCGGGCGCCGCCGAGGACGCCGTTCAGGAGATGGCGCTCAAGGGCTGGCGCCACCGCCACCGCATCCGGCCCGAGCTGGGCACCGTGCGGCCGTGGTTCCTGGCCATCGTCGCCAACGAGTGCCGCATGGCGAGGCGCGAGCGGTGGTGGTCGGTGCGGCGGTTCGCCGAGCCGGTCGAATCCCCCGAGCGCGAGCGCGACGTCGCCGCCAGGATCGACCTGCGCCGGCAGATCGACCGCCTGCCGTACAGCGATCGCCTGCTCGTGCATCTCTATTTCGTGCTCGACCTGCCCGCGGCCGAGGTGGCGCAGGTGCTCGGCGTCGGGGTCGGCGCCGTGAAGTCACGGCTGCACCGAGTCACGCGGCGTTTGCGCACCGAGCTCGTGACCGCGGAGGTGTCCTCATGAGCGAAGAGAGGCTGGCCGTGGACATCCGCGACGCCTTCGAGGACGTCTACGAGCCCAACCCCGGGCTCGAGGAACGCGTGGTGGCGGCGATCCCCTGGGAGGAGCCGCGCCGGCGCACGTTCACCCGGCCGCGGCTGGCCGGCGCTTTCGCGGGCGCGATCGCGGCGGCCGTCATCGTGATCCTGGTCGCACCGACGGTCCTGACCCGGCTGAACATCGGGTTCCCGGGCCTGGGCGGCGCCGGCGAGCCTCCCGCCTACTCCCTGGCGGCGGTCAGCGGAAGCTCGGTCTTCGTGATCCAGCGGGGCGGCGCCCCCCAGAACCTGCTCCTGCAGTCGCCCGACGGCGGCCGCACGTGGATGGTGCGCCTGCGTTTCGACGGCGTGTATGACGGCATGCAGATGTACGGCAAGACCGGCTTCATCTGGGCCATCAACATGGACTTTGCTCCGTGCGGCGGGTCGGGCCAGCCCGCCTGCCAGCCACCCACGCACAACCTTCGGCTGTTCCGCACGGACGATGGTGGATCGACCTGGACCGCTCTCCCTTCGCCCGTTTTCGCGGCCAACGACGTCTTCTTCCTGGACGGCCTGCGCGGCTGGGTCGATTCGGGCTCGCCGATGACCGGGCTCGGCAACGACACCCTGTACGTCACGACGGACGGCGGCCAGACGTGGAACCTCGTCGGGGCGCTGCCGGAGTCGGCGCCGATGGGTTGGGTGTTTGGCGTCGGCAACTATCACGTGACGTTCAGCAGCCCGCTGCGAGGCTGGTACCTCGGCAACGGCACTCTGTTCACCACGGCCGACGGCGGGCACACGTGGACCCAGGTTCGCGTCGAGACATACACGTTCGGCGGCCTGCCTGTGCTCGCGGGCAAGACCCTCACCTTCACGCAACCCGTGTTCAACGGCGAGGAAGGCATCCTGCCCGTCGCGTTTCGTGACCCCTCCGGCCCCGACAACGCGACCGCCAACCACATCGACTTCTTCTTCTCTCACGATGGAGGCGCCACCTGGAGCGACCAGGCCCGCGGCGCTCCCGCCGGTTTCGCACCGGTCGGCGACATCCTGTCGATCACGATCCTGGACCCGCAGCACGTCTGGCTCACCAGCCAGTCGGAGTCCGGCGGCGACAACGTGCAGGCCGGGCCGGCGGTCGCCGGGACCAGCGATGGCGGCGTGAGCTGGACGGTGACGAAGATGTCGTGGCGGATCCTGCAGATGACCTTCCGCGACGCCACGCACGGCTTTGCGCTGGACGTGACTGGCGAGAACAACGTGAACGGCATCCTCTCGACGTCGGACGCGGGCGCGACGTGGCAGCGCGTGACGGTGCCGGTGTTCAGCTAGACGAATCGCGCGTCTGTATACAAACGCGTGAAATTCGGCCGGAATTCAATGCGTTTGTATGCAAACGCGTGATCTATGTAACCTTCGAGGCAGTGCCGGACGCGAGCATCCCCGAGAGTCATCGTGACCTTCTGCAGTCGAAGGTGGCGATGCTGGCCACGGTCGGTCCAACCGGTCGCCCGCAGCTCTCGGCCCTCTGGTTCGCGGCCGACGGCGAGACGGTGAAGATCTCGCTCAACACGTCGCGGCAGAAGACGAAGAACCTCAAACGCAATCCGGCCGTCAGCCTGATGCTGATGGACCACGCCAACCCGATGCGCTATGTCGAGCTGCGCGGCCACGCCGAGCTGGAGCCCGACCCGGATTACGAGTTCGCCAGCGTGATAGGCGCGAAGTACGGCGTCGACCTGAGGACGCGGGACAGGCCGGGCGAGCAGCGAGTGGTCGTCACGATTCACCCCGACCGCGTGCGCACCTACGGATGACCGCTTGAAGCTCGCCGGCGTTGAGATCGCGCGCATCGGCCTCGGCACCAACCGCCTGACCAACACGCCCGCCAACGTGCGCTTCATCAAGGCGGCGGTGGACGCCGGCGTGCAGCTCATCGACACCGCCCACCTCTACACCGGCGGCAAGAGCGAGGAGACGATCGGCGAAGCCCTGTCGCCGCCACACGATGGGGTCGTCATCGCCACCAAGGGAGGGGTCAACGGCGGCGCCCCCGATGTCATCCGAGCCGAGATCCAGGAGAGCCTGCGCAAGCTGCGCGCCAAACGAATCGACCTCTACTACCTCCACCGCGTCGATGCGAACGTGCGCCTGGAGGACAGCCTCGGCGCGATCAAGGAATCGGTGGACGACGGCGTGATAGGCGCCGTCGGCCTGTCCCAGGTCGGGGTCGAGCAGATCGAGCGTGCGCGCCGGATCGTGCCCGTCGCGGTCGTGCAGAACATGTACAACCTGGGCGAGCGGCAGAACGACCCTGTGGTCGATTACTGCACGCGTGAAGGCATCCCGTTCGTGGCGTTCTACCCGCTCCACGGTGTCGAGGGCGGTCGCGCTGAGGAAATCGCGCGGCGCCTCCATGCGACCACGCATCAGATCGCGCTCGCGTGGTTGCTGAAGCGCTCGCCGGTGATGCTCGCGATCCCCGGCACACTCTCGCTTGGACACCTCCAGGAGAACCTGGCGGCGCAGAAGCTCGAGCTCACGGACAAGGACTTCGAGGCGCTGCGATGACGGGCCTGCTGCTGCCGTCTCGCGAGGTGCTGCTGTGGGCGAACAGCGACTTCGCGTCGCTCGTCGACATCGCGCGCGACGCCGAGGCCGCCGGCTACGACTCGGTGTGGGTGGGCGACTCGCTGCTCGCCCGGCCTCGAGGCGAGCCGCTCTTGTTGCTCGCCGCCGTCGCCGCCGCGACCCAGCGCGTGCATCTGGGAACCGCGGTCCTGCTTCCGCTGCTGCGCCATCCCGTCTCCCTCGCGCACCAGGTCGCGACGGTCGATCGCGTCTCGCGCGGCCGCCTCATCCTTGGCATCGGACCAGGCGCCGAGCTGCCCGGCACCCACGCGGAGCTGAAGTCGGTGGGAGTCCCGAGCGACCGGCGCGTGACGGGAATGGTCGATGCCGTCGACCGCGCGCGTCGCCTCTGGCGCGGCGAGGAGACCGGCGTCGACCTCCAGCCCCGGCCCTTCACCCCGGGTGGCCCGCCCGTCTGGGTGGGCGGCACGGGCCCGCGCATGCTGCGCCTGACCGGCGAGCGCTTCGACGGCTGGCTGCCGCTCAGCCCCACACCGGCGGACTACGCGAAAGGCTTGCAGTCGGTCCGCGCTGCGGCCGAGCGTGCCGGCCGCGACCCGGATTCCATCGCCACCGGCGTCTACCTGACGGTGGCCGTGGCGGACGACCAGCAAACCGGCGCGAAGGACCTAGACGCGTACATGCTCGCTTACTACGGCGTGCCGGCCGAGGCGATGGCGCGGGGCATGGCGCTGCACGGAGGCACTGTCGAGTCGGCGGCCGAATGGTTCGCCGCGTATCGCGCCGCCGGCGCGCATCACCTCGTCCTGCGACTCGCGCGCCCACACCTGACCGACTACGGGGCCACGGTGCGGAAGCTGCTGGAGCTCGCTCACGCGTCCTGACGTAAGCGCGCTCACCTTAGACGTCTTCGGCACAGTCGTCGACTGGCGCACCGGCGTTATCGCCGAAGCAGCCAAGCTGGGCGCCGCGCGCGGGGTCGAGGCCGACTGGGCCAGGCTCGCGGACATGTGGCGCGGCCTGTACGCGCCGTACATGGGCCGCGTGCGCCTCGGACAGCTTCCGTGGACCAACTTCGATCGCCTGCACCGGGCGTCGCTGGGAGAGGTGCTGCGCGATCTTGGCGTCGATGGTTTCAACGACGCCGACAAAGAAGAGCTGACGCTGGCATGGGAGCGGCTGCCGCCGTGGCCCGACGCGATCGAAGGTCTTCAGCGCCTGCGCGCCCGCTACACGGTGTCCACCCTTTCCAACGGGAACCGTTCCCAGCAGCAGGCGCTCGTCAAATTCGCCGGCCTGCCCTTCGATCGCCTGCTGTCAGCCGAGGACTTCCGGCACTACAAGCCGGACCCCGAGATCTACCTCGGCGCCGCCGAGGCGCTCGGCGTGCCGCCGGATCGCGTGCTGATGGTCGCCGCCCACAAGGGCGACCTGCGCGCCGCCCAGGCGGCGGGGCTGCGGACGGCGTTCGTCGAACGTCCCCTGGAGAAAGGACCCGGTGGAGGGGCCGACATGCTGCCCGACCCTGAATCCGACCTCGAGGCGACCAGCTTCGTCGACCTGGCCGCGCAGCTCGACGCCTGATCAGCCCTGCCAGTCGACCTCGGCCGCCTCGACCGGTTCCTTGATCCCCTTCAACGCCAGCTTCTTCAATCCCGTCAGCGGCCGGCCACTCGCCTCCAGCGCCTCGCGCGAGGCGATGATCTCGTCAGGCCCTGCCGCAGCGCACAGGCGCGCGGCCCGATGCACCGCCGCCCCACGCACAGACGAATCTGACGTGCTCACCTCGCCGACGTGCAGGCCGATCCTCACCTGCGGCGCGTAGCCGTGCAGCCGCCGGTGCGAGTCCAGCCGGCGCTGGATGGCGATCGCGCAGTCGGTCGCTTCGCGCCCCATCTCGAACACGACGAAGAAGCCGTCGCCGGCATGGTCGATCTCGCGGCCGTGGTGCTCCTCGAAGGTGCGGCGCATCTCTCCGTCGAGCCAGGCGCTGAGGTTGTTCCACGCCGCGTCACCGATCACCTCGACGAGGCGGGTCGAATCCGCGAGGTCCGTGAACATGAGCGCCTTGCGCGAGGTCTGCGGCCGGCCCTGGCTGATCAGCGCGCCGCGCAGCTCGTCGCGGGTCCGGATCTCGAGCTTGTCGTACACGTGGCGGAGGTGGTACTCGACCGTCTTCGGGCTGAGGTACAGCTTGGCCGCCGCCTCGCGAGTGCTCGAGCCTTCCGCCAGCGTCAGCGCCACCTGAAGCTCCTGCGGCGTCAGCTGCTGCCGGAAGCGATCGTCGCGGACTCGCGCGGTCTCGCCGCTGGCTTCGAGCTCGGAGCGCGCGCGGTCCGACCACGGTGACGCGCCGAGCTGGTCGAAGGTCTTGAGCGCTGCGCGCAGCTGTTTGCGCGCGTCGACGCGCCGGCGGGTCCGGCGGAGGCGCTCGCCGTAGTAGAGGTGAGTGCGCGCGCGCTCGAAGGCATCAGGCGTGCCCTCGTGATGGCGAAGGGCGGCTTCGAACTCTTCGGCGTACGAGCTGTCGTCCGCGAGCAGGGCGCGGGCTCGCGCCGCGCGAGCCTGTGCGAACGGCAGGCCTTTATCCCGCGCTGTGCGGGAATAGTCGTCGCTCATCTTCTGCGCCTCCTCGGTGCGTCCGAGGTGGACCAGCGCGTCGACCATGTCCGGTGCAGGTGCGATGTCCGGGTCGTCGACCGCCATCTGTTCCAGGACCGTCGCGCACTCGACGAAGTGCGCGATCGCGGCCTGCGGGTTGCCGAGGCCGAGCTCGAGCTGTCCGAGCGCGATCATCGACCACGCCGCGAAGAAGCCCATGCCGTACTGCTCCGACACCTGGCGCGCCTCCGCGGCGTGCGTCCTGCATTCCTCGACACGGCCTTCGAGGGCGTCCAGCCATGCCATGCCGGCCGTCGCGCCGGCGAGCCACGTGAACTGAGTGGTCTCGCGCGCGACGCGCTCCGACTCTTCGTACTGCGCGCGCGCGATCGACCAGCGATCGGTGGCGGCGGCGTCGCGTCCCAGCATGAACAGCACCATCGGCAGCGCCGCCGTGGGCGCCCGCTCGCGCGCCTGCCTCAGCGCGCGGTCGAGGAGCTCGCGGCCGGCCTCAGCCTCGCGCAGGAAGAGACCGGCGGTGCCTGTGCACATCAGCAGCAGCGGGTCGGCGCTGTCGGCCTTGACCCTGGCGAAGAGCGGAACGCTCTCGCGCAGCCGCCGCGGGCCGTCCGGGCCACGCCCCGCGAGAATGGCGAGCGCCCCGTAGGCAACTTGCGCGAAGATCGCGAGCTCGGGCGGATCGTCCTCTTTCAGGAGCGCGAGCGCCCGCGTGGCCGCGGCCAGCCTCTCCCCTGGGCGTCCCGCCCAGAATGTCGACAGGGCGGCGTCGGCGAAGATGCGAATCGCCTTCAACCGGTCGAGCGGTTCGATGGCCGATGCGGCGGCCGTCTGCATCGCGTAACCCTCCGCCACCGAACCCCTACGCATCGCGATGTGGGCGTCGAGACTGTCGATGTCGACAAGCAACTCGGTCGAGGTCGTGAGCCTTCGGGCGGCTGCCAGCAGATCGAGCGACCGATCGGCATCGCCGGCGAGCCAGGCGTTCTCGGCGGCCCGGAACGATCTCTCGGCGCGCAGCCCCGAGTCTTCGGTGAGCCGCGCGGATTCCGCGAGCGCGGCCGAGGCAGACCTGTACGCGGTGCTCTTTTGGGCACGCTGCGCCGCCTGTGCCAGCGCCTCGGCAGCCTCCGCGTCCCATCCGGTGGCGGCGGCGGCCAGGTGCCAGGCGCGCCGGTCGGCGTCATCGGCGCCTGTCATGACGGAGGCCAGCGCGGCATGGGCCGCACGCCTCTCCGCGGGCGCAGCGGCGTGATAGATCGCGGCCCGCGCGAGTGGATGGACGAATTCGACGCGGTCGCCGAGGACCTGGACGAGCGAAGACGCTGCCTCGGCCGCCTCGACCGCCGCGGTCTCGATCCCCACCCTGGAAGCCGCCCGGCGCACGAGGCCGAGATCCGAGACGCCGGACGCGGACATGATGACCAGAACCTGCCGTGCTCCGGCCGCGAGACCGTCCGCCCGGCGCAGGTAGGCGCGCTCCACGCTTGTGGCCACGGGCAGGTCGAGGTGTGGCGAGCCGGCGGCCGGCGAGTCGCTTCGCGCGAGCTCCACCAGCGCCAGCGGGTTGCCTCCGGTGGCCCTCAAGAGGCGGTCGAGCGAGTCATGACTCGGGGGGACCGTCGCGAGCTTCTCGAGCAGGTGCGACGCGGCGTCCTCGTCCAGGCCTGCGAGCTTGATCTCCGGCCAGCCCGACGCGAGGAACGGCGAGTCATGCCCCTCGCGCACGGCGACGAGGATCGCTACCGGGTCCGCGACCAGCCGGCGGGCGGCAAAGGCGATGGCCTCGGCCGATGCAGGGTCCAGCCAGTGGGCGTCGTCCACCGTCATCAGCAGCGGTCCCTGCTCGGCGTACGCCGAGATCAGGCCGAGCACGGCCGCGCCGACGATGAGCCGGTCGGCTTCGATGCGTTCGCCGAGTCCGAGAGACGAGCGAAGGGCCGCCGCATGCACGCCTGGCAGTCGATCCAGCAGGCCCAGCGCGGGCCGCAACAGCTCGTTCAGCCCGGCGAAGGGCACGTCGGCCTCGAACTCGACGCCGTGCGCGGCGAGGACGCGCATCCCCTCCGCCTGTGCCACCGCGTGCTCGAGGAGAGCCGACTTGCCGATGCCGGGCTCGCCCCGGATCACCAGCCTGGAGCTCCTTCCGAGCCGAGCGGCGGCCAGGGCCTCGTTCACCGCCTGGGTCTCGGATTCGCGGCCGAAGAGCACGGAAGTAATTCTCGCGAGGAATTACTAGGGGGGCCACCTGATGCGATCCCGCCCGCGCAAACCTAGCTTCGAGGCATCCCAAAACACGGAGGTGCCTTCCAATGGCAGTTCAGACTCAGGCCCCGGACATGGACAAGTTGATGGCCTTTCTCGGTCAGGTCATCGGCGAGCTCGGCGCGACGGTGAACGCGGGCCTCATCGTCGCCGGCGACCGGCTCGGGCTCTACAAGGCGATGGCGGGTGCGGGCCCCATCTCGTCCGCGGAGCTGGCCGAGAAGACCGGCACCGCGGAGCGCTACATCCGCGAGTGGCTGAACGCACAGGCCGCGGGCGGATACGTCACGTACGACCCGGCGACCCAGAAGTACGAGCTTCCCCCCGAGCAGGCCATGGCCCTGGCGGACGAGAACAGCCCGGCTTTCGTCGGCGGTGCGTTCGAGCTGGCAATGGCCACGATCAAGGCCGAGCCGCAGATCGAGAACAGCTTCAAGACCGGGGCCGGCTTTGGCTGGCACCAGCACGACATCGGCGTTTCGACGGGCTGCGAGCGGTTCTTCCGCCCCGGCTACAACGCGAACCTGGTTACCACGTGGATCCCGGCGCTCGACGGCGTGGCCGAGAAGCTTCGCGTCGGCGCCCGGGTGGCCGACATCGGCTGCGGTCTCGGCGCCTCGTCGCGGCTGATGGCCGAGTCCTACCCGCGCTCCAAGGTCACCGGTTTCGACTACCACAAGGAGTCGATCGAGCTCGCGAAGAAAAAGGCCAGGGAGGCAGGCCTGAGCGACCGCCTGAGCTTCGACGTGTCGTCGGCCTCGTCATTCCCAGGGACGGGCTACGACCTCATCGCGGTGTTCGACTCGCTGCACGACATGGGCGACCCGGTCGGCGTCGCCAAGCACGTCAAGCAGGCGCTCGCCCCGGACGGCACGTGGCTCATCGTCGAGCCGATCGCCGGCGATAGGGTCGAGCAGAACCTGAACCCCGTCGGGCGCGCGTACTACGCGTTCTCCACGTTCCTGTGCGTGCCGAACTCTCTGTCCCAGGACGTCGGGCTCGCGCTCGGCGCCCAGGCCGGCGAGAAGAGGATCCGCGACGTCGCCACGGCCGCCGGCTTCACACGCTTCCGCCGCATCGGCGAGACGCCGTTCAACCTCGTTTACGAAGTCCGGCCGTAGCTCCCACCGGCGCAGCAGGGCGGGCGGTTGCAAAGCCGTCCGCCCTTTGCAAACTACGTGAGGGATCAATTGCCATGAGAGCGGTCCAGCCGGTGCGCGACGGCTACACCACCCGGGATGCCGTGCGCCTCCATTGGGAGGTTTATGGCCAGGGCGAAGAGACCGTGTTCCTCCTTCCCACCTGGTCGATCATCCACTCGCGTCACTGGAAGATGCAGATCCCGTACCTCGCGCGGCACTCCCGCGTGCTCGTGATGGACGGCCGCGGGAACGGAAAGTCCGACCGCCCTGTCGACCCAGTGGCTTACGCCGACGAGGAGTTCGTCGCGGACGCGCTCGCTGTTATGGACGACACGGACACGGAACGGGCGGCGCTCGTCTGTCTTTCCGCCGGTGGACGCTGGGCACTGATGATTGCAGGCCGGCATCCGAAGCGCGTCACACGGATCGCGTTCATCGCTCCCGGCGTGCGTCTCGCACCGTGGCAACCGTTCCGGGCCGCCGTCAATGCGACCTTTGACGACGTCCAGGACGAATACGTGGGCTGGCAGAAGTTCAACGCCAACTACTGGCTGCAGGACCAGCGAGGCTTCCTCGAGTTCTTCTTCACAAGCATGTTTCCGGAGCCCCACTCGACCAAGCCAATCGAGGACGCGGTCGACTGGGGCCTGGAGACGACACCGCAGGTCCTGATCGCCACGGAGCGCGCGACCGGCCTGGAACAACCCGAATCGGAGAAGCTGGCGCGGGCGATCCAATGCCCCGTGCTCGTCATCCATGGCGAAGAAGACGAGATCGTGCTTCACGCCAACGGCGCCGCCCTGGCCGAGCTGACTGGCGGACGGCTGCTCACCATGGAGGGTTCTGGGCACGGGCCCCACATGCGGGACCCGGTGGCGGTGAACCTCGCGCTGCGCGACTTTCTCCTGCAGCCGGCTCCCCGTGCCGCCGTCCGTCGCGCCGTGAAGCGGCCGCGGCGCGCCCTCTACGTGTCCTCGCCCATAGGCCTCGGCCACGCGCGCCGGGACGTGGCGATCGCCCAGGAGCTGCGGCGCCAGGTGCCGGGCCTGGAGATCGAGTGGCTGGCGCAGGATCCGGTCACGCGCGTGCTCGAAGCGCACGGCGAACGCGTGCATCCGCTGAGCCGGCACCTCGCACTCGAGTCGGAGCACATCCAGCGCGAGTCGGACGGCCACCGGCTGCACGTGTTCGAGGCGTGGCGGCGCATGGACGAGATCCTGCTGTCCAACTTCATGGTGTTCCTGGACGCGGTGCGCGCGCGGGACTACGACCTGTGGATCGGCGACGAGGCCTGGGAGGTCGACTACTACCTCCACGAGAACCCGGAGCTGAAGGCGGCCGCCTACGTGTGGCTGTCGGATTTCGTCGGCTGGCTGCCCATGCCCGACCTCGGTGAACGCGATGCATTCCTGACCGCGGACTACAACGCGGAGATGATCGAGCACATCGCGCGATTTCCGCGCGTCCGCGATCGCGCGATCTTCATCGGACGGCCGGAGGACATCGTGCCCGATCGGTTCGGCCCGGGCCTGCCGCAGATCCGGGAGTGGACCGAGAAGCACTACGACTTCTCGGGCGGCTACATCCTCGGCCTGGAGGGCGGCGCGATCGGCGACCGGCGCGAGCTCCGCGCGCGGCTTGGGTACCGCGACGACGAGGTCGTGTGCATCGCCTCCGTGGGTGGATCCGGTGTCGGCACCGGCCTGCTCAGCAAGGTGATCCGCGCTTTTCCCGCCGCCAGGCAGCGCATCCCGAACCTGCGCATGATCGCGGTCGCGGGGCCACGCATCGACCCCGGCGAGCTGCCCGCGATCGAGGGTGTCGAGGTGCGCGCGTTCGTGCCCGACCTGAACCTGCACCTCGCCGCCTGCGACGTCGCGCTGGCGCAGGGCGGGCTCAGCACGACCATGGAGCTCGTCGCGGCCAAGAGGCCGTTCATCTACTTCCCTCTGATCGACCACTGCGAGCAGGCATTCCACGTTCGGCACCGGCTCGATCGTTATCGCGCCGGGCGCTGCATGGACTTCAACGCGGCGACGCCGGAGGCGATCGCGGCCCAGATCGAGTCGCTTCTTGCGCGGCCGGTCGAGTTCGCCGATGTCGAGACGGGGACCGCTGCCCGCGCGGCCTCGCTCATCGCTGAAGTGCTCTGAGCTGATCGTCACCTGTAGGATCGATCTCTGCGATGCCGATTCCTCCGTCGCTCGTCAATCGCCCCGGCGCCCTCCTGACGATCGCCGCCCGCACCGGCCAGGAGCTGGCCCGGCGCAGGCTCAGCCCGCTCGGGCTCAGCGTCCAGCTCTGCGGCGTCATGAACCTGCTGGCCCAGGGGCCCATCTCCCAACAGGGCCTCGGCGAGCAGCTCGGCATCGACCGCACGACGGTGGTCGAGTTGATCGACGACCTCGAGAAGCGCGGCGTGGTCGAGCGCCGGCGGAACGCAAGCGATCGCCGGTCGTACGCCCTGCACCTGACGGCCAGGGGGCGGACGGTTCAGAAGCGCGCCGCCAAGGCGTTTGACGCCGCCGCCGCGGAGTACTTCGCGCCGCTGACCGCAGCCGATCAGAAGACCCTCGCGGACATGCTCCGGCGCATGATCCTGGCCGCTCAAGAGAAGCTCGTCTAAATACTCCCTTAAAGAAATCATCCCTCTAAGGGAATAACGCCCGGCCCGGCGGCCTTCTAGCGGGTCATGAGACGCCTGACTCTCGGCCCACGAGCTCGTAGCGCGATCCGTTTCGCCGCCCGGTTCATCAACCCGCTCACCCTGCTGGTCGCAGGCAGGAGCTGGATGCCCATCGTGGGCGTGCTCCGTCACCGCGGCCGGCGAACCGGGCGCGCCTATGCCACCCCGCTCGGCATGCGCCGCATCGGCGATGCCTTCGTCATGCCGCTCACGTTCAGCGACAGCGCGGCCTGGTACCGCAACGTGATCGCGTCCGGTGCCTGCGACGTGCGGTACATGGGTCGCGACTACACGCTCGCCGAGCCGGAGGTCATCGACTTCGCGACCGCCGCGCCGGCCTTCCCGCGCTACGAGCTTCTGCAGTTCCGTGTCGTTGGCATCAGCGAGTACCTGCGCATGCGGGTCGTTCAGGAGAAGACAACCGTGACCAAGCCTCGCAACCTCTCGATCGCCCTCCTCGTCATCGCGTTCGCGCAGCTGATGGTCGTGCTGGACACGACCATCGTCAACGTCGCGCTGCCGTCGGTGCAGCGAGCCCTGCACTTCAACGCCACCGACCTCGAATGGGTCGTCAACGGCTACGCCCTTGCGTTCGGCGGCCTGCTCCTGCTGGGCGGCCGGTCGGGCGACCTCTTCGGCCGCCGCCGGATGTTCATCTCGGGCGTCCTCTTGTTCGCGGCCGGCTCCTTCGCGGGCGGCCTCGCCACGACCTCCACCTGGTTGATCGCAGCCCGCGTCCTCCAGGGCGCCGGCGGCGCTATCGTCGCCCCCACCGCTCTTTCGCTCATCGCCGACACGTTCCAGGAGGGCGCCGCGCGCAATCGCGCGCTCGGCGTCTACGCAGGCGCGGCCGGCAGCGGTGGCGCCATCGGGCTCATCCTCGGCGGCCTGATCGTCAACTACCTGTCGTGGCGCTGGGTGCTGTTCGTCAACGTACCCATCGCGCTCGCCCTCGCCATCGCGGCGCCGCGCGTGCTGCCCGCCTCAGAGGGGCGGCCGGGGCGGCTCGACCTGCCCGGCGCGATCTCGGTGACCGGCGCCATGTCGCTGCTCGTCTACGGCTTCTCGCGCGCCGCCACCCACAGCTGGACCGAGAACGTCACCGTCGCAACGCTCGGCGCCGGCGCGGCGCTGCTGGTGCTGTTCCTCCTGATCGAGCGCCGCAGCCGGCAGCCGCTGATGCCGCTGAGCATCTTCGCCAACCGGAACCGCACGGGCGCCTTCGCGCTCCGGATGATCGCCGGCTCCACGACGCTCGTGGTCCTCTTCTTCATGAGCCAGATCGTGCAGAACGTGCTTGGCTACTCGCCGCTGCAGGCCGGGTTCGCGTTCCTGCCCCTGGGCGTGGGCGTGATCGTCACCGCGCAGGTCACCTCGCGGCTCATCGGCCGCACCGGCCCCCGCTTGCCGATCCTGGTGGGCTCGCTGACCGTCGCGGCCGGCCTGGCCTGGGCGTCCCAGATCACAGACCAGGCGCGCTACGTGCCCGACATCGTCGGCCCGCTCGCCGTGCTGTCGGTCGGGCTCGGCCTCATCTTCTTCCCGACGACGGTGGTCGCCATCTCGGGCGCGGGCAGGCACGAGTCGGGGCTTGCGTCTGCCGTGCTCAACGTGAGCCAGCAGCTCGGCGGGTCGGTCGGCCTGTCGGTCCTGGGCACGATCGCCGCCAGCGTGACCGGGGCGCGCGTGGCGGGTTTCACGACCGCGTTCGAGATCGGAGTGCCGATCGCGCTCGCCGGTTTCGTGCTCGCGCTGATCGTCATCGGCGCCCGGCGCCCGCAGGCCGCGGCCGCCTCGTTGCCGGAGGCCGCCTGAGCGCACAATGCATCCCAGCGATGAGCCAGGAAGTGGTGCTGCTCGAGAAGCGCGGTTCCGCGGCCTGGCTCACGCTCAACCGGCCGGAGAAGCTGAACGCCATGAGCGTCGAGCTCGTGCGGACGCTGAAGCGCCGGCTGCTCGAGGTCGAAGCGGACGACAGCGTCAAAGTCGTGGTGCTCACGGGCGCGGGCCGCTCGTTCTCGGCGGGATACGACATCGAGGAAGAGGTGCGCGAGGGCGTCGAGACCACCCAGGAGTGGCGAGCCGTGCTGGCGCAGGACATCGACATGGCGATGACGCTGTGGTCGCTGTCGCGACCGACCATCGCCGCGGTGCGCGGCTGGTGCCTGGCCGGCGCGTGTGAGCTGGCCATGGCCTGCGACATGGTGGTCGCCACCGAGGACGCTCGCTTCGGCGAGCCGGAGATACGTTATGGCTCGGGTCCCGTCGCGCTCGTCATGCCGTTTGTCCTGGGCGAGAAGAAGACGAACGAGCTGCTCTTCACCGGCGACACGATGGACGCGACCGAGGCGCACCGAGCCGGGCTCGTCAATCGTGTCGTGAAGAGCGAGGACCTCGAGTCAGCGGTGGACGAGCTGGTGCGTAAGGTCGCGCTCACGCCCCTCGCCGTGCTGAAGCTCACCAAGATCGCGCTGGTTCGCGCCTACGAGGCGATGGGCATACGCGGCGCGGTCGCATCCAACATCGACATCGCGGCGATCCTCCACTCCTCCGACACGCCGGAGCTGCGCGAGTTCCATCGCATCGTCGCGGCCGACGGACTGCGCGCCGCTCTGCGCTGGCGCGACGAGCGGTACGCCGAGCAGCTCGGCAGCCACCAAACAGAGAGTCGT
>DASSLR010000069.1:0-37713 GCA_035689345.1 Candidatus Dormiibacterota bacterium
CCCGACCTTCTCGCGTCAAGCGCGCAGCAGATCGGCGTGTCACCAAGCTTCGGCGCGTGGGCGGACTACCCGCCCGAGACCGGTGGCGTGCGCGACTACACGTCGGGCGACAGCTTCGGCCGCATCCACTGGCCGCTGTCCGTGCGCCACAGCCGCCTGATGTCCAAGACGTTCGAGCAGCCGCTGACCACGGACATCTGGATCCTTCTCGACCTCGACCGCAAGGTCCACCTGGGCACGGGCGAGGAGTCCACCGTGGAGTACGCGGTGAGCCTGGCCGCCTCGATGTCCGCGCAGGTCACCAGTCGCGGCCGGCAGGTCGGTCTCATCGCCAACGACGCGCGCGGCACCTTCTTGCAACCGCACCGGGCGATCAAGCAGGACCGGCTGATCCTCGACTATCTCGCCACCGCGCAGGCCGACGGCAGCACCTCGCTTCGCCAGGCGCTGGCCTGGGAACGAGTGCGACGCCTGCCCAGGCGGGCGATCGCGGTGATCACGCCGAGCGCCGATCCCGACTGGGTGCACCTCCTGCAGGCGGTGCGCGGCCGGCGGACCACGCTCATCGTGTTCTACATCGACGCGGTCAGCTTCGGCGGACCCGACAACTACCCGACGTTCGACCTCGGACAGGACGTGGACCTTTACGTCGTGCGCAAGGGCGACGACTTCGCGCGGCTCGTGAGGACGAGGGATGCAGTCCGTATCGCCTAGCGGCGGCGGCCTTCAGCTCGGACTGCCAGGCGGTGCCTGGGAACGCACACGCGCCGCGGTGCCGCCATCGACGATCTGGATGGCGGTGCTGGTCGTATTGCTGGCGCTCACCATCGCGAAGTCGACTGTCTCGGCGGCCTGGGTGCCCGTCGGAATCGACGGAGTTCCGTTCGTCGCGGTGGGCGCGGCGCTGCTCATGGCCTTCCTCGCATCCACCCGTCTGCCTGGCTGGGTGTCGATTGCCATCGGCGTGGTCGCCGGGCTGCTGGTGGCGATGGTCGTCATGGGGAATCAGTTCCGCCTGGAGCGTCCGGGTGACCCGACCGGCTTCGGCCTGATCCAGCTCTGGATCGTCCGCGTGGCCGACGGCACGGCGTTCGGCGACACGGCCTTCGTCGGCTTCGTCATCACGCTGCTCATGTGGGTGACCGGCGCCTGGCTCGCCTGGTGCGTCGTGCGCTGGCGCCAGCCCCTGATCGGCCTGATCCCCGGCGCTGCCGCGTTCTCCACGAACGTGCTCAACACCGCCAACCAGCAGGGCTACACGTTCATCTTCCTCGCGCTGACGCTGGGGCTGTTGCTCTACACGACGTACTCGACGCTGGTCGCCAAGGCCCTGGCTGCGCGCATGAAGATGACCGGGGACGCGCGCTGGGACTTCTGGGAGACGGGCCTGGTGGTGACCGCGGCGCTGCTCGTGGTCGGCATCATGCTGCCGCCCATCTCGACCTACGACCGCACCGCGACCATGGAATCGAGCCTCATCCAGGGCTGGGCGAACGTCACCAACAAGCTCAACCAGGTTTCGACGCGCAACGGCGGTGGTGCTCCGACGTCTTCGATCACCGGCTTCAGCCAGCTGATCCAGATGAACAAGAGCCTGACCAAATCGGCCACTCCGGTCTTCACGTACGCCCTGACCGCCGGACCTTACCCCGGACCCAGCTACTTCCGCGGCGTGAACCTCAGCGTCACCGAGATCAAGGATGGCGTGCCCACGTGGGACTTCGGCGACACCGACTACACGACGGGCGTCGCGGCGGAGAGCGTTGTGACCATGGCCGAAGACTACAAATGGCTGGCGCTATCGCTGTTCGTCGTCGCGATGATCAATCCTCCGGGCGGCGACGACCGCGCCATCTATTTCTATCCGGGTCAGTTCTTCGGCATCGACAAACCGGCCATCGCGCATGAGGCGCTCGTGCCTCCTGCGGGCACCTTCTCGGCGCAGCTCGCGACCGTCGATCGCTTGACGGCCATCGGTCCGTCGTTCAGCTCCAAAGGCATCTACAACGTGCTGGTCGGGTACCCGGACGTCTCCGAAGACGAGCTGCGCTCGGCCGGCTCGAACTACGGAGCCTGGCTGGCGCCCTACATGACCCTGCCGTCGACGGGCTACCGGCCGGCCTACGCCATCGACTACATACACCAGCTCGCGCTGGACGTCACCGCCGGCATGACGAACCCTTACGACAAGGCAACCGCCATCGAGACGTTCCTGCGCAGCGGTGCCTTCGCCTACAACCTGAATCCCAAGCAGGCGCCGACGGGCACAGACCCGATGTACTACTTCCTCAAGACGTCGCGCGAGGGCTACTGCCAGTACTTCGCGATGGCGATGGGCGAGATGCTGCGGTCGCTCGGCATTCCCACGCGCCTCGTCAGCGGCTACGGCCCAGGTGGGATCGACGAGCAGACGCACCGGCTCATCGTGCGCGACGAAGACGCGCACGCGTGGGTCGAAACCTACTTCCCGAGCTACGGCTGGGTCCCGTTCGAGCCGACCAACGACGGCGTCTACCAGCCCATCAAGCGTCCGACGTCGAGGGCGGGCGCGTGCTTCACCGACAACCACTGCAACAACCCGAGCCCGGTCCAGGCGGTCGTGACGGCCGTGACCAAGTCGTCTCCCCGGATCAAGGACCCCGGCGCGACGGACGAGCCGGTCAGCACCAACCCGACGCCGCTCCGCTGGCTGAACTCCAGCACGATCCCTCCGATCCTCGGCGTGATCGGAGCGCTGATGATCCTGCTAATCGCGATCGGCGCCCGATACCTGCGTCCACGCACCGTGTCGGGGGTGTGGCGGCGTGTCCTTGTGCTTGCGCGCCTTGCGGGCGCGGAGCTGTCGCCAGGCGAGACCCCGCGCGAGCTCGACAAACGGCTCGGCCGCGCCTTCCCCGAAGCCGCGACGTACCTCCATGCCCTGACGGATGCGTTCGTGGTGGCGGCGTACGCGCCGCCCGACGAGGCGCCCGCCAGCAAGGCCGCCGTCATGGAGTCCTGGTCGTTGCTGCGACCTGTGATGCTGCGCCGCGTCGCCGCGAGGATCCGCCCGGGCCAGCGTTAGGTCAAGTGGGGCCGTCAGCTAACCTAGCCTCGATCTATGGGGGTCGAAGGCAAGCAGTACCCGCCCGTCAGCGTGGACATCGAAGCCGAAAGGGTTGCCGAGTTCGCCTGGGCGATCGGCGCGGATCCGCACGAAGGAGTTCCGCCGACGTACGCGGCGGTCTACTGCCTCGGCGCAACGGCGCCGCAGCTGTTCGGTGACGAGGAGGCCGCCGTGGATTTCTCGCGCCTCCTCCACGCCGAGCAGGAATTCGAGTGGATGAACCATCCCGAGGTCGGCGACACGGTGAGCTCGCAGGCCCGCGTCACCTCCGACATCAACCGCCGCGGCATGCGTTTCGTCACGTTCGAGACCGACACGACCTCGAGCCACGGCGAGCCGGTCTGCCGTTCGCGCGCGCTGTTCGTGATTCGCGGCTGATGGAACAGAAGATCCTGTTCCGCGAGGAGCAGATCGCCGCCTACGCGCGAGCTTCGGGCGACATGAACCCGATCCATCTCGACCCGAAATTCGCGCAGTCGGTGGGCCTGCCCGGGGTCATCGCGCACGGCATGCTGCAGATGAGCATGGCCGCCATCGTTGCCGCGAAGGCCGCGGGTGGGCCGAAACGCCTGCGCAAGCTGTCGGTCCGGTTCGCGGGCATGGTCGAGCCGGGCGACACCGTCACTTTCACCGCCGACGAGGTGGCCGACGGCAAGCTCCAGATCAAGGCCGTCAACCAGCACGGCGACCTGATCATCACGAAGGGCACCGCCGAGTTCGTCACCGGCCGCGGCGCATGACGCTCGAGTTCTCGCTTACGCCGGAGCAGGAGGCCATCCGCGAGCTCGCGCACGAGTTTGCCGTGAACGAGATACGGCCGGTCGCGGCCGAGCACGACGAGTCTGAGGAGTTCCCTTACGAGGTCGTCAAGAAGGCGCACAAGCTGGGCCTGAGCCCGGCCGCGTTCCTGCCCGAGGAGTACGGCGGCCAGGGCCTCGACTTCCTGACCGAGCTCATGCTCAACGAGGAGCTGTCGTGGGGATGCGCGGGGATCGCGGTTTGCATCCAGTCGATGGCGCTCGCCATCGCCGGCATCCGCTCCAGTGGCACGGAGGAGCAGAAGAAGCGCTGGCTGCCCGAGTTCACGAACCCGGACAAGCTCGTGCTCGGCGGGCTGGGCCTGACCGAGCCCGACTCAGGTTCCGACGCGCTCGCCATGAAGACGCGCGCGACGCGCGTCGACGACGGCTACGTCCTCAACGGCACGAAGCAGTTCTGCACGAACGGCGGCATCGCCGACTACCACGTCATCTACGCCAACACCGACCCGAGCAAAGGCCCGGCCGGCATCGCGTCCTTCCTTGTGCCCAAGGGCACGCCGGGTTTGAAGATGGGACGCAAGGAGAAGAAGCTCGGCGTCCGCGCGAGCCACACCGCGCAGGTCATCCTCGAGGACTGCCACATCCCGCTCGATCACCGGCTCGGCGGGGAACCTGACGCCGAGAACGCCGGCCCCGGGGCGCTCGGCGCGCTGATGACCCTCGAGGCCACGCGGCCCGGCGTCGGCGCCGGCGCGCTGGGTATCGCCCGCGCCGCGTACGAGTTCGCGCTCGACTACGCGCAGGACCGCAAGCAGTTCGGCAAGCCGCTGTGGCAGCACGAGGCCATCGGATTCAAGCTCGCCGACATGGCGATGAAGATCGATGCCGCGCGTCTGCTCATCTGGCGGGCCGGATGGATGGCCACGCAGGGCCGGCCTTTCGAGCGCGCCGAGGGTTCGATGGCCAAATGCTTTGCCGCGGACGTTGCCATGGAAGTGACCACCGACGCGATCCAGGTCCTCGGCGGCTACGGGTACATCAAGGAGTACCCAGTCGAGAAGTGGTTCCGCGACGCCAAGATCTATCAGATCTGGGAGGGCACGGCGGAGATCCAGAGGCTTGTCATCTCGCGCGCGATCGCCGGTTCGCGCGCCACCATCCGGCTGAAGTAAGGGGACTTAGATTGTTCGATCTATCAGGCAAGGTTGCGGTCATCACCGGCGCGTCGCGCGGTCTCGGCCGCCAGGACGCGCTGACGCTCGCCGAGGCGGGCGCCGACGTCGTCATCACCGACATCCTCGTCGAGGACGACCCCGAGCTCCAGAACACGGCCGAGGCTTCCGACAGCCCTCTCGCTCAGCTCGCCCTGTCGCAGGGCTGGGTGCATTCGAACTCCACCGCGGAAGAGATCCGCAAGATGGGCCGCAAGTCGCTCGCGATCAAGATGGACGTCACCAACCGAGACCAGATCAAAGAAGTCTTCAAGAAGGTCAAGGACGAGTTCGGACGGATCGACATCCTCATCAACAACGCCGCCACGCTCGACAACGTCGCCCGCATCGAGAACATGGATTACCGGCTCTGGGACCGCGACATCAAGGTGAACCTCACGGGCGCCTTCAACTGCACCAAGGAGGTGTGGCCGTACATGGTCGAGCAGAAATGGGGTCGCGTTCTGTTCATGGCCTCGGTAGCCGGCACCATGGGCGTATACGGGCAGGCGAGCTACTCGGCGAGCAAGGCGGGGTGCATCGGACTGGCCAAGAGCTGCGCGCTCGAAGGGGGCCGACACAACATCACGGCCAACGCCATCGTCCCGGGCATCATTGCGACCGAGGGCTTTCAGTTCCTCGACCCGAAGTACCAGGAGCGGGAGACCGCGCGCACGATCTTCAAGCGCCCGGGACAGCCGAAGGACATCTCCCACACGATCGCTTTTCTCTGCTCGGATGAAGCGAGCTATATCACGGGAACGACCGTCGAGGTCGCGGGCGGCATTCCGCTGTTCGTCTACTAATGGGCGAGCTGATCGACGTCGAGCGCGACGGTGCCGTCGCCCGCGTGGTGATGCACCGCAACAAGATCAACGCCATCGCCGAGGACCTCATGTCCGAGCTGGGCGCAGCTTTCAAGGAGCTGGGCGCCGACTCCTCCGTGCGCGCGGTGGTGCTGGCCTCGGCCTACGAGAAGTACTTCAGCGTCGGCGCCGACCTGACGGCCATGGGATCGATCGACCGCTCCGCGGATGACGCGGCCGAGCAGATCAAGGCAAACATGAAGCGGATCAACAAGCACTACGACGCCATCGAGCACTGCCCGAAGCCCGTGATCGCGGCCATCAACGGCCACGCGCAGGGCGGGGGCTGCGAGCTGGCGCTGTGCTGCGACTTTCGCGTGATGGTCGAGGATGGGCGCTCGCGTATCGGCCAGACGGAGTCAGCGCTGGGCATCATGCCGGGCGCGGGCGGTACACAGCGGCTGCCGCGGATGATCGGGCTGGCCCGGGCCAAGCGGTTGGTCATGGAGTCGACGCGGCTGTCCGCGAAAGAGGCCGAAGCGATCGGTCTGGTGGACCACGCGGTCGCGCCGGAGGAATTCGTGGGCGCGGTCGGCGAGCTGGCGAGGAAACTGGCCAAGGGACCCACGCTCGCCTACGCCATGATCAAGGACGCGATGCACCGCGGGCTCGACAGGCCCCTGCACGACGCTCTCGAGATCGAGATGGAGAACTTCGCACGGACCTCGCTCAGCACAGACGCCGCGATCGGCATCATGAGCTTCCTCTCCAAGCAGGAGCCGGAATTCACGGGCTCCTAGACGTGTCGAAATCGCGCCGCGCCGCTCGTCGTCACGGGTAGGAGGTAGGACATGAAGTACGTCCTGTTGTTCGGCGGCACGATGGAAGGTGTGGACCAGCTGCCCACAGCGCAGCAACAGTCGATGATGGCCGACTACGAGAAGTCAGCCGAGTGGTTTTCGAAGTATTCGAAAGCCGGCAAGGTGGTGGGCGGCGAAGAGCTGCAGGGTCCGAGCACTGCCACCACGATTTCGCGCCGGAACGGAAAGGTCAGCGTCACCGACGGACCGTTCATCGAGTCGAAGGAGGTCATCGGCGGCTTTGCCATCATCGAGGTGGCGGACCTCGACGAGGCGATCGCGATGGCCAAGGACTGGCCGGGCACTGTCGAGATCCGGCCCGTCATCGATCATTCCCAGGACCAACGCGCCTAGGCTGTCGATTTCCGGGCTCCTCGTTCGTCGCACTGGTTGAGGAGGAAGCGAAATGAAATACGTACTGCTTTTCGTCGGCACGCAAGAGGACCAGGACCGCTGGGACGCGCAGCCCAAAGAGCAATACCAGGCGGCGATGGCGGCGGCGGGCAGGTGGTTCGGCGACTACACCAAGGCCGGCAAGATCGTGGGCGGCGAGCAGCTGCAGGGCAAAGTGACGACGGTCCGCCAGCAGAACGGCGAGCGTGTCATCACCGACGGGCCGTTCATCGAGACCAAAGAGGTCATCGGCGGCTTCGCCATCGTCGAGGCGAGAGACCTCGACGAGGCCCACGAGATGGCCAAGACCTGGCCTGGCGGACCGGTCGAGGTCTGGCCGGTGGTCGTGGAGGAACACTAGGGCCTGGACCGGGCACGTCCTGAAACCGACGATGCTGTTGCGGCGGTCTTCCGCGAGGAGGCCGGCCGGCTGACGGCCGCGATGGTGCGAGTTCTCGGCAACTTCGACGTGGCCGAGGAGGTGGTCCAGGACAGCCTGGTCGCGGCTCTCGAGAAATGGCCGGAGCAGGGAATTCCAGACAACCCCGGTGCGTGGCTGATGACCACGGCCCGGCGGCGCGCGATCGACATCCTGCGGCGCGACCGCCGCTACACCGAAAAGCTCGCGCTGCTCGAAGGCTCGCCGATGGCGGGTGACGCCGTCGAGGTCGACGACCGCCTGCGTCTGATCTTCACGTGCTGCCATCCTGCCCTGCCCCAGGACGGGCAGGTGGCGCTGACGCTGCGCGCGGTCGCCGGTTTCACGACGCCGGAAATCGCGGCGGCGTTTCTCGTCTCCGAGGCGACGATGGCGCAGCGCATCGTTCGTGCCAAGCGCAAGATCGTCGCCGCCAACATCCCGTACCGGGTGCCGGAAGGACCAGAGCTGCCGGCCCGCCTGGAAGCCGTGCTCGCCGTCCTCTACCTCATGTTCAACGAGGGCTACCTGAGCCGTGGCCCTCAGGCGGCGATGCGCCGCGACCTCGCCGAAGACGCGCTGTGGCTGACCGGCCTCCTGGATCGCTTGCTGCCGAATCAGGCCGAGGTGCTGGGCTTGATGGCGTTGATGCAGCTGCACGTCGCGCGCTCCGCGGCACGCTTCGACGCCGCCGGGGAGATGATCGTGCTGCCCGACCAGGACCGATCTCTGTGGGATCCGGAAGGCATCGCCACCGGCGTGCGCACTCTGGATTCAGCCGCTCTGCTACGACGTCCAGGCCCGTACCAGGTGCAGGCGGCGATCGCGGCGGTGCATGCCGAGGCGAAAAGCTGGGAGGCCACGGACTGGCAGCAGATCGTGCTGCTCTACAACACGCTGCTCCGCCTCTCCGACTCGCCTGTCGTGCGGCTCAACCGCGCCATCGCCGTCAGCCGCGTCGCAGGTCCGGAGGCTGCGCTCGGCGAAGTCAACGATCTCGCGATGGTGCTCGGTGATTACCACCTGCTGCACTCGACGCGCGCAGAGCTTCTTGACGAGATCGGCGAGCACGAGCTCGCACGGCAGGCGAGGCTGCGCGCGCTCGAGCTGTGCCAGAACCCCGCCGAGCGCGCCCTGCTGGAGCGAAAACTGCGCGGCTAGCGCGCTTTTGTGCACAAAAGCAGGAAATCCGGGCCGCGAAACCCGCGATTGCGCACAAAAACGGGTTTGAGATGCGCGGTTCTCGGCGACTAGCTGTTGGCGGTCATCCCCAGCTCGGCGCTGCGGCGTCTCACGATCTCGATCACGCCGTCCACGCGCTTGGCGTCGGAGCCGAGGCAGCGGATCACGAGCTCCTTGGTCTCGAAGTTCGGATATGACCCGACGGACACGTCGGGATATTTCTCCTCGAGCTCACGCATCACCGGGTAGAACTTCGCCTCGATCGCGAACGTGAAGCGCAGCTCGCGCACGATCGCGCCAGGCGCGTCGCTCAGATACCTGGGCTCCAGCTCCTCCGTGAAGATGCCCTTCAGCTCCATCGGCACGCCCGGCAGCACGAACACGCGGTGCCCGTCCTGTTCGTAGACGACGCCCGGCGCCATACCGCGGCGGTTCCGAAAAACGTGTGCCGGCTCCGCCGGGATGCGCGCCATGCGCAGGTTGGCCTCGGTCACCTCGGGCGAATCGAGCAATCCAGCTTCGTGCAATCGCCTGACGCGCCGCTCGATCCGCGCGCGGGTCTCCTCCCAGATGACGAGCTCGCGGCCCAGGGCGTCGGCCAGCGCGGCGAACGTGCGGTCGTCGGGCGTCGGGCCGAGGCCTCCGCAGCAGAAAACCTCGGCGATTTCAGCGTCGGCCAGTTCGCGCCGCACCTGCTCCACGATCTCGGGTGCGCGGTCGCGGATGACCGTGATGCGCTTCACGGGATGGCCGAGCAGCCGCAGCCGCTCGGTCAGCCAGTGCGAGTTGGTGTCCAGCGTGAAGCCGCCGACCAGCTCGTCCCCGATGGCGACGATCGACGATGCCATTAAAGTGTCCCGCCCCCGAGGGTCCTCGCATCTTCGCGATCTAGACGGCCGGGCACCTGCGGCGCTGAAGCCGTCGTCACGGGACCCGGCGTCTTCTCGTCATGCATCTCCGATGCATTCCTCGTCGCGCCACCCGTTCCTCGGCTCCGGCCGTCGATCTCGCGAATCTGCATCGGACCTCGGGAGGCATGACACTCCCAGCTAGCCTAGAACCATCGAGCGCCTACACGCGGTAGTTCATGGCGACGTGCAGGGCGTCGGCTTCCGCTACTTCGTCATGCGCAGCGCGCGGCCGCTCGGGGTCCGCGGTTGGGTGCGCAACCGCGACGACGGCTCTGTCGAGCTCACGGCCGAGGGCGACCGTGCAGCCCTGGAGCAGCTCCTGCGGGCCGTCCATCAGGGACCGCGCTCGGCGCATGTAACTCGCGTCGACGCCGACTGGGCGGCCGCGACAGGCGGACTGGGACCTTTCGACCTCACTTACTGAACGTGCCGGCCCTCTCTGAGAGAATTCCGGCGCCTTGATCGAAGTCGAAGGCCTGACCAAGTTCTACGGCGAGCGCGCGGCCATCCAGGACGTGACGTTCTCGGTGCCGTCCGGCCAGGTGCTGGGCTTCCTCGGGCCGAACGGCGCCGGCAAGTCGACCACGATGCGAATCCTCACCGGCTACATCGGTGCGACCTCCGGTTCCGCGAGCATCGCCGGCTTCGATGTCTTCTCGCAATCGCTCGAGGTCCGACGGCGCGTGGGTTACCTCCCCGAGACCGCGCCCCTCTACGGCGAGATGCGCGTTTCCGGCTTCCTCAACCTCATGTGCAAGCTGCGCGGAGTGGCGCCGTCGCAAAGGCGCGCGCGCGTGGACGAGGCGATCGAGGCGTGCGGACTGGAAGAGCGCCGCGACGAGGTCATCGGGCGCCTCTCGCGCGGCCTCCGCCAGCGCGTCGGCCTGGCCCAGGCGATCGTGCACGAGCCCGAGACCCTCATCCTCGACGAACCGACCGCCGGTCTCGACCCAGGACAGACCCGCGAGACGCGAGACCTGATCAAGACGCTGGGTCGCGCCCGCACCGTCGTGCTGTCGAGCCACATCCTCTCCGAGGTCGAGGCAACCTGCGAACGCGTGCTGATCATCAACGAGGGCCGGCTCGTGGCCGACGGCCCGCCCGGCAAGCTCGCGCAGCGGCTCGGCTCCGGCCGCCTGCACGAGTACCAGCTGGAAATTCGCGGTGATCCCGACGATGTGAGGGCCGCGCTGCAGGAAGTGAGCGGGGTCGAGGAAGTGTCAATCACCGATGCGCCGGAACCGGGCGTCGTGCAGGTCACGGTCACAACCCGTCTCTCCGATCTGCGCGAAGCCATTTCGAAGGCCGTCATCGACGGCGGGTTCGGGCTGCTCGAAGTCCAGGCACGCTCGCTCAGCCTCGAAGACGTGTTCCTCCAGCTGACCAGGTCGGACGAAGAGAAGTGAGCAAGTCCGCCAAGAAGAAGGCGCGCGCCAAGCACCGCCGGCAGATGACGCGCGCGGGCGCGGTCGCGAAGACCCCCACCGCTGTCCGGCCGGCGCAGGTCGTGCGAGCTCCCGCACCACCTCCGCGCCAGAAGGCGGCGCCGGCACGACGGGCGCAGCCGACCGAAGCGGCCTCGACGGCCGATGCGATCCAGCGCGTCCTCCGGCCGTCAGGTCTGCCCAACGTGTTCGCCATCGCGCGGCGCGACCTCACTTCGCTCTTCGTCTCGCCTGTCGGCTGGGTCGTGGCCGGCATCTTCACTTTCCTGGTGTCGAGCTTCGGCTTCTACTTCACGGTCATCGCGGGGCAGCAGGCGTCGATGGACGGCGTCTTCGGCGTGATCACCACGTTCCTGGTGCCGGTGCTGATCCCGCTCCTCACCATGCGGCTGCTGGCGGAGGAGCGCGGCCAGGGCACGCTCGAGCTGCTGCTCACGTCGCCGGTGCGCGACTGGGAGCTGACGCTCGGCAAATGGCTCGGCGGGCTCGCCTTCTACGTGATGCTGCTTGCGATCACGCTCGTGTACGTAGGGCTCCTGCGCTTCTACCGGAGTGACCTGGACTTCGGGCTGATCGCCGCCACCTACCTGGGTCTCGTGCTGGTGGGCGCGGCCGCCGTCGCCATCGGGCTCCTGATGTCGAGCCTGACCCGCAACCAGATCATCGCCTTCTTCCTGGCGATGATCGTGCTGCTGGTCGTCTGGTACGCCGGCTACATCATCGGGTACTTCGTGGCGCCGCCCGCAAACCTCTTCTTCTCCTACGTCGGTGGTTTCAACCGGTACCAGACGTTCACGCTCGGCGAGGCCTCGATTCGCGACATCCTCTACTGGGTCTCGCTCGCCGTGTTCGCGCTGTTCATGACAGAGAGGTTGCTGTCGTCGAGGCGGTGGCGATGAGGGGTCGAGGACGGTCCATCGCGGCCTCAGTCCTGCTCGGGATCGCGGTGCTGGCGGCGCTCGTGGCCGCCAACGTCTACGCGTCGAAGTCCACGCGGGCCTGGGACCTCACGCGGTACGGCAACAACACGCTCGCGCCACAATCCGTGCTCGCCGCACGCAACCTCAAGTCCGACCTGCAGGTGATCGGGCTCTTCCGGCCGACACAGCCTGGCGACCAGGCCGAGACCGAAGCTCTCATCTCTCTGTACGCGCAGCAGAGCACGCACGTGAAGTACCGCAGCGTGGACGTCGACAAGGACTCGGCCGATGTCAAGCGCTACGGCGTCCCCGAGGCCGACACGGTCGTGCTGGACTACAACGGGAAGACCCAGCTCCTGCTGCCCGGCTCTCAATCCGAGCAGAACTTCACCTCGGCGCTGCTCAAGCTCGAATCGAGCCGGGTGCCGCTGGTGTGCTGGGCGGTCGGCGATGGCGAGGGCGCGCTCACCGACGTCAACACGAACACGGGCTACTCAGCTGTGGCGGACCTGCTCGTAAAGAACAACTTCTCCCACCGCGACATCCTGCTTTCACAGGTCGCAAGCGTCCCCAGCGATTGCGATGAGCTCGCGATCGCGGACCCGACGAGTCCTCTCACCGACAAGGCAGTCGCCGCGGTCGGCGCATTCCTCGCCGCCGGTGGACGCCTGCTGATCGCGGCCGAACCCTGGCCTAAGGATCCGAAGTCGACGGCCTCGTTGAACGCCGTGCTCAAGCCGTACGGCGTCGCCTTCTCGGGAGCCCTGGTGGTCGAAGCGGATCCGAGCCGCGCGCTGCAGGACCCGACCATCCCGGCGGTCCTCACGTATGGCAGCTCGCCGATCACGAACGACATCCAGAACGTCTACGGCCTGTTCCCGCAGTCGACCGCGATCACCGGTACGCCGGCGGCCGGCGTGGCGGCGGTCCACATCGCCGCCACCACGACGCGCTCGTACGCGGTCAGCCCGATCCGGCAAAACATCGCTCGCCAGCAAGGCGACGTGGCGGGTCCCTTCACGCTGATGGAGACGCTCGAGCAGCCCGCCGGCTCGGGCAAGGCGCGGATCGTGGTGGTGGGCACCGCCGCGTTCGCCCAGAACGGATACCTGCCGCACAACTACAACGGGGCCAACATCGATCTCGCCCTCGCGTCCTTTCAGTGGCTGGCCGGTGAGGACTCGCTGATTGCCCTGCCCCCCAAGCCGGGCCGCGCGCTGCCGCTGGTGCTCACCGCGCAGGACCAGAGCAACCTGATATTCATCACCGCGGTACTGATGCCAGGGATCATCGTCGTGGCCGGAATAGCGGTGTGGTGGCGGCGCCGGATCTTCACCTAAGGAACCCTCCCCGCAGGCGGGGGAGGGAACCCGCTAACCTTCTCGTCCGCGTCTATGGATTCGAGCACAGCCCTTTATGCCGTCGCGGGCGGCCTCGCGGCCGTCCTTTTTGCGATCGTCCTGATCTTCCTCGTCCTGCGCATGCCGCCGGGCAACGCGCGGATGCGGGAAATCGCGGCCGCCATCCAGGAGGGCGCGTCCGCGTACCTGAACCGCCAGTACACGGTCATCGCCATCATCGGCGTGGTCGTCGCCATCGTCATCGGCATCTTCCTGGGCTGGTCGACCGCGGCCCTCTACGTCGTGGGCGCGGTCCTGTCCGCGGCGGCCGGCTACGTGGGCATGAACATCTCCGTGCGGGCCAACCTGCGCACGGCTGAGGCGGCGCGGGGCGGCCTGAACAAGGCGCTGCAGGTCGCGTTCCGTGGCGGAGCCGTGACCGGGTTCATGGTGGTCGGCCTCGGCCTGCTCGGCGTGTCGGCGGCCTACCTCGTCTTCAACAACCCTGACGCGCTGGTCGGCCTCGCCTTCGGCGCGAGCCTGGTCTCCGTCTTCGCCCGGTTGGGCGGAGGCATCTACACGAAAGCTGCGGACGTGGGCGCCGACCTGGTCGGCAAGGTGGAGGCCGGCATCCCGGAGGACGACCCGCGCAACCCAGCGGTCATCGCGGACAACGTGGGCGACAACGTCGGCGACTGCGCGGGCATGGCGGCCGACCTGTTCGAGACCTACGCGGTGACGATGATCGCGGCCATGCTGCTTGGCTCGCTGCTGTTCCCGCACCAGGTCGGCTGGGTCGTCTACCCGCTGCTGCTCGGTGCGGTGAGCGTGGTGGGCTCGATCGTCGGCACGTTCTTCGTCCGGGTCTACAACCCGGGCTGGATCATGGGCGCGCTGTACGCGGGTCTGCTGGTGGCGGTGGCGATCGCGATCGTGGGCTTCTACTTCGTCACGCAGTACTTCGTGTCCAACGGCTACCTGAAGGCCGGCGGCGGCGTGGCGGATCCGAGCAACCTGTTCTGGGCGGGCCTCATCGGAGTCGTGATCACCGTGCTCATCGTGGCCATCACCGAGTTCTTCACCGAGACGCGCTACTGGCCGGTGCACCTGATCGCGAACGCGTCGGTGACCGGGCACGCGACCAACATCATCGCGGGCCAGGCCATCGGCATGATGGCGACGGCGCTGCCGGTGACGGTGATCGGCGTCGGCATCCTGGTCAGCTACAACATCGCCGGCCTGTACGGCATCGCCATCGCGGCCACGGCGATGCTGTCGATGACGGGCATCATCGTGGCGATCGACTCCTACGGCCCGATCACCGACAACGCCGGCGGCATCGCCGAGATGGCCGAGCTGCCGAAAGAGGTGCGCAACATCACCGACCCGCTCGACGCGGTCGGCAACACGACCAAGGCCGTGACCAAGGGCTACGCCATCGGCTCGGCGGGACTTGCGGCCCTGGTCCTCTTCGCGTCGTACACGCAGGAGCTGACGAAATCGGGCCACACCACCTCCTTCCAGCTCTCCGACCCGCTCGTGATCGTCGGCCTGTTCCTCGGCGGCATCCTCCCGTTCCTGTTCGGCTCGCTGGCCATGCTAGCCGTTGGTCGGGCGGGTGGCCTCGTCGTGCAGGAGGTGCGTCGCCAGTTCCGCGACATCAAGGGCATCATGGAGGGCACCGCCAAGCCCGAATACGGCACCGCGGTCAGCATCGTCACCGCGGCCGCGCAGCGAGAGATGATCCTGCCCGGCATCATCCCGGTGGTCGCGCCGATCGCGGTCGGGTTCATCCTCGGCCCTCGCGCGCTGGGCGGAATGCTCCTCGGCGCGATCGTCACCGGCCTGTTTCTCGCCCTGCAGATGACCAGTGGCGGCGCGGCCTGGGACAACGCCAAGAAGTACATCGAGGAGGGCCACCTGGGCGGCAAGGGCTCGGAGGCGCACAAGGCCTCGGTCACTGGCGACACGGTCGGCGATCCCAACAAGGACACGGCCGGGCCCGCCATCAACCCGATGATCAAGGTCATCAACATCATCGCGATCCTGATCGCGGCCTCTGTCGCGTCGAACTACCTGATCCACTAATCGGGTTCGCTCCCCCGCTTGCGGGGGAGGGTTAGGGTGGGGGCTTTACACTTTCCTCGGAGGTCGACGTGGACGACTACCAGAAAGAGATCGCCGACCTCGAGCGCCAGGTCGAGGCCCTCGTGGAGGCGGAAGGCGACGCCAAGACCATCGCCGAGCTGACCATGCAGCTGGAGATCCTCAAAGCCATCTACACGCGCGCCACCGACCTGTTCCGGCAGGGTCGCGGCGACGAAGGCCTGCGGTATGGGCTGCGCATCCAGGGTTACGGCGACTGGAGCCTCGACAATGTCTACGCATTCGTCTACGAGCGGTCGGTCGAGCTCGACGCCGCGCCGCACAGTGCTTTTGTCGGTGGGATCAAGAAGGCTGACTTCGCCTTGATGCTGAACTCTTAGGAGGACATCGCATGGAGACTCCGCTCACGCCGCTCGAGTTCGCCCGGCGCTCACGGAAGCTGTACGGCAACCGCGAGGCCGTGGTCGACGGCGACCTGCGCCTCACGTACGAGCAGTTCTTCCAGCGCTGCGACCGCTGGTCGGCGGCTCTGCAGGCCATGGGAGTGCGCAAGGGCGATCGGGTGGCGTACATCGCGCCGAACACGCATGAGCAGCTCGAGTCCTTTTACGCGGTGCCGCAGGCAGGCGCCGTGCTGGTGCCGATCAACTATCGCTTGACCGCCGACGACTTCGTCTACATCACGACGCACTCGGGGGCGAAGGTGCTGTGCGTCCACCCGGACTACCTGGACGCCATCGACGGCGTGCGTGGCCAGCTCTCCGGGGTCGAGCACTTCATCGCCCTCGGCCGCGCTGGTGGGCGGAAGGGCTGGCAGGAGTACGACGCGCTGCTTGCGAAGTCGAGCGGAAAGTTCGAGCCCGCCACGGTCGACGAGAACGACCTGCTCGCTTTGAACTACACCAGCGGCACGACCGCCCGGCCGAAGGGCGTGATGATCACGCACCGCAACGCGTGGATGAACGTGATGGACACGCTCGTCCACTTCCACATCACCGTCGACGACACCTACCTGTGGACGCTGCCGATGTTCCACGCCAACGGCTGGACGTTCGTGTGGATCATCACCGCCGCCGGCGCGCGTCACATCTGCCTGCCGAAGGTCGAGCCGGCGCGCGTCTTCGATCTGATCCGCGAAGAGCACGTCGGCTGGCTGTGCGCGGCGCCCACGGTGCTCATCGCGCTGGCCAACGCGCCGGCGAGCGCGCGGGGAGCGGACGTACCGAAGGGTGTGCAGGTGATCACCGCCGGCGCGCCGCCCGCTGCCGCGACCATCGAGCGGCTCGAGGGCGAGTTCGGGTGGAACGTGACGCAGGTCTACGGCCTGACCGAGACGTCGCCGTTCCTGACGATCTGCGAGCCGCGGCCGGAGCACGCGAAGCTCTCGCCGACCGATCGAGGCGTCGTCAAGGCGAAGACCGGCGTCGAGATGATCGGCGCGGGCGAGATGCGCGTGGTCGACGGCGACGGCAAAGACGTGCCCATGGACGGGGAGCACATGGGGGAGATCGTCTTCCGCGGCAACGTGATCCTGAAGGGCTATTACAACGACCCCGAGGCGACCGAGAAGGTCATGGCGGGCGGGTGGTTCCACACCGGCGACGCCGCGGTGGTGCACCCGGACGGCTACGTCGAGATTCGCGACCGGATCAAGGACGTGATCATCAGCGGCGGCGAGAACATCTCGTCCATCGAGGTCGAGGGTGTGCTGCTGCGCCACCCGGCCGTGCAGGAGGCGGCCATCGTGGGCCTGCCGCACGAGAAGTGGGGCGAGGCGCCGTTCGCGTTCGTGGTGTTGAAATCAGGCGCGACCGCCACCGAACGGGAGCTCATCGACTACACGCGCGAGCGCCTGGCGCACTTCAAGGCGCCGCACGGCGTCACGTTCGTGAACGAGCTGCCCAAAACCGCGACCGGCAAGATCCAGAAGTTCGTCCTGAGGAAGGGCGCCGCGGCCATCGTCCGCCAGTAACCCGCGCGATTCCACCCGTTTGGCGCCAAACGTGCGCGTCGCAGCCGGTCGATGGACCTTTTTGGCGCCAGACGTGCGTTAAAGCCACGCGACCACCACCAGCCGGGCATCGGCCACGAGCCGAACTTACACTCACACCAGGGATGACCGAGCTCGACCTGCCGGACCGCTACAACGTCGCCGCGGACCTGCTCGAACGCAACCTGCAGGCCGGGCGGGAAAGCAAGATCGCCATCCACCACGTCGGCGGAGAAGTCACCTACGGGGCGCTCCACCGCCTGGCGTGTGGCGCCGCAGCCGCGTTGCTGGACCACGGCGTGCGTCGAGAGGAGCGCGTGCTCATCGTTGCTTACGACTCGCCGGGCTGGGTCGCGGCCTTTCTCGGGTCGGCTCTCATCGGCGCCATCCCGGTGCCGGTCAACCCGCTCCTCCAGCGCACCGAGGATTACGAGCACTACATAGAAGACTCGCTGGCGCGAGTGGTGGTGGTCGACCCGAACACGGAAGAGAAGCTCAAGCCGGTGAGCCCCCAGACCCTGCGTGCCGACCAGATCACACCGGGCGATCCTCTGAAAGTCGCGGACACCCGCCGCGACGACATGGCCTTCTGGCTGTACAGCTCGGGCTCGACCGGCAAACCGAAAGCCGTAGTGCACCTGCAGCACGACATTCCTTACACGTGCGTCACGTACGCGACCCAGGTGCTCGGCATCAAGGAATCCGACACCACGTTCTCGACCACCGGCCTGTTTCACGCTTACGGCTTCGGCAACAACCTGACCTTCCCCTACTGGGTCGGCGCCTCCACGGTCCTGCACGCCGGGCGGAACACGCCGCAGACGGTTCTCGACACCATCGAGAAGCGCAAACCGACGCTGTTTTTCAGCGCGCCAACGCTCTACAACGCGATCCTCAACTTCGAGGGTTCGAAGCAGCGCGACCTGAGCTCCATCCGCCACTGCGTCGCCGCCGCGGAGTCGCTGCCGGCGGAGGTGTGGCGGCGCTGGAAGGACGCTTACGGTCTCACCATCATCGACGGCGTCGGGTCGACCGAGATGCTGCACATCTACTGCTCGAACCGCGTCGACGACGTGAGGCCCGGCTCGAGCGGCAAGCCCGTGCCGGGCTACGAGCTGAAGATCCTCGACCCGGACGGCAAGCCGGCTGCCACCGGCGAGGCCGGCGACCTCTACGTCAAAGGTGACAGCGCGCTCGCGCTGTACTGGGCGCAGCACGAGAAGTCGAAGCGCAGCATCCTCGGCGAGTGGTTCTTCAGCGGCGACCGCTACCGCGTCGACGAGGACGGCTACTACTGGTACGAGGGCCGGTCCGACGACATGATCAAGGTGAGCGGGCTGTGGGTCTCGCCGATCGAAATCGAGTCGGCGCTGCTCGAGCACAAGGCCGTGGCGGAGAGCGCGGTGGTCGGAGTGAGCGTCGACGGCTTCACGAAGATCAAGGCGTTCGTCATCGTGCGTTCCGACGCGCAAGCGAGCGACGTCCTCGTCGCTGAGCTGCAGGAGCACTGCAAGTCGAAGCTCCAGCGCTTCCAGTACCCGCACATGATCGAGTTCGTCAGCGAGCTGCCGAAGACCGTGACGGGCAAGATCCAGCGCTACAAGCTGCGCGAAAAGGAAGCCGCCCCTGCCTAGGCACATCGCGGTCGTACCGTGTGACGGCGCGGGGAAAGAGGTCGTGCCCGAGGCCGTCAAGGTGCTGCGCGCCGCGGGCGCCGACTTCGAGTTCGAGGAGCTCGACATCAACGCCGACGCCTACCTGCGCACCGGCGTCCCGATCACGCCCGAGGACTGGACGAAGCTCGCCGCCGCCGACGCGATCCTGTTCGGTGCGGTCGGGGACCCACGCGTCCCGGACGCCGGCTACCTCTACGGCGTGCTGCTCCGGCTCCGCTTCGAGCTCGACCTGTACGTCAACCTGCGGCCGGCCAAGCTGTACGACGACCGGCTGTCGCCGCTGCGCCGCGAGGACCGCCGCAAGGTCGACCTCATGGTCGTGCGCGAGAACACCGAGGGCGCCTACGTGGGCATGGGCGGCCGCTTCAAGAAGGGCACCGTCGAGGAGGTCGCCATCCAGGAGGACCTGAACACGCACCTCGGCGTCACCCGCATCATGGAGCACGCCTTCACGATCGCGAAGCGCGAAGTCGTGATGGTCGACAAGTCCAACGCCATGACCTTCGCGGGCGGGCTGTGGCAGGAGCGCTGGAAGGACGTCGCGAAAGCCCACCCGAACATCAAGACGCGGCACCTTTACGTCGACGCCGCGGCAATGCAGCTGGTGAAGGATCCCAGCCAGTTCGAGGTCATCGTCACCAGCAACCTGTTCGGCGACATCCTCAGCGACCTGACCGCCGAGCTCATCGGCGGCATGGGCATCGCGCCCTCCGCGAACATCAACCCGAAGACGCGGCGCGGGCTTTTCGAGCCCGTCCACGGCACCGCGCCGGACATCGCGGGCAAGGGCCTGGTGAACCCGACAGGGGCGATCTTGAGCGCCGGTATGATGGTTCGACACCTGGGTCACCAAGAGATGGCGGACGCGATCGAGGGTGCGGTCGAATCGGCCATTCGCGCGGGTGAATGCACCCGCGACGTGGGTGGCAACCTGTCCACCTCCCAGGCCGGCGATGCCGTGGTGAAGAGGCTGAGGGACTAGCTAAAAGAGATGGGCACGGGGATGACGATGACCGAGAAGATCCTCGCGCGCGGCGCGGGGCGCGACTCGGTGCGGCCGGGCGACCTGGTCCTGGCGAAGGTCGACTTCGCGATGGGCCACGACCTGACCATCCCGCCCGCCGGCAAGATCATGCGCGAGCAGATGGGCGCGGAAAAGATCTGGGATCCTGACCGCGTCGCCGTCACGCAGGACCACTTCCAGCCCGCCAAGGACGCGGCCAGCGCGACCCTCGGTCGCCTGACTCGCGAGTTCTCGCACCAGATGGGCATCAAGTACTACTTCGAGGTTGGCCAGGGCGGCATCTGCCACACGGTCCTGCCCGAGAACGGCCTGGTCCTGCCGGGCGAGCTGGTCGTCGGAGCCGACTCGCACTCGTGCACCTACGGCGCGCTCAACAACTTCGCGACAGGGATCGGGTCCACCGACCTCGCCTGTGTACTGGCTCTCGGTGAGCTTTGGTTCCGCGTGCCCGAGACGCTGAAGTTCGTCTACCACAACCGGCTGAAGGAGTGGGTCGAGGCGAAGGACCTGATCCTCTATGTCATCGGCCAGATCGGCGTCGACGGCGCGCGCTCGAAGGCGATGGAGCACGTGGGCGAAGCGCTGAAGTACATCGACATGGAGGCGCGCCTGACCATCACCAACATGGCCATCGAGGCGGGCGCGAAGAACGGAATCCTCGAGTTCGACGACGTGACGCGCGAGTACCTGGAGGGTCGCGCGAAGCGGCCGTACACGCCCGTCACGTCCGACCCGGACGCCGAATACGAGAAGGTGTTCGAGTTCGACGCCGCGAAAGTCGAGCTCGGCGTCGCCAAGCCGATGTCACCCGACAACTACGCGCCGCTTTCCGAGGTGGCGGGAACGAAGCTCGACCAGATCTTCATCGGCTCTTGCACGAACTCGCGCATCACGGACCTGCGCCGCGCCGCGGCCGTGCTCGACGGCCACAAGGTGGCCGACGGCGTCCGCCTCATCATCACGCCGTCCTCGCACCAGGTGGCCATCCTGGCGGAGAAAGAAGGATTGATCCGCACGTTCCTCGCCGCGGGCGCGGCATGGACGACGGCGACGTGCGGCGCGTGCCTCGGCGGTCACATGGGCGTGCTCGGCGAGGGCGAGGTCTGCTTGAGCACGACGAACCGCAACTTCCCTGGGCGCATGGGCCATCCGAAGGCGCAGGTCTACCTGTCCAACCCGGCGGTAGCGGCGGCCAGCGCGGTGGCGGGAGTGATCACGCACCCTTCGGAGGTGCTGGCCAAGATGCCCGCCGCTCTGCGATGACGCCGAAGAGCGCGTTTGTGCACAAAGGCGGGTTTTGCGGCCCGAGTTTCACGCGATTGTGCACAAAAGCAGGTTTGGGCCTGTGACGCTTCCGAAGGTCATTCGCGGCAGGGCCTGGAAGTTCGGCGCCAACATCGACACCGACCAGATCATCCCGGCCAAGTACGCGATCTACTCGCTCGACGAGAAGGAGCTCGGCAAGCACGCGTGCGAAGGCGTGCCCGGCCGCGAGACCTGGGCGTCGCAGGTCACGGCGGGTGACATCCTGGTCGCCGGCTCGAACTTCGGCTGCGGCTCCTCGCGCGAGATCGCGCCGGTCGCCATCCGTGGGGCGGGCATCGCGCTCGTGATCGCCGATTCCTACGCCCGGATCTTCTTCCGCAACGCCATCAACATGGGCTACCCCATCCTGCAGTCGCCGCAGGCCGCCGAGGCCATCGAGGAAGGCGACGAGCTCGAGGTCGATCTCGAGCAAGGCATCATTCGCGACTTCACGCGCGGCGATGAGTACAAAGCCGAGGCGTTCCCGAAGTTCATGAACGAATTGCTGCGCATGGGCGGCCTGGTGCCCTGGGTCCGCCAGCGGCTCGAAGAGCGGCGCAAGACCGCGAAAGCCGCGTCCTAGCGCAGTGGACGGCTCCAAGCCCGTCGACCTTCAAGAGCCGCTCGAGGAGCTCGCCCGCGATCCCACCCGCTTCAGCCACGACCTGAAGTTCCCGCCGCCGGACAGGATCCGCGTCTACGACGACACGCTGCGCGACGGCGAGCAGATGCCCGGCGTGGCCATCACACCCAAGGACAAGTACGAGCTCGCGCGCATGCTTTCCGACATCGGCGTCCACATCATGGACGTCGGTTTCCCGTACGTCTCCGAGGGAGAGCGCGAAACCCTCCGCCTCGTGCTCGAAGGCCGCAAGCGAGGCGAGCTGCGCGAAGACCTCGAGGTCGTCTGCATGATGCGCAGCACCAGGGGCGACATCGACGCGACGATGCAGACCATCGACGCGCTCGGCCACAAGCGTGACGAGGTCACGTACTTCGTGTTCACGTCGGCGTCCGACCTGCACGTCAAGTACAAGCTGGGCAAGACGCTGCTGCACCGCGAGGGCATTCCCGAATCGGAGTGGCTCGAGCTGCCGGTGTCCTACTACCGCGACGCGAACCTGCGAATGATGTGCGAGGCCATCGCTTACGCGCGCTCGCAGGGCGCGACGTCAATTGAATTCGGTGGGGAGGACGGGAGTCGCGCCGACGTCGACTACATCGCCGAGATCCATCGCGAGGGCCTGAAGGCCGGCGGCACGCGGCCGTCGACTCCCGACACGGTGGGCTGCTACTCGCCGTACGCGGTGCGTGAGTACATCCCGAAGATCAAGGCAGCCGCGCCGGACGCGCCGCTGGTCGTGCACTTCCACAACGACCTCGGCATCGGCGCTTGGAACACGGTGACCGCGCTGGGATCCGGCGCCGAGGTGTTCACGACCTCCGTGAACGGAATCGGTGAGCGCACCGGCAACGCGCCGATGCACCAGGTGCTGCTGCAGCTGCGCTACCTCTTCGGCATCGAGATCCCGCGCTTCAAGTACGAGAAGCTCCGCGACCTCGCGCGCTACCTCGAGCGCATCAGTGGCATCCCGGTGCAGCCGACAGAGCCGGGCATCGGCCTCAACGTCTTCTCTCACGAGTCGGGCATCCACACGGCGGGCATGCTCATCCATCCCGCGATCTACCAGTTCATTCCTCCGGATGACATGGGCGCCAAGATCGAGTACGTCTACGGCAAGCACTCCGGCGCGGTGGTGATCGAGCACGCGCTGCGCGGTGCGGGCATCACCCCCGAGCCGAAGCTAGTGGCACGGGTCCTCGAAGAGGTGAAGAGGGTTCGCGAAGAGCGCGCCCAGCGAAGCGATTTCTCAGAGTTTCAGAAGCAGTACTACGACCACCTCAACAAGCTCGGCCTCACCGCGGAAGAGGTCGTCGACATCGCGCGCGCGGTGGCGACAGCCTGATGGCGACCACGGCCTCGAAGAAGGACACGGCGACCAGGGAGGAGTACCTCCAGCTGCACCGCTGGATGTGCATGGCCAAGGCTCTCGACGACCGGATGCACATCCTGGTGAAGCAGGGGCGAGCGCCGTTCGTAGGCTCGAGCCGCGGCCACGAGGGAATCCAGGTCGCGTCGACGGCCGCGCTGCAGGCGGAAGACTGGCTCGTGCCGCACTACCGCGGACTTGCGAATGCCGTCGTGCGCGGCCTGACGATGCGCGAATGGATGCTCGCGGTGTTCGCCAAGGCGGGCGACCCGCTGTCGGCCGGCCGCAACATCCCCGGCGGGTGCTACAGCTACCACAAGCTCAAGATCGCGCCGGTGTCGCAGGTCGTCGCCGCCTGGATCCCAAAGGCCGCGGGCATCGCGTACGCGGCGAAGCTGCGCGGCGAGGGCTCGGTGACGCTGTGCACGTTCGGCGACGGCGCCACGAGCCAGGGCGCCTTTCACGAGGGCGTGAACTTCGCTGCCACGCACAAGCTGCCTGTCGTCTTCGTCTGCGAGAACAACAGCTACGCGATCTCGGTGCCGATCCGGCTGCAGATGCTCAACCCGAACATCGCCGACCGCGCCGCGGGCTATGGCATCGCGGGCGTCACGGTCGACGGCACCGACGTGCCGGCGGCGTTCGCGGCCTGCCGGGAGGCGGTGGCGCGCGCCCGGCGCGGCGACGGCCCGACGCTCATCGACGCCAAGATCTGGCGCCTCAACTCGCACACCTCGGAGGACAACCAGGTCAAGTACCGCGGGGCTGAGGAGATCGCCGACGCCGCCAGGCACGACCCCATCGCGCGCTTCAACGAGTGGCTCGTGGACCGCGGGTGGATCACCGCCGGCGAGGCTGCCGAAGTCCAGAAGAGATTCGACGAGGAGGCCTCCGAGGCGGCCGACTGGGCCGAGCAGCAGCCCGACCCGGTCCCCGAGGACGCGCTCAAAAACGTCTTCGCCTGATCCAGGCGCCGGTCTTTCAAAATAGACTTTCCGTCCCAGTGGAACCCGAGGAACCCGCCGACAGCCCGTCCGAATCGTCAGAAGGAAAGACCAGCCAGATGCCGGCCGTGCAGCCCGCCAGGCAGGAGCCGGACCCGGTTGTCTGGCCGGAGGATCCGTGGGTCGCGGACGGCCGGGCGGCGGAGGACCCGGCCCTCGAAAGCGGACCGGTAGTCACCTCCCCTGTCATCCCCACGTGGCCGGAGGGTGCGGGCGGTTCGCCCTCGGTCCCCAGCCACGAGGCCCGCAACCCGACCCAGGACGATCCTGCGACCGCGCCGTTCCCAACTCGGCAGATGGAAGCGGCCGTGACGAAGACCGCACCACCCGCGCCGGCCGACCCCGCCAACGGTGAAGCCGCGAACGAGGTGCACGACACGGTGCCACCCGCCGCCGCGCCCGAGGCGACCGCCTCCGAGCCTGCGACCACCGAGCCCGCGGCGGAGGAAGAGGTGGAAACGAAGGACGCCGAGCTCGAAACGCTTCCGCCCGAAGTGGCCGAGGTCGAGGCCGCCGACGACGCGGCCGGGCCGGCCGCCGAAGAGGCGGTGATCGAGGCGATCGCGGAGGACGGGGAAGAGGTCGGGGAATCCGCCGAGCCCGCGCCGGACGGAGAAAAAGAGGCGGCGGCCGAGCCTGCGGTGGCCGAAGTGGCCGCCGAGGGTGAGCAGCCGGCTGCGGAGACCGTGACGGCGGAAGCCGAGACGGAGCCGGCCCCTGAACCGGCGCTTGAACCTGAGCCGGTGCAAGCGGAGGAACCCGAACCTCAGCCCGTTCAGGCTGAGACGCCCGAGCCGGAACCCGAGCCCGTGGAGCCCCTCACGCCGGCGCCCTCTGCCACCCCTCCGTGGGCGGCGCAGGCCACGGCGTCTCCCGCGACACCGGCCACGCCCGCGCCCGCGGCGCCGTTCCAGCCCGTCAATCCGGCGATCCCGAGCTGGGCGCCCAACGCTCCTGCCGTGGCGGCCAAGCCTCAGCCCGACGCGCCGACCCAGTGGCCGGGGATCAACGTCCCCGCCTGGGCGCCGCAGCCCGCCGCTTCGCATCCCGGCACCGCCAACCCGCTGCCGACGGCAGGCGGTCCTTACGCCGAACCCGTGCGAGCTTCCGCTCCCGCCCCGGCGCCCGCTCCAGCCCCAGCCCCGGCCCCAGCGCAACCCGCGCCGGCTCCCGCTTCGGCGCCGTCGGCTCCGGCGGTCGCCTCCACGCCGGCCGCCGCCCCGGCTCCTGCAGCCGCGCCCGCCAAGACCTCTTCCTGGGAGGTCGTCGAGCAGAAGCAAGCGGCGGAGCCGCAGCACCAGGGCCCGACCGCCGAGGACAAGTCGTACGCCGAGTGGTTCGCCTGGGCCAAGAGGTCAGGCGCGCCGGCAGGCGCGTGCCACGCCGCCGCGCAGGGCGCGTTCAGGGCTCTCGCCGCGGGGCACGACATGAACACCGCCGTCCAGTGGGCGACGCTCGCCATGGCGTCGCCGCCCGGGCTCGTGGGCCAGAGCCGCCAGCTGTACTGCGCCTGGTACTCGCTGGGCAACATCGACCTGAAGCTGCCGACCGCCCAGGCGCACGCTTTCGCCAACGGCGCGATCCAGGCCCTCGAACAGGGCGTCGACTCGATGGGGGCCCACCAGGCCGGCCTGCTCGCGGCCGGCATCACCGGCGGCTAGAGCTCCCTCCGCCCCTCCCCGGTAGGGTCGACTCGGTCCGCGAGCCGACGCAGGAAGCTGCCCATCAGGCCCGACCTCGAGTGGCGCGGCCGCATGGCCTCGATTTCCGCGTCGCGCTGCCGCTCGCGCATCATCTGCTTGACGAGACTCATCTGGGAGTGCGTTTCGTGCATGTCTCTACTCCTTCGGGGACTCGAGACGCTGGAGCGCCTCATCGATGTCGATCTCGCCGCGGGCCACCTGCTCCATCAGCTCGAGCCGTGACGACGCGGGTGCCGGTGCGGCGCGCTCGATGCCCATCTTGGTGAGCAGCGCGTCGAACCGGGCGCGGGCGGTGGGGTAGCTCACGCCCAGGTGACGCTCGAGCTCCTTCATGTTTCCGCGCGACGCGAGGAACACACGGAGGACCTCCCGCTCGTCGTGGGACAGGGAGCAGAACTCGCATGACTCGAACACGCCAGAAAGCTCGGTGCTGCACGACGGACACGACAGTCGCGTCAGCGCGAGCCGCTCGCTGCACACCGGACAGTTGAGGGGCGGCCTGCGGGCCGCGGTGGCGGACGTCACGCGACGCTGACCCTCACGTTGCCCATCGTGCCTTCGATGTCGAGGGTGCCGGCGCCCGCGCCGACGGTCACTTCCTTGCCGCCGTGACCCGCGATGGCGCGCTCGCCGCTCTCGTCCTCGATCGCGACCTTGCCCATCGTCGTCCGGGCGGTGATCTTCACGCTCGACTGCTTGTCGAGGCTCAAGCGGATGGAGCCCATCTCGCAACGCACCTTGCTCATGCCGGAGTCGAGGCGGCCGAAGGCGTTCACGCTGCCCGCCTGCGCGACCACGTTGATCGGCGCCCGGAAGTCGTTGACCGTGCAGCTGCCTGCCTGGACCTCGGCCGTGATGGGGCCATGGACGCCTTCCACCCGAAAGCTCCCCGCCTGCACGCTGGCGACCAGAGGGAGGTCGGGGTTCATGCGCACCTTCAGGTTGCGGCGGGTCTTGAAGTCGAAGCCGTTGATCTCGATGCGCCGGCCCGCCATGCCGAAGGTGAAGGTGTCCTCCTCCTGGAAGGGCACGTGCTCGATGACGAGGGTGTCGCCGTCGACGCGCGCGCGGTGGGGACCTTCGGCGACGGCCGTCGCGACCGAGGAGTCGGCCACGACTTCGGCGCTGCCGAACTGGGAAAGCACCTTGATCGACTTCGCCGGCCCAGGCGCCGGCGCCGTGGCGGCGCCGGTGCGGGCGGGCGCTGCCGCTGTGGCGGGCGGGGAGCCGGCTTCGGCGGCGAGGGCGTCGAGGCGGGCGGCTCCCTCCTCGGCGGAGATGGTTCCGGCACGGACCAGGTTCAGGATTTCACGTTTCTTATCGTCCATGGCCCAAATTAGAAAACATGTACTACCAAAATGTCAAGTCTCATCTTCAAACACGCAATTTCGGCCTCGGATAAGCTATGGCGGTGGCGCGGATCGGGGTGGTGGCGGACACGCACTGCCCCGAGTTCCTGGAGCGCCTGCCCGAGGGTGTGTTCGCGGCGTTGGCGGGCTCCGACCTGGTCCTCCACGCCGGGGACGTCAACGGCCCTGGGACGCTCGAGGCCCTGAGGCGGATCGGCCCGGTGAGGGCCGTCCGCGGTGACCACGACCACGAGCTGCCGGACCTGCCGGACCACCTGGAGCTCGAGGTCGAGGGCCGGCGCATCGTGCTGGTGCACGGCAACCGGAGCAGGTGGCGCGAGGAGCCGCAGACGTTCCTGTGGACCATCAGCCTCGGCCACTACCGGCCTCACAAGCGCCTGTCGGCGGCGCTTCGGCGCCGCTTTCCGACGGCCGACGTCATCGTGCACGGGCACACGCACACGCCGCTGATCGACAGGTCAGGCAAGCCACTCGTGTTCAACCCCGGCGGCGTCTTTCAGTGGACGCCGGTCACGGCCGCGGCGCGCCTGCGCCGGCGCCCGGGTTGGTTCGAGTGGTGCTGGCTGCAGGTCGCACGCCATATCCGCAGCCATCCGGAGCCGACCGTGGGCGTGCTCGAGATCACGCCCTCTGGTATCGAGCCGCGCATCGTCGCTCTCTAGAGTTGACTGCTGAATGAAGAGGCCGACGTTCCGTCCGGCGACCCTTGACGACGCCGCGCTGGCGGCCGACATCATGACCGCCGCGTTTCCGCGCGAGCCAGAGGACCCCGTGCTCACGGCGGATCGATGGCGCAACGGGCGCGAGGACTTCACGTTCGGAAGGTTCATCGCCGAGCTCGGCTGGGAACCCATCGCCTTCCTGGACTGGGCCCACGGCCCGTGGGATCAGCTGCCGGAGCGCCACTGCTACGTCGATGTCTTCCTCGACCTGGCCCACATGAGCAAGACGCTTCTCGTCTATCTCTGGAAGTGGATCCAGGCCGAAGCCGCCAAAGAGGGCGCGTGGACCCTCAACGCCGCCGCCGGCGAGGAAGAGACCGAGATGCTGGCCGTGCTGGAGCAGCTGGGCTTCGTCCGCGAGCGCGACGATCGCGTGTGGATCCTCGACCTGAAGGAGAAGGGTGCCGGCCTGGTCGCCGACGCCGCCGTCGCGCGCGAGCGAATGAAGGCGGAGAGCATCACGCTCACGACCGTCAGCGAATGGCATGACGACCGGCGGTTCGAGAAGCTCCACGGTCTCAGCGAAGAGACCCGCCAGGACATCCCGCACTCGACGCCGATCCTGCCGCAGTCAATGGAGTACTTCATGCGCAAGGCCAACGGGCCCGACCGCCGACAGGATCGTTGGTGGATCGCGCTCGACGGGGACACGCCGGTCGCCATGTCGATGCTGAGCTTTCCTCCTGTGCGCGGGCACGTGTGGACCGGATACACCTGCTGCGCCCGCGCCTACCGCGGCAGGGGCATCTCGCGCGCGGTCAAGCTGCAGACCCTGGCGCAGGCCGTGGAGCTGGGCATCCCCTCGGTCCGCACCGACAACGACTCTGAGAACGCGGCCATGCTGCGCATCAACGAGAAGCTCGGCTACGAGCTGATGCCGGGTTACGTCAGCTTCGTCAAGCGATTACCGGTCCGCGCTTTGCGGTAGAACCCCAGGAAGATGGCCAGGACGAAGGACTACTACGAGGTTCTCGGCGTGCCGCGGACGGCGTCACCGAAGGAGATCGGGGCCGCCTTCCGCAAGCTCGCGCGCAAGCATCACCCCGACCTGAACGCGGGCGACAAGCAGGCCGAGGCGCGCTTCAAGGAGGTGTCGGAGGCTCACGAGGTCCTCTCCGACCCCGAGAAGAAGAAGCTCTACGACGCCTTCGGCGCGGACTGGGCCGCGGCGCAGGCGGCGGGCGTGCAACCCGGCCAGGGCAACCCGTTCGGCGGGGGCGGCGTGCGCCGGTCGGCCGGCGGTGGCGGGCCGCGCGTCGAGTACCGCACCGTCTCGCCCGAGGACGTCCAGGAGATGTTCGGCGGCGAGGCCGGCGGCTTCGGCGACATATTCGGTTCGATCTTCGGGGGCGCGCAGCGGCGCGGGCGCGAGCAGGCCTTCGACGTCGAAATGCCGATCTCGGTCAGCCTGGCCGAGGTGCTACGGGGCACGAGCCGCACCGTCGAGCTTCCCGGCGGCCGGCGCGTGGAGGTGAACGTGCCCGCCGGCGTCAAGGAGGGCACGGTGCTGCGAGTGCCGGGTCTCCGGGCTCAGGTCCAGGTGGCGCCGGACCCGCTGTTCACGCGCGAAGGCAAGGACCTGCGCGTGGTCGTGCCGGTCCCGCTGCAGGTGGCGCTCAGCGGCGGCGAGGTGGCGGCGCCGACCCTGAAGGGCGGCCGCGTGCAGTTCAAGGTGCCGCCGGAGACGCAGAACGGGACGAAGATCCGCCTGCGCGGGCTCGGCCTGCCCGACCCGAAGGGCGGCCAGGTCGGCGACCTCTACGCCGAGGTGAAGGTCCAGCTGCCGGTGCCGATGGACGAGCGCACCCGCAAGTGGGCGTCTGAGCAGCCGGTCTAAATTACTCGCGTCGTGCACCAGCGTCTGTTGCTGCCGCTCGTCTTCGTCGCGGGCATGGCGTCGCTCGCAGTGGAGTTCGGAGCGGCCAGGCTACTCGCGCCCTACTTCGGCACGAGCCTCTACGTGTGGGGCGTCCTCATCGGGCTCGTGCTCATCTACCTGTCGGCCGGCTACGTGATCGGCGGCCGGCTCGCCGACCGGCGGCCGGACGAGATGCTGCTCTACCAGATCACCGCCTGGGCCGGGCTGTGGATCGGGGTGATCCCGTTAGTCAGCTATCCGATCCTGCTCGCGTCGCAGCAGGGGTTCCGCACGCTCAGCATCGGGCTCGTCGGCGGCACGCTCGTCGCGGTGGTGCTGCTGTTCGCGGTGCCGGTGATCCTTCTCGGTTGCGTCAGCCCGTTCGCGATCCGGCTGCTGCTCAAGAACGTCGAGACCGGCGGCAACACCGCGGGGCGTGTGTACGCCCTGTCGACCGCGGGGAGCATCCTCGGCACGTTTCTACCGGTCTTCTGGTTCATCCCCAGCTACGGCACGCGGCCGACCCTCGAGGGCTTCGGACTCGTGCTCGTCGGCTTCTCGATCGCCGCCATGTGGCCGCGCCGCCGCCTTTACGCGGCGTTCGCCATCGCGGTCATCCTGGCGTGGATCCTGCTGCCCTCCGGCATCAAGCCGCCCGAGGTCGGTCGCCTCGTGGTGGAGAAAGAGTCGGCGTACAACTACATCCAGGTCGTGCAGGACGGCACGGTGACTGAGCTGATCCTCAACGAGGGCCAGGCGATCCACTCGGTCTACAACTCGGCCGACAACCTGACCCACGGCTACTGGGACTACCTGCTCGTCGCAAACGCCTTCCGGCCGGCACAGGACACCGAGATCAGGCCGCGCTCACTCGCCGTGCTCGGCCTGGCGGGCGGCACGACGGCGCGCCAGTACCGGTTGGCCTTCGGCGACTCGATCGACATCACGGGCGTCGAGATCGATCCCGAGATCCTCGCCCTCGGCCACCAGTACTTCCACCTCGGTGACGCGCGAGCGCATGAGGTGACCGCCGACGCGCGCTACTGGATCGCCACGTCGACGGGCCACTACGACGTCGTCGTGCTGGACGCGTACCGGCAGCCGTACATCCCGTTCCACCTGACGACGAAGGAGTTCTTCCAGCAGGTTCGCCGGCACCTCAACCCCGGCGGCGTGGCCGCGGTGAACGTGGGACGGACCGCGACCGACTACCGGCTCGTCGCAGCTATCGCGAGCACCATGGCCGCGGTCTACAAGAACGTGTTCCTGATCGACGACCCGTCATTCGACAACACGCTCGTCTACGGCACCACCGAGCAGACGACGATCGCGGACATCACTCACAACCTGGGGCTCGTGTCTGCGCCGCTCGCGAGTGATGCGGCTCAGAACGCGCTGCCGGCGGGCAAGCTGAGGCCTTCGCCGTATCACGGACAGGTCTACACCGACGATCTCGCTCCAGTCGAGCAGCTGATCGACGAGATCATCTTCAGCTACGTGACCAGTTCGTAGCCGCGTCGCGCGCGCCGGGCGGAAGCTCGTCGTTCTTCAGGCACAGGAGCCGGACGCGACCGGTCGCGAGGACGTTGCCATCGCCGTCCTCGACCTTCGCCTCCCAGACCTGGGTCCTGCGACCGCGGGTCACCGGCGTGGCGACCGCGCGCAGCCTGGTGCCCGCGCCGGCCGCCCGGATGAAGCTCGTGTTGTTCTCCAGGCCGACGACGGCCTGCTCGCGCGGCATCGCAAACAGGGCGGCCCCGATCGACGCAAGCGACTCGATGAGCCCGCAATGCACGCCACCGTGCACGATCCCGTAGCCCTGGAGGTGCTCAGGTCCGACCGTGAGCTCGGCCCGAACCTCGTCGGCCGTGGCCCGGGTGATGGTGACGCCCATGGCGCGCAGCCAGCCTTCGGGCATCTCGTTCAGCCGCTGGGAGAAGTCATGCACTCAGAAGAGCTGGTTGATCAAGGCCTCGATCTGAGCCAGCGACGCTGGGGTGGCGGTGGCCGTGAGCGCGATTATGGTCGTGCCCTTGGTGGCCACGACCCCCTCGTTGTCCTTGCCACCGCCGAGCTGGACTTTGAACGCGCGCGCCTGGTCGCCGACGCCTGAGACCGAGGTGTAAGGCGCAGGGAACCGGTCACTGAACTTCGAGATGTTCGAGGGATCGATGTTCGTGACGATGATGATGATCACGTTCTCGGACGTGCCCGGGTACTCGCAGGACTGGCCGCTGGCGCCCGCCGGCAGCTGCGTCGAGCCGGCGCCGACGACGCTCACCGGGGTCCGCACGTTGGTGCCGAGGGCGGCGTTGACGCGAGCTGCCGTGGGGCAGGTGCGCGGGGCCGGTGAGGTCTTCAACGATGGTATTGGGCTCGGGCTCGGTGAGACGACGCTCGCCGTGGTGGTGGTGGAGCTGCCGCAAGCGGCGATGACCATCACCGCCAGGGTTGCCGCCACAATTCGTGCGAGCACGCGCCAAGAGTAATCGCTCCGTTTGAACGCAAACGAAAGTCCTGTGGGCTCGGCGTCGGAAGGGGCGATCCTCAAGCATTGGTTCACTCTTGGCGCCAAACAGGTCAAATACTTCCGCGCGAAGGGCACGTTTGGCGCCAAACGGGTGTGTCGGTCTTTCAATTGAGCGTTCGCGTGGAATCGCTCGGAAAAGCGGAAGGCCGGGACGACCCCGGCCTTCCTATTTCGTTCGCGATGCTTCCGCCTCCGACTCCAGGAGCCGGATTCAGAATTGGGAACCTCTAGAGGACCGCTTCCTCCCGAGCTCCCGGCTGGCAAACGAGGCGGCTGGCACCGCGACTCGGTTTATCCAAGGTTCCGCCTCACCTCCTTTGCCCCACGGGCAGTGAACTTCGCACGAAAGTGTATCAGCCCCGAGCCGCCGATCCTCGCGGGCATCTTCGCTACTGGGCCGGCTGATCCGTGCGTTGCCGCTGTGCTGCGGTCCTCGTGCACCACGGTGCACTCCGGTCCGCTGCTCGCGGCGCCTTCGGCTCAGCTCGGCCCAGCGCGAATCTGCTCCGCGAAGCCGGCAGCCCGGGGCTTACCATCCACGCGATGCCGCGCCGATACGTCGCCGTCTGCGGGGCCTCCGAAGCAAGCGATGCGCAGCTGCACGCGGCGCACGAAGTGGGGAAGCTGCTGGCGCAAGCCGGCGCGATCGTCATCAACGGCGGGCTTGCCGGCGTCGCCGGCGCCGCGAGCGAAGGCGCGGCCTCCTCAGGCGGTACGGTGATCGGATTCCTCCCCGACTCGCACCGCGCGGGCGCCAACAAGCACCTGACCATCGCCCTGCCGACCGGCATGGGCCAGGCACGCAACGTGCTCATCGTGACCGCGGCGCAGTCCGTGATCGCGATCGGCGGTGGATGGGGAACGCTGAGCGAGATCGCCATCGCCAAACGTCTCGGCCGGCCGGTCGTGACGCTCGACAGCTGGCCGATCAACGGGCTCGAGTCGGTCGCGACGCCCGAGGAAGCGGTGAGGCGAGCGCTTGAGTAGCTCGGCCGCATAGTGGCCAGCGTCTCGTGGCACGGCCGCGCGCCCGGCCGGGTGAACCTGATCGGCGAGCACCTCGACTACCTGGGTGGTCCTGTGCTCCCCGCGGCGGTCGATCGCTTCACCGACACGCGAGGCATCGCGGCCAGCAAGTGGTCCGTGCACAGCGAGATCGGCGGCGGTCTCGAATACGTGCGTGCCATCGGCGAAGAGCTCGGCGTGCCGCCGCAGACAGTGAACGTGGCCTCCGACATTCCGCCGGGCTCGGGGCTGAGCTCCTCGGCCGCGCTGCTCGTTGCGGTCGCCTCCGGTCTTGCTCCCGACATGGACGGCAAGGAGGCAGCGCTCGCGTGCCAGCGCGCCGAGCAGAAAGCGACTGGAGTGCAGGTCGGCGTGATGGATCAGTTCGCCTCTGCGCTCGGGCGGCGCGGACACGCGCTGCTGCTGAACTGTGCGAACCTCGACTATCGTGCCGTGCCTTTTCCCGAAGAGCTCGTGATCGCCGTGGTGGACTCCGGCCAGCGCCGCAACCTCGCGCATACGCCTTACAACAAGCGGCGCAAGGAAGCGGAGTCAGGAAGGAACAAGAAGCGCAAGCGCCACGTCGACTCGGAGATCGCGCGGGTCCACGAGTTCGTGCAGGCGCTCGAGGAACGGCGGTTCGAGCGCCTTGGTGAGCTGCTCAAGGAGTCGCACGTCAGCCTGCGCGACGACTTCGAGGTCTCGACCAAGCAGGTCGACGCGCTCGTCGAGCAGGCGTGGTCGATCTACGGATGCCTGGGCGCGCGCATCATGGGCGCGGGCTTCGGCGGCAGCATCATCGCGCTGGTGCGGCGGGGGAGCGAGCGCATCTTCGCCGCGCAGATGGGCCGGCCAGTCATCCTGTGCGCCACTGCCGATGGCGCTTACGTATCGCAAGCGTGAGCGACTGCCTGCTGCTGCCGCTCGAGCAGCGCTCCGGAGGTAAGCGCGAGCTAAGCGGCTGGGAGGCCGTCTGGAAATCGCTGGGCGAGGGCGAGGCCGAGCGCCTGCCGTTCGGGCGTGGCGCCGGCTGGAAGCCGGTCGGCGTTCCGCGCCAGCTCACCGCGACGAGCGGCGCTCAGAGCGTCTGGTACCGGACGACGTTTCCGCGGCCTGACCACTCGGGTCGCGTCATCCTGCGCATCGGCGGCGCCTTCACCGCCACGCATGCATGGCTCAACGGCCGCCTCCTCGGCTCGCACTACGGCCACTTCTCGGCTTTCGGCTTCGACCTGACTCCCTATCTCAAACCGGACAACGAGCTCGTCATCTGCTGCGAGTCACCCGTGGAGACTCAGCTCGACCGCAAGCGCCACATCATGGGTCACTTCAACGACGGCGACCTGCGCCCATATCCCGCGTCGGCGTACATGAGCCTGGGCGAGCCTTACAGGTGGGAGGTGCCCCTCGGGCTGTGGCGGCCGGTGGAGCTCGAGTACGTCGGCCCGGTCGTCATCGACTGGCTTCGCCTCAAGCCGGGCTTCGAAGCGGGCGATGGCCGGCTCGAGGTCGAGACCCGGCTGCGCAACCTCGACGGCAGGCAGATGGACGGCGAGGTGGAGCTCGTCGTCACTCCGACCGGCGCGGCACTCGGCTCCGGTGTGCTGCGGCTGCGGCGGGAGTTTCGCATCGCCGGCGGCGGTGACCATCCGATGTCTATGCGCCTCGCCCTGCCAGGCGCGCGCAGGTGGGAACCGTGGCGATTCGGCGACCCCGCGATGTATCGCGCCGAGATGGCCGTGTACGTGAATGGCGCCGAGTCCGCGCGCGTCGAAGACGGATTCGGATTCCGCGACCTCAAAAGCGACATCGGACCGCGCCGGTGGAGCGTGTCCGTCAACGACCGGCCGATGTTCCTGCGCGGCGCGTGCTACGCGCCGTCATGCCGCATGGACGAGCTGACCGCCGAACAGTTTGCCGAAGACATCCGGCTCGCGAAGGCGACGAATCTCGATGCGCTGCGCGTCATCGCGAACGTGCTGCCGCACGATTTCTACCGGCTCGCCGACGAGGCGGGCATGCTGCTGCTGCAGGAGCTGCCGCTTCTGGGCACGTACGCGTACCAGGCCCGCGCCGACGATGCGAAATTCTTCGAGTCGACCGCCAGGGAGTTGCAGGCGGAGATGGTCGAGCTCCTGCGCAACCACCCGTCGATCGCCGTCTGGATCGCGCACGACGACCCGCCGTGGCTGGCCGACAACGCCGACATGGGCGACGTGCACGTCGTGCGCCAGAACCACTCCATCGACCAGGACCTGAAGGCCGGCTTCGAGGCGCTCGATTCGACACGGCCGGCGCTGGCCGCCAGCGGCGAGACCGACGCGCACATGAAGCTCGGCTGGGAACAGGGCACGTGGAAGGACATGATCGAGACAGAGCCGCTGATGGTCAGCGCTTTCGGCGCGCAGTCGCTGCCCTCGATCGGATCGCCCGTGTGGGATGACATCGGTGATCGTTTCCCGGTCGCGGACGACGAACCGTCATGGCGTTACGCGGGCTTTCAACCGGTCAACTGGGCCGAACGTGGTGTCGGTCTCCCGTCCGCGTACCCGAGCCTGGACGCCTACGTGCGCGCGTCGCAGAACTATCACGCGTGGCTCGTGCGTGTCACCGCCGAGCACATGCGCACGCGCAAGTTCGAGCCGTGCTGGGGCGCATTCGCGTTCCACCTCGTCGACCCGTTTCCAGCGATCGGCTGGGGCCTGCTCGACGGCGCGCGCCAGAAGAAGGAAGGACCGCTGGCAGCGCTGGCGGAGGCCTTCCGCCCGACGCGGGTGATGATCGATCCCATCAGCGTCGAGCCCGACCGGCCCACCGGCGCGATCCAGAGGCCGGACAAACCTTTCAGCGCGCGCGTCATCGTCGTGAACGACGATCCGCGAGTGGCCGGCTCGGGAACCGTGCGCTGGTCTCTGACTCGCGAGCGGGGTGTCGGTCGGCGCGGCGTGAGCAGGCTCATCGACGCGACGCAGCGGAAGTCGTTTTCGGGCTCGGCGCAGTGCGAGGTGCCCACCGCCTTCGAGCCCGCGCTCAACGCGACTTCCGTCAGCGTCGCGCTGAGCGCTGAAGGCGAGTATGTGTTCGAGGCGACGCTGCTCATCGGCGGCGAAGAGATCGACCACAGCGAGCTGCGCTTCACGGTGACCGCCAACGTGCCGCCCGCGCGTCTTCGGCCGGAGCTCCCTCACTACCTGGCCGCCCGCCTCGCCGACCTGCACAGCCTGCAGGCGGAGCGCGACGGGTTGAGCCTTGTCCTGGAGAACGGGACGCGACCGGCCGTGCTCACCTCGATGACGGGGCTGCGCCTCGACGGGACGCTGCTCACACGCCACGACATCCAGATCGACACGCACGCGGGGCGCGCTCCACTCCCTCGACGGCTGGACCTGCCGTTGGGTCGGCGCATCAAGGTGCACGTCGTCACCGGCGAGGCCCTCGCACCCGGCCTGCACACGCTGGAGGCGGATGTGAGCGTCGCCGGCGTCGGTTCGGGGCGGCTGCTGGTCGAAGGCAGCGTCACGGCGGAGGCGTCGCCGGCTCCGTAGGCCAGTTATTGGGCCCAAGTCGAAACCGGATGGCATACTCTGCAGCACCGGTTTTTTCATAACGATTCCGCCAATAGGGAGGCCGTCCACCGGATGCCTATCGAGTACGCAGAAATAATCCTGGCTGTCGTCGCGCTCTTCGCGGGCATCCTTTACCTGAGGGTTCGGCGGAGCAGGACGAAGGGCAAGAAGAAGCAGAACGCCGTCCGGCCCGCCTCGCCGTCGCGCACTGGCATCGCGAGCCAGCCCGCGCAGGCCGCCGCCCCCGCCGCTCCGGCAGACCCCGCCGTCCAGACCTGGGCGCCCCCAGTGGCGGCACCGCGGCCCGGATCGGTGGCTTCGACGGTCGTCGCGCCGCCGCCTCAGCCCGCGGCCAACCCGAGCTGGGATCAGCCCGCTGCCGCTCCGGCGCCTGGCGCGCAGCCAACCTGGGGATCGGCACAGCCGGCCCCGTCGTGGGGCCCGCCGGCCGGCGCCGCCCCGGCGGCCGGCACGCCGACCTCGACCTGGGGCGCGCAGCGCCGCTCCACT
>DASSLR010000070.1:0-61565 GCA_035689345.1 Candidatus Dormiibacterota bacterium
CATGGATGTCGTTGCGGCAACGGTGATTCTCGACACCGCATTGCACCGCCGGATCGTGAGCAAGGGCCAGCTGCAGGCTTGGATTGAATCGCATCCTGGCTTTCGCGGCATCGGCGTCCTGCGACGGGCCCTGGAGCTCGCGGACCACCGCGCTGAGAGTCCGATGGAAACCCGGCTCCGTCTTCTTTTCATCGTTGCAGGCTTACCCCGGCCGAGCCTCCAGGTCTCTTTGTATGACGGCCGCGGGCTCTTCCTTGCGAGGCCGGACCTGTACTACCCGATTCACCGCCTCGCGATCGAGTACGACGGCGCCACTCACCGTCACAACCTCGCGGCCGACAATCGCCGGCAGAACCGACTTCTGGAGGCGGGATACCGGCTTCTCCGCTTCACCGCCGCAGACGTGTTGACCACTCCGGCCGCGACCGTCGAGATCGTGCGCCGTGCACTGGATCAGCCTGCCCGAGTTTGAACCGGCGGCCGATCTGGTAAGGTAAGTCCTGCCCGTTGGGGTGCTAGGTCCACGCAAAGGACCCTTTCTGAAGTCAGCTTGAACCTCATTTCACGCCCAATCCGCTTGTGGCCACACATCAGGCTCCGCCTGTCTTGAGCGCGCCCTACGCCGGCGACGTCCTGCCGCTCTGGAATCCCGACATTCCGGGCGAGGAGATCCAGGCCGGCCGCCTCGGCATCCGCATACGCCCGGGCAGCCCGGCCGCCGAGAAGGTGAAGGCCCTGGAGGCCTTCGGCGGGGCGGAGCGCCTGCGCGAGATGCTCGAAGAGCTCAAGCAGATCGACGGCACCTACCAGGTCATCAAGCCCGAGAAGCCGCTCGAGTTCATCGGCCAGGTCTCCACCACCTTGCTCACCGGCAAGCTCGGCCGGACGCCCATGGGCCTCGCCCTCGAGCTCACCGACTGGCAGGACCTGGACGGCGAGTACGAGATGGAGAAGAACCGGCTGCGCCTCCGGTACCAGGAGCTGCAGCTGGTCAAGGAGTGGGACGGCGACCTCGAGGGCTTCACCGCCTTTGTGCTGCGGGACAAGGCCAAGAACGCCCCGATCCTCGACTCGACCCTGCGCTTCATCGAGCACCTGCGCGACTTCCGGGAGAAGCTCGCGGAGGCCGCGGTGCGCAAGTACGAAGCGACCGAGCAGTGGATCGAGTGCCCCAACTGCGAGACCGAGGTGCCGACGTCGAACGGCATCCACTGCCCGGAGTGCAACCACGACATGCGCGGCGGCGAGTACGTGCGCGCGGTGCTGCACCTGGTCGACGAGGCCGACGGGCGCATCTATCGCGGCATCGACTCGCTGACGGTCCGCTCGGCGGGCTTTCCCGAGTACCGGGGCATGTCCCTCGAGCGGATCCAGGGCTCCAACCTCTGGGTGAGCTTCCGGCGCTACGACCCGCTGCCCGATGAGGGCATCGTGCTGCCCACGGCGAGCGTCGAGATGTTCGAGGCTCAGCGCTCTGTCATCCGCCAGCTCCAGATCGGCAGCCCGCGCACGGGGGCGCTGGCCGCGGAGCTCGTCGACACCGGATGGCTCGGCAGCCCGCCGCGCGTCACGCTCGACGGCAAGAAGGCGCACCACCTGCCCGACCCCAACGAGGAGCAGGCCGAGGCGGTCGCCCGTGTCATGGGCATGCGGCCGGGCCAGCTCTACCTGATCCAGGGCCCGCCGGGCACCGGCAAGACGACCGCGATCGTCGAGTCGATCCGTCGCATCCTCGGCCGCAACCCGAGCGCGTCGATCCTTCTCTCTTCGCATTCCAACGACGCGGTCGACACGGGCCAGGAACGCCTGCTCGGCTTCTCGCACGTGCGCCAGGCGCGCATCGCCGAGCCGGGCAAGGTGCCGCGCCGCATCCGCCCGACGCTGGTCGAAGGCGACGACCTCGAGCCTTACAACCTGGTCGCAGGCACGTGCAACCGCCTCGCCATCGATTCGCGCTTGCGCTTCAAGGTCTTCGACTGGCTGATCCTCGACGAGGCCAACAAGGTCCGCGCCAACGAGGCGCTCGCGCTGATGCCGCTGGCCAAGCGCTGGGTGATGATCGGAGACCTCAACCAGCTGCCGCCCGTGATGGAAGAGGCCGCGGCCACCTTCAAGGTCGAGCAGCCGCTCGACGAGGTCGTGCGCGACGACAGCTTCTACGGATGGATATGGGACAAGGTGCCGCCCGGGTCGCGCATCATGCTGCCGCGCCAGTACCGCATGCGCGAGCCCATCGGCCGCGTCGTGTCAGACCTCTTCTACGAGGGCAAGCTCATCCATGAAGCGCCGCACCCGCGCATGCCGCTGCCATGGCCTTTCGATCGCGAGCTCGTGTGGGTCGACACCGGCGCGCAGGACGAGTACCGCGACGCCCAGCGCTCCGTCGCCAACGAGTTCGAGGTCGCGCTGTGCAAGGACATCACCTCGATCATCCGCCGGCGCGTGCGCAAGGCGAAGCTCGCCGTCATCGCGATGTACAACTCGCAGGTCAACCGCCTGCAGTCGGCGCTGAAGGGCATCGTGCCGCCTGACGACATCGAGTCGGTCGACGCCTTCGAAGGCCGCGAGTCGGATGGCGTCATCCTCTCCCTCGTGCGGTCCAACGACCGCGCCGCCATCGGCTTCCTCAACGACCCGAACCGCGTCAACGTCGCCATCTCGCGCGCCAAGAAGCTGCTCGTGATCGTCGGCGACTCCAAGACCGTCATCGGCGGCGCGCCCGAGCTTTTCGGCCCGCTGTTCGAGCACGCCAAGGAGGACGGGCTGGTCGCCGGCGTCGGTGCAGTAGTCACCGCCTGCCAGAGGGTGGGCATCCGCTCCCAGGTCCAGCGCCTGTCGCGGCCGCACCGGGGCGACCGGCGGAGCCGGCGACGGCGCCGCCGGGCCCTGCCGGAAGCCGGCGCCAACGGCGAGGGCGCACCGCTGGCCGAGGTCGAATCCGCCGCCGACGTGGGCGTCAACGGCTCCGAACCCGCCCACGCGCCCGAGCCGGAGGCCGTCTCCCCGCCACAAACTGAGGAATAACCCCCGCTCCGATCTATAAGCTGTGGGGGCCAAATGTCCCAGGACTGCGTTTTCTGCCAGATCATCAAGGGCGAGGCCGAGGCGAGTTTCGTCCACCAGGACGACACCATCGTCGCCTTCATGGACATCCAGCCCATCACCCAGGGCCACCTGCTGGTGGTCCCGCGCGACCACTACGTGCTGATGAAGGACGTTCCCGACCAGGTCGCGATGCGCGCGTTCCGCGTCGCGCGCTCCCTGGCGGCCACCTCCGAGGCGACGCTGGCCGCCGGGGGCGTGAACCTCTTCGTCGCCGACGGCGAGGTCGCGTTCCAGGACGTCCCGCACTTCCACATCCACGTCATCCCGCGCTACTCGGGCGACGGCTTCGGGCTCACCTTCCCCCAGTCGTACACCTCGCCCCCGCCGCGAGCCCAGCTGCACGCGATCGCCGCGGCGCTGCACGCGGCCGAACCTAAGTAACGGTCACCCTGACCTCGAAGATCATCGCGTAGGCCGGGCAGGCCTCTCCCGGCGAGCAGAGCGGTGTGGCCGTCGCGCGGATCGTCGCGGTCGCGCGCCTCTCGGCCTCGTAGCCGGCGATCGTCACCCCAACAGGCGCCAGGATCCCCGTCGGCACGGCGCGCAGCACCGTGTAGTCGTCGACGTTTACTCCGCTCCATGCCGACATGCCGGGCTTCGCGTGCAGGATGAGCTCGATGCGCTGCCCGGATCTCACCGTCACGGCGCGATCGTTGTCAGAGATCACCACGTCGAAGCCCGCGGTCGGGCTCGGCGTCCTGGGCGGAGGCGGAGTGGGAAGCACCGCGGGTCCGCACACGCAGCCGATCACGGTGCCGCATGCGCCCAGCATCACCGCGGCCAGCGCGACCGCCAGCGCCACCCGGATCACATGGAAGCAACGGCCGGAACCCAGCCCGGGTAACTGACGTTAGAGTTCGCAAGCTCATGGCCAGGTTGATGCGCGCCCTCACACTCGTTCTGATCGCCGCCTCCGCGCTCTCCGCGTGCGGAGGAGGGTCCACGTCCACCGCGCAGCACAGCCCCTCGCCCATCGCCGGCGCGCTCAACGACGGGCTCATCGCGTACGTGTCGAGCCAGGGCGTCGGCGTGATCGATCCGGCCACCGGCAAGTCGACGGTGGTGGCGCCTCTGCCGCAGGCCGGAGCTTTCCGCGTGGCGGGACCAGTCTGGGGCCCTGCTCCCGGCGTCGCCTACCCCGTGATCTATTTCGCCGTCCACGACGACCGGCCGCCCGAGCGCAGGACGAGCCCGGGTGTCGTGCCTTACGACTGGCTGTTCAGGGTCGATCCGTTCAAAGGCACGATCGAGGCGCTGGGCGCATCGGCGGATTTCGAGAGCGAGGGTCCGTTCGGCCTCGTCGCCAACGAGCACTACCTCGCGCTCACGGTCGGCTGCTGCACGGATTACCAGGTCGACGTGCTCGACCTGACACGGCGAGACGCGCAGATCAAGATCCTCACGCGGCCGCCCGGCCAGCCGGCGCTGTTCACCGAAGGCGCGGCGCCCGGCGTCGACGGCCTGATCGCCGTGCGCGGCGCGGCGACCGGCGCCTGGTACTTCCTCAACCCAAGCCTGGGCGTCCTCAACGCCTTCCCGCTCAAGCCGGGGCAGGACGACGGACCGATCGCCTTCAGCCGCGACGGCACGATGGCCGCCGTCTCGCTCCTGGACCACGGCGCGCTGATCGAGCCGGTCAACCTCGCGCCGATCCTTGCCTCACCGTCGGCGGCCGCCGGAGGCAGCTCGCCCGCAGCCACCAGCCCGACCGCGAAACCGACCCCCTCGGCTTCGCCGGTGCAGCCACGACACGTGAACTCCAAGCTCCATCACGTCGATGCGCTCGCGTGGAGCCCGGATGCGAAAACGCTGGCCATCGCCATCGACGGCGGCCTTCAGCTCTACGCCGTGGCAGGCAAGGACGGCGACGCGCCGGTGAAGACGTACGCACCCGGGGGTGGAGTCACGGGTGTCGACTGGTCGGAGGCCATCGCCGGCCACAGCCTCTCCGAGGTGAAGGCCGCGCCCAACCCGCAGACGATCGTCGATGCGCTGCTGACGGCGACCGCACTGCCGGCGGCGGCCGACACGCTCGCCAACCGCGCGCTGACGAAGATCTACCTCTGGGCGTATGACTCGAGCAAGCCGTCGCCCATCGCCACCATCGCGGACGCGACGCCCGCGATCGTGCAGAAGTACCCACCGCTGCCGGCTTCGGTGAACTACGACCACTGGACGCCCGCCGAATCGTGGGCGCTGACCGGGGGCTGCACGCGGTATCGCGTGGTCATCACGGGCAGCATTGCGCCCGTCGCGTCCACGTTCGGGCTGCAATCGAACACTCCCTGCCTTGGAGCGTCGCCCTCACCGTCTTAGCATTGGCTCGTGGCTGACACGGACATCCTCGCCGGCCACGCGGCAAGCAAGCCGGACAAGCCGTCCGTCATCTTCCGGGGCAAGGTCACCGACTTCGCGACCATGAATCGCCGCGCCAACCGCGCGGCCAACATGTTTCTAAGCCTCGGCTGCCGGCTGCACGACCGCGTGTCCGTCATGTCCTTCAACTCGGAGGCGGGCTTCGAGATCGCGCACGGGCTGCGCAAGGCGGGCCTGGTGGCCACGCCGATCAACTACCGGCTGCGCGGTCCAGAAGTCGCGTACGTGCTGAACGACTCGGGCGCGCGCGTGGTCCTGGCGGGCCCGGACCACGTGGACGTCGTCGAGAGCGCGCGGCCCGAGGTGCGCGGACCCATCAGCTACGTGGCGATAGGCGATCGCCGCCCGGATGGCTGGCTCGCGTTCGAAGAGCTCATGCAGAAAGCGTCCGACGTCGCGCCCGAAGACACCGGAGCGGGACCAGGGCTCGGCCCCTCGATGATCTACACGTCGGGCACGACAGGTCATCCGAAAGGCGCGTGGCGTCCCAACGGTGTGAACCTCGAGAACGTGCTGCAGGTCATCTCGATCTTCGGCCTCAGCGAATCCGACGTGCACCTCATGTGTGGACCGGGCTATCACAGCGCGGTGTCCTTTTTCTCGGCGCTGCACGGCCTGCTCGGGAGCACGGTGGTCGTGCAGCCGAAGTTCGAGGCCGACGACGCGCTCGACCTCATCGAGAGACATCGGGTCACCACCACCTTCATGGCGCCGACGCTGCTGCAGCGGTTGCTGGACGCGCAGGAACGCCGGCCTCGTGACATGTCATCACTGCGCGCGCTCATCCTCGGCGCGGCGCCGTGCCCGTACCCGCTGAAGGAGCGCGCCGAGGCCGTGCTCGGTCAGGTGTTGTGGGAGTTCTACGGCGCCACCGAGACCGGCATCAACACCGTGCTGCGGCCGGAAGACCAGCTGCGCAAGCCGGGCTCGTGCGGCACCGAGGTGCCGGGCCAGGAGATTCGTCTCGTCGACGCCGAAGGGCACGATGTGCCGGGGGGCACGCCGGGCGAGTTCATGGTCCGCAACTCGTGGCTCGCCGAGTACTACAACCGGCCGGACGCCACGGGCAAGAGCCTGCACGACGGGTACTTCTCCGTCGGCGACATCGCCTATCGCGACGAAGAGGGCTACTACTTCATCTGCGACCGCCAGATCGACATGATCATCTCGGGCGGTGTGAACATCTATCCCGCCGAGGTCGAGGCGGTGCTGGCTGCGCATCCCGCCGTGGCGGACGCCGCAGTCATCGGTGTGCCGGACGACCAGTGGGGCGAGTCGGTGAAGGCGGTGGTCCAGCTGCGGTCAGGTCACTCGGCGACCGCGGAGGAGCTCATCGCGTTCTGCGACGAGCGCCTGGCCGGCTACAAGAAGCCGCGCTCGGTCGACTTCGTGGACGAGATGCCGCGCGAGCCCGCAGGCAAGCTGCTCAAGCGCGCGCTGCGCGAGCGCTACTGGGCGGGAGCCGGCCGCCGCATCTAGGCGGCGAGCAGAGCCCGGGCGTAGGCCAGCGATTCACGCACGCCGGCCAGAGGGTCGTCGGCGACCGAGTTGAGGCGGATGTCGCTCTGCAGGCCGTACCAGCCCTTGTAACCGCCGCTGCGCAGCTCCTCGACCACCCGCGCCACGTCCGCGTCGCCCGAGCCGAGAGGCTTGAACAGGCCGCGGCTCACCGCCGCCGAGTAGTCGAGGCCGCCGCCCCGCACCGAACGCGCCAGGCCGCCGTCGAGGTCGTTCAGATGGACGTGCTGGATGCGGCGCGCGGCGAGCTCGACGATCTCGATCGGGTCAGCGCCCGCGATGACCAGCTGTCCGATGTCGATCGAGACGCCCGCCTCCGAACCCACCAGCAGGCGCTCGATCTCGGCCGGGCCCTCGATCATGCTGCCGCGCCTGGGTTCCACGGCGAGGCGAAGGCCATGCACGGCGCACACGTGCTGCACCGATCCGATCGCGCTCAGGAGATGCGCCCAGCCGGTGCTCGAAAGCTCCGAGGCACGCGGCTCGTCCGTGCGCGAGCCGATGACGGTGAGCACCAGCGTCATCGCGCCGAGCGCCGACAACCATCCCGCGTGGCCGTCGATGTGCGCGAGCTCGCTCTGCCGGAGGTCGTGATGGTGCAGCACCCCAAACACCGGCCCCGCGACCATGCGCAGGCCGTGCCTGCGCAGGAGGGTGCGGGCGGCGTCGCTGCGGTCGGGCAGGAAGCCCGAAGGTCCCGCTTCGATTCCGCCGGCGCCCAGTGACGCCATCTCGCTGAGCACGCGGTTGGGCTCGAGCTGCGGGCCCCACGCGGCGGCTTCGCTGATGCCCCACGACACCGGCGACACGGCGATCCCGCCCCCCGTGCGGCGGCCGTTCGCGCCAGGCCTCGCGAGGCTGAGTGCCCGCGCCGTGAGGGCCGGCAATCGCTGCATGGCCGAGTGATTATCGTTGCTCGGAATGGCCGGTGTCGCATACGGCGTGCGCGCGCTGAAAGAGCAATACGCGCGTGAGGCCGATATCGGGATGATCGGCAACCTCGGCGCCCGCATCGTGGACGTCGATGCGGGCAAGCTCGTGATCGAAGCCGACCTGAGCGACAGCCGCCACGGCTTCCCGAGCGGCCGCGGTCCGATCGTGCACGGCGGCGCCATCGCGACCCTCGCCGACGAAGCGCTCGCGTCGGTCGCGTTCACGCTGGCCAAGGAAGGCGAGACCACGACGACATCCAACCTGCAGGTCGACTACTACCGCCCCGCAACCCCTGGACGTCTCACGGCGCGCGCCTCTGTGCGGCATCGTTCGCGACGTCTCGCCTACTGCCAGGCCACGGTCGAGCAGGCCGATGGCGTGGTCGTCGCCGAATGTCGCGCTGTCATCGCGTACGTGAAGGCTTGACGGAACCTCGCGCATCGCCGGCCGAGCTCGATTGGGAGCTCATCCCCTCATCCGGTCACTCGGCGCATATGCACATGGCGCTCGACGAGGTGCTGCTCGACAGGGTCATCGCGGGAGAGCGCGGGCCCGCCGTTCGTTTCTGGTCGTGGATCGAATCCGCGCTCGTCATCGGCTCGCATCAATCGGTCATGAACGAGATCGACATGGTCGCCGCGCGCCGCCTCGGGTTCACGCTGACGCGACGCATGAGCGGCGGAGGAACGATGATCTGCGAGCCGGGCCGCACGATCACGTACTCGATGTACCTGCCCGCGACCGCGGTGGCGGAGCTGAGCTTCAGACAGTCCTACGCCGCGCTCGACGCGTGGGCGGTGCGATCGTTCGTTGCGTTGGGCGTGCCCGCGTCATACCGCGAGATCAACGACATCATCTCGCCGCGCGGCAAGATCGCGGGCGCGGCGCAGGCCCGGCGCAAGGGCTTCGTGCTGCACCACACGACGATTGCGCACCAGATGGACGTGGCCATCGTCGATCAACTCATACGTCTCGGCCGCGACCGTCTCTCCGAGCGCGGTGTGCGCAGCGCCGAGAAGAGCGTGTCGCCGCTGGCGTGGTTCACATCGCTCAGCTGCGAGGAGACGGCGCGCCACATGGAACACTCACTGCGCGACGAGTTCGGAGCTCGCGACAGCGCTCTGACGGCCGCCGAGCTCGACGCCGCGGATCAGCTGGTCCGCGGCAAGTACTCGACGGCCGCCTGGATCAATCGCCTGCCGTGAGGAGCTCTCCGCCCTAGCTCGACCAGACGTGCTGCTGCAGCCAGACCTTGGTGACCGCGTCGGGGTCCTGGTGGTTCAGCTGCACCTGCGAGTTCATCTGCACCAGGTCGGCCGTGGTCAGCTTGCCGCTGACGGCGTTCAACACGTTCTTCACCTCGTCGGAGGCGACCGCCTGGCGAAGGATGGGCACCACGTTGTCCGCCGCCTCGAGGTGCTTGTCGTCCTGCAGTACGACCAGGCCGAGCGAGTTCAGGTCGCCGTCGCTGCTGAAGACCAGGCCGACGTCGATCGATCCGTTCTTGAACGCAGCACGGGTCAACGACCCGTCGGTGTCCAGGGCCTTGAAGGACTTGAAGTGAAGGCCGTAGACCGACTCGAGCCCGGGCTTGCAGTAAGGCCGCGTCGGGCACTCCGGTCCGGCGCCCAGCACCAGCTGGCCCGCCACGGGAGCGAGGTCTGAAAGCTTGGTGAGGTTGTACTTCTCGGCCGTGGCCTTGGTGACGGCGAAGGCGTTCTGGTCGACCGCTGCTGACGGCGTGAGCGCGACCAGGCCCAGGGACTGCAGGTGCGAGTTGAGCTTGGCGGTCGTGGCGGTGACGTCGCCGTTGGCCTCGCCTGCGCTCTTGTTGTAGTACTCGAGGTCGGTGGCGGCGTAGCCGATGTAGAGGTCGATCGCCTTCGACTGAATCGCGGGGGCGACCACCTCGCGCGACCCGAGGTTGAGCTTGAACGTCACGTTGTAGCCGTCGTGCTGCAGGGCCTGCCCGTACAGCTCGGCGAGCACGCTGCCCTCAGAGAAAGCGAATCCCGCGATCGTGATGTTGCCCTTGGACGACGAGGCCGGCGCGCTCGTGCTGCCGCAGGCCACCGCCGCGAGCGCGATCGCCGCCAGGGCGGCGAACACGCGAACCGAGTTCAATTTGCCATTCATCCCAAGCCTCTCCTTGCTCCCCGTTTCCCGATGCAACACGCCCCGCACCCCGATTCTTCCATGGAGCGACGTCACGCCGTCTTGAACTGGGCGGCGCGCCTCGAGGCACGAACGTGCATCAAACGAATACCGCGCGGGGTTAGCAGACGTTCCACGCCGGCCAGCGAGACCTCGGTCGCCAGGGCCAGCAACGCGACGAGCAGCGCGCCGGCGAACAGCTTCGTGTAGTCGAACTGGGCCAGCCCATCGATGATGTAGCGGCCCAAACCACCGCCGGCGATCAGGGCCGCCAGGGTGGCCGTGGCCACGACCTGCACCGCCGAGGTGCGAATCCCGGCCATCAGCAGCGGGACGGCGAGCGGGATCTCCACACGCAGCAGCTGCGCAAGCTCGCGATAGCCCATCCCTCGGGCCGCGTCCTTTATATCCGGGTCTACCTCGCGCAGCCCGACGTAGCTGTTGGTGACCATGGGCGGGATGGCAAGTGCGGTCAGCGCGACGATGATCGGCAGATCGCCGAGGCCGAAGACCTGAAACGCGATCACGAGGATGCCGAACGAGGGCAGCGCGCGGCCGACGTTGGAGACGTTGATCGCGAGGTTGCCCAGCTTGCCGTAATGACCCAGCGCGATGCCGATGGGCAGGGCGATGACGGCGCCGATCGCCACCGATTCGGCCGACAGCTGGACGTGCTCGAGCAGGCGCGTCGGGATGCCGTCGGCGCCGCGCCAGTGCGACGGGTCGGAGAACCACTTGAGGACGGTCTCGATGGCCCCCATCGTCAATCGCTCCGCGCCCACGGCAGGGCCAGCTTCTGGATCCCGGCGAGGACCAGGTCCGCCACGAGCGCGAGCGCGATGGAGAGCACCGTGGCCACGACCAGCGGCGTGCGGAAATCGTCGATCAGGCCCTGCAGGATCAGCTGGCCCAACCCTCCGAGCCCGATGACCGCGGTGATCGTGACGAGCCCGATGGTCGTCACGGTCGCGATCCGGACGCCGGCGAAGATGGCCGGAAGCGCCAGTGGAAGCTCGACCCGCAGGAGACGCGCCAGCGGCCGGTAGCCCATGCCGTTGGCGGCATCGATCACGTCCGGCGGAACCGAGTCCAGCCCCACCACGACGTTGCGCAGGATGATCAGCACCGCGTAGCCGACGAGGCCTACCTCCGCCGTGGTCGCCGTCAGTCCGGTGTACGGGATCAGGAGCGCGAACAGTGCGATCGACGGAATCGTGTAGAAGGTCCCGAAAACGATGTAGGCCGGATTGCGCACCGCGCGCCAGCGATGCGCCGCGATGCCCAGCGGCAGCGAGATGGCGAACGCCACGGCCACCGCGACCGCGGTCAACTCGACGTGCTGCTGCAGCGCATCGGTGAAACGCGCGACGTGATTGAAGAGCCAGTCCCACAGGATCCACGGCTGATCCTCGCCCTGCAGGAATAGGCCGCCATGCATTCGACTACCGTAATCGACGACCGATGATCACGCTGGAGCACGTCAGCAAGGGTTTCGCCGGCGGGTCCAACGCGGTGCGCGACCTCTCGCTCGAGATCACCGGCGGCAAGACTTGCGTGCTCATCGGACCTTCGGGCTGCGGCAAGACCACGACGCTGCGCATGATCAACCGCCTCATCGATCCGGACGGCGGACGGATCCTGGTCGACGGAGTGGACACGCGCCAGGTCGACCCGGTGCAGCTGCGTTTGAAGATGGGCTACGTCATCCAGCAGACCGGGCTGTTCCCGCACATGACGGTCGCAGACAACGTCGCCACGGTTCCCCGGCTGTGGGACTGGGACTCGGCGCGCATCAAGAGCCGCGTCGACGAGTTGCTCGAGCTCGTTGGACTCGATCCGCGCGAGTACCGCAGGCGTTACCCGCATCAGCTGTCGGGCGGCCAGCGACAGCGAGTCGGATTCGCGCGCGCGCTCGGCGCCGATCCCCCGATCCTTTTGATGGACGAACCTTTCGGCGCGGTCGATCGCATCACGCGCGAGCGGCTGCAGCGTGAGTTCATCAGCATCCAGCGATCGCTGAACAAGACCGTCGTGTTCGTGACGCACGATATCGACGAGGCCGTCATGGTCGGCGATCGCATATGCCTCATGAAGATGCAGGCGGAGGTCGCGCAGTACGACACGCCGGACGCGATCCTCACAAGCCCGGCGAGCGACTACGTCCGTGACTTTCTAGGTCGCGAGCGGCTGGTGCGCCGGATGTCGATCGAGCCCATCCACGCGGACGCCCTCGAGCATCCGGCGGGCGGTCCCGCGACGGGCGAGCCTCGCGTGGCGGTCACCAGCACGCTCAGCGAGGCGTTCGCGGCCGCGCTGTCCAGCCCCACCGAGTGCGCCGCCGTGTTCGACGGCGAACGCTACGTCGGCGCCTTCTCGGCCACCTCGCTTCTCGAATCGCTCCGGCGCGAGCGCCCCGAATCCACCACCGAAGGAGGGTCACAAGTTGCCTCAGGAGTTTGACGTCGTGTGCCTGGGCGGCGGCGTGGCGGGCGAAGCCATCGCCGGCGGCCTGAAGGACAGCGGCTTGAGCCTCGCGGTGATCGAGCGCGAGCTCGTCGGTGGTGAGTGCCCTTACTGGGGGTGCGTGCCGTCGAAGACGCTGCTGCGCTCCGGCGCGACGCTCACCGAGGCGCGGCGCGCGCGCGAGCTTGCCGCCTCTCGGGTGGAGTGGGACCTCGATTTCCCGAAAGTGTCGAAGCGCGTGCTCTGGATGGCCCGCGACCTGGACGATTCGCGGCCGGCCGCGGCCCTGGAGGCGACGGGGGCGAAGTTGATCAGGGGTGAGGGCAAGGTCACCGACCTGCGCACCGTGGAGGTGAAAGGCGTCCCGTACACCGCGACCAAGGCCCTGGTCATAGCCAACGGCGGCACCGCCGCCATCCCCCCGATCCCCGGCCTCGACCAGGTCGAGTACTGGACGAACCGGCAGGCCGCGATCCCGCGCGAGCATCCGTCGACGCTGCTCGTCCTGGGCGGCGGCGCCGTCGGCGTCGAGCTCGGCCAGGCTTTCGCGCGACTCGGGACGACGGTGACGGTGGTCGAGGCCGGGGCGACCTTCCTCGGCCTGGAGGAGCCCGAGGCGGGCATGGCGCTGCGGCCGCACCTGGAAGAGGACGGGATCACGATCCTGGTCGGCGACGCGGCGGACCGAGTGGACAAGGGCGGCGTGGGCGTGGTCGTCAAGCTCAAGTCCGGCAAGACGCTGACCGCGGAGCGCCTCCTTGTGGCGACCGGTCGCCGGGCCAACTTCGAGGCGTGGTACGGGGCGGGCATCACGCGCACGGAGCGAGGCTGGCTGAAGGTCGACCCGGAGACACTGGAGGCCCACGCCGGAATCTACGGCGCCGGCGACGTGACGGGCCTTGGCGGCTTCACCCACCTCGCCTACTACCACGGGCAGATCGTGGCCCGCCGGCTTCGTGGCGAGGACGCGCGGGCCGACCACACGGCGGTGCCGCGGGTGACCTTCACGGACCCCGAGGTCGCCTCGGTGGGGCTGTCAGAGGTCTCGGCGCGCGAGCGCGGGATCGAGGTCGTGACCGCCTCCATCGATCCGGGCGAGGCCGCGCGCGGCTACATCCATGACTTCAAACACGGGGTCGTCAAGCTCGTGGCCGACCGGAAGCGGCGCGTCGTGGTCGGAGCCACGGTCGTCTCCCCGCGCGCGGGCGAGATGCTCGGTGAGCTCCTGCTGGCCGTCAAGGCGGGCGTGCCTCTCGCCACGATGGCCGACCTCATTCATCCGTACCCGGCCTTCAACCGGGTGCTCGGAGCGGTGCTCCAGGAGCTTGCCGCCAAGGTGGCTTAAAGCCGCGGACCTCGTCTCATACTGATCGCCGATGATCGACATCCGCCTCGACATCGACACGATCATCGTCTGGGTGCTGGTCGGCCTTCTGGCCGGAGCGCTCGCGGGTCGCGTCGCGCTCGGCCGCGACCTGGGACTGTTCGGCGACATCATCGCGGGCGTGATCGGAGCCTTCCTCGGCGGGGTGCTCGCCGGCCTGCTGCACATCAACTTCGCGATCGCCGGCCATCCGGTGATCACCGAGATCATCGTGAGCTTCGTCGGGGCCGTGATCCTCCTTTTCGTGCTGCGGATATTGGGATTCGGCAGGGGTAAGTAGCCGGCCGTTTACATCTCTAAACCTGCCTGAGTACGTCCGCGCGCCCCCGCGTTTTGATGAGCAGTAGGGGTCTCGCCCAAAAGGAGGTCTCATACATATGGTCGTCAACCTCGATTTCGACACGATCCTGTTGTGGCTGCTCGTCGGCGTCGTCGCCGGCTTCTTCGCGAGCCACATCGCCCTCGGCCACGGCCTTGGCATCATCGGGGACGTTGTGGTCGGCATCATCGGCGCCTTCATCGGCGGCTTTCTGTCCGGCGTCTTCCACTGGAGCATCGTGATCGCGGGACACCCGATCATCACCGCGATGATCATGGCGTTCCTCGGCGCGGTGATCCTGCTGATCATCGTGCGCATCCTCGGCTTTGGCCGGGGTGCACGGCGTCGACCCTACTGGAGCTGAGCGGGAGCTCCAGCTGTCACACGTGAGGTGCGCCCGGAGTTGCTTTCCGGGCTCGCCTCTATGTTTGCGACAAGTCTTCTCTTAGCAGCTGCACGCAACCTTCTTTCTTCGTCGCGGGCATAGCGAAGTCGAAACGGTTGACCGCGAGCGCGAGGTCGAGGTCGGTGCGCGGAAATCCAGGCCAATCACCTAGCGCGAACTTGCGATAGCGCTCCGAGTCGTATAGCGGCTGCAGCAGCCGGTCGAGATCTTCGTTTTCGCCTCGCAGCAGCGCGGCCACGTAGCGCGCGCAGGCGTGGTCTTCGGGAAAGTCACCCGATGCGACCAGCGTCACAGTCGCCGGCCGTCTTAACAGGCAGGCTTGAGCCGTAGGCCCCGCCACGGCCAGACTCGCGGCGTACATGGCCTCCGCCCGTTCGACCGCGAGGACCGCCTGCGTGCCGGCGCTGGTGCGCTGCACGACCGCATGTCCGAGCACGTCCGCCTCGGCGATCTGGGTAGGCGAGTTGCTGATCGCTATGCCCGCCACGGGCAGCGTGTCGACCTCCGCCGAGATGATCGCGCCGGGCGTGCGCGCCGCGAGCGCACGCGCCTCGTCGACCGTTTCGACGAGCAGGCACTCGCGCGCCCCGCCGGCAAGTGCGTAAGCGCTCACGGTAAACGCTCGGAGAACGTCGATGACGACGACCACGCCTTTGGCGTGGCGGGCGCCTTCGACGCCGACGGCGTGGACGACGTTCATCTCATGCCGGTGGGGTGATGGCGAGGGCCGCGCATGATATGGGCGGTGTCAGTGCAAGGCCCGGCAGGGCCGCGTCGCGCCATTGGCTTCGAGCAGATCGCGGATTGCGGCTCGATGCGCGTGGTCGGCCTGAGCCTGGACCCGGGCCAGGACGTGCCCGAGCACCGCAACGCGATTCCCGTGGCGCTGATAGTGACCCTGGGCACGCTGAAGTTCCACGACGGCGAGAAGTGGGCCGAGGTCGAGGCCGGCGAGATGCTGCTCATCAATCCCGGCGAGCGCCATCGCTATCGGGCCGAGGTGGCGACGTCGGCGTACCTCGTGTTCGCGGGATTGCCCGGCGTGCGCAGCCGCACGTGGAGCCTGCGCCGGCGCTGATTCATGGCGCGTTCCAGAGGATGAGCTCGTGTCCTCGATCGAAGGCACCGAGCCGGCTCAGCGTGGCCACGTCGAGGCGGAACCGCTCGGCGATCGTCACGTCGAGCCCGAGCCACGCGACGGCGACTGTGCGCAGGATGTGGCCGTGGGCGAACGCGAGGACGTCGCCTCCTGCCGCGGACGCGATCTCGAGAAAGGACTGCGCGCGACTGTAGGCCTCGGCAGGGGATTCGCCGCCCGGGCATCCGTCGTGATACAGCTCCCAACCCGGCCGTGATTGCTGGATCTGGGCTGTGGTCATGCCTTCGTAGTCCCCGTAGTCGTACTCGCGCAGCTCATCAGTGATCGTGGGATGCGGGAACCCGGCCAGCTCGGCGGTGCGGCGGGCTCGCTGCATCGGGCTCGAATAGACGGCGGCGAACTCAATGCCGGCGAGCCGCGCTGCGAGCGTCGTCGCTTTCTGCTCGCCTCGCTGCGTGAGGGGCAGATCCGTGCGCCCCGTGTGGCGGCCGTTGAGGCTCCACTCTGTTTCGCCATGACGTGCGAGATAGATGGAGAACGTCAGGCGGGCTTGCCGAGCATCTCCGGACGGCCGGAGCGGAGGGATCGACTCGCGCTCTCGATCACGGCGCCCGCGCGCACGCGCTGTCCTGGGCGGACGCAGACCAGCCCGACCGTCGCGCGCGCCCCGCCGGGTTTCAGCGCTTCGTTGACTGCGGCGAGCACGCGGTTGGCGGCGTGCGCCGTTCCCGCAACGTCGGTGTCGGGCAGGATCGCCAGCAGCTGTGGGGGCGTGCGACCGAGAACACCCGGCGTGTCGACGTCGCGGACGGTGCCCGCAAGGGCGGCCGCCATCGTCTTGAGCATCTCGTCGGCGGGACCGGCCTCGGCGCCCTCGATCAGCAGCACGCCCAGGTTTCGCTGGTAGCGATGCGCGCGCGCGAGCTCGTCCTCGAGCACGGGACGAACGAACCTCTCGTTGAAGAGGCCTGTGGTGCGATCGACGATGTGCAGCGGCTCGGCCTGAGGATCGTCAGCGCGTACGCCGCAGGCGGGACAGAAGATCGCACCGCTGGGGAGTGGAGACCCGCAAGCCTGGCACGCCATCGCCTCCGGCCGCCGGCGGAGGAAGTCGCCAATCGGCATCCGGTAAAGCCTATCAGCCGTGCCTGCGAAACCCGAAGCGGCCGCCTCTGCGGGCACGCGCTCGTTAACAGGGTGCGTTGTAGGTTCGGAAAGCTCGACTAACGTGAGCGACGGTACGGTGAGAATGGGCTTTGGGGGAGGGAAAGCCCACGGGAGCGATCAGCAAGTCCCAACCTGGTCGCGCCCGGCGCGCGAGGGAGGGCCCGCGAAGCCCGCGAAACGCGAAGCGGTGCGCCTGCCTCAGCCGGCTGCGGCGGCAGTCGCCTCCAGCCAGCTCTCGGCCCAGTCGGACACCGCGGTGAGCACCGGCTCGAGCGCGCGGCCGCGTGAGGTCAATCGATAGCTCACGCGAACAGGCGGACCGGGATCCACCAGTCGCTCGACGATTCCCTCAGCCTCGAGCTCGCGAAGTCTTTCCGTCAGGACACGATCACTGATGCCCGGTATGCCTGAGAGCAGTTGATTGAAACGAGCCGGTGCGGGGATCAAAGCCTTGACGACTGCTCCGGTCCAGCGCTTGCCGATCAGCTCTATCGCGCGTTGAAACGGCGCGCTGTAGTCAAGACCCCCACCGACCATGGGGAGAGATTCTATGCGGTTACGGCAGTTGCGGACGGGGGACCTTTGGGTAAATTCCGCAGAAATTTTTCTGGCACTTGTATTTGTCAACGCGAAGCGATCGCTTAAGCCTCCACCCGGCACCGTGTGTGGAAAAACCTGTGACTAAAAGCGGGAGGTCAAGCCCCGGCCAGCGGCAGATAACGGAGGGGTAGACTCCGCTCAATGGTCGTCGACGTGATGCATCTCGCGGTCGTGATCGCCGGCCTCGTGATAGGTGCGGCGTCACTCATCGCGTTTCGCACGCGGCTCCCTCGAGGTCGCTTCGTCATCTTCTCCGCGGCGTCGGTCGGCGCGCTCTTCGGATGCGCAGCAGTCGGTGGAGAGCTAGGTCTTCTGTCCCAATCGCAGTGGTTTGTCGTGGTCATCGGCTTCCTTGCTGTTATCGGAACGGGTGGATACGTGGTCGGACGCTACTCACCGCTATGGAGGTAGGCGGCCGAGTCGTCGTCGTGACGGGAGCCGCTCGCGGCATCGGCCGAGCCCTGGCTCGGGCGTTCTCGGCGGCCGGCGCTGAAGCCGTCGTGGTGGCTGACATCGACGGCGCTGGCGCCGAGGCGGTGGCCAGCGAGATCAGAGGCACTCCTGTCACCTGCGACGTGAGCAGCGAGCCATCCGTGACCGCGCTGGTGGCCAAGGCCGAGTCGGCTCACGGCCGGATCGACATCTTTTGCTCCAACGCCGGCATCGCCGTGGGCGGAGGCCCGGAGGCCGCCGACAAGGACTGGCAGCGCATCTGGGACGTCAACGTCATGTCGCACGTGCTGATCGCCCGTCACGTGCTCCCGGGCATGCTGGCGCGCCGCGAGGGATACCTGGTCGGCACGATCTCCGCTGCCGGCTTGCTGAACCACGTGTTCGCGGCGCCGTACGGCGCGACCAAGGCGGCGGCTCTGTCTTTCTTTGAGTGGCTCGCCATGGCTCACGGCGATGACGGCATCCGCGTTTCGTGCCTGTGTCCGCAGGGCGTGCGGACGGACATGCTCGCGGCCGAGGCTCGACTGGGGCTCGATTTTCTGACCGCCAATGCGCTCGAGCCTGAGCAGGTCGCTGAGGTCGTTCTGGAGGGAATCCGCCAGGAGAAGTTCCTGATCCTGCCGCACCCAGAGGTCGCGGAATATTTTCAACGCAAGGCGACGGACTACGATCGGTGGCTCAACGGCATGCGCCGAATGCGCAAGCGGGTGCTGGCAGCCTCCTCGTAGTGACGCGCTGGATCGCAGCCCTGGCCGGGCTTGCGTTCGTGGTGGTGGCCTTTGGCGCCGCTTCGCGTGTCGCCGACACGCGCGAAGGTCTGATCGCCGAGGTCGTCACGCTGTTCGCGGGCCTCGCCGGCGTGCTGCTGCTCCTGTACGGACTCGTGCCAAAGCGAGCGAATCGAAGCTCCACCCCAGCCTTTGCCACCAAGAGTCGCGCCCCAGCCGGCCCGCGTTCCGCGAACGATCTCCTTCTGGGTTCGGCCGGACTGCTCGTGGCCGCGGTCCTCCTCGCCGGGCTTGTGATGAGCGGTGGCTGGCAGTGGGCCCTTGTCGGCGGGTTGCTGTTGCTACCGATGATCGCCGGCTGTGTCTACCTCTGCGGCGCCTTCTTCGCTGCCCCCGAACGAGACTGGACGATCGATCTGCGGAGGCTCATCCGCCGCTGACCTGAGCGGTCGCGTGATCTAGCGGCGACGATCCAGCGTCCGGGCGAGCAAGAAGACACCGAGAACGATCAGGACGGTCGGCCAGATGATCGACCACTGGACGAGCCCCGAATTCGCGGCAAGGATGATGAGCCCGACCACGACGAGAATCACGCCGAGAACCACCGTCTGCCGCCCGGCGGGTGCCGCTGACGTACGTGCAGGCGGGTCGGTTGTGGCGGAGGTCGTGGTCGTCGCCCCAGATGATGTGGTTTGTTGCGCGGCGGCCGCGCTCGACGAACCGCCGAACTGGCTCTTCAGCTCGGCCCCGATTCGCCGCAGATCATCCGTCATCGAATCGAAGCCGGAGCGGCTGCCTTCTTTGCCTTCCACCTGTTCTGGCATCACCAGCCACAGCACGATGTAGATGAGAAGGCCTACTCCCTGCAAGAACGCGAGGAGTACGAAGCCAATGCGCACCCATAGCGGATCGATGTGGAAACCCTCGGCGAGTCCCGAGCAAACACCGCCGAGGATCCGATCCTTGCCTCGATGAAAGGCTTGCGGAGTGGCCTGTTGCACATTCCTAGCCTACATCCGACCGTCGAGCGTTCCGTTGCAAAGCCAGGACGTCGCCGACGAGGTACAGCGATCCGCAGACGAGCAGGTTGCCATCGGGCCCTGCCAGCTCTTTGGCACGCGCGAGCGCCGGTTCGAGCGTTTTGACGGCTTCGCCACCGCCGCCATAGACCTCGACCAGATGCTCGGCTGAGACGGCGTGGGTCCCAGCGCTCGGAGTCTCTGTGAACACTGCGCCTTCAGGTCGCATCGACCTCAGAGCCGGGAGCACCTGCGCGGGGTCGCGCTCGCTCAGCATCCCGAAAAGAATGACAAGACGTTCGTCGCCGATCAGTCTGCGCAGCGAGACTCCGGCGCTCGTCAGCGCGGCTGGGTTGTGGCCTCCGTCGAGGATGACGCGAGGACGCTCGGCGATCAGCTGCAGCCTGCCCGGCCAGTCGGTGGACGCGAGACCGCGGCGAACAGCGTCATCGGTCACCTCGCCGATCGCGTGGGCGCATGCCACGGCGAGGGCCGCATTTGCAGGCTGGTAATCGCCCAGCAGACGAAGCTCAAGGTCGCGGTGCTCGAAACCTGGGCCGCTTACGTCGAGAGAAAAGCCGGCCCAACCGCGCGGGCGAGACGTGACGGAAATCTCGCGGCCGAGCCGCCATACCTGAGCATCGGCTTGGGTTGCATGCGACTCCACGATTTCGAGCGCGACTCCTTTGCAGCCCGTGACGACCTTGTTGCCGGGCTTGATGATCGCGGCCTTTTCGTTGGCGATCTGCTCGATCGTGTTCCCGAGATACTTCTGATGGTCGTAGTCGACGTTGGTGATGACCGCGGTGCCGAGGTCGAGGGCGTTAGTCGCATCGAGACGGCCGCCGAGACCGACCTCGCATACCAGGAGGTCGATCAACGGGGCCTGATAAGCAAGGGCGAGCACGGTGAGCATCTCGAACTCGGTGGCCTGACCGATGTCTTGTGCGATGGAGTCGAGCGTCGGCCGAAGCCGCTCGAACGTCGCGACAAAATCGTCCTCGCTGATGGGCTTGCGGTTGACCTGGATGCGTTCTGTGTACGAGACCAGGTGGGGCTTGGGCATGAAGCCGACGCGATGTCCCGCCGACTCGAGGATCGCGGCCAGGCAGACACCGGTCGAGCCCTTGCCGTTAGTGCCGGCGATCAGCGCTCCACGTAGGCCGCGATCAGGCGATCCGATTCGATCGAGGATCGCACGCGTGCGCTCGGTGCCGAGCTTCATCCCGAAGCGGCCGAGACGCGACATGTATTCGATGGTCTCGAGGTAGGTCACACGATCGTCCCTCGGCGGGCGCCATCCTCCACGAGACACGGCCTTTGCGGGGCCCTCCCTCTCCCAGGGCTTCCCTCCCCCAAGCCCAACGCTCCTGGCGGAGACAACTCAATCAATTTGAAATCGCCATGGCAACCCAGGTTGTTAAGGCCGCATCGGAAAATCGCAGGCTACGGCCGGCGCCGGACCTCGGCCTCGTACGTGTTCTTGATCAGCATCGCCCGGGTCATGGGGCCGACCCCGCCCGGGTTCGGCGTCAGCCAGCCCGCCACCTCGTCCACGCCAGGCCCGAGGTCGCCAACCTGCTTGCCTCCGGCCCAGTTCGTGCTCACGTCGACGACCGCCGCGCCGGGCTTGACCATGTCCCTGGAAATGAGGTCGACCTTGCCGGCCGCAGCCACCAGGATGTCCGCGGCGCGGGTGTGCGCAGCCAGGTCTCGGGTCCTCGTGTGACACAGCGTGACCGTCGCGTTGCGACGCAGCAGCAGAAGGGCCGCGGGCTTGCCGACGAGGTTGCTGCGGCCGACGACCACGGCGTTGCTGCCCGAGATCTCGATGCCCGCATCCTCGAGAAGCTCCATGATGCCGGCAGGCGTGCACGGCTCGACAGCGCCCGGCAGGCCTAGCGCGACCATGCCGGCGTTGACGGGGTGGAATCCGTCCACGTCCTTCACCGGATCCAGCTCGAGGATCACGCGCGTCATATCTATCTGTGGAGGTACAGGTTGCTGAATGAGCACGCCGCTGACTCCGGCGTCTCGATTCAGATCCCGCACCAGCGACCGCAGCTCGTCGGTCGTCATGGTGTCGGGCAGCCGGTGGTCGAACGTCTCGATCCCGGCCTGCTTCGCGTTCTTCTGCTTGGAGCGCACGTAAAGGGCGGAGGCGGGATTCTCGCCGATCAGGATCGTGGCCAGGGACGGCCTGGGCTTCCCGTCTTGCACGCGCGCCGCCACTTTCGCGCCAACCTCTTCGATCACGCGCGCGGCCAGCACCTTACCGTCCAGGGTCTTCGCGGTCACGGCCACATTGTCGCGGGAACCGCGGAACCGACGGCTACCCCAGGCCGAGCTGCCGGCGCGCCTCCTCGGCCACCACGCGCATGACCTCGCGCAGCGGCCGGCCCGACTCCCTCGCCAGCCGGCGGCAGTCCTCGTACTCCGGCGCGACATCGACGGCTTTGCCGCCCAGCTCTTTGATCTTCACGCGCGCGGCTCCAAAGGAGGTCTTGATTTCCTGCACGCGGCGACCGGCGATCACCCTCTGCACCGGGTTGAGCCGGACCCCGAGCGTCGTGCTCTCGCGCAGGAGCTTTTCGATGAGGCTGCCCACGTGGGCCGCGTCCGCCATGACGGAGACCACCTGACCGAGACGGCCCTTCTTCATGAGCACCGGGGTGACGGTCACGTCCAGCGCGCCCGCAGCCATGAGGTCGTCGACCAGCGCCGCGACCAGGTTGGGTGCCATGTCGTCGAGGTTGGTTTCGATGACGGTCACGCCGAGCTGGGTCGGGACCTCGTCGCCGATCCATGCCGCCAGGGCGTTGCCGGGCACGTCTCGCGCCCCCAGCCCGTATCCGATGGCATGCAGCTTCATGGCCGGGCGTTCGAAAAGCGAGGCCGCCGCGAGGATCGCGGCGCCGGTCGGGGTCACCAGCTCTCTGGCCGCGTCGCTCTCTTCGAACGCCGCTCCAGTGCCGGCGAGCACGCGCACGCTCGCCGGCGCCGGCAAAGGCAGATCGCCGTGCCGCCCGCGCGGCGCAGGTAGCGGCGAGGCATAGATCCTCTCGACGCCCATCGCGTTCAACAACCAGAACGAGCCGAGCAGGTCGACGAGCGTGTCCGCGCCGCCCAGCTCGTGGAGGTGCAGGCGCGATTCGTCGGTGTGGTGCAGGTCGGACTCGACTTTCGCCAGCAGGCCCAACGCGCGCAGGGCCTGTGCTTTGGGCCCATCGGGCACCTGCGCATCCTCGAGGGCCGCGCGCAGCGCCGGCACCGTCCTGGCTGGACCGCCTTTTGTGGCGACCAAGACGCGCGTACCCCCAAGATGACCGCGCTGCTCTCGCCGCACGTCTATGTCGACCTCATCACCGAGGCGGAGGGCTTCGACCGCCGCGTCGAGCACAGAGCGGTCGCCGCCGGCGTCGATCAGCGCGCCGAGCACCATGTCGCCGGAGATGCCGGCGAAGCAGTCGAAGTAGACCGCGCTCATCGTCGCGTCCTGCGCACGACCACGGCAGCGCCGGCGATGGGCCTCATGCTCGCGGGGCGCTTGGTGACCTTGACCGACACCGCCGCGACGCGCGGCACCTGCAGCGTCTTGCGCGCGATGCGGCCGGCCAGGGTCTCGATCAGGTGAGCCGCGTCGCCTTCAATGACCTCTTTGGCGATGGCTCGCACGCGCCGGTAATCGATCGTGTCCGCGATGCTGTCCGAGCTCGCGGCCCTGGTCAGGTTGACCTCGAGCTCGATGTCGACGGTGAACCGCTGGGCGCGAGCGCGTTCGGCGTCGCTGACACCGTGCCGGCCGCTGAACACCATGCCCTCGAGCAGGATTCGGTCCACGCCAGTAATTGTGCGTTTCATAGACTGGCGCCCGTGGAGTTGGTCGTGCGGCCGGCTGCGAGCGACGACCTCGAGGCTCTCAACGACATCTACAACGAGTACGTCCTCCAGTCGCACGCCACGTTCGACGTGGAGCCGACGACGATCGACTGGCGCCGCGACTGGTTCAGCCACTACGCGACGACAGGCCGGCACCGAGTGTTTGTCGCGCTCGACGGCGACCGGCTCATCGGTTACGCATCGAGCAGCCGCTTCCGGCCCAAGCCGGCCTACGAGACCTCAGTGGAGGTCAGCGTCTATCTCACGGGCGATGCGGTCGGTCATGGTGCGGGGACGCGGCTCTACACGAGCCTGTTCGCGTCCCTGCAAGGCGAGGACGTGCATCGCGCGTACGCGGGCATCGCCCTGCCGAACCCCGCCTCGGTCGCGCTGCACGAACGATTTGGGTTTCACAAGGTGGCGTATTTCACGGAGCAAGGCCGCAAGTTCGGCCGGTACTGGGACGTGGCCTGGTTCGAGAAAGCTTTGAGCTAGAGACGCTCGCGCGGCCCGGCCAGCGCGTCGTGGGCCAGGCTGCCCAGGACGGCGCAGCCGATCCCGATTCCTACCCCGATGAGAACGTAGCCACTGCCGCCGGCCAGCGACTCGACGAGCATCAGCCAGCCCGCCAGGCCCAGCACCAGGGCAACCAATACCCAGACGAGGCGGACCGGCAAGAAAGCGTCAGCCGCCTGGTGAGGGCGAAGCCGCCGCGCCTGGCCGCGTGAAACCGCCGGCCGGCGTGATCTGGATCGTCACCGCGGTCACCGAACCGTCAGCGCCACGTGTGCCTATGACCGTCACCGTGTCGTTGTTGGCGATGTCGGAGACAGAACCTGTCACCTGCTTCTGAACTGTCGTGCTCGGCGCGAAGGTCACCGTCACGGTGCAGCCGCTGTTGGTCACGGTCATGGAGGTCGACGTGATGTGGGACACGGTGCCACGCGCAAGCACCTGCGATGCGGCCGACGGCGTGGAGCCCGGGCTCGGACACACGGCCGCGTTGGCGCCTCGACCGGGAATGAATCCGCCACCTGTGTTGTTGCGGGCCGTGCCCTGGTTCGAGCTCCTCGAGGAATTCGTCGAGGCGCTGACGTTGTTGAATCCCACTTTGTAACCGCCGTAGAACCCCGCCAGGATGCCGACCACGACCGCGAGGGCGATGATCGCGTTTCTCATGCACGAACTCCTTTCATTCGTGACGTAGTGCCTCAATCGGGTGGAGTCGCGCCGCCCGGTTGGCGGGATAGATGCCGAAGAAGAGCCCGATGCCCACCGACACACCGAATGCCATGAGCACTGATGGGACTGAAACCACCGGTGCTGGAAAGCCAGAGTTCGCGATGGCCGGAATGTGCGGCGCTTCGTAGGCGAGCACGGCGCCCAGGGCGATGCCCAGCGCGCCACCGAGGCCGCTCAGCACCATCGCTTCGATCAGGAACTGGGTCAGGACGTCTCGCCAACGCGCGCCGATGGCCTTGCGGATGCCGATCTCTCGCGTCCGCTCGGTGACCGTGACCAGCATGATGTTCATGATTCCGATCCCACCGACCACGAGCGAGATGCCGGCGATGGCGCCGAGCACCAGGGTCAGGGCGGTGGCGATCGAGTTGGCCTGTTTGAGGATGTCCTGCTGGCTCAGGATCTGGAAGTCGGCCTGACTTGGGTCCGACACCTGATGGCGCTGGAGCAGGATCGTGGTGATCTCCGTCTCGGCCCGGTTGACCGTGCCGGCCGAGCTCGCCGAGGCGACGATCTGGCTGATGTTCTTGCCTCCGCGCGCCCCGCTCAGGTACGCCCAGACGGCGGTGATGGGTGCGACGACGACGTTGTCCTGGGAGCCGAAGCCCGTGCCGCCTTTGGCGGCGAAGACTCCGATCACGCGGAAGCTCTGGCGGTTGATCTTGATCGTCTGGCCGACTGGATCCGTGTTCCCAAACAGGTTGTCGACCACTGTCTGCCCGATCACCACCACGCGGTGCTGCGACTGGACGTCGTCATCTGTGAAGAACGAGCCCTCGGCGATCTGGTAGTCGCGCACCTGTGGGAACGCCGATGTCGTGCCGGTGGTCGCGGCGAAGTAGTTCTGGTTCTGCCAGGTGATCTGTCCCCCGCTCTGCGCAATCGGGATCGCGGCGACCACATCGGGATCCTGCTGCCGCTTGTTGAGCGCGTCCACGTCGGACATGGTCAGAGACTCGCTGGTTCCGAATCCCTGGGACACCCCGCCCGCGCCACGCGCGTTGGCAGGGTAGACGTAGATCACGTTGGCGCCGAGTGACTGGATCTGATTGTTGATCTGCACGCTGGCGCCGTTCCCGACCGCGACCAGCAGGATCACCGCCATGACACCGATGAGGATGCCGAGCATCGTGAGCGCGCTGCGCAGCCGATTCGCGAGCAGGCCCGCGAACGCGATGCGCAGCGCCTCGTAGGCGTTCACGCCGCCCTCCGCTGGTCGCTGACGATCAATCCATCGCGCAGCTCGACCACGCGATTGGCGAAACCCGCGATGTCGTGCTCGTGCGTGATCAGCACGATCGTGCGGCCCTGCTCACGATTGAGCTCGACCAGCAGCTTCATGATCTCGATGCTCGACGCGGTGTCCAGGTTGCCGGTCGGCTCGTCGGCCAGCAGGATGGCTGGGTTGGTCACCAGGGCGCGCGCGATCGCCGCTCGCTGCTGCTGACCGCCGGAGAGCTCCGTCGGCTGATGTCCGGCCCGGTCGCCCATGCCGACCGCGGTGAGGGCGGCCAGCGACCGCCGCCGCCGATCTGACTCTCCCGCGTAGATGAGCGGCATCTCCACGTTGTGGAGTGCCGTAGTGCGCGGGATGAGGTTGTAGGACTGGAACACGAACCCGATCTTGCGATTGCGGATCGCGGCCAGCTGGTTGTCGTCGAGCCGTGCCACGTCGACGTGATCGAGGAGGTAGCGGCCGGTGGTCGGCACGTCGAGACAGCCGATGATGTTCATGAGGGTCGACTTGCCGGAACCGCTGGCACCCATGATGGCCACGAAGTCGCCCTCGTCGACGGTCAGGTCGATGCCACGCAAGGCCTGCACCTCGACCTTGCCCATGCGGTAGGTCTTGGTGATCGCCTCCAGCTCGATCATCCGCCGCCGCCGATCCTGACCGGGCTTCCACCGGTGCCGCGGGTGTTGGTGCCGGTCGGCACGCGCAGCGTCGGGATCACGACCTGCTGGCCCTCGCTCAGGCCGGAGGTGACCTCGGTGTACGTGTCACCGACCACTCCCGTCTGGATGGCGGTCTGCACCTCGGTGCCGTTGGCGTAGACGTTCACGTACGCCTGCCCGCCCAGGCGGGTGATCGCGAGGTTCGGGACGGTGAGCACGTTGGCGGCGTTGCTGACCGTGACCGTCGCGTTGGATGTCATGCCCTCTTTGAGAGCCGCGTTGGCCTGGTCCAGGCTGATGGTCGCGTAGTAATTGACGACCCCGCTCGTCACGGTGGCCGAGCTCGCCACCGCGATCACCTTGCCCGCCATGCTCACGCTGGGCACCGCGTCGAACGTGATCTGCGCGTCCTGGTCGGCGGCCAGGCGGGCCGCATCCGATTCGGCGAATGGGACCACGACCTCCATGCCGCTGTCGTTGCCAATGACCATGAAGCTGGAAGACGCGCCAGAGGTCGGCAGCGGGGCCTGGGTGCCGGGCGCCTCCGCGGTGCTGCCCGCGCCGGGTCCGGCGCTCTCGCCGACGACGCCGTTGATCGCGTTCACCGTCCCGGCCATCGGCGCCACGAGAGTGGTCGCGTCGACGTTCTGCTGGGCGGTCTGGACGGCCGCCTGCGCGCTCGACAGCTGCGCCTGCGCCGCCGCGATCTGGTTGGGCTTCGTCTGGGTCTGCGTCGTCAGCTGGTCGCGCGCGCTCGTCACCTGCGCGGCCGCGGCATTGACGCTGTGCTGGCCGCTGATCGAGTCCTGCTGCTGCCTGGCGGCGTCGATGTTCAGCTTCGACTGGTCGGCGGCGACCGTGGCTCCGTCGAGGGTGACCTTGCCCTGGGCGGTGTTGACCGCCGTCTGATCGTTGGAGACGGTGGTGTAGTCGGCGAGGCACGACGCCGGCGCGGGCGGTGACGTGAACGGATAGCCGAACGGCTGACATCCGTCGGCGTTGAACGTGTCGATGGCCGCCTGCAGGGTGGTCTTGGCGGTGGCGAGCGATTGCACGTCGAGCTGATAGCTGAGGCTGTTGTTCAGGATCTGCTGGTCGACGCTCAGCTGGTTCTTGTCAGCCGCGACCTGGTTGGCGTCCTGCGTGTTGGTGAAGTTCACCTGCGCGACGGTGTCGTTGTAGGACTGCTGGGCGATCGCGAGGTTGTGCTGCAGCTGAGCGATCTGGCTGCTCGTGAGCGGCGTCTCCACAACCTGGAGATTCGCCTGCGCGACCTGCAGGTTGGCCTGTGCCGCTGCGAGCGCCTGGTTCTCGCTCGTGGCATCGACCCGGGCAAGGACCTGGCCGGCGGTGACGTGATCGCCGACGTGCACGTCGATCTCGGTGAGGACCCCGCTGACCCTGAAGTTGACGTTGGCCTGGGCCATGGGCACCAGGTTTCCCGTGCCGGTGACGCTGGCGCTGACGGTGCGGCGCGTGACGGTGTACAGGTTCAGCGAGCTGCCGGCAGGCTTCGCGGGGACGAAGACGTCGCGATAGATGAGTGCGCTGAGGACGAGCGCCACCGCGGCAAGGCCCGCCACCGCGAGGCGGGATCTGTTCATGAAACGACTCACTTCTCGCTCCTTACCAGTTGAGGTCTCGGAAGGTCCAGCCGGCCGACGAACCGAAACGCGTGATGGTGGCGATGCCGAGGCCCGCGATGGCCACAGCTGCAAGCGCGACCAGGCCTGCGTACGGAATGACCGCCAGGTCGAACACGATGAGCGCGCCGACAAGCGATGCGACGAGCGGGTGCACCTCGCCGAAGCCGAAGCGGTTCTGGAGCAGGCGGCCCATCGCCAGCGCGACACAGGCGACGCCAAAGAGTGCGACGGCCACCGCAATCGCGAGCACAACCGGAATCAGCACGAGAAAGATCAAGGTGAACCGCAGCAGCAGCAAGGCCGCCAGCACCAGCAGCGCGGTGGCCACGCCCGCGGCGAGCGCGATGACCAGGCCTCGTGGACCTTCGAGTCGCTGGACGGCCCTGCGTGCTTGGTGAGGGAAAACCACCAGCACCGCCAGCGCGATGAGGATGAGAGCGGCGCCATTGCTGAGCAGTGCGCGCAACCCTTGCAGCGGGCTGATGGGGCCGCGCGGCCTGAACGGCGAGACGAACGTGAAGGTCTGGATCGTCTTGCTTCGCTCGAAACGGTCGGAGTCCGGCAGCCGCTCCCTCAGCGGGCTGACCGCGACCGGCGACCCGACCACGACGTCAGAGAGGGGACCCAGCCACGGCGCGTTCAGCGCGATGTCGGCGAGGGCGAGGAGCACGCCGATGATCGCGAGGGCCACAATCACGATCGCCCACCGCCAGCGCGGCGCGAGTCCCCGGCTGTCGCTCATGCGCGCCGGCGCTCACCAAGCGTTGGGGACAACGCGCCGCGTCCCGATTCGGCCAGCCGGGAAAGGATCGACAGGTGGTACGCCGCCGTGATCGCCAGACCGATGAGCGCCACGAGCAGGAAGACGTCCGCCACGGGGATCGCAGGCGGCTCCGCTCCCCCGACGCCCCAGTTCAGGAGCACCTGCAGGTCCGAGAGCGTTCCGCTCGCAAGCGATGCGAGACCGTCCAGCCCGGACAGGTACCAGACGATGAACGCGACCAGCAGCCCCTCCGGGATGAGCAGCATCCACGCCCGTCGAGACTCTGCGCGGGCCGGCCTCACCGCGTTCATCACGTTTCCGACCAGCGATGGCGGCGGCGCCGGCGCGCGGAGCGCCTTGAGGCGGAACGGAAGGGAGATGGCCTGGTCGTGCTGCCGGCGGCAGTCCTCGCACTCCGCGAGGTGCGCCTTCATTTGCCGGGCAAGCTCGGGGTCCGACGCCGCCAGGTCGCCATCGGTGTAGGCCTCGATGAGGACGCGTGCCCGCGCGCACGAGAGCCCGCCTGGCTGATCGGTGGTCGAGCCGGTCATCCGTCTGTCTCCTCGAGCTCGGCCAGCGAGTTGCGCAGCAGCGCTCGCGCCCGGTGCAACCTCGACTTGACCGCCGGAATCGACACGCCGAGACTCGCCGCAACCTGCTCGAGGGAAAGATCCGCGTAGTAGTGAAGAAGGATCGGCAGGCGGTACGAAGGATCGAGCTGCGACAGCGCCTCGACCAGCACCGGATCGTGCTGTACGGCGTCAGCCGCCGCGGCCACGCCTTGAAGGTCCTCGTCGGTGGGCACGGGCACACGCTTGCGCCGGTAGTTGATGGTGGTGTTCGCGGCCAGCTTCCAGAACCACGGCTCGAACGGCCGCGTCGAGTCGAAGCGCGCGAGGTTGCGGTAGAGCTTGACGAAGATCTCCTGGCTCAGGTCCTGCGCCTCGTCGAGGTCGCGCAGATGTTGAAAGGCGAATCCGTAGACCCGTCGCTGCATGCGGCGGATGAGCTCCTCGAACGCCTCCAGGTCGCCGCCCGTAGCCTGGTTGACGAGCTGACCGGCGGCAAGGGCGCCTATGTCGGAAGGCCCGCTCATGGTCAGGGTGCCGGCGGCCGCCTGGGCATGCATCGACTTTAGATACCCCCTCCTTCAGGGGGCGGTTGCGGTTCTTGGCAGATGCTCGACCTCGAGTACTTGACTACGGATATCCGGGACCGTATACTCCATTTGGAATATGACCCAGTCCGAATCCGAGCTCCTTTCTCCCCTCGCCCTGTCCATCCTCGAGCTGCTCGACGAGCAGCCGATGCACCCCTACGAGATGGCCTCCAAGATGCGCGCCCGGCATCACGACGAGTTCATCCGCCTGAACTTCGGCACCCTCTACCACTCGGTCGAGGTGCTCGAGCGCAGCGGCTGGATCCTGCCGGTGGAGCGGGAGAAGGAAGGCCGGCGACCCGAGCGGACCATCTACAAGCTCACCGAGAGCGGGCGGGAGCTGCTTACGTCGACGCTCGGCGAGCTCCTGCGCCACCCGCGCAAGGAGTACCCGCACTTCGCGGCCGGGCTGATGTTCATGCACCACCTGACCGCCTCCGAGGCGGCGGCGCACCTGTCGGAGCGGGCGACCGCACTCGACGCGATCATCGCCAAGTTCGACGCGGTGATGAAGGAACTGCTCCGCCGGGGAGTGACTCGACTGGCGCTGATCGAGGTGGAGCACAAGATCGCGATGCTCGACGCCGAACGCAGATGGGTGCGCGGGCTGGAACGCGAGATCAAGGAAGGCAAGCTGGAGTGGAAGGTTGGAATCGACTCCGGCCATGAAGCGTTAAGGAGGAACCATGGCCACCACCAGGCGCAGTAACCCGTGGCTCGTTCTGCTCGTCCTGACCACGGGCTTTTTCATGATTCTGCTCGACACCACGATCGTCAACGTGGCGATCCCGTCGATGAGCAAGGGCCTGAACGCCACGCTCGACGAGATCCTCTGGGTTCTTAACGCCTACGTCCTTGTATATGCGGTGCTGCTCATCACCGCGGGCAGGCTCGGCGACCTGTTCGGTCAGCGCAACATGTTCGCGCTCGGTCTGGCCATCTTCACGATCGCGTCCGCGCTCTGCGGTTTCTCGCAGAACTCGGGGCAGCTCATCGCCGCCCGCATCGTGCAGGGCATCGGCGGCGCGCTGCTCACGCCGCAGACTCTCGCCATCCTCACGTCGATATTTCCGCCCGAGCGGCGCGGCGCTGCGTTCGGCGTCTGGGGCGGCGTCGCGGGGCTGGCCACGATCACCGGCCCGACGCTGGGCGGCGCGATCATCACGTACGCCGACTGGCCGTGGATCTTTTTCATCAACGTGCCCCTCGGCATCGGCGCGCTGATCGCGACGTTCTTGATCATCCCGGACCTGCGTCCGGGCCGCCGGCAGGGCTGGGACCTGGTGGGCGTCGCCCTCGCCACCACGGGCCTCTTCGGCATCGTCTTCGGCCTCATCGAGGGCCAGCGCTACAACTGGGGAGAGATCTCCTCTTACGGCGTGACCATCCCCGAGGTCATCGGGGCCGGCGTGCTCCTGCTGATCGCCTTCATCGTCTGGGAGCACTTCCAGACACAGCCCCTGATGCCGCTCTCGCTGTTCGAGGACCGCAACTTCGCCGTGGCCAACTGGATCGCGGCGGCCATCAGCTTCGGCATGCTCAGCATGTTCCTGCCGGTCACCATCTACCTGCAGTCCGTCCGCGGGTTCACCGCCCTCGTCGCCGGGCTGACCTTCGCGCCGATGTCCCTGGCTTCGATGGTCACTGCGCCCCTGGCCGGACGGCTCGCGGACCGCATCGGCGGCAAGTACATCCTCATGACGGGCATCTCGCTGTTCACCGTCGGCTTCGCGCTCGTCGCCTACGTGGCGGGGCCTGAGTCGACGTGGATCAACTTCCTCGTCCCCGCGATCATCGCGGGACTCGGCATGGGCATGACGTTCGCGCCCATGACCACCGTCGCGATGCGCAACATCCAGCCGCGCATGGCGGGCGCCGCGTCAGGCATTCTCAACACGACCCGCCAGGTGGGCGCCGCGATCGGAAGCGCCGTGGTCGGCGCGATCCTTCAAAACCAGCTCGCCTCCGCACTCCACAACCAGGCGGTGGCCCACGCCGGCCAGCTTCCAGCAGCGTTCCGCGACCAGTTCATCGCGGTCTTCAGCAACGTCTCCGCAAACGGATTCCAGATCGGCACCGGGCAGAACGGAGCTTCGCTTCCAAGCAACATTCCGCCCGCAGCCAGGCAGCAGCTCGCCGCCATCGCGCACGACGTCTTCGTCAGCGGCTACATCGACGCGTTGAAGATGACGCTGATCGTGCCTGTCATCTTCCTGGGCCTCACCGCGTTCACAACGCTTCTCATCAAGCGACGCCGGCGCGCGACGCAGCAGATGGCGGGTCGCCCGGTCGAGACCGAGGAGCTCAAGAAAGCAGCGGCGGGCTAGTAGGCTTAGCCCTCGTGCCCGGACCCCGCGACGGCTGGCTGCAGCGCGACGGCATCGACATCCACTACCTGGAATGGACGCCCGAGCAGGCGGCCGAGGCCGATTCCGCGGCCCCAGTGCTCCTGCTGCACGGCCTCGGCTCGGACGCGCACTACTGGGACAGGGTGGCGGGCCGGCTCCCGGAACGTCGCCTGGTCGCGCTCGACCAGCGTGGCCACGGCCTGACCGGCCGGCCACCTCACTCGCCCGCGGTCCCAGAAGGCTTCGCGACGGACGAGCTGCTGGAGGACGCGATCTTCACCTGCGAGCGCCTCGGCCTGCACCGGCCGGTCGTGGTCGGGCACTCGTGGGGCGCCACAGTCTCGCTCGAGCTGGTCGCCCGCAACCGGGACTTCGCGTCCGCGCTCGTTTTCATCGACGGACCCGTGCAGAGCGCGGCCAATCTTTTCGCGTGGGACGAGGCTCAGAAGGTCATGCAGCCGCCGCTGCCTCGCTATGCGTCGGTGGCCGAAGCGATCGCGGATGCGCGCAAGGACTTCGGGGAGTCCTGGGCCGACGATCTCGAGCCCTTTGTCATCGCCCGCCTGGTGCAGGACGGCGCCGACCTCGTCCTGACGTTGACGGCGGAGATTCGCCTGGCTTTGCTTCGCGGCCTGTACGAGTCGCCGGTCGACCAGCTGTGGACCGCCCTCGACGTGCCGGCCATTGCGTTGATCGCGCGCGGCGACTCAGAGCGCGTATCGAGCTGGAAGGAGCGCGGCGGCCTGAAGCTCAAGCAGATCGCGCCGGACGTGGATGTGCGCTGGTTCGACACGCCCCACGACATCCCCGTGTTTGCGCCCAAAGAGGTCGCGGAGCTGATACGGACCGCCACCGATCCCGCCTCGCAGCGGGCAGGTTCAGAGGCGGCCGCCGGACAGTAGCTTCAACGCCGCCAGCAGGATCGCGGCGCCGAGAAAGGCGACGACGATGCCGCCGAAGAAGCCGACGGTGCCGCTGACACCGAAGACCGCGCCCAGCAGATAGCCACCGATGATCGCGCCGGCGATGCCGACGATGATGTCGGCGATGCAGCCGAAGCCGCGGCCGGCCACGACCCGAGCGGCGACCGCGCCCGCGATGAGGCCGACGATGATCCAGGAGACCCAGGATCCGAGGTCCAGCACGACATGGCCGGCGAGCAGCATCGTCACGACGACATCTTTGCCCATGCGGCGATGATGTCGAACACCTCGTCGCTGTCCAGATCGTTGAAGGGCTCGTGATAGCGGCCCGGAAGGATGTGAAGCGTGCTGCGTGCGGCCGCTTTCTCGTGCAGCTCCTGGCTCCCCGCGGAGTCGATCAGCCGGTCGGCGTCACCGGCCAGGATCAGAAACGGAATCGGGATTCGGTCGGCATGGGCGAGGACGTCCTTCGTCGCACGCTGCCACTCGGTGTACATGCGCACGGAAATCATGTTGTGGACGAGCGGATCGTTTCGATAGGCGTCGACCACCTCGGGGATTCGAGAGATCGTCCCTGGATCGACCTCATTGCCCAGGGCGATTCTCGGGAACACACGTGACGCGAAATTGCCGAGGCTCACCTTCCACGCCGGCACGGTTGCCTTCAACTTCAGGGCGGGGCTCGAGACGACGAATCGCCGCGAGGTCTTCAGCTTGTCCGCCAGCACCGTGCTGAGCATCGCGGCGCCACCGAACGAGTGGCCGACCGGGATCACCTCGCCCGGCGCCAGACTTTCGACGCGACCGACGAACGCCGCGATGTCCTCTGTCCACTGGCTCCAGGAATCGACGTGCCCGCGCTGGCCGTCGCTCTTGCCGTGACCGCGAAGATCGAGCGCGTAAGTGGCCATTCCACGTTGGGACATGCCCGCGGCGAAGCGAGCGTACCGGCCACTGTGATCGCCGAGGCCGTGGACGACGGCGAACGTGTGAGTGGCTTCGGCTCGAGGCCACGCGCGATAGAAGAGGCGGGTGCCGTCGGCCGAGGTGACCTCGCCTTCGGTCGCGACCGCCTCAGTGGCCAAGGTGGCCGAATCCTCGCAGGATCTTGAGCGCCTCCTGCTCGGCTTCCATGAGCGTGGGCGCGTAGGCGCGAATGCCGTAAAGGGCGTAGGCCCACTCGGGGCTGGGCGGGCCCTGCGAGTGCAGCTTGTAAGTCGGCGGGTAGAACAGGATTCTCTCGCCCGCGACTTTCTTGATCACCGGCCGCTTGGCCAGCACGTCTTCGAGGCTCAGACCGTTCGGCAGTCGGCCGTGCACGAAGTCCAGGCTCCGCAGCTTCGTCAGCGGATGGTCCTCGTCGCGCAGCATCACGCGCACGCCGTACTCGGCCGACAGATCGCGAAGGAAGATCGTGATGATGAGGGCGTCGGTCTCATCGCCGGCCATCTTCACGAATCCGGCGGCTGACAGGTCTCCGATCGCGTCCTCGCGCGCGTGCCGGAAGTACTCCATGGCAAACAGGTCGCGCGAGTACGAGCTCGCGATCCACGGCCGGTCGCAGCGCCAGCTTCGAACCCCGGCGAGCTCTTCGAACTGCGCGTGCACCCGTTCCAGACGATGGTCGGGCAAGCCGTGAATGCGGTAATGGAGTACTCGCTGCACGCCGCCGCTAAGCCTACCGGTTCAACCCGTTGATGACGCCATCGTCACTCCTTCGCGAGCGCGCCTCATCGCATCCTCCTGCCAGGGCGGGGCATGCACCTCGATCGCGACCCGGTCGGCGCCCGCGGCAAGCAGAAACTCTCCTCGTCGGGCGTTTTCCAGAAGCGAACGCTGATGGTGGCTGAGGTGGAACGTTCGTTGTAGCTTGGCCGCCTCGCCTGGCCTCTGAGCCCCGAAGAAGACCACCGCCGGATTGGTCGCCACCACCGATCCCGCGTCGGAGCTGAGGAGGTCGCCTGGGTTCTGCGTCGCGAAGACGAGAGAGCCGCTGTACTTGCGGATGCGCCGTGCGAGGCTGACGACGAACCGCCGAATGGTCGCGTCCTCGAACAACAGCCCGAGCTCGTCGACGATGAGCATGCGGCGCCGGTCCTTCTTTTTGATCCTCGTCCACAGCGCCGCAGCCAGCAGGAAGTGCACCGGCGCGACCATCTCGTCGCGGAGCTCGCGCATGCCGAACACGACCAGGGGCGCCTCCAGGTCGATGTTGGTGGGAGCGCTGAACATCTGGCCGAGACTTCCGTGCACCCACCTGCCGAGCACCGCCGCGACGCGAGTCGTGTCAGGCAGGCGCGCGGCGACGTCGGCCAGAACCGGCTGCGCCTCGTCGCGATAGGCGGAGCGAACGGCGCGCTCGACAAGCGCCCGCTCCGGCTCATCGAGGCCTCCGCACACCGTGGCGCACAGGTCGACCGCGTCCGCGGATGCGGGACCGATCCACCCTTCGTCGCGGCGGTCGGATGGGCGAAGGTCGAGGACGTTGAGGGCGTGGCCCGAGCCGAGCGCCAACCGGATGTCGACTCCGCCGAGGCTCTCCGCGAGCGGGCCGTACTCGTGCTCTGGATCGATGACATACACCTGCGTGCCCAGGCCCAGCGCGCCGACGGCGAGCGTCGAGAGCAGATACGTCTTGCCCGCGCCGGAGTGCCCGAACACCGCGACGTTGGCGTTGGCGTAGCGGTGATGGTCGTAGGGGTCGATCATCACGGCGCATCCAGTGGCACGATTCCGGCCAACCACGAGCCCGCCTGCCTGCGCGACGTCCACGTCCAGCCATGGCAGCAGCGTGGCGAGCGCGCTGGTGTCGAGGACGCGCCTCCGCTGCAACCTGTCGGGCCCGCCTGGAAGAGTGGCGATGTGAGCGTCGGCCATACGGAACGTGCATGGCTGCAGCTGACACATGGCCCCGCGCGCGGCGGATTCGATGCGCGTGCTGCCGGCGTCGAGCAGCTCCCGCGTGGCTGCCGACAGAGTCAGGTAGACGGCGACGTGGAAGGCCTTCTCCTGGCTCGCCGCCAGCCTGCGCTGCAGGTCCTCGGCGGCCGGCAGGCCCACTGCAAGACCCGCGTCGGTTGATCCAGCCATGTCCTTCTGCATGCGCGTGGCGCGCATCGACACGAGCTGGCGCTGCAGGTAGTCGACGATCCACGCGGTCGGCAGGGGTGTCGCGTGCCAGGCGAGGCGGACACGCAAGCCCGCGGGCATGAGGCGAAACAGCCAGCCGGCCTCGAGCTCGGTGCCTGGCAGCCGTTCCACGGACCACGTCCGGCTGCAGCCGTCGGCGTGCAAGAGATGGTCGCGCCGTTCGACGCCGAAGAGACCCTGCGCGCCTGCCGGCATACGCCGCGACTGCACCCCCATCTCGCGCAGCGCGGCTTCCACTCGTGGTGCATGGAGCGACTGAGTCGCCAGGACAACCGATCGTCGGCTCGTCGTATCGAGGTCGTTGACGCGGTCCGCGAAGCACAAGTCGGCGGCGCGCATGTCGTCGAAGTCAAGGGGCGCGGGGTCGCGCTCGATGTCTTCCGGATTGGCGCCAGGATGTGACGCAATCACCACTTGCAGGGTGGAATCGAGTCCGTCGAGCAGCCGGCGAAAACCATTGAGCCACCGCAGCCGATCCGGCTCCGAGGCACCGGCGAATCCGATGTCGCCGGCGGCGATGGTCGCCGCATCGTCAGGGCGTGACCACAGCATGGCCGGCGCCCGTCTGCGCAGCGAGATCACGCGCGCCTGCCCCAGTGGATTCGCTGCGTCGCACCCACAAAGCGGACGAGATCGACGAGCCACGCGTCGGCGGCGCGCCCTCGCCAGCGACCCCACGCCGCGACGCCTCCACCCGCCACGACGACCGCGGCCAGGGGACCGCGGACGAATCCGGGCATCCAGTGCGCCGACCAGAGCGCAAACCCCGCGAGCAATGCAAGCACGACGTACATAAGCCGGGCCGGAGTCAGCCCGTAAAGCAGGCGATCCTCGAGGTCGACGTCGAGCGGCACGCGCGCGCGCATGCAAGGCACGCTAGAGGCCACCCGAGACGGAGGGAATCCAGCCTGTTAAGGCCGGTGTTCCTTAGAATCCAGTTGCGACCTTCGGCACGCTCGCGTAGCTCAACTGGCAGAGCAGGGGACTCTTAATCCCAAGGTTCAGGGTTCGACTCCCTGCGCGAGCACCATCACGTTAATCGGCCCCAGATCCACCGAAAGACCGGGTGGCAGGGGACCCGGAATCCCCCACATCCGGGGGAGTGCTACGGGCTTCGCCAGAATGCCCAGTTGCCTTTCTGAAGCGTGTAGAACGAAAACCCTGGATTGACGACATCGCCATTTGCGTCGAACGAGTAGGTGCCGGTGATGCCTTTGAAGCTCGTCGTTTCAGCGACGGCCTCTCGCACCTGCTCGCGCGTCGGAATCTTGCCTCCATTCGCGCGGATTGCGCGCCGAACTGCATCGATCAGGATGTTGGCGCAATCGTAGGCTGCAGCCGTGTAGCCGTCCAAGACCTTCAGTGCTGGCGGAATCGTGCGAGACCGGCCCGTCGCCAGAGTCATTACGAAGTGGTCATCTGTCCTGCCAACCAGGCTCGCGTCGTCTATGCAGGCTCCAAGACGATCGCCGACGATGAGGTAGGCATCAACGGGAAAGATTCCATTCATATCCCGACGAAGGGCGCATGAAGGGGGGTCTGCAGCTGACATGTAGATCGCCTGAGCTCCGGCTGCATGAGCGTCGCGAAGCATCGGCGCGAAGTCAGGCGCGGCGGCGAGAGAGGTGAAGTCCTGACGGTAGACGACCTTGCCGCCCAACTGTACGACCTCGGTGGCGAAGGCCTGAGCCATGGGCTGCGCGAATGGCCCATCGATCGGATTCGTCAGAACGGCAAATTGAGTGATCCCCAGACTGTGGAAGGCAAAATCGGCCGCGGCTCTTGCCGCCAACATGTCTCGTGCGGCCACCCGGAAGTAGTTTGTTGGTGCATCTTGCGCGCGAGGGCTCGCAAGACACGGCGCCGCTGCGCGGGTCAGGCAGTCCAGCGTGTTGGAAGGGCTCAGCACCGTGAGATTGACCGATGACGCCATGGGGATCAGGAGCTGGGCCTGGGAGCTCATCTGTGGTCCTATGACTCCGAGGATGGCTGACTCGTGGACAGCCCTTCTCGCGTTCTGAAGGGCGCGGTCGATGCTCACCCGGCCGCCAAGCGAGTCGTCGAGGGTGACGTGAACGAGGCGGTACCCTTCAACGCTCGGGTGCTGGGCAAACGCCATATCGACGCCTCGTTCCAGGCCCGGGAATACGGGTGTCCCGTAGAAGAGTGGGAACTCGCTCGCGATTTCGATTTGTGGACCGGCCTCGGAAGATGGTCCTGAAAGGACGCTGCTGCAGCCGGTGACGAGGACCACCGAAGCGAGAGCCACGAGCGGAATTGATCTCATCAGGTGGACGCTCGTCGCGCGACGTGGATCAGGCGCAGCCAGGGATCGCCAAGCGCGACCACATACAGATCTCCGGTTGCCGAGACTGCCACGCCGGTGGGGGCATTCAGGTTGCCGTGGATGAGAGTTGCCATGACGCCCTTTTTGTCCACCGACCTCACCCGATCGTTGCCGGCATCGGCGATATAGATCGTTCCGTCCGGGCCCACGGCAACCCCCCAGGGCAGGCTCAGCTTGGCCTGAGTCGCAGGACCGCCATCACCTGAGAAGCCGTAGTAGTCGCCAGTGCCGGCGATGGTGACGATCTCATTCGACCCGTGGATGACTTCCCGGATCCGGTTGTTGTCGGTATCGGCGATCAGCACGTCGCCGTCAGGCTCGACGGCGAGCGCGCGCGGCCGATCCAGTTTCGCCTCTGTCGCCGCGCCGCCGTCGCCGCCAAACCCCTCCTGACCGTTGCCCGCGAACAACGTGAGGACCCCATCTGGCGTCCGCTTCCAGACCCGGTTGCCCCGATCTGCGATGTACAGGGTTCCGTCCGGCGCAAACACCAGCCCGATCGCCAGCTGGATCGGGCTTGTGCCATCCGATGCAGTCCTGGCTCCGGCCACGTAGTGGACCGTACCGTCAGGGTCGATTCTGCCGACCATGGCGGGCCCAGGCGCTTGGCCAGTCAGGTTGCTCGTGAAGAAGAGGGTGCGGCCATTCGGTGCGAATGCGACGCTGGTCACGGCGCCGAGAGACGCTTTCAGTCTGTCGCTGCCATCAACGAACTCTTCAAGCGGATTGCCGCCCGCAAAAGTGCTGATCGAACCAGCCTTGGGGTCGACCTTCCTGATGCTCAGGTGGCCGTTGTCGGCGATATACACCGAGCCGTCGGCTCCTACCGCGACGGACCCCGGATTCCACAGCTTGTCGCCGGGATCGACCGACGTGAACGTGGTGATTGCGGGACCCGTCGGCGCCGCGGGGCTCAACCGCTCGTAGACGAAGGCGCTTGCCGCCAGGACAACCACCGCGACGGCCGCCACCGCCAGTGTTCGGTTCGGGCCCCAGCGCCGCGCGGCCGGAGCGGCGGCGATGCTGGCGAGTTCGGCGGCGGCTGAGGGCTGCGGCTGGGCAACGAACCAGGTCGCGACCTGTGCGCGGCTGCTGACCCCGAGCTTTTCGCGGATGTGCTCGAGGTGGCTGTCCACCGTGCGCTCGGATAGGAACATCCGCGCCGCGATGGCCCGGTTCGTCAGACCCTCAGCGACCAGGGCGGCGATCTCCTTCTCCCGCCGACTCAGGGTGCCTTGGCGACCGTTTCCCGGTTCCATCTCCAGCGCCGCGGTGATCTTAACCCCGAAAAATCGGTACAGAGATAGGTACCTGAATCCGCGTTTTGCCCGCTGGGCGGCGCCCTCGCGGAATCCTAGTTTTCGAGCTGCAGCCGGTAACCGGCTAGCTCACCAACAGGAGGGATCCACGGTGCAGGTCCAGCGAGCAATCAACCTTCCGAGTCAGTCGTTTTCCAGGATGGTCGCAATCGTCGCCACGGGGGTCGCAGCGTCACTCGCTCTCGCGCTGGTCGTGACCGCAGAGCGACCGACGAGCACATCGACATCAACCGTCGTGACCTTGCATGGGGTTGGTGGTGAGCAGGTCGCTCACAACCGCTCGGAGCAGGGATTCGGCAGTTCGGCTTCGGTGACTGGCGAGCAGATCGCTCACAACCGATCCGAGGAAGGTCTCGCCAACCCTTAGTGGCGCTTCTCGAAGGCGGTGGTCGAGCTGGAGTGCATGGCCACCGCCTGGCCTCTTCCTAAAGGTTCAGGGTTCGCACCACTACTTGGTTGTTGCGGAACCGGACTAGGTCAACGGAAGAGGCTTGATGCGACTGCCCGCCCACTTCGCGCCGCCGCCGGGCTTGAAGCTTGATTCGCCCTCTGGCCGAACCTCGAACCGAGCGTCAGCGGTCAGCCGATCCCCTGCCTGGTCCAGCGTCGGCGCTGCACGAACACGTAGGAGCGATGCAAAAGCGCCGGCGGTAAAAACCACGGCTTCAAATGTGAGGAGGTATTGGCTGCCGGAACGCGTCCAGGCCCCAAATCCATTTGCGAAGGAGTCAGCCGCAAGGACCGCCGAGACGCCAACGCCACCGTCTTGACCACAAAAAATCTGGGCCTGATGTTTGGTGCCGTCGTCGAGGGTGACGTCGACGTGCCATGCTCCCCCGAGCGCAGCCGGTGAGCTAGATGAGGTGTCAGCGGACCCAGCGCCACATCCCGAGAGAAGACCGATCACAGCACCGGCTCCGATGGCGCCGGTGCCCAACAACATCTCTCGCCTGTTCGGTTGGACTTGGACCATCGTTCGCGCCTCCTAGTCGCCCACCTCGGCGCTTTGAAGGTTCGACTGAATTCGGGTTGAACCAGAGGCGGGTCGGTCCAGCGCGAGCACCACGTGCCCGCTGATCTAATTATCTCAATCGTTTTGGGCTTGCAACAAGCCCTGGGCACCATGCCAGACTGCGCGAAAGTCCCGCACTTCCACACCATGGAGGACCGGCCTCGCCCCACAACGATCGCCGCCCCTTAGCCGACTACTACTTCGTCCTCGGCGTCCCGCCCGACGCCACCGACGAAGAGTTGCACGCCGCCTGGCGGCGCCAGCTCAAGTACTGGCATCCCGACCGGGGCAATCACCCGGACGCACTCGAGCACGCGAAGTTGATCAACCTCGCGCACGACGTCCTGACCGATCACGTCAAGCGCGAGACTTACGACCGGCAGCGCGCGGCCGCCGGATGGCGGCCGTCCACCTCACCTCCGACATACAGCCGCCCGGTCGTGTGGAAGACGGTCAGCCGCGAAGGCCCGCCGCCCTGGCCGAAAGGATTCGACAGGCACGGGTTCGTCGCGCGCCTCGAGGACATGATGCACCGCGCCCGGCTCATGATCGAGAGGCGCAAGAACCTGGCGTCGGCGTCGAAGTGGGAGGCCCAGTCGCAAGCCCTGCTTCGCGACGAGCTCGGCGAGGATCATCCGTACACGAAGCGCTTCGAAGAGGCGCTGAGCCAGCCTCGGCCGGAAAGGCTGGTGGCCGCTTACGGAGTGCTGTGGGCAGCGTATGAGGATGCGCTGAAGGGCGACCTGAAGCCGGCGGCTAAGGCGAAATCCTGACGATCACGTTGCCTTTCTTGTGTCCCGCGTCCACGTATCGGTGGGCCTCGGCGATCTCGTCCAGCGTGTAGCGCCGGTCGATCACGGGTCGCAAGACGCCGCGCTCGGCAAGGTCCTTGATCGCCAGGAAATCCGCGGTCGTCGTCCTCGGAAATGCGTCGTCGACCGACATGGCCACGCCACCGGGCGCCAGGGCGGCCGCCGCGTTGGCCATCGCCTGGGCGCTCTTGCGCCTGCCGACCGCGTCGAAGATCACGTCGTATCGCCGGCCGTCTCGCGTGAAGTCATCCTTCGTGTAGTCGATGACCGACGCCGCCCCAAGCGAACGGACGAGCTCGAGGTTGGTGGTGCTGCAGACACCGGTCACCTCGGCGCCCAGGTGCCGCGCGAGCTGAACGGCGGCGGTGCCGATGGCGCCTGAGGCTCCGTAAATGAGGACCTGCCGGCCGGCGCCGACCTTGAGACGGCGCAGGAAGTAGGTCGCGAGCAGGGCGCCGTAGGGCAGGGCCGCGGCTTCCTCGTAATCGAGATTGGCCGGCTTCAGCGCGAGCTGCGTGCTCGCCGGCCAGCACACCTTCTCGGCGTACGCGCCGGCGCGGAATCCGTCCATTCCGAAAACCGCGTCGCCTTCCTTGAAGAGCGCGACGTCGCGGCCGACCGCCTCGACTGAACCCGACACGATCATGCCGATTACCGACTTCCTCGGCGCCCTCCAGCCGAAAACCAGCCGCATGAAGAGTCGATAGCGGCCCCGCAGCTTCAGGCCCCTGACGATCGCGTCGCTCGCGGTCACCGCCGTTGCGACCTGCCGGATGCACACGTCGTTGCGTCCTGGACGCGGGTCGCGCACCGTCCTCACCTGCAGCACGTCGGGCGCGCCGTAGGCGGTGCAGACCGCGGCCTTCATCGCAGATGGTCCTTGTAGCGGTCGGCCGACCGCCTCACCGCCGCCTTCGCGTCGGAGGTGATATTGCGATCCCACCAGGCTCCGTGGATGGTGTCGAAAGCGAACGGCTCGACCGCCGCCACGATGCGATCGATCTCCGCGGCGGGAAGCGGGATGTAGTTGGGGTAGCTGTACATGAAGCTCACCCAGCGCCGGTCCTGGGCGACCTGCAGGATGTCGCCCGCCAGCAGCGCGCCCTTGCCGCCGGCACCGGCCGGCCAGTGCAAAACGGTTCCGCCTTCGAAGTGACCACCGGCCCTGATCAGCGTCATGCCGTCCCACAGCTCACACGTCTCGCCGGTCCAGAACTCGATCGCCGGATCCGGGCGCATGACCCACCGCCTGTCCGCGGCGTGGAGGTAGACCGGCGCGTCGAAGCAGCGGCTCCACTCGACCATTGACGAGTAGTAGTGCGGATGCGAGATCGCGATCGCCCTGATGCCACCCAGCTCACGCACCGCCGCGGCCGTCGCGTCGTCCAGGAGCGTGATGCAGTCCCAGAGCACGTTGCCGCCCGGCGAGCGGACCAGCAGGGCTCTCTGGCCGATGGCGAAAGCCGGCTTCGTGCCGACGCCGGTCAGTCCGAAGTCGTCGCGAATCTCGTTGCGGTGATTCGTCCGCAGCTCATCGAGCGTCAGCCATTTCTGGCCCGACCAGCCCACGTACTGGCGCTCGTCCTCGCACACGTCGCACCGATCGGGCGGCGCGCTGGACGGAGCGAACTGCACGCCGCACGTCATGCAGATGTAGGCGGTCTGCGTCACGGGGCTCACTGTAGGCGGCGCCAGCGCTCCTCGTTGACACCCGCGATCAGAAACCACAGGCACAGCGACCCCTCACCGAACAGCACCGGCATCTGGATGTACGGCACGAGGTGGGCGGCAAACCCTGGCGCCAGGATGGACGCGAAGCTGTTGACGAGATACGCAGCTCCGTCGACGGCCATGAGCACGCCGATCGCCCGCGGCATGAACACCGACCGGTAGACCAGGTAGCCCATGGTCGCGGCGTAGAAGCCGAAGAAGACCGTGCTGACCTCGTAGCTCAAGCCCCGCGGATTGACGATTCCGCCGGCTTCCACCGCGGTTCCGACCAGCGTGAAGAAGGCGACCAGGATGGCGGCGCGCCGGTCCACGACCTTGAAGAGCTCGTAGAAGAGCATCGCCAGCGGAACGTTGGTGGCTGTGACCAGCACGTGGGCGGCCACACCGGAGCGCACGAGAAGGTCGTGGCCCTGGGCATTGCCACCGGTGACCTCGGGCACGAAGCCGATGGCGAAAGCGCCGGCCAGGATGTTGACCAGGTACAGGGCGCCCGCGATCCGCGCCATCCCCTTCGGTCCGAACCCCATGTCGTGCCAGCCTAGAAGCCCGGCGGATGGCTCCGAATCGGTGGAATTACCGAGCCGGTGCCGGGCTCACGGTGAGCACCACGTTGCCCACCTTCTGTTGCGTCTCGACGTATTTCGTCGCCTCGATCACCTGGTCGAGTGCGTACGTGCGATCGATGACCGGCCGGTACTCGCCCTTCTCGGCCAGCTCCTTGAGGAACAGCACGTCACTCTTCGCGTACACGGGTGGCAGCTGGAACATGACTTTCTTGTCGCCGAATCGAGACGTCCACATCGCGAGGAAGAGGTTCCGGAAACCGTCGGTGGCGAGATAGGCGCCGCCCGGCTTCAACGAGCTCTTGCAGCGGGCGAATGTCTCTTTGCCGACGGCGTCGAAGATCACGTCGTAGGTCTTTCCGCTCTTCGTGAAGTCCTGCGCCCGGTAATCGATCGCCTCGGCCGCACCGAGCGAGCGCGCCAGGTCGAGAGTCGCTGCCGTGCAGACAGCCGTGACCTCCGCGCCGAAATGCCGGGCCAGCTGCACGCCGGCCGAGCCGATCGCGCCCGACGCGCCGTAGACGAGGACCGTCTTGCGTCGAACCAGATCGGCGAGTCGAAGGCACCAGAGCGCGTTGAGGGCTCCGTCCGTCATCGGCGCGGCCTGTGCGAACGACATGCCGTCCGGGATGCTGGCGACGCGGGCGCTCTCGCGCACGCACTTGTACTCGGTGTGGCAGGCCAGGCCGAGCCCGGTGTTGGCGAAGACGCGGTCTCCGGCCTTGAACTGCGTGACCGCGGCCCCGACCTGTTCGACCTCTCCCGCGAGCTCGCTGCCCAGGATGCGCTGCCGCGGCGCGCGCACTCCAGAGACGAGGCGGCTCAGCACCGACACGACTGGACCGTTGCTGCGATTCGCCTCGCGCGTGTGACAGTCGAGACGGTTGACGGTCGTGGCGTGGATCCTGATGAGGATCTCGTCGTCCTTCGGCTCCGGCCGCGGAACGTCCTCGAAGTGCAGCACGTCGGGCGGTCCGTACCGGTCGTAGACGACTGCCTTCACGGCCGCTTCCGCGCCACGAGACTGACCATCTCGTCGTCGGCGGTCGGGTCCCTGTCTGTGTAGTTGGCGGTGACGCGCAGGTCGTCGAAACCCGCTTCGCGGAGCATTTGCTCCAACTCCGCAACCGAATAGTCGGTCTCGGTGAGCCGCCCCGACTCCTCCGTGCGCAGCTCACCGTTTCGCCAGAGACGCGCTCGGATCTCGCGTGTGAGCCGCTGCGGAGCACCTTCTACCGCGGCCAGGCGGCCGACGAGCTCGATCTCGTCGCCGTCCGCCAGCCGGCGGCGTTCGCCTCGTTCGGGCCAATCTCGGGGTTGCCTTCCCGGGCGCGGCAGCTCGTGATCGGTGATGAGGAATGCGCCGCCGCTCTCTAGCGCCGCGTGCACCCGCCGCAGCGTTTCTCTGTCCTGATCGGGGGTGGTGCCGATGCCGAACGCACCGCACGCGTAGATCGTTCGATAGGAGCGGTCGGGCGCGAGCTCCTGCATCGGCTGCACCGCCAGTCGAGGCTCGAGGCCTCTCGCTTCGGCCAGCCGCCGCGCCTCCGCGATCATGTCGGGCGAGACGTCCGCGCCGTCGACGTCGAAGCCTTCAGCGAGCAGCGGCAGCAGGATCCGCCCCGTGCCGCAGCCGAGGTCCAGCACAGGCTCACCGAACCGTTGAATCGCTGTGCGAAAGAAGGCGAGCTCGTGCGGCTCGGCGACGTTGAACTCGGCCCACCATCGCGCGATGAGCCCGTAATGCCAGGTCCCAGTGGGCGAGTTCACGGCCATACTGCGACCGGCATGCGCGAATTCTCGCCCGACGGGTTCTGGTGGTGGGACGGCGCTTCGTGGAGGCCGTCCACGGAGATCGAGCTGACACCGCCGACCGAGTTCGAGCGCTCTGGAAAGCTCGAGCATGCGCGCGGCCTCATTCGGAACAGAGACAACGCCTTCGCGGGAAGTTACGCGGCCTCCGTCGTCCCCGGTGGCGCACTGCTGATGGACCTGGCCGCGATCTACGTGATGGTCGTGCAGTGGCGGGCGTTCAAGGAATACCGGGAGTGGTCACTGGAGCAGCTCAAGGTCGCCACCGAGATGCTGTTCGGCGCCGACGAGCCGATGGTCGCGGGCGAGACCACGCTGTGGCCGCCGAGTGGCTTCGTTCCCGGCATGCGCCGGGATTTCGCGGTGGCCGCCACCCGCTCACACGTCGTGCTCTACCAGTTCGCCACCGCCGACAGCCCCACGATGCGCGTCGTCTTTGCGGCCGACGCCGCGCAGGTCCGCCTGACCCAGTACGGCGGGATCATGATGGCCAACCTTGGCGTCTTCTGCGGCGGGCGGCGCTGGGAGCTCCAGGGCATCAAGCGCATCTTCAACCCGTGGCCCGTGATGGCCGCCTGGCAGTCGGCGAGCGCTGCGAAAATGCCCGCATGACCGTCGACGAGTGGGTCGCGAAGAACGTGCCCGCCCAGCACCGCGACCTCGTGGCCGAGCTTCGCAGCTTGCTGAAGAAGAACATGCCGGGCGCTGAGGAGGTCATCAGCTACAACATGCCGGTGTACCGGTACGACAAGCCCGTCGCCTGGATCAACGCCGGCAAGTCAGGGATCTCGGTCGGATTTCGCGACGGCACCAGTATCAACGACAAGCACAGGCTGCTCAAAGGGACGGGCAAGGGCGCGCGCAACGTGCACATGAAAAATGTCGACGAGATCAACAGGTCCGCACTGCGCGACTACATCAAGCAGGCGGTGAGGCTGGACAGGGCCCGGTAGTTCCGACCTCCACATTGTGCGATTTCGCATAATGCGATATCGTACTAATTCAAATGGCCCGGTTCCCAGTGCTGCGTGCAGTCGAGCGCGCCAACCAGCTGGTCTCCCGACACCTGAGCCGGCAACTGGCCGGCGCGGGCCTGACCGACATCGAGGCCCAGGTGCTCTTCCACCTCGACCATCTCCCCGCCGGCATGAGGCCGGCGGTACGCGACCTCCAGTCGGCGTTCGGCCTGCCGCCCACCACGCTGAGCGCCGTCCTCGATCGCCTCGAGGGCCGCCGGCTGATCAGGCGCGCCCCGAATCCTGTCGACAGGCGATCGACACTAGTCGTGCCGACCGCTCTAGGCCGGCGCCGCATCGCCGACATCTCGGCGCTGCTCGCGGGCGTGGAGCAGGCCGTGGCGGCGCGGGCCACCGCGGCCGACCTGGCCGCCTTTGCTCGCGTGCTGACCGCGCTCGAAGCCGCGACCGAATGAGCTCGCCGGCGGTCGCCGCGATTCCACTCCGGCGCAACGCCGACTTCATGCGCCTGTGGGCGGCGGCCACGGTCAGCGCGGCGGGGAGCCAGGTCACCGCGTTCGCCATGCCGATCACCGCCATCCTGGTGCTGCGGGCCGGCGCCCTGGAGGTCGGCCTGCTGATGGCGGCGACCTACCTGCCGCTCACGCTGTTCGGGCTGTTCGCCGGCGCGTGGGCCGATCGCGTGCGCCGGCGCCCGCTGCTCATCGCCGCCGACCTGGTCCGCGCCGCGGTCATCGCTTCGATCCCGATCGCATATGCCTCAGGCGTCCTTTCGATGGCGCACCTCTACGCGGTCGCGTTCGTCGCCGGAACCCTGACCGTCGTCTTCGACGTCGCCCACGGGTCCTACCTGCCCGAGCTGGTCGATCGTGATTCGCTTCTGGCCGCCAACTCGCGGCTCCAGGTGAGCGAGCAGGGCGCCTCGGTGCTCGGGCCGGCTGTCGGCGCGTTGCTCGTCACGGCCGCGGGCGCGCCCCTTGCGCTCCTGGTGGACGCCATCTCGTTCCTCGTCTCGGCGGGCTTGCTGATGACGATCGCTCACCGCGAGGAGACGCCAAAACCCGAGGAGCAGAAAGGCATGCTCACGGAGGTCGCGGCGGGCGTGCGCTACGTCGCGTCGAGGCCAAGCCTGCGCGCGTTCGCCGGATCGACTTTCCTGGCCAACCTCTTCCTGCGCATGATCAGCACCGTCCTGGTGTTGCACCTGGTGCGGGTCGTGGGGCTGGCGCCGTCGATCGTCGGGGTCGTGCTGTCGATCGGCGAAGCGGGATTCCTCGCCGGGGCGTTCGCGGTCGGCGCGATCGGCAAGCGCGCGAGCCTTCCCACCACGCTGGCGATCGCCGTCACGCTGATCGCGGTGTCAGGCTTCCCCATCGCGCTGGCCCCGGCGGGCCTCGCCGTGCCGATGACCGCTGCCGGCCTGTTCGTTTACGGCTTTGCCGCGGTCACGTGGACGGTGAGCGCGGGAGCGTACAGGCAGTCGACCACGCCCTCGCAGCTGCTGGGCCGGACGGGTAGCGTGATGCGCGTCGCCGCGTGGGGACCGATCCCCATCGCGTCCCTGGCCGCGGGAGCGGTGGCGGGGGCATCGAGCACTCGCACCGCGATGCTGGTGGCCGCGATCGGCGGGCTGGCGGCCGCGCTGCCGGTGAACGTGTGGCGCCTCGCGGGCGCTCGCGACTAGCTCAGCGTCGGGGCAGCAGCCACAGCTCGCGCTGCGGGTTGGACAGGTACTGCGCGCCCTTCTCCCCGACCAGCGCCTCTTCCTCGAGCCCGATCAGGCCGTAGCCCGGAACCTCGATGTCCATCTCCACCGCGAACACGTTGTCCGGCTCGACCAGGACCTCCGGGCTCTTCCCGTAGCGCTCCCACCGCGGGCCAAGCGTGGCGCCGCCGTCGTGGGCCACCTGGCCGACCGGATGGCCGAATGCGAACTGCGGCTCCGGGTAGCCGTGCTTGATCACCGTCGCGCGCGATTGCGCGTCGACCTCGTGACCGGCGTTCCCGGGTCGCAGTGCGGCCATGCCGGCGTCGAGCGCGTCGCGAGTCGCGGCGAACGCCTTGCGCACCGGCTCCGGCGCTTCGGTCTCGCCGTCGCGCAGCCAGTACCACGTGCGCTGCAGGTCTGACGCGTAGCCATCGCGCCGCAGTCCCATGTCGACGTGGATGAGGTGTCCGGGCGCGAGCGCGGTGTCGCCGGGCAGGCTGTGCCCCATCGGCGCGCGGAGCGGCCCGAAGTCGACGATCGGGTTCATGTCCTCTTCCCAGGAGAGGCCGAATCCGGCTTCGTGGATCCACTTCTGCACCTGCCGCTGCAGCTGCTTTTCGGTGATGCCGGGCCGGAGGAAGGACTCGATCCTCTTGAAGAGGTCCTCGGTGGCCGCGATGGCCGAGTGGATGGCCTCGATCTCGTCGGGCAGCTTGCGCCCGCGGACCTCGCCGGCGAGCCGTCCCGCGGGCGAGAGCCGGCCGGCGTACGGCGTGTCCTTGAGCAGTGACTCGAGCATCCGGTACATGCCGTAGGTGATGCCGTCGGACGTGTCGTCGTCCTCGCTCCACGTGACGCCGATCTTCTGCGGCTTCCACTCGTCGAACAGCTTCACCAGCTCCTCGCGGGGCGAGGCCACGTAGCCGCGCACGTCGGCCCAGATGCCCGCGCCCTTCACCTGGCCGACGTCGCCGGTGCCGACGATCGCGACCGTGCGGCCGTCGCGGTGCAGGACGAACGCGCTGGGCCACGTGATCTTCGAGCCGACCAGGTACTCGAGCGGCTCCTGCCTGTTGCCCGTCTCGCGCGCGAAGGAGACGATCCAGCAGTCCAGCCCGTGCCTGGCCATCAACGAGGCCGCCTGCTCCAGCTTCGCCTTGCTGATCTTCGTGCTCATCCTCTGAATTAGAACCGAGTAGGCTGCCAGCGTGCCGGCGGTCACTCTGCGCGGTCAGCGCATCCACTACGAGGACACCGGTGGCGCCGGGCTCTCGCTGGTGCTGGGCCACGGCTTCCTGCAGGACAGCTCGATGTTCGACGCCCAGGCTCGCCAGCTGCGGCCTCGCCACCGCGTGATCACGTGGGACGCGCGCGGCCATGGCGGCACCGTGATGTCGGATGAGGCCTTCGATTACTGGGACCTGGCCGACGACCTGGCGGCGCTCCTCGACCACCTCGACGTCAAGCGCGCGGTGGTGGGCGGCATGAGCCAGGGCGGGATGATCGCGCTGCGCTTCGCCCTCCGGTATCCCGACCGCGTCGCCGGCCTCGTCCTGATCGACACCCAGTCGGGACTCGAGGATCCGGACAAGGTCCCGCAGTACGACGCCATGCACGACGTGTGGACCTCGTCCGGAGCGAGCGATCAGCTGCTGGAGATGGTGGCGGCCATCATCGTCGGCAACAAGCGCCCCGAGTCGGCGGACTGGATCGCCAAGTGGAAGGCCCTCGACGCTTCGAAGCTGACGCCGATCTACCGCACGCTGATGGACCGTGACGACATCACGTCGCGACTCGGCGAGATCCACGCCCCAGCGCTCGTCATCCACGGCACCGAGGACGTGGCCATAGACATGGCGCTGGCCGAGAAGCTGTGCGCGAACCTCAGCGGGTGTCGTGGCGTGGTGAGAATCGAAGGCGCGGGCCACTCGAGCAACATCACCCACCCGGAGCCCGTCAACAAAGCGATCGAGGAGTTTCTCGCCTCGCTGTAAGCGATCAGTTGGTCCGATCCGGCCCGCGCCCGGCGCGTAAAGCGACCGCGTGGCCTGGGAGCAAGGCCACGCGATCGACCATCGGTTCTATCGCGAGCTGCTATAGGGCCGCGTCAGCACGCCGCCGCCCGAGCCGCTCGCCTGAATCATGAGTACGCCCGCAACTGCCGCTCCGACCAGCAGCACCTGCAGGAGACGCTTCCAGGTGTTCATGGTTCTCACCTCCTTTGCCCACCATGACGGGAGCCGTGCTGCGAGTTAAACGGTCACCAGTGCAAGATGTTTCGGGTCACGTGATCGTCGACAGCTATCGCTTCCTGCCTCGCAGCTTCCGTCCCCTCTATGAAGGCCGCGGGCCGTTTCGGAGCGAGGAGGAGCCGGTGTGGACGCCGTTTGCGAAGCGCTTGAGCGAGGCGAAGATCGCGCTCCTCACGTCGGCCGGTGTCTACATGCGGGACGAGCAGCAGCCCTTCGACGTGGAGGCAGAGCGGGCGCGCCCGGAGTGGGGCGACCCGTCATGGCGGGCGATCCCCGCCGGCGCCGGGTCGCACGACCTTGGCGTCTCGCATCTGCACATCAACACCGCCGACGTCCAGGCCGATCCAGAAATCGCCCTGCCGAGCCGCTTGCTCGCGCAGCTGGCGGACGAGAAGGTCATCGGTGCGGCCGCCCAGACCCATTTCGCGGTCATGGGCTACCAGGACCGCCACCTTCACGATTGGCGCGACAAGACGGCGCCCGAGATCGCGGCCTCGCTGCACGCGGACCGGGTCGATGGGCTGATCCTCGCGCCGGCTTGACCAGACTGCTGCGCGAACGTGCCCGTGCTGGCACGCTGGATCGAACGAGCCGGGGTCCCGACCGTGGTGGTCACGATGATGCCCGCGGTGGCCGCAGAGCGCCTGGCGCCGCGAATCCTGGGTGTGGAGTTCCCCTTCGGCCACGCTTTCGGGATGCCGGGTGACAAGGCGATGCAGCGGACGGTGCTGGAGCTCGCCCTGCGCGTGCTGGCGGGAGGCGGCTCGTGCGGCACCAGGGTCGACCTCGACCTCGAGTGGCCGGTCCCTCTCCAGGAGGCTTACCGGACCTGGCAACCGGCTGAGCCCAGCCCCATCGTGAAGAAGCTGATCGAGGCCAGGCGGGCGGCGAACGCCTGAGACTCAAATTGAAACTCGAACGGAACTGACTCTGATACCCGCCTGGCGAGAGGCTGCGAGCCATGCAGCACCTCTACGCCCGACACCGGCTCGACATCGAGCCGTCGCACCTCGCGGCCGGCCTGGCCGCGATGACGGCTTCTCACCCCGAGAGCGCGGCCGCTGAGCTGGAGCGCCTGTGGTCGCCGGCCGGCCAGGGCCTGGCGGCCTACTCGGTCCGGAGCGGCTTCCACCTCCTCCTGAGCGCGCTCGACCTGCCGCCCGGCAGCGAGGTGGTGTTCTCCGCCGTGACGCACCCGGACATGCCGCGGCTCGTGGAGCACCACGGGCTAGTTCCGGTCCCCGTCGACCTCGACCGGGGCACGCTCGCGCCTCGCCCCGACGCACTGATGCGAGCGATAACCCCCCGCACGCGGATGCTCGTCGTTGCCCACCTGTTCGGCGGTCTTGCTGACCTCGACCTGGCGTGGGAGATGTGCGAGAGCCGCGGCGTGCTCCTGGTCGAGGACTGCGCGCAGGCCTTTCGCGGCCCGCTCGACACCGGCAACCCGCTGGCGGACGTCTCCATGTTCAGCTTCGGCATCCTCAAGACGGCGACGGCGCTCGGAGGTGCTCTCTTCACGGTCAGGAACGCGCCCCTGCTGCGGCAGCTGCGCGCCCTCCAGGCCGGATGGCCTCCGCAGCGCCGGTCGTCGCACCTGAAGCGTCTCGCGCAGACCTCGGCGTTCGTCTCGCTGACGCGGCCGGCTCCGTACGCGCTGCTCGCGCGCGCGGCCGGCGAGGACTTCGATCGCACCGTCAACTCCGCGGTGCGCGCCTTCCCGGCCGGCACCACTGACGCGCTCGTCAAGCGCCTCGAGCAGCGGCCCGGCGCGCCGCTCCTGCGACTGCTCCAGCACCGTCTCGAGCACTTCGACTACAGGCGGCTCGACGCGCGGGCCGCCGCCGGCGAGCGACTCGCGGCCATGCTGCCGCCGGGCATGCACGTGGGCGGTCGCGCGCTCGACCATACGCACTGGCTCTTTCCCGTGACGGCACAGGATCCAGCCGCACTCATCGAAGCGGTGCGCGCCGCCGGCTTCGACGCGGCGCGCAAGGCGAGCAGCGTCAACGCGATCGCCGCGCCGGCGGACCGGCCGGAGCTCGAGCCCCTGTTGGCGCGCGAGGTCATGTCGCGCCTGGTGTTTCTGCCGGCGTATCCGGAGCTGCCGCCGGGCTCGCTCGAGCGGATCGGCAACGCGGTCGCGGCGGAGGTCTACGCACATGCAGCGGCCTGAGACCGTCGAGCGCCTGCATCGCGGCGAGCTCGAGCTGCTGGTGATCGGCGGCGGCATCATCGGCGCGCGCATCGCCTTCGAGGCCGCGCGGCGCGGACTGGCTACCGCCCTCGTCGACGCGGGCGATTTCGGCGGCGCCACCTCCAGCGCCTCGTCGAAGCTGGTGCACGGAGGCTTCCGCTACCTCCCGATGGGCGACATCGCGCTCGTGCGCCAGTCGCAACGCGAGCGGACCGTGCTGCTCGAGTCCGTCGCGCCGAACCTCGTGCGCCCGATACCGTTCCTGCTGCCCTCGTATCGCGGCGCCGCGAAGGGACCCGGCATGATCGCCGCCGGCATCCTGCTGTACCGCTCGCTCGCCGGCCGCGGCGGCCACGCCGGGCTGATCGGGCCGGCCACCGCGCGCGGCCTCGTGCCTCCGCTGCGCACCGACGGCCTGGTCATGTGCGGCGTGTTCGAAGAGGCGGAGACCATCGACGCGCGGCTGGTCCTCGCGACCGTGAAGGCGGCGGCGAAGGCCGGCGCCCTCGTGCTCAATCACGCAAAGGTCACCGGCCTCGACCTTCGCCACAACCGCGGAGGCGCGGTCACCGTCGACACCGGCTCGCACGGCGCGATCGAGGTGCACGCGCGGCACGTCATCAACGCGACCGGTCCCTGGGTGGACCGCGTGCGCCGGCTCGACGACCCAAACAGCGCAGAGCTCGTGCGCCTCAGCAAGGGCGTGCACCTGCTCGCCCCGCTGGAGAGCGAGTGGAAGGCCGGCGTCGCGCTGCCGCTGGGCGACGGGCGCGTGTCGCTGGGCATCCCGTGGCAGGGCATGCTCATGCTCGGCACCACCGACACGCTGTTCACGGGCGACCCGTCGCGCGTGGAGGTGACGCAGTCGGACGCGCGCACCGTGCTGGACGAGGCTTCGAGGTTTCTGCCGCCCGACGTGCTCAAACCCGACCGCGTCCGGTTCGAGATCGCCGGTCTGCGGGCGCTGCCGGTGGGAGACGGCAACGTCGCCGACGCGCGGCGCGACCACGTCATCGACGTCAGCCGCTACGGGCTGATCTCCGTGGCCGGCGGCAAGCTCACCACGCACCGACTGATCGCGCTCCACGCGCTCAGCCGCGTGCGCGACGACCGGCTGCGGGTCCTCGTGCCCGATTCGAGCCGGCTGCCCGGCACGGGCTGGAGCCCGCGCGTCGCCGGATGCGGTCTCGAACCCGACGTGGCGGACCACCTCGAGCGTCTCTATGGCGACGAGGCCGGCCGTGTGCTCGACCTCGCGGCCACCATGCCCGACGGCCTGGTGAGGATCCATCCCGGCGGTCCCGACGTGTGGGCGCAGGCCATGTATGCGGTCCGCTCCGAGTGGGCGGTCACCGCGAACGACATCGCGCGTCGCCGCACCACCCTGTCGGTCAGGGGCCACCTGACCGAGGCCATCGTCGCCAGGCTTGCGGCCATCGCATACTCGAATGGCCTTGGTGCGGCTGGAGTCGGTGCAGCGCAAGACCGGCGGGCGGATTCACCTCACGCCGCGCGTGCCCCGCAAGGGGCCGGTGACAACCCTGTGCGGGCAGGTTCTCGGTGAAGGCGCGTTCGCGGCGTCCGAGATGCCGGCCGACTGCGCCAACTGCATAAGAAGGTCGCGAGACCAGAGCCGGATCTCGTCCGCGTTCTTCGAGTCCGAGGAAGGCTCGGAGCTCCTGCGCCTGTCGCTCGAGCAGGCGCGCGCGCGCAGGCCCGCCGCCAGGCCGGGCGAGAAGGCGCCGGCGGCGCAAGCTCCGCGCAAGCCCGTGCTGCGCGTCGTGCCGCCGCCACCCACGATGCCGGAACGCGTCGGCGAGCTCGTGACCGACGGCTTCCGGTCGTCGGGCCAGGGCGTCTGGACCAGCCCCGGCGGGGTGATCGTGCGCATGGCCGGCAAGAACCGCGAGCAGTTCGAGGAGCTGATCTTCGACGGCTCGGTCATCGTGAGGCGCGACGCCGCGGGCATGCGGGTGCGGGCTGGTGACGTCGAGGTGAGGCAGGCGCGGGACGGCCTCGAGGTGCGGCTCAAGCGCTGACCGGGTAGTCGCCGATACCCGCGCGTATCAGTTACCGATGACCTGGCGGCACAGGATCGCCTTGCTGGCCGGCGCGCTCACGACCGCCGCCATCGCCGTGGCGCCGACCTCCGCCCACGCGTCGTCGATGCCTCTGCTCGCGACCTGCCAGGGCCGGTCCGACAGCGTCGACGCGTTCGTGTACCGGATGTGCACGGGCTTCGTGCCGAGCTTCGACGGCGTCCCGCTCGACGTCGACCTCACGCTGCCCGCGACGGCCGCGCCGGCAGGCGGCTACCCGCTGCTCGTGATGATGCACGGCTGGGGCAACTCGAAGACCGACTGGGAAAGCGCCGATTTCTGCGACTCCGGCTCGGCGGACAAGTGCAACTACAACAACGTGGCCTTCGCGCATCGCGGCTACGCGGTGTTGAACTACACGGCGCGCGGATTCCACGGCTCGTGCGGCCCGGGGAGCCCGAACGCGGCAAGCCCGGCGTGCGCGACCGGATGGACGCACCTCTCGGACATGCGCTGGGAGGCGCACGACACGCAGTTCCTCGCCGGCGTGCTCGTCGACGCGGGCGTCGCCAGGCCGGGCATCGCGGTCAGCGGCGGTTCCTACGGCGGCGGCCAGTCGTGGCTTCTCGCGCTGCTTGCCAACCGCGTGATGACGCCGAGTGGAGCGCTCGTGCCGTGGAGGTCGCCGGCCGGCGTCGCCATGCACGTCGCCGTGGCCGCGCCCAAGTACCCGTGGACCGACCTGGTCGACGCCCTGCTGCCAAACGGCCGCGCGTCCGACGGCGTGACCAGCCCGAACGGCGACCGCACGTCGCCATACGGCATCGACAAGCAGTCGTACGTCGAATACCTGTATGCGTCGGGCGCGTCGAGCGCGCGCTACGCGGCGCCCAGCCAGGACCCGACGGCCGACCTGACCACGTGGCACACGGAGATAGCGGCGGGCGAGACGCCGGCCGAGAGCACGTACGCGCCCGCGATCATCGACCAGATCACGCGGTTCCGCTCGGCCTACTACCAGTCGGGCCTCATCACCACCGACGTCGCGGCGCGCACCGAGACTCCGGTCTTCGACATGCAGGGCTGGACCGACGCGTTGTTCCCGGAGTCGCAGGGCGCGTCGATGATCGAGAAGCTTCGCGCCGCCGACCCGGGCTGGCCGGCATTCTTCTACGCGTCCGACCTCGGCCACCCGCCCGCGAACAACATGAAGTTCTCCGAATGGCGTGTGATCAACGCGAAGGCCGCCGCGTTCATCGGCCGTTACATGGGCGAGGGCGGTGGCCTGCCAGGAGCCGTCTACCAGGAGCAGCTGGTCAACTGCGGCGCGTCCGCGGGAGCTGTGTTCTCCGGCTCGAGCCTGACGGCCATCGAGCCGGGCCGCGCGACATTCGGCTCGAGCGAAGCCGGACACGCGACCGCCTCGGCGCCGTCAGATTCCGCGGCCGGAGCGGCCACCGACCCGCTCGTGTTCTACATCGGCAACGGCCAGCGGGGCGGCTGCATCACTTTGCCGGGGACCCTGCCGGCGAACGGCGCGATGAGTTCATGGACGTTCCCCGTGTGCACGGCGTTCACGATGCTCGGCCAGCCGATGCTGGCGGTGAACGCCACCATCGCCGGCACCGACGCCGAGGTCAACGCGCGCCTGTGGGACGTGGCGCAGGACGGCAGCGTCACGCTCGTCACGCGCGGCGTGTACCGCTGGAACGGATCGCCGCCCGGCGCCGCCTCGATCGGCTACGCGCTGCTCGGCAGCGGCTGGACGTTCGCCGCGGGACATCGGATTCGCCTCGAGGTCACCCAGAACGACGCGCCCTACGCGCGCCTCGACAACTACGCGTCGTCGATCGCGTACGCCTCGATCAGCCTGACGCTGCCGACGACAGGCTCTTCCGCCGGCTGCTGAACGCGCGGCTGAGCAGCGATCGACCGCTTCCGCCCGCCGCCTATGAGCGCGATTGAGGTCCAGCCGATCCAGATGATCTCGAGGACCAGCCGCACCCAGACCGCCCCGGCCGGCAGAGGCAGCATCACGATTCCGCTGTCGACCGCCTCCAGCAGCGCCACCGCGCCAAGACAGACCGTGAGGATCGCGAGCCTGCGAGTCGGCATCATGCGTCCCGCCACGAGCCAGCCGATGCCCAGCACGGCGATGCCGGCCGCGGAGAGGTACCAGAACTGCTCGACGCCGGCAACTAGCGAGACGAGGGCGCCGGCAAGGGCCGCGCCGAACGCGATGAGGTCGATGGCGTCACGGTCAGGTTTCCTGCGGATCAGGACGAGGAAAAGCAGCGCCACCGCGAGCAGCTGAACGCCGGGGCCGACCAGCTGAATGTCGAGCAACACTCCACCCCCGCTGCCCGGGCGCGGTGGAGTGTCGAACCAGCTGCACCCGAGCGGCAGCGTCCGCGAGCCCATGTCGTAGCTCCCGCAGAGGCCGAAGATGATCAGCTTGTTCGGGTCGTCCAGCAGGCGCTTCACAGGCGCCCACGTCGAGCAGGAGGGGAGCGTCAGCGGCTCCACCCCGGTCGGATGGTCCGTCTGCCAGCAGCTGCCGATGCCCTGTCCGTCCCAGAAGAAATCGAGACCGTTGGGCATCGAACTGCCGTCCGGGCTCGTGCCCATGTGGTTGCCCTCGTAGCGGTCGAAGTTGGACGTCTCCTCCTGCGCGGACCACTGGAAGTCGTTGCGCACCCAGCCCGGCACCCAGGTCTGCACGAAGCCGACGCGCCAGTTGTCGTACACCCAGTTGTCGCGGAAGACGTCGTAGTTGCCTCCGATCACGAGCACGCCGGCGCCGACCGGCACGCCAGGGTTCGGGCACACGATCCCGTTCTCGATCCCGCGCTGCAGATACGGACGGGTGCACGTGCCGTCGCGCACGGCGCCGTAGAAGTTCGAGTTGTTGGAGTGGATGAGGTTGTGCTCGAACAGGGCGTGGTTCTGCGGCAGGCCGGGGTGATTCGGGAACAGGCTGTCCATCGACGCGCCCGACTGGTTGTGATCGAGCTCGTTGTCGTGGGCCCAGACCGAATCGCCACCCGTGCCCGAGTAGCCGATGTTGTTGCCATGGCTGCGGCAGTGGCTAACCTCGATCGCGTACCGAGGCACGTCGAATCCTCGAGTGCGGTTGATGTCCGACGTGCCTCCGGGATAGATGCCGGAGTCGCCGTTGCCGTAGGCCTCGCAGTTGGTGATCAGGCCGTGGTCGGAGGCGAACGTCAGGAAGCCGTACTCCACGTCCCACCGGCCGATGACGTCGTCGATCACGAAGCCGTCGGTCTCGAGCACGTACACGGCGTTGAACGTCGAGCGCTCCGCGATGAAGTTGCGGAGGTAGAGGCCGTTGGTGCGGTCTCCGCGAATGACGTTCAGCTTCTGGAACTGGGCATCGAAAACGACGTCGGACGGTGCTGCGCCGGTGCCTTCGATCTGCAGGTCCTTGACGCCGAAGATGCCGACCAGGTTCTGCTGGTGCGGACACGCCTTCTGCTGCTCGTAGCTCAGGATCTGGTACCCGGCCGGAGCTGGGGCGCGCGGCGCATCGAGGTGGTTGCAGGCGTCGGACTCCGGAAGCAGGCTCGGCTCTTCCCGGTAGAGCCCGGGCAGCACGTAGATGGTCGTGCCCGCCTGCACCACGTGGTCGACGGCGGCCTGGAGGTCGCGATATCCGCCCTGCAGGCACTCCGCGTACAGGGTGCGATTCAGAGCCTTGAGCTGGTCCGAAAACGAGGCGATGCGCGCCGCGAAGTCGGAGTCGTCCTGCTTGCACACGAGCAGGTGCGGTCCCGACGTCCTGTACACGGGGACATGGCCGCTGCCGTCAGGAAAATGCGTGGGCCGTTCGTAATGGGCGCCGGCCGCGACCGGCACGAGCGCCGCGGCAACGGCCGCGACGACGGCGAGCAGAAAGAGGCGAACGGGACGCGGCACCGCGGCCGGATTCTAGCGACGCCGGAACTGCTAGGGCTTCTTGCTCGGGCTGCTCGACGGTTTGGCCGACGCAGACACGTGCGCTGAGGGCGAGGCCGTGACGTTGGTTCGCGCCTGGGATGCGATGGTCCCCGGCGCCGCGTGCACAGGGGCGCCGAACCACGGGAGCCGGTAGCCGGCGGCATGGACCACGGCCAGCGCGATGACGACCATCAACGCCAGCAGCACGAGCAGTCCCGCCATCTCCCACTCGAAGCGACGCGCGAGGGTGAGCCACAGCGGAGCCTCGGGCGCGCCCGGCGCGACCCAGCCGCAGATCGGGCACTTGCCCTCGGTGTAGCGCGGATCGAAGCTCCAGCCGTCGAGCTCGCAGAAAGCCTTGCTGGTGGTGGCGGGTTTGCGCTTGCGCATGCGCGAGACGTGCCACGCGACGGTGCTCATGGCGAAAGGACCTCGTCCGCGACGTCCTCTTTCGGCGCGTTGCGCGCCCAGACCCACGCGGCCGCGGAGCCGAGGATGAGCGCCTCGAGCGTCAGGAAGAGCAGGACCAGCGGCCACCAGCGGTTGGCGAAGATCTCGCGCGCCACGTTGGCCGCCGAGTTCGGGCTGCCGAGGCCGCCGTTGTCGGGGCCCGGCCCGTTGAAACCGAAGTCACCGCCCGTGAAGCCGAAGCCGCCTCCCGGGAATCCGCCGCCCCCACTGCCTGTGCCCGCGTCGGCGTAGCCCTCACCGAGCACGTACTCGGTCGACTGCTGGGGCACGCCCGGGCCCGGTGTCGGGTGCGTGACCAGGATGTGCAAGCCGGACGCCAGGATGGTCGCGTGTGTTCCATTGACGGACCTCTCCGGCGCGACCGCGAAGATCTTGATGTAGGTCGCGTCGGTTGGAGGCACGCAACCTGTGTGCGCGCCGGGCAGCGCCGGCGGGCTCGGAACGATGCCGCCGCCACCGCTCGGTGGGCTCGGCACCGGGCCTCCGGGCACCGGCACCGGGACCGGTCCGGTGGGCGGCGACGGGCACGAGGCCGACTGCGGTCCCACCGTGACGCCGTCGCCGTTGATGGACACCGGCTGTCCGTTGACGGTGACGGAGCCGACCACGATGTGGGCGTCGGCGCTGGCGGAGCCGTTGGTGGCCGTCGCGACCGTGTCGACGACGACCTTGGAGATGGAAACCGTGCCGATGACGAAGTTCTGCACCTCGGAATGCGTGATCACCGTGAGCACACCGGCCGAAGTCACGTACGTGTGGCTCTCCGAGGAGGCGCCGCTGAACGGCTGCGTTCCCCCTCCGGCGTAGACGCCTGACGCGTTGGCCGCGAGCTCTGATGCATCGCTGTCGGCGTGGGCCGATGGACAGCTGGACTGTCCGCCGCACGAGTCGACGTGCGCGTTGTCCGGACCGCCGGGATAGTTGGAGTTCGCGTAAGGCACCGAGTTGTTCGGGTTGCTGCACGCGCTCGGCGGCGGTGGCGGGTTGCCCGCGCTGCAGCCCTGGTTGTACTGCGAACCGGCGGTGGCCGCCAGCGGCCCCGTGTCGGAGAACGACGCGCGCGCGGCGGACGAGGGCGACGCGTCCTGCTCGACCTGCGCGAGCGGGTAGCGGTTGTTGACCGCGCCCTGGTCGAAGTTGGGAAAGGCGGTCGTGCTGCCGATGGTGTGGACGCCGGTGCCGTAGCCGTAGCTGACGAAGCTGCCGATGCCCGCGGGGACCTGCGCCATCGCGGTCACCGGTGCGCTGAGCAGGAACGCGAGCGCGACGGCGCCGGCCAGACGGCGCGGAATGTGCACCTTCATGGCGTGTGGTCGACCTCCTCCAGGAGCTCCAGCGCGATCGCCCCGGCTGTCCGGCCCTCGCGCTCCGCGCGCTCCTCCAGCGCCCGCTTCACTTCGGCGGGCACCCTCATCGACAGCACTTCCATCAGCTGAGGATCGGTGACGCGGTGGTGGCCGTTGCCGTTGCCGTTGCCCGCTGCCACTTCGATCGCTTCGGTGGGTTCCGGCGCCGACCCGAGGTACGAGCCGGAGATCAGGCCGCGATCGCGCTTCAGCTCTTCGGCGGGCGCCTCGTGGGCGATGGAACCGTGCTCGAAGATGTAGGCGCGATCCGCGACGGCGAGCGCGGATTCGA
>DASSLR010000071.1:0-38649 GCA_035689345.1 Candidatus Dormiibacterota bacterium
TGAGGTGCAGCACCTCGCCGTGCTCGCGAGCGATGAGCGCGTTGATGATCTCGCTTCCGAGCCCGCGGCCCTGCCTCTCGGGAACGACGGCGATCGAAGCCAGCTCTCGGGTGCCGTCGCGGTGAGGTTTGACCTGACCGACGCCGACGATCTCGCCGCGCTCCTCGGCGACGATGAACCGCTGCCACTGGAGGCTCGTCGGGTTGATGCCGGCCGCCCGAACGATGCGGCGAATCGTGGCCTGGTCGCGGTCGGCGGCGGCGCGGAGTCTCACCGCGGGTAGACTAGCGGCGGGGTTCCGCCACACCCTCAATCTAACGATGCCGCACGCCCCGAAAACCTTCGTCCACCTCCACAACCACACCGAGTACTCGCTGCTCGATGGGGCGAGCCGCATCCCCGCCATGGTCGGGCGGGCGGCCGAGCTCGGGATGCCCGCGATCGGCCTCACCGACCACGGCGTCATGTACGGCGCCATCCACTTCTACAAGGCGTGCAAGGACGCCGGGATCAAGCCCATCGTCGGCTGCGAGGTCTACGTCGCGCCCCGCTCGCGGCTGCTCAGGGAGGGCCGGGTCGACCGCGACCCGAGTCACCTCACCCTGCTTGCGGCCGACCACGAGGGCTACGTCAACCTCATGCGCCTGTGCAGCGTGGGGCAGATGGAGGGCATGTACTACCGGCCGCGCATCGACAAGGAGATCCTGGCCGAACGCTCGAAAGGCCTCATCGCACTTTCGGGCTGCCTGCAGGGCGAGGTCGCCGGGCGGATAAGCGACAACGACCTCGACGGCGCCAGGGAGGCCGTCGCGGCCTACCGCGACATCTTCGGCAAGGACCACTTCCTTCTCGAGGTGCAGCGCCACGGGATCGAGAAGCAGGACCGCGTCAATGAGGCGCTGGTCGGGCTGGGCAAGGAGTTCGGCCTTCGGCTCTGCGCCACCAACGACCTGCACTACGTCCACCGCCACGACTCGGAGGCGCACGACGTGCTGCTCTGCCTGCAGACGGGCGCGCGCTTCAACGATCCCAACCGCTGGCGCTTCTCGACCCAGGAGAACTACCTCAAGACGGCCGAGGAGATGGCGAGCTCGTTCGCCGACATGCCGGACGCGCTGGCGGCCACCATCGACGTGGCCGACATGGTCGACCTGAAGCTGAAGCTCGGGGCCACCCTGCTGCCGCCGTTCGACGTGCCGGACGGCCTCCAACCGGACCAGTACCTGGCCCGACTCGTGGAGGACGGGCTCAAGTGGCGCTACGGCGCGACGCCGGCGCCGGCCGCCAAGGAGCGGGCGGACGTGGAGCTGTCGGTCATCGCCCAGACCGGCTACGCGTCCTATTTCCTGATCGTCTGGGACTTCTACAACTTCGCGCGCAAGAATGGCATCGTCGTCGGCCCCGGACGCGGCAGCGCCGCCGGCAGCCTCGTCTCCTACTGCCTCGGCATCACCAACATCGATCCGCTGCAGCACGGTCTCATCTTCGAGCGGTTCCTCAACATCGACCGGGTCTCGATGCCCGACATCGACTGCGACTTCTCGGTCGAGGGACGCGAGAAAGTCATCAAGTACGTCTCCGAGAAGTACGGCGCCGACCGCGTGGCGCAGATCATCACGTTCACCACGATGGCCTCCAAGGCGGCCATCCGCGACGTGGGCCGCGTGCTCGAGGTGCCTCTGCGCGACACGGATCGCCTGGCCAAGCTCGTGCCCGTGTGGCAGGGCCGCTCCAAGTCGCTCGAGGACACGATGAAAGAGGTCCCCGACTTTCGCGAGGCGTACGAGTCGAACGAGGACCAGAAGCGGCTGATCGACGTGGCGAGGACGCTCGAGGGCGTTTCGCGCAACGTCAGCACGCACGCAGCCGGCGTGGTCATCGCACCTGAGCAGCTCGTGCGCTTCACGCCGCTGCAGCTCAGCCCCGGTCGCGACGCGGTCGTCACCCAGTACGACATGAAGGCCGTTGGCGACATCGGCCTGCTGAAGATCGACTTCCTCGGACTTCAGAACCTCGACATCATCGCCACGTGCCTGCGACTGCTGAAGCAGACGCGCGGCCTCGACGTCGACATCGACGCCATCCCGCTCGACGACGCCAGGACCTACGAGCTCATCGCCGGCGCGGACACGCACGGCGTGTTCCAGCTTGAAGGTCCGGGGATGCGCCGGATGCTGCTCGACATGCGGCCGCAGTCGTTCGAGGACGTCTCCGCCGCGGTCGCGCTGTTCCGGCCCGGGCCCATGGTGAACATCCCCGCGTTCATCGCGCGGAAGCAGGGGCGCGAGCGCATCGAGTACATGCACGAGCGGCTCGAGCCGATCCTGCGCGACACGTACGGGGTGATGATCTACCAGGAGCAGGTCATGATGGCCGCCCGCGAGATAGCGGGCTTCTCGCTCAGCGAGGCCGACATCCTCCGCGCGGCGATGGGCAAGAAGGACAAGGTCAAGATGGCCAAGCTGCGCACGAAGTTCGTGGCCGGCGCGCTCGAGCGCGACATCCCGCAGGCCACCGCGGAGGCACTGTTCGACAGCATCGCCAAGTTCGCCGAGTACGGGTTCAACCGCGCGCACTCGGCGGCCTACGGCCTCATCGCCTATCAGACCGCGTATCTGAAGGCCAACTACCCGCTCGAGTACATGACGTCGCTGCTGATCAACATGGAGGGCTCGGCGGACCGGGTGGCGACCGCGATCGTCGACTGCCGCGCGCGCGGCATCGAGGTGCTGGCGCCCGACATCAACCGTTCGCTCGCCGACTTCTCGATCTCCCCTCTCCCGCCTGCGGGAGACGGGAAGGGTAAGGGCGTCGGCCGCATCCAGTTCGGGTTGGCGGCGATCAAAAACGTGGGCCGGCACGCCGTGGAGACGATCGTCGAGATGCGCGACGCGGACGGCGCCTTCAAGTCGCTCGAAGACCTGTGCGAGCGCACCTCTGTCATCCAGGACGTGAATCGCCGCGTCCTCGAGTCGCTGGTGCAGTCGGGCGCTTGCGACTCGCTGGGTGAGCGAGCCCGTTTGCTCTACGCACTCGACAAGGTGGTGGCGCGCGCCGAGCAGACGCGGCGCGACCGCGAGTCGGGGCAGACGTCACTGCTCGAGATGGTCGGCTCCGACGAGGTGGCCGAAAACGATTACGGCCTCTCGATCGACATCGCGCCGATGGCGTCAGAGGACAAGCTGCGGCTCGAGAAGGAGTTGCTCGGCCTCTACCTGAGCGACCACCCGCTGCGGCGGATCAGCCGCGAGCTCGCCGAGCGCTCGGACACGCAGGCCGTCGAGGTCACGAGCGCGCTGCAGGACACCGAGGTTCGCGTGGCCGGTCTCGTGCGCGAGGCACGGCGCGTCGTGACGAGGAAGGGCCAGATCATGGCGTACGCGACGCTCGAAGACCTGACGGGCACGGTTGACGTCGTGCTGTTCCCTCGGGTGTTCGAGCAGGTGCGGCTGCTGTTCGAGCCCGACAAGGTGGTCGTGGTGCAGGGCAAGGTGGACGCGCGCGCGGGCAGCACGCGGGCCACCGGTGCGGGCGCCGCGCCCCCTGTCGAGCCGGAAATCGAATCGGAGATCGAGGTCGCGTCGGTCGTCGCCGACATGGCGTGGCTGTGGGACGACCCGGCGTGCCTGCCGGTGACACGCCGGCAGCTGCTGCACGTGCGCATCGCGGGCGGCGACGCGGGCCTCGCCGAGCGGCTGGAGGCGGTGCTGGCGAAGCATCCGGGAACAGACGAGGTGGTGCTGCACGTGGTCGTCGGCAGCCGGGAGGTGACTGTGCATGCCGATCGTTATCATGTCCTCGCCGGTCCGGCGCTCACCGCCGAGATCGACGAGCTGGTCGGCGCGGCGTCGACCCGGCTGGAGGTAGTCAGGCCGAAGGCGCAGGCCAACGGCAATGGACGAGGTAAGAGATAGCTAGATGAGCGAAGAAGAGGAAGCGTCAGCCGGCCGTTACGTGGTCGTGAAGGCGCTGGAGGACGGGGTCACGATCATGGGCCTGACGCGGGGCAAGGACACGAAGTCGCACCACTCCGAGCGCCTGGACGCGGGCGAGGTCCTGGTGGCGCAGTTCACCGAGCTGACCGCCGCGATCAAGATCCGCGGCCGCGCGGAGGTCCTGACCGACGTGGGGAGGCTGGTCTCGGGCCTCTGAGCTCACCAACTCGCGTGGCGTGCCTCAGCCCGATCGACGAGGCGACCGTCCGCGGAATGTTCATGGGCCAGCACGAGGTCGAGGTGGTCCTCGTGCCTGAACCTCCGGCGCAGGCCGCGGTCGCGGCGGCGTGCGCCGGCGCGGACCTGGTGATCGCCGACCGGCGTCACCGCCACCGCATCGACCGCACCGTTCTCGCCGGCATGCATGGCTGCAAGCTCATCCAGGCAGCTGCGGTCGGCTTCGACACCATCGATCATCGCGCTGCTGCCGAGCTCGGAATTCCCGTCGCCAACGCTGCCGGGTACAACAAGGACTCGGTGGCCGACTGGACCGTGATGGCGATGATCGCGCTGATCAGGCGGTCGTTCTGGGGCGATCGCCAGCTGCGAGCCGGCCGCTGGACCGTCGAGGACCAGTTGCGCGGCGACGAGATGATGGGTCGCGAGCTGGGGGCGCTGACGGTGGGCATCGTCGGATTCGGCAACGTGGGCTCGGCTGTTGCGCGGCGCGTGGCCGCGTTCGGCTCGCGCATCCTGTTCGCCGACGTGGTGCCGCTCACCTTCGATGGGGCGCAGCGAGTCGATCTCGACACATTGCTCAGGAGGAGCGACATCGTCTCCATCCACTCGCCGCTCGACCACGACACGCGCGCTCTGATCGACGCGTCCGCGCTGTCGAAAATGAAGCGCGGCGGCTATCTCATCAACGCCGCGCGCGGGCCGATCGTGGACGAAGCCGCGCTCGTCGACGCCCTGCGGGCGGGCCACCTCGGCGGTGCCGCGCTGGATGTCTTCGAGGTCGAGCCGCTGCCCACAGACTCGCCGTTGCGCAGTTTCGATAACGTGATCCTCGCGCCGCACCGCGGCGGCGCGACCCTGGAGGCGGAGGTGAGGCTCATCGAGGTCGTGGGCGAGAACCTGCGGCGCGTTCTCGATGGACTCCCCCCGAGGAATATCGTCAACGGAGTTGAGGTCAAGATGGCATGACATCGCTGCGAGATAGGTGGTCTGCGGGCGAGGCCACGTTTGGTGCGTGGTGCACGATTCCAAACCCCTGGACCGCCGAGCTTGCGGCGAGATCGGGACACGACTGGGTCTGCATCGACACCCAGCACGGCTTGATCGGATATGACGCGATGCTGCCGATGCTCCAGGCCATCGGCACCACGGGCGTGACATCGCTGGTGCGGGTGCAGTGGAACGAGCCGGCCGCGATCATGAAGGCGCTCGACGCGGGGGCCGGCGGCGTCATCGTGCCGCTGGTCAACTCAGTGGCCGAAGCCAGGGCCGCCGCGGGAGCGTGCCGCTATCCGCCGGACGGGTTCCGGAGCATGGGGCCGATCCGCGCGCGAGTGGTGGGCGGGGACGAGTGGCGGATGCCGCTCTGCATCGTGATGATCGAGACCGTCGACGCTGTGAAGAGGGCCGACGAGATCCTGGCCGTGCCGGGCATCGACGCGGTGTTCATCGGCCCCAACGACCTCGCGGCATCGGCCGGGCTCGACTCCGGGTACGAGGGGCGCGACCCGGAGCACCGGCGCCTGATCCTCGAGGTGCTGGCGGCGGCGCGGGCGCACCATGTCACCGCGGGGATCATGTGCGGGAGTCCAGGCGTCGCCCAGCAGTGGAGCGAGCAAGGCTTTCAGATGCTCGCCTTGCAGTCGGACAGCCAGCTCCTGGCCGGAGCGTCGGCGCAGATCGTCACCGAAGCTCGCGAGCTCCTGGCGAAGAAGGTGTGATTCCGCTCTCCCGCTAGCGGGAGAGGGCCAGGGTGAGGGCCTTCCCTCTCCCGCTTGCGGGAGAGGGCCAGGGTGAGGGCGTCTAGTAATCTTTGGGGCTGCGCCACGCCCATGTAGCTCAGGCGGCAGAGCATTTCCTTGGTAAGGAAAAGGTCTCCGGTTCGAATCCGGACATGGGCTCCACCTCTGGCGGAGTCGCTTTTTTGCACAATCTCGGGTTTCAAGGCCCGGATTGTGTGGTTTTGTGCACAGAACCCGGCGGCCGGGAGTGGAGTCAGGCGGACGGTAGCGCGGCCCCGGCAAGCGAGCCGACGAACATGTCCCAGAACGCCGGCACATCCAGGCTCGTGCCCACCTTCGCGTTGAACTTCGCGCCCGGGCTGAAGTCGGTCACGGTCATGCCTGCGGTGAAGCGCCCCGTCACCTCGACGTCTACGCGCCCGTCCTGAACCGTCACCAGCTCCGGCCGCGCGGCGCACGCGACAGCGCACGCGTCGTGGATGTGCGGCGCGTCGAATCCATGCTCCCTCATGACCTGTTCGCGCAGGAATCCCAGCATCCCCACCACCGCGTCCGCGACCGGAGTGCGTAGCGCAGAGATGCGCGATAACACTTCACGGGTCGCGCCGGCCATGTGGGTCACCTCGAGGCCGATCATCGTGATCGGCCATCCCGCCTCGAAGACGATCGCCGCCGCCTCGGGGTCGACGAAGATGTTGAACTCCGCCGCGGGCGTGACGTTGCCGCGCGTGTACGCCCCACCCATGACGATGACCTCGCGCACTCGCGACGCGATTCGCGGTTCGCGGCGCACGGCCATGGCGAGGTTCGTGAGAGGTGCTACGGGCACCAGGGTGATCTCGCCCGGCGACGCCATCACCATGTCGACGATCACGTCCACAGCGTGCTCGGGCACGACGCTCACCGTCGGCTCGTCCCAGTCGTGTCCTTCGAGCCCGGTGGTGCCGTGAATCTCCGGCGCTGTCACCAGCGGACGCAGCAGCGGGGCATCACACCCGGCGGCGATCGGGGCCTTGATGCCTGCCAGCGTGCAGATCCGGCGCGCGTTGAGCGTCGTCAGCTCGAGCGGGTGATTGCCCGCGACCGTGGTCAGCGCGGCGAGCTCGATTTCGGGTGTGCCGTGTGCGAGCAGTATTGCCATCGCATCGTCGTGCCCCGGGTCGCAGTCGAGGATGATGCGCTTGCTCACGTCTTCACCTTCACAAACTCGTCCAGCTCGATTCCGAAAAGTCGCTTCAGGTCTCCAGGCGTGGGCAGCGAGGGCCGCGCGCCCATCTTCGTGACCGCCGCCGCACCGGCGGCGTTGCCGAGGCGAATCGCGTCGACCACGCTCGCCCCTCGCGCGAGCGCAAATGCGGCGGCACCCACCACCGCGTCGCCGGCGGCTGTGGCGTCGACGGCTTCCACGCGGTGAGCTTCGATGCGCGTCTCGCGATCGCCGTCGTAGACCACCGCGCCCGCCGCGCCTAGCGTGACCACCAGCGCGCCGACCGCGCCGCGCAGCGCCTCACCGCCGAGGTCGGCGGCCTCGCCCTCGTTGACGATCAGCACGTCGACGCGCGGCATCGGCCGCCCGGCGAGCAGGCCGCTCGGAGCCGCGTTGAGAACCACTCGAGCGCCGGCGGAGTGGGCGACCTCGATTGCGCCCAACACCGCGTCGAGGGGAATCTCGAGCTGCATGACCAGCACGTCCCCAGGGCTCAGGCGCAGACGCTCGAGTTCCTCGCGACCCACCCGGGAGCTGGCCCCAGGAGCCACGGTGATCTCGTTTTCGCCCGAGGCGTCGACCACGATCAATGCCGCGCCGCTCGGCTCGGCCTCGTCGACCACCACGCCCGACGTGTCGACGCCGTCCTCCTGCAGGCCGGCGATCAGCGCCGGCCCGAACGAGTCGGCGCCCACCCGCCCGATCATCCGCACCGAAGCCCCCAGGCGCGCGGCGGCAACGGCCTGGTTGCCGCCCTTTCCACCAGCGATCGTCAGAAGCCGCTCGCCCAGCACGGTGTCGCCAGGCCGCGGCAGTTCGCGCACCCGCACCACCAGGTCCATGTTGATGCTGCCCAGGACGACGACCGACCCCACGCCGCGGATTCTGCACCAGCCCGCCGAGTTGACAAGGTGCGAGCTGCAGTCTAGGAACCCGAACGCACTAGTTCGACGCGTCCGGAACGCAGGCCCACGTGCGCGCGGTGTACCAGACCGTCACGTGCGTTCCGGCTGGGCACGCGCTGACAGCGGCCTGACGCGCGGGCGCGGCGGCGCTCGATGGTCTGACGAGGTACCCGCTCAGCGCTCCCATGATGAAGACGGCGATCAGCGCCACCAGCACCGGCAGCGCGCCGATGGCATACGGGGGTCTGGGCAACGCAAGGCTCGTGGTCATCGTCGAAACCTCCAGAAGATTTGCTCCATGTACGGGCACTGAGTTGGACGCGGTTCCATCGGAAAAAAGTCTCAGCCGGCGGAACTTTTTCTCGGCATGAGCGCGTAGAAACAGCACGTCACATGAGCGCCGACCACGATGCGGAGTTGGTCAAGCGGGCCAAAAACGGTGACCGCTTCGCGTTCGATGCGCTCGTCGGTCCGCTCGTCGACCACGCATTTCGCCTCGCCTTCGGCATGCTGCACGACCGGGAAGCCGCTGAGGACGCGGTGCAGGAAGCCTCGGTTCGCGCCTGGCGGAAGCTGGGCAACCTTCGTCCGGGTACCCCGATGCGGCCCTGGTATCTCGCGATCGTCGCCAACCAGTGCCGGACCATCGTGCGAGGCAAGTGGTGGTCGGTGCTGCGCCTCGAGCCGTTTGTCGGTCCCGCGGACCGCTCATTCGAAGACGGGATCGTTCGCGGTCACGACGTGCGCGCGGCCCTGCGCAGGCTGCCGGCGGACCAGCGTGAGGTTCTCGTCCTGCACTACTACCTCGACCTCCCTCTGCACGAGGTCGCCGCTATCGCTGGCGTGCCGGTCGGCACCGTCAAGTCACGAATGAATCGAGGGATCGCGTCGATGCGGCCGTTTTTTCGGCTCGAGGGGGCACTGACTTCGTGGAAGAGCTGATTCGAGACCGGATCCACGAGGCGCTCGAAGTCGAGCGGACTCCTTCATCGCTGCGCGCCCGCGTCATGGACTCGCTACCGGTCGACGCCGAGCGCGCCTGGCCGCGCCCTGCGCTGAGGCTGACCGGTCAGTCGGTGGCAGGCCTGGTGGCGATCCTCCTCGCCGTCGCCATCATTGCCGGCCTCCTGTACACCCGCGGCCTGATGCCGTTCATCCCCGCACACCGCCAGGTTCCTCTCGGGGCCGGCCTCATCTCGCCCGATGGCGTGGCGATCGGCCCGGACGGCAGCGTCTACCTCTCGGATTTCCTTGGCGACCGTGTGTTCAGGGTTCGGCCAGACGGCAGAGTCGTCGTCTACGCAGGAGGCGGGAGCGCCGGCGACGGTCAGGCGCTAAAGGCTTCTCTGTTCCACCCCGCCGGTCTTGCCCTGGACCACGAGGGCAATCTCTATGTGGCTGACACGCCGGGGGGAGCTCTCAGAAAAGTCGACGCCAGAGGAAACATCTCGACCGTCGGAGACCCGTCCGGCCAGCCCTACGGGTTCGGGTCGCCGCAAGGACTCGCGGTCGACAGTCACGATGCGCTTTGGTTCAGCGAGGGCTACGGGACAGTCGGCGGCATCGACATCGGAACTCGCGGCGCACGCGTGGACGGGTCGTCGCTGCCGCCGCCCGGCTGGGTGCCCGGTTACATCGCATTCGACGCGGCGGACAACCTGTTCATCTCCGACCGCGCGCCAGCCATTGCGACCAGCACCATCTACATCAACCCACCGGGTGGCGGCTGCCGGATCGTGCGCCTGAGCCCGGACAGGAGACTGTCCGTGGTCGCCGGCACCGGTGTTTGCGGCTTCTCGGGCGATGGCGGCCCGGCCAGTCGCGCCCAGATCAACGACCCAGGCGGCATCGCCTTTGACGCCGCCGGCAACCTGTACTTCGCCGACTCCAACAACCATCGGATCCGGCGCATCGATGCGCACGGCGTCATCACCACGGTCGCCGGCACAGGGGTGCGGGGCTACGTCGACGGGGACGCCGGTCAGGCGCAACTGCAGTTCCCGTTCGGCGTGGCGATGTCGCGGTCCGGCCGGCTCTATTTCGCGGACATGACCTGCCAGTGCTGGGACCCCGCCGCACCCGGCCGCCTGCGCGTGCTCAACCTGGCGAACGGAAAGATCAGCACGGTGATGGACGGCCAGACGCCCATCCAGGCTACTTGAGGCCGACCACCGCGATCCCGGCCATCACAAGCGGCACGAGCATCACGAACGCCGGGATCATGATGCCGACCCACCGCGACGAGAACGAGTCGATGCGCATGTCCGCAGGCTGCTCGGGGTCGTAAAGGACGGTCACGGTCTGACCGACTCGGTACACGCCCCGGCTCGCGCCGGTTCTCGACTCGGCGCTGATCAGCGAGCCCGAGTCGGTGACGAAGCCGATGATCGGAAAGATCAACGTCGAGCTCCGGCCGAGCGACCGCGCGCGAAGGCTTTTGACCACGCCTTTCGTGCGGCGCGCCTTGCGCATGAAGCGACGCTGGTTGCGCACCGCGAAGGCCAGCCATACGAGGGCGAGCGCGGCTACGGGCAAGCAGATGACGAGCACGGCAGGCCCGGATATCGGGAAAGTCACGACAAGCCGACCTCACCCTAGCCGCTCGTCGCGAACCAGGAAAGGGGCTAGTTCTCGCTCGAGTCCAGGAGAACCTCGATGAGCGGGCTCTGCTCGACCATGCGGTCGACGTCGTTGCGGCGCCATGCCCGGGCCACGTGCGGCAGGATCTCACGCCGCTCCTCCACATCATCGATGACGCGGGCGGTGGCCGGCAGGTCGGCCTTCACGCTGCCCTTGAGATGGAATGTGAAGTGTGGGTTTGCGTCCAGGTTGGAAAGCCAGTTGCGGCGCCTGGGCGACGGCATACCGCTGATGTAGATGCGGCCGTCGATGTTGTGAAAGGCGATCTCGATGCGTCGCTTCTTGCCGCTGTGCCGGCCGGTCGTCGTGATGTCGACGAGATGGCCGCGGCCGAGGGCTTCGCTGATCGCGTCCCTGGTTTCCATCGCAAACGGAAAGCTCCGCATGCGGCTGAAAATTCCCTTCCGTCAGGCCGCCGGGGTCGTCCGCCGCCGGGCGCGCCGCCGGCGCGCGGGCTTCACGGTCGCGGCCGCGGGGGCTTCGGTCGCCACGTCCGCCACGACGTCCTCGACCACCACCTCGACCCCGCCGAAGAGGCTGCCGTAGCTGGCGCTCACGAGCGCTCCGGTGAGGGCGCCGATCAGCGCACCGATCAGCCCCAGCCCGATCGCCGCGATGGGGATGACGAAGAACCAGTCGTCCTGCACGGTCTGCAGGTCGCCGACGCGATCGCCGAACGGCAGCAGCTGCTCCTGGATGCCCGTGGTGAAGCTCAGCTCGCGCATCCATTCGAGCGCCGCTCCCGCGGCGAAGGAGGCGATGGCCCCGAACGCGCCGCCGATGAACAGCGCCGGCACGAAACCCGACCACGCGCCGGCTGTCATGGCCGGCACCAGGCCCATCGACCGGATGCGCATCCGCCGAGCGCTCATCAGGTGGCCCTCAGCGGCGGTCTTCGCGTCACGCGCAGCCGCCGCAGTCCGAGCAGCACGACAACGATCAGGCCCACGAGCAGGCACGGAAACAGAACCACGTACGCGAGGTGCAGGGCGACGTGGCTTGGCTCGGGCACCGGTACCGGCACCGCCTGGCCGCCCGACACCACCCTGGGCACAGACGCCGGCGGGGAGGTGATGCGCCCGAACGAGGTCTTGGCCTCGACGCCAACGGCGCGCATCCCGCCATCCGGACGGAAGAGGCCGAAACGCTCGACTGTGATTCCGGGGACGTCGGTCCAGTAGTCCTGGAGCGACCACCAGACGGCGGATCCGACAAAGCCCGCGGGGAAGATGTCCAGGTTGGAGGCGAAGGCCGGCCAGGTCTTGCGAAACACCTGTCGCTGCTCGTCCTCGCTGCCGTTGAAGGGCAGCCAGTCACCGAACTCGAGCGCCATCACCGGCTTCTTCGGGTACGTCTTGTGGGCGAGGGCCAGCGCGTTCGAGGTGCCCGGCTCCGGCGACGGCCCGCCGTAGAAGATCCCGTAATAGAAGGTGTAGCCGGCCACGTCGAGCGGGGAGCTCGTCGGGTCGGTCGGGTCCGAGCCGTACATCGCCTGGCCCGTGAGCCGCGTGCCGTCGATGCGCCGGTCCAGGTCGCGGAGCGTCGCCATCGCGCTGGTGCGCTCGTCCACGCCGGTCGACTCGTTGGCGAAACCGTGAAACATCACCGAAGGCCGGTTGAAGTCACGCAGCGCCATCTCCGCCACCATCTGCTGAGGCAGTCCACGCTGCATCACGAGCGAGAAGGTCTCGGGCGTGAAGTGGTTCATCGGGATCTCCTCCCAGACCGCGATCCCCAGCCGGTCCGCGAGCATCAGCAGCAGCGGGTTCGCCGGCACGTGGTTGGTACGCAGGAGGTCCACGTTCACTGCCTGCGCCTGCCGGACGATCTGCAGCTGGTCGGACGCCGAGAGCGGCGTCCCACCCTTGGGCGCGCCGGCGACCGGCGGGTTGACGATCTCGTTGTGCACCGCGGCGCCCGTGAAGGCGATGGGCGATCCGTTGAGCAGGAGCCGCGGTGCGGTGGGGTCGACCTGGATGCGACGCAGCCCGAACGTGTCGTAGAAGCTGTCGACCACGATTCCGTCGACCGTGACGTACACGCCCAGCACGTAGAGCGCGGGACGCGAGAGACTCCAGATGTCGGCGTGCGAGAAGACGAAGCTGCCGTCGCGCACCAACGTGGTGTGCGCCCGGGCGGTGACGTCGCCGATGCTCGTCGCCGCTATGGTTGGCGCGTCGGCGGGCACCAGGCTCAACGGGTTCGGGTCGAGCAGGTTGGCGTCGGTGACCTCCGCCGGCAGCACCTCCACGTTGACCGCGACCCCGCTCGTGTCCACGTCGCCGGAGTTCTCGACGACGACGGTGAAGTCCGCGGCGTCGAGGTGGGGGACGACGTCGGCGCGGACCACGTGCAGCGCGTTGCTCGCCTCCAGCCACACCGGCGCCGTGATGCCTTCGTACTCCCAGAAGTCGGAGTAGTACCAGGGCAGGATGTCGAGCCTTGTCCCTTTCGGCGGGTCGAAGACGCGCACGGCGAGCACGTTGTCCTGCCCGGCGACCAATGCTTTGCCCGGATCGAACGCGAACGGCGTCACGCCGCCTTCGTGGTAGCCAAGGTAGGTGCCGTTGAGCCACACGTCCGCGATGTAGTTGACGCTGCCGAACTTGAGCGTCACCGCGTCGCCCGCCCAGCCGTCCGGCGGCGTGAAGTGCACGCGATACCAGCCGTCGATCGGACGCCCGCCCGGCGGCAGGTCCACCGTGCCGGGCACGTCGATGGGCTTCCACAGGCTGTCATCGAATCCCGGCAGCTGGCGGCCCGCGGCCTCTTTTTCGATCGCCTTGAGCGAATCGTTCCGCGGAGCAAACGTGAGGTCGGTGTCGAGGTTCGCGCGCTGGAACCGCCACCCCTGGTCGAGGTCGAGTCGTGGTCGTGGCTGGAAGCCGAAGTCCGGGACCGGATGCCCGGACTGCATCGCCACCCGACCGCCGTCCACCAGCTGAAATCCCAGCGTGGGCGGAAGCCCGGCGGGAGTGACGTTGTTGGCGCCGCAGGAGCTCAGCGCGGCCAGCGACAGAGTCGCGGCCACGACCGCGAGCCCACATCGGGTGACAAGGCTCATCGGCCTACTCTCCATTTGACCACGGGGACATAACGTCCTGTGCGCGTTTTCTCAGCACAGGCCACCGGCCAGATCAATCGCGCGTGCGCGCTGACACCCGCGATTCAAGGAGGACCCTTTGCTCCTGCACGCGGCGCTCTTCTTCGGGGTTCTTGCCACCGGCACGACGCTGGGCGCGCTCGTGCCGCGACTCATCTCCGCGCGTGCGTGGGTATCGGTGCCGTTCGAGCTGGCCCTCATCGGTGCGACCTCGTCGGTAGCGTCGGTGCTCAGCGGTGACATCGGCCTCGACAACCGCCTCGCACTGATCGCCTTCACCGCCGTCGTGCTCACGCGCGTGTGGCAGCCGCGATGGAGCTGGGTCGGAGCGGCGCTGTTCGCGACGGCGAGCCTTGCCGCGATCGCGTACCTCGCCTACGCCGCGGAGCTGACGTACGGCACGGTGCGCGGTCCCATCTACCTCGTCGCCTCCACGATCCTGCTGCTGCTCGAGATCGCCGCGCTCACGCTGTCGGCGTCGTATCTCTTCGAGATCGTCGACGTGCTGTCGAGGCGCGCCGACAAGCAGCACCAGGGCGACCCGGCATACCGGCCCAAGGTGGCGGTCCAGGTTCCCGCGTACAACGAGCCCATCGAGGTGGTGACCGAGACGCTCAACTCGCTGGCCAAGCTGGACTACCCCGACCTGATCGTCCAGGTCGTCGACAACAACACGCCCGACGAGGCCGTCTGGCGCGAGCTCGAGGCGCTGTGCAAGCAGCTAGGTCCGCGCTTCCAGTTCATGCACCTTGAAAACTGGCCAGGCTACAAGGCCGGAGCGCTCAACGAGGCGAATCGCCGCCTGCCCCCCGACGTCGAGCTGGTGGGCGTGGTCGATTCCGATTACGTCGTCAATCCTGACTGGCTGCGCGCCGTGGTCGACCACTTCGCCGACCCGCGCGTCGCCTTCGTGCAGACGCCGCAGAACTACCGCGACTGGGCCGACGACCAGTACCTGCGCGGCCTGTACTACAGCTACCAGTACTTCTTCGAGATCACCATGCCTTGCCGCCGGCACCGCAACGCGATCATCTTCGCGGGCACCATGGGCCTGATCCGGCTCAGCGTGCTCCGCGAGATAGGTGGCTGGAACGCCGACGTCGTCACCGAGGACGCGGAGGCGAGCCTGCGCATGCTCGCGCTCGGCTACAGCGGCGTCTACGAGCCTCGCGCCTTCGGCGCCGGCTTGATGCCGCTCACCTTCGACGGCTTGAAGAAGCAGCGTTTTCGCTGGGCGCTCGGAGGGATGCAGATCCTGCGCCTGCACTGGAAGCAGCTGCTGGTGCCGGGTCGCGGAGGCCGGCTCTCGCTCGGCCAGAAGATCCACTACCTGCTCGGCAGCGTGCAGTGGTTCGGCGATCCGCTGATGACCGCGTTCACGTTGCTGCTGCTGGCCACGGCGACCGCGACCGCGTTTCACCACCAGCTGCCGATTCGCAGCCTGACCGGGGCCATCCTCGGGCTGCCGATCGCGTTCCTGGCCGGCGGCCTGCTGCGCGCGGTCTGGGCGATGAAGCTCAAGACGCGCTGCACGTGGCGCGATGCCATCGCAGGCATGCAGGTGTGGTTTGCGCTGAGCTGGGTCGTGACCCTCGCCTGCATTCGCGGGCTGCTGCGATTCCAGACAGCGTTTCTGCGCACGCCGAAGCAGAAGGATGGGGACGCCACCGCGCTGCAGGTGGTGCGCTCCGCGCAGGTCGAACTGCTGCTCGCGGCCGCCGGCTTCACTGCAGCCGTGGCGATGCTTTTGCGCGCGCCGTCCCTGTCGACGGCCGCACTTTCCTTCCTGCTCGTCTTCCAGGCTTCCGTCTACGCCAACGCGCCGTGGGCGAGCGCTTCGGCGGAGGGCATCCACCTCACGCCGCTGCGCCGCGCGTACCGCCGCTCGGCGCAGAGCACGGGCGCCTGGCCCGCTTACGGCAACTCGCTGCTCGCGGTGCCGGCTGCGGTGGCGGCCGTCGGCCTGGTGCTGTGGCTGCTCACGTCGCTGGCCACCACGGTCATCACTCCTCCGGAGCCTGCGAGCGCACCGCCGCTGGCGCCGGTGCAGAAGTCCTCGCCGTCGGCGTCACCGTCGGCGAGCCCGAGCGCGTCTCCGTCACCTTCGACGCAGGCGTCACCGTCACCGCAGCCGTCGCCGTCGCCCTCGGCCTCCGCCTCCAAATAAGAAGGAAGCGAGCCGGCGCGTGGCCGGCCCGCTCCACGAACGTAAGTCGCTTACGACCGCGGGTTCGTCTTCAGGAGTCCGAACGACGCGCCGTCCGGGTCGCTGACGATGGCGAAGCGTCCGCCCGGAAAGTCCTGCGGCGCCACCATCTCTTGCGCTCCCAGCTCGGTCGCCTTCTTGAACGACTTGTCGACGTCGGCGACCTCGAAGTACGGCATCCAGTAGCTCGGTACCTCGGCCGGGATCATCGAGTTCATCTCCATGCCGCCGGCGATGCTCTCGCCGTTGACCTGGAACTCGTGGTACTCGGGCATGCCTTCCTGGCCGCCCATCTCGCTCTTCTTGTCGCCCCAGCCGAAGACCTTCTTGTAGAAGTCGATCGACTTGTTGAGGCCGCGCGCGTTGAGCTCCGACCAGCCGAAAGTGTTGGGCGCGTTCATCACGCCCGCACCCTTCATCTCGCCGGGCTCCCACACGCCGAGAAACGCGCCCGCGGGGTCCTGGATGACGACCATCCGGCCCTGCGGCCCGACCTGCATCGGTTCGACGATCACCCGGCCGCCGGCTGCGGTGGTCTTCTTGACGGTGTCGTCCGCGTCCTTCGTCCCGACGTAGATCATCCAGGCGGACGGCCCTTCCGGCGACTGCTTCGGCCCGATGCCGGCGACGTCCTTGCCGCCGAGCTTGGCCAGCGCGTAACCGCCGTACTGCGGGTCAGGGTTCACTTCGACGTGCCAGCCGAACAGCTTGCCGTAGAAGTCGCGTGACCTCGCCGGATCCCCGCTCGAAAGGTCGAGCCAGATCGGCGTGCTGGTCACGGCTGTCTTGGTTTCGGCCATACGACTACCTCCGTGTGAATCCCCGGATTGCCTCTCTACGAGCCCAGTTTTACCACCGTCGGGTTAAGGGGTGGGGAATAGGACCTGAAGTTACTAGATTTTTAGAGTTACTCTATTTATACTGTCACCAGAACACTCGAGAAGGAGGTGCTGCAGGTCATGGAGAAGGTCACCACGGAGGGGCGGACGGAACGGGTCAAGGGCCGCTGGCTGGGGCTTGCGGCGCTGTCCCTGAGCGGGTTGGTGCTCGGTCTCGACATCACCGTCCTGGTGACGGCGCTGCCCACGCTGTCCGCCAAGCTGGGCGCGACCACCGACCAGCTGCAGTGGATGTCGGCCGCCTACACGCTGTCGTTGGCGGGTTTCATGCTGCCCGCGGGTGTGCTCGGCGATCGGTTCGGCCGGCGCAAGCTGCTGCTGATCGCCCTGGTCTTCTTCGGGATCTCGTCGGTCGCCGCCAGCCAGGTCACGACCGCCAACGGGCTCATCGCCATGCGCGCGGTGATGGGGATCAGCGGGGCGGTGATCCTGCCCCTCATGCAGGCGATGCTGCCGTCGATGTTCGCGCCGGACGAGCGGCAGAGGGCGATCGGCTTCGCCGGCGTGGGCGCCTTCCTCGGCCTGCCGTTGGGCCCGCTGGTCGCCGGATTCCTGCTGACCCACTACGCGTGGGGATCGATCTTCCTGATCAACGGGCCGGTAGTCGTGCTCGCGGTCATCGGCGCCTGGTTCTTCGTGCCGGAGAGCAAGGACCCCAACCCGCGCCGCCTCGACTGGTTTGGCGCCGTGCTCGAGGTTCTCGGTGTGACCGCGATCGTCTACGGCATCATCGAGCAGCCGGTGCACGGGTGGGGTGACGTGCAGGTCTACGCGCCGCTCATCGGGGGCTTCGCCCTCGTGGCCGCTTTCGTGGCGTGGGAGCTGCGGATCGCCTTCCCCCTGGTGGACCTGAAGCTGTTCAACAGCGCTCGCTTCTCGTGGGCGACCGTCGCCTTCATTGTGGTCGGCTTCGCGATGACGGGCGTGATGTTCATCATCTCCCCGTTCCTGCAGGTCGTCCAGGGCAACGACGCACAGTCGACCGGCGCGCGGCTGCTGCCACTGGTCGTGACGATGATGGCGGGAGCGCTCGCCAGCGACTGGCTCAACAAGCGGCTCGGCACCAAAGTCATGACGAGCATGGGTCTCGCAGGAGGCGCGCTGTCGATGCTGATGCTGTCGCGCGTCACTGCGGACAGCGGCTACGGCCCGGTCGCCGCGGCGCTGGCCGTCATGGGCGCGAGCATCGCCATGGCGATGATTCCGGCGCTCGACGCCATCCTCGGTTCGCTGCCGGAAGGCGAGACGGGAGGAGGCAGCGCCCTGACGCGCACGCTGCAGAACGTCGGTGGCTCGCTCGGCGTGGCGATCATGGGCAGCGTCCTGAACAGCGCGTACCAGGCTGACCTCAACGAGAAGCTGGCCGGATTGCCTGCGGCGGTCAGGAACGCCGCGGACGCCAACGTCGCGGTGGCGGCAGCGATCGCGCATCACCTTCCGGGCCCGCTCGCGGCGCAGGTTCTGCGCTCCGCGCAGGAGGCCTACGTCAGCGGCATGTCGGAGGTGCTGGTCGTGACCGCGGGCATGATGGTGGTCGGCTCGGTCCTGATGGCGATCTTCATGCCTGCGCGCCCCGGTGTCGAGGCGCCCGCCGGCGAGCGTCGCTCTGAGTTAGCTTCATGACAACGGTGGCCGGATTACGGGAGCGCAAGAAGCAGAAGACCAAGGCCGCGATCCAGCGCGCGGCCTTGCGTCTTTTCAAGCGCCAGGGTTACGAGGAGACGACGATCGAGCAGATCGCCGCCGCGGCGGAGATCTCGGAAAGCACTTTCTTCAACTACTTCCGGGAGAAGGAAGACGTCGTCATCTACGACGAATACGACCCGCAGATCTTCGAGACGCTCGCTCACGGGCCCCATGACGAGCCTCTGCGGAAGTCGATCGAGAAGCTGCTCGACACGCTGGCATCGGTTTTCGAAGCCGACCATGACGCGATCTACGAGCGGGCAAAGCTGTCGCTGGAAGTGCCCGAGCTGCGCGCGCACGCGTGGGAGGAGCTCGAGAAGGCCCGCGACCTGATCTCGTCGATCATCGCCTCGCGGACCGGGCGCGACGCCTCAGAGCTCGACGTGCGGGTGGTCTCGATGGCCTTCGTGGGCGCCGCCTTCGAGGCGAGCATCGAGTGGGTCAAAGCCGGCGGGAAGGGCAACATCGTCGATCACCTCAGAATGGCGATCGAGGCGATCGGGTTCTACTCCATGGTCGAAAGGCTGCAGTCCGTATAATTTCGCGCGTTCGGTGACCATGGCGGAGGGGAGACACCCGTTCCCTTTCCGAACACGGAAGTTAAGCCCTCCAGCGCCGATGGTACTGTCGGGGTAACCCGATGGGAGAGTAGGTCGTTGCCGAGCATCTACTAAAGTCCCGGGACGCGTGAGCGCTCCGGGACTTTGGTTTTTGCCCTCACCCTAACCCTGCGCGCCAGGCGCGGCCAGGACGCGTTACTCGCGCTTAACCTGTGCTCCCGCAAGCGGGAGAGGGGACAACTTGCCCCCTTAGCGGGTGCGGCGGCGGCGGGCGCGGAGGCTCTTGATCTTGCGCGCCTCGGCCGGCGGCACGTAGTGCGATCTCCGGCGCATCTCACGCACGAGCCCCTGCTCCTGCACCTTGCGCCGGAACTCGCGCAGCGCCTGCTCGAACTCCTCGGGATCCTTGACGACTATTCGCACGGAGCAACAGGATACCGGACCGGGAGTTCAGCCGAGCGCGGGCTTGGCCTCGGGTTCGGCCAGGCTGGACGCGCGGAGCGTCGGCAAGAGCAGGTAGCACCTGATCGCCAGCAGCACGAGCAGCCCCACCAGCGCCGCCACGACGTCGCCCACGACCTGGCCGACGCCTGAGTGAAAGAGCACGATCGCGCCGCCCTCGGCCACCACGCCCAGCGCCAGGATGGGGAGGAAGACGCGGTCGTGCACGGCCATGAAGAACTGGACGAGCAGGTTGTCGAGGGAGAGCGCCAGCCCGATCACGCCGACCGCGAAGACGTAGGGCACCGCGTCCCGGAACGACGGCCCGAAGAGGATTCCGACGACCAGCCCCGGCAGGACGCCGAAAACGAGCAGCGCGCCGGAGCCCAGCAGGGTCAGGATGCCCGCCGAGTAAAGAAGGATGCGGCCGGGATGCTGCTCCTTGGCGACCGCCTCGACCACGCGTGGAAACAGAACCTGGCTGACGCTCAGCGTGAGGAAGTAGAGGATGGTGCCGATCTTGTTCAGGCCGCCGTAGATGCCGCCGGCGTGGCTGCTCAGGTAGTGCTCGGCGAGGATGACGTCCTGGTTGTAGAGGATCTGGACGCCGATGATGCCCCATGCGGCGGTCAGTGAGAAGCCCGCCATCACGCGCAGGTGAACGCGGGTGGCCGTGCGCGCGAAATGATCACGCAGGCTGAACAGGCCGAGCGCGAACGCGAACATCAGGCCGAGGAGCACAGCCGCCATCGCGCCTGACACCGCGTAGTTGGCCGCCAGCAGAGCCACCACCGCCACGGTGCGCACCACCAGTTCGAGCGACAGGTTCAAGGACAGCGCCGTGAAACGCTGCAGCCCCTGCAGGATGCCGCGCGGGATCGCCACCTGCCAGATGAGCGCGATGGAGAACCCGAGGATGAGCACGGGGATGGTGGAGCCGAGGTGCTCGAAGTTGGCGACCGGGCGCGCGAGCAGCGCCGTGAAGAGAATCGCCACCAGGCACGGGATCGCGATCAGCCTGCTCGTCCGCCGCAGCAGCGAGCTGATGCCCGCGTCCCCGCGTGCCGCAAGCGTGGCTGTGTAGCGCGCCAGGACGACGACGAGGATCAGCGCGGGCGCGGTGCCCACCGCGTAGAGCGCGATCAGGAACGCCACCTGGCCGTACGTCGCCGGGCCGAGCACGCGGCCGGCGATCGCGTGATAGACGAAGCCCCCGATCCCGGCGATGAGGCCGCCCGAGAAAAGGATGAGGTTCTGCCGGACCAACCGGCTGTGTCGCACCTGGGTCAGGCGCTCGCGCAGGTCGAGACGCCCGCCGCTCAGCACTACTCCATTGATTCTATCGACCACCCCCACCGGAACCGCGGGCGCAGTTAAGCGTTGGATAATCACGAGCACGATGCCCTCCGCGAAGCCTCTGGTGTCGGCCCTGATCGTCAGCTTCAACGTCAAGCCCCTGCTGCTCAGGTGCCTCGAGGCGTTCTACGCGCACGCGGACGTCCCGGTCGAGGCGGTGGTGGTGGACAACGCGTCGACCGACGGCTCGGCCGCCGCCGTCACCAGTGAATTCCCCAAAGCGATCGTGCTGCAGCAGCAGCGCAATCTCGGCTTCGGACGCGCGAACAACGTGGGTCTGGAGCGGTGCCAGGGGCGCTTTGTGCTCCTGCTCAACCCCGACGTGACGGTCAATCCGCAGGCGGTCGGCCGGATGGCCGACCTCCTGATCACCCGGCCTGACGCTGCGGTCGTGGGGCCGCGACTGATGTTTCCGGACGGCCGCATCGACCCCGACGCACGGCGCTCGTTCCCCGTGCCAAGCACGCTCTTCTACCGCACGGTCGGCCTGAGCCGGCTGTTCCCGAAGAGCAGCGTCTTCGGCCGCCACAACATGGGCCACGTGCCCGAGACGGAGGTGCACGAGATGGACGCGGGCACGGCCGCATGCATGATGGTCCGCATGGCGGCGCTGGACCGCGTCGGGTTCTTCGACCCTCGGTACTTCATGTACGGCGAGGACCTGGATCTCTGCTACCGCTTGAAGCTCGGGGGCTGGAAGGTGTTCTACCTGCCGAGCGCCAGCGCCATCCACCACCAGGGTTCTGCCACGCGACAGGCCGAGAGCAAGATGCTGTACGAGCGCCATCGCGCCATGTGGGCCTACCACTCCAAGCACCACGCCGACGAGATCTCGGCCTTCGCCAACGGCCTGGTCTGGGCCCAGATCTGGGGTCGCTGGGCGGCCTCCGCGATGCGCCAGACTGTCGGCCAGCGGCGCCGGCCCACGCCGTAGAGTTCTGGACCGCTAGATGTACCACCAGATCACCAGCAACAAGAGGAAGAGCGTGGTCATCGTCGTGCTCTTCCTGGCCGTCTGGCTGCTTGCCGGGCTCGTCATCGGGGGCCTGGCCACCGCTGACACGGGGGGTGCCATCGTCGGCACGATCATCCTTGGGCTGCTGGGTGTCCTCGCCGCCCTGTACGCGTACTTCCTCGGCGCGTCGACCGTGCTGTCGGTCATGGGCGCGCATGAGGCAGATCCAGGGCAGTACCAGCAGCTCTACAACATCGTCCAGACGCTCGCCATAGGCGACGGCCTGCCGATGCCCAAGGTCTACGTGATCGACGACCCCAGCCCGAATGCATTCGCCACGGGTCGCGACCCGCAGCACGCGGCAGTCACGGTGACGAGCGGACTCCTGCAGATGATGAACCGCGAAGAGCTCGAAGGCGTGCTCTCGCACGAGATGAGCCACATCAAGAACTACGACGTGCGGCTGCTCCTGATCGTCACGACCATGATCGGCATGGCCACGCTGATAGCCAGTGCTTTCTGGCGCGGTGCGTTTCGCATCCGCGGCGGTGGTCGTGACTCGGGACAGGTCATGCTCGTGATCATCGCCATCGGCATCATCTTCACGCTGATCGCCTTCCTGGTCGGGCCCCTGATGCAGCTCGCCCTGTCCCGCGACCGCGAGTCACTTGCCGACGTGAGCGGGGTGGAGCTGACGCGCAACCCGGTCGGCCTGATCAACGCGCTCAAGAAGATCGCCAGCAACGACAAGCCGCCCGAGCGCTTCAACCACGCCGTCGCGGCGATGTGCATCGACAACCCCGAGGAGCACCACGGGAGCTTTTTCAGCCGGCTGTTCGAGACTCACCCGCCGATCGAGGAGCGGATCGCCGTCCTGGAGAAGATCGCGAGCGTCCAGCAAACCTAGTTGTCGGGCGGGACCATTCCCACCCTTTGCATACAAATGCGGGGTATTTCTGCGTTTTTTCGCGCGATTGCATACAAACGCGGGGTTCAGGTCGCAAGCGCGGCGCGGACGGTGCTTAGGACCAGATCGGGCGTGTTGTAAATATCGCCCGCCGTAAAGCGCAGGAGGCGGAAGCCGGCTTCGAGGAGACGGTTCTGCCTCCGGTTGTCCTCCGCGAGCGTTTCGCGATGGCCACCGCCGTCGTATTCGAGACCAAGCCGCTGCTCGCGGTAGTACAGATCCACCCGGCCCAGGAAGCGATGGAACCGATCGCGGATGACGACCTGGGCTTCCGGCCGGGGTAGTCCTCCGAGGACCAGCAGCATTCGCATGCGGCTCTCCATTGGCGACTCAGTGGCAGCTTCGGCGTGGTCGACAACCTGCCGGAGGATCCGGACGCCCTGAGTGCCTGCGGACTCGGCGGCCGCCTTCTGGAGCGTGGCGATGCTCATCAGGCGGGCATGCAGAGCCATATCAGTCACGACAACCGCCTCGACCAGAGGTAGCTGCGCACACAGATCACGAAGAGTCCTTAGAACTGATGTCGCGCGGAATCCCCGAGCCTTCACGACATCGCCCTTTTCCAGTGCGCAGCGTCGGACGATCATGCCGGCCCGCGAAGAGACACTGCCGTCGGAAACAGTCATCTCAATGGATTCCAGTGACAGGTCCAGACCATGCAACCAAGCCGCCGTAAGCCCTGAGAATGCGGCTGCGGGCGGCAGCCTGCGGCTCGCCGCCTCGACCCTCAAAAGTGGAGTTTCTTCAATCGACTTCGGCAGATAGGTTCCAGGCCCGACCCTGCGCCAGGCCATGCTTTGAAAGTTCCAACGATCCAGGCCATGCCGGCGACCATCCGCGAGCGTGACAGGCCCACGCGTCAGCGATGCAGGAATTCGCGGCCGACGTCCCATCAGAGGGAGCATGCAAGTCGCTCGCGAGGAACGGAACGCACCCTGTTAAGAGCCGATGCCCCGCCGATTGCATACAAACGCGGGGAAAATCGCGGGGATTTCGCGCGATTGCATACAAACGCGTGATCCTGGCTATAAGCCCTAGATAATCCCCCCGTGACAGCCCTGCTGCCATTCCTAGCGAAGTTCCTGCACGTCCGCCGGTCGGAGCTGGACCGCACCCTCCAGGTCGCGGGCTTCGCCATGGTGCTCGGATGGGCGATGTACACCGCGTTCAACGCCGCCCAGGCCATCTTTCTCACGAAGTCCGGCCCGCAGGCCTACCCGCTGTTCTTCATCATCCTCGCCCTCGCCGTCTGGCCGATGGTGGCCCTCCAGGGCGCGCTCACGCGCCGCATCGGAGTCAACCGTGCGTTCCGCGTGAACCTCGCGCTGAACGTCGTGGCCGCTCTCGCGGTGTTCACGGCTTACGAGATCGACGAATCGTCGGTGGTGGCCTTCACCGCCTACGTCATCTACTCGGTCGCATTCGAGCTCGTGATGATCCAGTTCTGGCTGTTCGTCACGCAGCACTTCAACCTGCTCGAGGGCAAGCGCATCTTCCCCGTGATCGCGGCTGGATCGAGCATCGGCTACATCCTTTCGGGGTTCACGACCACCGCGATCGCGTTGTTCGCGACCGAGCCGCTCATCTTCGTGTGGGCGGTGGGCTCGGCCGTCTCGATCTACCTGACCATCTGGCTCGAGAAGCGCCTGTACCGTCCGGCCTTCGACGATGACGCCGAGCAGTTCTTCGCGGATGAGCACTCGCCGCGTCGCAGCCACGGTTTCGTGGCCGCCCTGCGCGCGGCCGCGCAATACCTCACCGGCAGCAGGCTCGTCCTCGCGCTGGTGCTGCTGGCGCTCGTGCTCCAGGTCGCGAGCCGGACCGGCGACTACCTCGTGGCGTTGATCTTCGTCGACGCCACGCACAGCAACCTGCAGGCGCTGACCATCCTCCTTGGCAACGCGTGGCTGGCGAGCTACGTGGTGCAGCTGGCCGTCAGCCTCTTCGTCGCGCCCATCGTCCTCGAGAAGCTCGGAGTCAAGAACGCGATCCTCGCGCTTCCGGTCTTCACCCTCATCGGATTCACGGCCGTGGCGGTCAGTCCCGTGCTGGTGACGTCCCTCTTCCTCTTCATCGTCCGCAACGGGTTGCAGACGGGCCTCGACGACCCGGCCGAGAACGTTCTCGGCGGCGCCCTGCCGGCGCAGATCGGCCCCAAGCTGAAGTTCCTGCTCGACAACGTCGTGCTCCCGGGGGGCGCCGTGGTCAGCGGCCTCGGCCTGATCCTCGTCCAGCGCCTGACCGGCGGCAGCCTCGAGGTGCTGGCCGTCATCGGAATGATCGTCGCCTGCCTGTTCATCCTTGCCGCGCTGCGCGTGCGCGGTCTTTATGTCGGCGCCATCTACGAGCGGCTGCGCACCCATGCCATCTCGCTGCTCGACTTCCAGCAGGCGCTCGGCACGCCGACTCCGGAGCAGGTCGCGGAGCTCCAGGGCTTCGTCCGCCAGGGCGACGACAAGGTCAAAGAGTTCGCGGCGGCGGCCCTCGGCAAGCTCGCGCCGGACGGCTTCGCGACGATGCTGCCCGAGATGCTCGCGTCGGAGGACGCGATGGTCCGGCGCCTGGCCTTTCAGCTCGCTTCGCCGGAGCTGATCACCGACGACCAGCTCGGCGCCGCCGCATTCGATTCCGATCCGTGGGTGCGCGCGGCGGCCGCTGTCGCGGGCGCCGCGAAACGCACGCCGTGGGAAGGTTCCGCGGCCGTCCTCGACCGGCTCGTCGACGCCAACGACGTGCAGCACCGAGCCGCCGCCGTGTGGGCGGCGTCGTTCATCGGCGATCACAACACCGTCGCGGCGGCGATGGCGGACGCCGAGGCCCGCGTGCGCCTGGAGGCGCTGCGCAGCTTCGCCAAGCTCAAGGGCAGCGTTCGTGGCTCCGCGCCCGCGCTGATCGCGTGCATGCGCGATGTCGATCCCGAGGTCCGGCGCACGGCCCTGCGTGAGGCGGTGCGCTGGACGCCTCCGCCGGAGCTGGAGGCCGATTTCGTGGCCGCCCTGGTCGACGGACTCGCGAGCGGCGATCGCGAGGTGCGCCGCCTGGCCGCCGAGGCGCTCGCGGCCCAGCCGCCGTCGGCGCTGGAGCAGACCTTGCCCCTGCTCGAGGGACGCGGCGACGCCGCGCCCGCGACCATCGAGGCGCTGGTCCGCAGCGGCCGGCCGGAGCTCTTCGTGCACGCTCGCGGCCACCTCGAACGGCAGATGGCGGAGGGTGTGCATCTCGCCAGGCTCGGCGCTCGCCTGTCGGCCGCGCACCGGCGCGGCGAGGACGGCTCGGCCGAGCACGGCTTTCTGCACGTGGCCCTCGACGACTACGTGGAGTTCGTAGCCGAAAGCGGCCTCGCCGCGATGCGCGCCCTCCACGGGAAGAGAGGCTTCGCCACCGTCGAGCGCGGCGTGCGCTCGGTCGAGCCCGGCGCGAAGGCCGAGGGCCTGGAGACGCTGTTAAACTTCGGCCCCGGCTGGCTGGCGACGCCGCTGGCGCAGCTCCTCGACCGTGAATCTTTTGACGCAAGCACGACCCGCGGCGTGTCCAGGGCGGAGCTGGAGGCTCTGGAAAAGCACCCTGACCGCTGGGTCCAGGAAGGGGCGCGGGCCGTCCTCGTCGGTCCGGGGCCCGGCATGAAGGAGCTGATCGCGCTCAAGCAGGTGCCGCTGTTCAGCGAGCTGACGCTGGAGCAGCTCGCGAGCATCGACAGGTTGATGGTGACGCGCCATTACATGAAGGGCGAGGTCGTTTTTCGCGAGGGCGACGTGGGCTCGGAGCTCTACGTCGTGCTCGAGGGGGAGATCCGGATCCACCTGGATGGCGGTGGCAATGAGGTGACCATCGCGCGCCTGGGCCCGAACACCGTGGTCGGCGAGATGGCGGTGTTCGACGAGCAACCTCGCTCCGCGAGCGCCGAGGCGACGATGGACACGACGGTGCGCGTGCTGCGCAAGGATCGCCTGCAGGTCATCGTGCACGAGCACCCGGAGGTGCTGCTGGAGTTCGTCAAGAACCTGAGCCAGCGCATCCGCCAGATGGACGCGCGCCTGGAATCGGGCGGCGCGCGCGCGCAGGAGTCAAACGCGGTCTAGGCGAATCAGGGCGGCGGCGTCTGGCCGTATGTGTAGTGCTGATCCGGCCATTGCGAGGCGCCGACCACGGTCTGCGTGCAGCCGGATGCAACAGTGCAGGACCAATCGGTGCTCACCTTGACGATGACCTCGTAGGGTTGGAGGCTCTCGTTGTTAGCGAGCGGCCGGTTGAACGGGTCAGTCAGGAACGCCTTCCCAGGCGCAGCGGCGTAGTACATCTGCTGTTCAAAGGTGCCGTTGACCGTGACGGTCTTGGCTGTGAAGTCCAGCGTGGCCTTCGTTACCTCCACCGGCGGCCCGCTCGGCGCCACGACCTGAGCATTGGTCGAGACCGGCGGCTGGCCGCCGATCGGCCACGCGTAGACCCAACTCTCCCCCAGCGTCTCGACGTTCCACACGCTGAAGCCGAGGACGTCGGACCCAATGACCAGCGTGACCTGCCAGGCGGGGTTGGCGCCCTGCGCGGGCGCGGAGAGCACCTCCGTCCCTCCGAATGACTCCAGCCGGCTCGGGAGGGTTGCTGTCGCGACCGCATTGAAAAACCGGAGCGTTTTGCCACCCGGTTGAAACGAGGGCGTGGTCGACTGCATGCGCTTTGAATCGCTGGCCTTGATGGTGCGCCCGCTTCCAGCCAGTTCCACGCCGATGTTCTGGTCGAACCTGACGCTGATCACGGCGCCCGCATCGGCGTCGGTCAACAGGACGCCTAACGGCAGTTGCGTAGGACAGGCGTCGCACGGATTGCCAACGACGCAGCCTGGGACCAGGAGGGCGATCGCGGCGAGAGCGCCCAGCGCGGCGCGCATGGCGCGATCAGCTTACGGCGCGATTCGCACCCGAGACGACTGATTACTCTTCGGGGCGGACCTCGACCTTCTTGCGCGCCGCCTCCAGGCGCTCCGTGCAGATCTTCAGGTAGACCCGAGCCTCGTCGACGGCCTTGAGCGCATCGTCGAGGGACAGGTCGCCGTCCTCCAGCAGCTTCAGCTTCTCGTCGAGCTTGGCCAGTGCCTGTTCGTAGCTGAGCTCCTCGGTCACTGCTCGACCTCCTCGACGCGGGCTCGCAGCCGGCCCTCGGCGAGCCTCACGCGGATGCGGCCGCCACTCGCGACGGCAGTGGCCGTCCGCAGCACGGCGCCCGTCTTCTCGTCCTGCGTGATGCTGTAGCCGCGGGCGAGCACCGAGTCCGGGCTTAGCGCCACGAGCCGCTCGCGCCGGTGGTCCAGCGCCCGGCCGGCGGCCGCAAATCGCGCGGCCAGCGCGCGGTCGAGCCTCTCGGCGGCGCGCCGTGACGCGAGCTGGTTGCGGCTGCGATCGAGGCGGGCGAACGTGGCGGCTTCCAGGCGCCGGCCGCGCTCGCGCAGCGCCTCGGCGCGTCGTGCGAGCTGCTGGATGGGGCTGAGGCGCGCGACGTCGGCCCGGGCGCGCGCGAGGCGTTCGACGCGCGAGCGAAGCATCGCCGGCAGGACCTGAACCAGCCGCTCGCGGCGCGCGCGCAGCCGCTCCGACTCGCGCTCGAGCCGCAGACCCTGCTCGCGCTCGATCCGCCGCCCGCGCTCGCGCAGCGACGCGAGCAGGTCGGCCTTCTTGGGCACGACCCGCGCGCCCGCCTCGGTGGGCGTGCGGCACTCGGCGTCCGCGACCATGTCGGCGACAGTGCGGTCGGACGTGTGCCCGAGCGCCGTCACCACCGGCAGGCGCGAGGCGAGGATCGCCCGCGCGATGACCTCGTTGTTGAACGCGAACATCTCCTCGAAGCTGCCACCGCCGCGGGCGATGATCACGACGTCGGCCAGGGCCTCGGAGTTGCACCGCCGCAGGGCGCGGGAGATGCTGCCCGGCGCCGAGGCGCCCTGAACCTGCACCGGGTACACCACCACGCCCATGTTCGGGAAGCGCTCCCAGATCGTCTCCTGCAGGTCGTGGATCACAGCCCCTGTCGGGGAGGTGAGAAGGGCGACGGCTCGGGGCAGGAAGGGAAGAGGGCGCTTGCGGGCGGGATCGAAGGCGCCCTCGGCGTCCAGCCTGCGCTTCAGCTCCTCCAGGCGGGCCCGCAGCTTGCCCACGTCGTCGAACTCGACCTGGTCGACGACGAAGCGGACCATGCCGTACTGGTTCCAGTAGTCGACCCGCCCCCGGAACACGAAGACCTGCCCGTCCTCGGGAAGCGTGGTCACGCGCCGGGCGTCATCCGCGAAGAGGAACCCGTTGATCAGGCTCTGCCCGTCCTTGATGGCGAAGCTGTAGTGGCCCTTCGTGCCCTTCTTCATACCGCTCACCTCGCCCTTGACCAGCAGGGCCGTGAGCGGCCGCAGCTCGCGCTGGATCTCCCGTGCGAGCTCGGAAACCGTGAGCGGACGTGCCGCTTCTTCGGGCCGAATCATCGTCGTTAGCTTAAATTGCCGCCATGAGCATCTCGGACGCCCCGAGCCCGGCGCGGCCGGCCGCGTCCAGCGAGCGGCGGCCGCTCACCGTCCTGTTCGCCGACATCGCCGGCTCGACGGCGATCGCCGAGCGCATGGACCCGGAGGACTGGACGGTCCTGGTCGGCGAGGCGTTCAAGCGCATGAACAGCACGATCGAACGCTATGGCGGCACCATCGCCCGCCTCATGGGCGACGGCGTGCTCGCGTTTTTTGGCGCGCCCACGGCGCACGAGGACGACCCGGAACGTGCCGTGCGCTGCGGTCTCGACATGGTGCGCGAGATCGATGAGCTGAGCGCGGCCCAGAAGTCGGACGACGCCCATTCCCTCCGCGTGCGGGTCGGCATCAACTCGGGCCCGGTGGTGGTCGGCGTGGTCGGCACCGAGACTGCCAACGAGTACACGGCCATGGGCGACACCGTCAACGTGGCCGCGCGCATGCAGGGACACGCGCGTCCCGGGAGCGTGCTCATCACCTCGGCGACCCATCGCTTCGTGGCCAGTCTCGTCGAGGCTGTGGACGTCGGCTTGCTCGAGCTCAAGGGCAAGACCGAAACCGTGCACGCGTACGAGATCACCGGCTTCAAAGCCGGAGCGGTGGCGACGCGTGGCCTGTCCGGAATGCGCGTGCCGATGGTCGGCCGCGACCAGCAGCTCGCGAAGCTGGACGAAGTCTTTCAGGTGGTGCGGGCCGGCCAGGGACGAGTGGTGTGCGTCCTGGGAGAGCCGGGCCTCGGGAAGAGCCGGCTGCTCGCGGAGTTCAAGGCAAAGGTGACCGGCGCCGGCGAGCCAATCGGCTGGGTCGAGGGCCGCTGCCTCTCCTATGGCGAGACGATTCCCTATCACCTTCTCGTCGAGCTCGTGCGCTCGATGATCGGCGTCAGCGCCACCTCGGAAGAGGTCCAGGTCGCCGCCGCGCTCGAGACGATGCTGCGTGAACTGCTCGGTGATAGTTGGACCGAGCCCTACGCCTACCTCGGTCACCTGCTGTCGCTGCGGCTCGCACCCGAGGTGCAAGCCCGCGTCTCCCTGCTCGAGACCGAGACCATCAAGCGTTACGTGTCGTCGCTGGTCACCACGATGCGTGCCGCGGGCGCGCGCGGTCCGGCCGTGCTCGTGTGCGATGACGTCCACTGGGCTGACAGCGCGTCGGTCGGGGCGCTGCAGCAGGTCCTGACGTCGATCACGCCGCTGCCTGTGCTGCTCATTCTCAGCACGCGCATCGAGCGCGCATCCCAGGGCTGGCGCCTTGTCGCCGCGGCCCGTGACCTCTTCGGTGACGCGCTCACCGAGATCCGCCTCGAGCCGCTCTCGCTGGAGGACAGCAGGACGCTGGTGTCGAATCTGCTGACCATCGAGTCGCTGCCCGTCCAGACGCGCGACGCGATCCTGGCCAAGGCCGAGGGCAATCCGTTCTTCGTCGAAGAGGTGATCCGCATGCTCATCGACCGCGGAGGCATCGTCCAGGACGGCGAGCGGTGGGTCGCGACCGACCAGGCCGCCAGCATCGACATCCCCGACACGATCCACGGCCTGCTCCTGGCGCGCATCGACAGGCTGTCCCAGGAAAGCAAGCGCACCTTGCGAGTCGCCTCGGTGATCGGCCGGCAGTTCGGCGTGACGATCCTGGAGCGGCTGCTAGAGTCGAAGTCCTCGTGAGCACGCGCGCCGACCTCGGAACCCTGGAGGCGAGTGGCCTCATCGAGATCGCCGCCCTGCAGCCGGAGCTCGAATACCTCTTCCGCCACGCCCTTGTGCAGGAGGCGGCGTACGCGTCCCTTCTGAAGCAGGACCGCCGCTCGCTGCACAGGGCCGCGGCGGAGGTGATCCTCGCCCTTCACCCCGACCGCACGCGCGAGCTGGCCGGGGTGATCGGGATGCATTTCGAGCAGGCCGGTGACAACGGGCGTGCCGCGGAGCACCTGGTGGTGGCCGGCGATCACGCACTCGAGCGCTTCGCCAATCGCGAGGCGATCGCATTCTTTGGGCGGGCCGGTGCGCTGGCCGACGCCACGCAGTCCGACCTCAAGCTCCGCGCCGCGATCGGCGTGGCCAAGGCCGGCTGGGCGTTCATCCGCTCGCCGAACGAGCTGGAGCAGCTGCGGCGGGCGCTCGAGGCGACCGAAGGCGCCGACCCGCTGCTCGTGGCGGAGGCGAATTTCTGGGTGGCGTTCCTGCTCCGGCAGCGTGGCGACCTGCCCGACACGAGCCCCGAGCTGAAGGCCGCGCTGGAGCGGGCCGCCAACCTTGGGACCGAGCTCGGCGATCCCACCTCGGCGGCCCTGCCGAAAGCCCTGATGGGTGCCTTCACCTCGCTCACGGGCGAGCTCCGCGACGGCGCGCGCCAGATGAACGAAGCGCTCGAAGTCCTGGAGAAGAAGGGTGACGCCGTGTCGATCGCCATGGTCGCCGACTTCCTGGCCATGGCGTACTCGCGCATGGGTGACTTCGACGCCGCCGAGGACGCGATCGCGCGCGCCAAGAAGGTGGCCGGTGACGAGGGCGACGCCATCTCCCGGCTGGACGCGGACATCACGCAAGCAACGTTGCACCTGGAACGCGGAGAGCCAGACCTGGCGTATGCGGACGCGCAGAGGTGCTCGGTCCGAGCCGAGGACCTTGGCGCCTACGCCTGCGCCGTGGCGGCCAACGTCATGTACGGTGCGGCGAGCCTCGCTCGCGACGACGCGACCGGCGCGAAAGCCCCGCTCGAGCGCGGTACCGAGCTGTGCAACCTGACCAACATGGCGCCCATGCGAACGCTTCTCAACGCGCTGCTCGGGTCGACGCGTGCGCGCCTGGGCGACATGCCCGGCGGGATCGCCGGATGGGACGAGGCGCTCGCGGGAGCGCGGTCGATGAACGACCGCTACGGCGAGGCGCAGACGCTCTGGGGGCGGGGAAGGACATACGCTCACGCGCCCAACTCCGAGCTGGGTGCGGCGCTCGAGGATCTGAACGGAGCGGTCGCGCTCATGGAGCAGATGGAGGCGCGACCGGGACTGGCGCGCGCGCTGCACGACCGGGCGTTTGCGCTGCGCGCCCTCGGTCGCGAAGACGAGGCGGCGCGCGATGAAGCGCGTTCGCAGGAGCTCGGGCGCGAGCTCGGCCTGAAGGACCTGAAGTTCTCTTAGCTCGGGGTCAGGTCGGGCGCTGGAAGTGAAAGGACGAGACGCGCATCTTCTTGTTGAAGTAGAGCCGGTGCGCGGTCTGGCGGTCCGGTCCGACCCCTGAATCCAGGTGGAACTCGCCGCAGCCCAGCCGGCGCGCCTCCTCGACCATCCAGTCCATCAGGTTGCCCGCGTGCCCGCGCCCGCGATACATCGCCCGCGTCGACAGGTCGTCGCAGTAGAGCGCGTGGCCCCAGGCCAGGTAGTCGAGGACGCGAAACCCGGCGACTCCCGCCGCCTGCTCGTCGCCGTCGGCGAATGACGCCACGAGCCGGTATCCCTGCGGCCTCTGCTTTTCGTTGACGGCGCGCACGAAGTCCGCTGACGAGCCGATCTTCGGACGCAGCTCGAGCATGGCGACGTACGCGAGGTGGGTCTCCCCGGCGTCGAGCTCCCGGATCACCCTCCGATCTGGGACATGTTCTTGGCGGGCTTGACGAAGCCGGGCTGGTTGATCAGGTGCCCTTCTTCCTTGTGCCAGATCGCGGTCTCGATGGCGCTGCCCAACCGCTCGTCGGACGCGCCGGACCGCATCAGGTCGCGGAGCGGCGTCTCGGTCAGCGAGAACAGGCACGTGCGCAGGCCGCCCTCGGCGGTGAGGCGCACGCGGTTGCAGGTCGTGCAGAACGCCTGGCTGACCGAGGAGATGAAGCCCACGCCGCCCGGCGTGCCGTCCGCGAACTTGAAGCGGGTGGCGGGTCCGGGTCGGGTGTCGTGAACTGGCTCGAGCGGGAAGAGGTCCTCGATCTGCTCCTGGATGCGCCGGCTTGGCACCACCTGCTCGTTGGTCCAGATGTTGTCGCCGTCCAGCGGCATGAACTCGATGAAGCGGACCTCGTAGCCCTTCTCACGCGCGAGGCGCGCGAAGTCGACGACCTCCTCGTCGTTGTGGCCCTTCATGACGACCATGTTCAGCTTGATGGGCCACAGGCCCGCGTCACGCGCAGCCTCGATGCCGTCCATCGTGCGCGTGAACATGTCCGCGCGCGCCATCTCGTAGAACCGCTTGGCGCTGAGCGTATCGAGCGAGATGTTGATGCGCTTGAGGCCGGCGTCGCGGAGCTTCTGCGCCTTCTCGCGCAGCAGCACACCGTTGGTGGTCATCGTGATGTCGAGCGTCGGGTCGAGCGCGTTGATCATCCCGACCAGCTCCTCGACCTTGATACGCACCAGCGGCTCGCCACCCGTGATGCGGATGGTGCGCACCCCGTAGCGCTGGACGAAGATGCGGGTGAGGCGGGTGATCTCCTCGAAGCGCAGCAGGTCGTCGCGGGCGAGCCACTTCAGGCCCTCGGCCGGCATGCAGTAGATGCAGCGGAAGTTGCAGCGGTCGGTGATCGAGATGCGCAGGTCGTCGGCCGTGCGGCCGTATGAGTCGAGTAAACGCCTGCTCCCCATCTATCGGATCATAGTCGCGATGGGCTGGCCAGTCCCCTCTCCCGCTTGCGGGAGCGGGATCAGCGAGGGCGAGTCCCCTCTCCCGCTTGCGGGAGAGGGTTAGGGTGAGGGCGTAGTGGCTTACGAGAACATCAAGGTCGACCTCGAAGCGCCGATCGCCACCATCACCCTGAACCGGCCCAAGGTCCTGAACGCCCTGAGCCCGGCGGTCATCGCCGAGATCGGGCAGGCTCTGCGCGACCTCGAGGCCGACGACTCGGTGCGGGCGGTCGTGATCACAGGTGGCCCGAAGGTATTTGCGGCCGGCGCGGACATCGGCGACATGGCCGAGCGGAGCGCGGCCGAGCAGCTGAACCGCGACCAGACCGGCGCGTGGGCGCCCATCGCCGGCTTCAAGAAGCCGCTGATCGCCGCGGTCAACGGCTACTGCCTCGGCGGCGGCTGCGAGCTGGCGCTCATGTGCGACCTTATCGTGGCCGGCGACTCGGCCCGGTTCGGACAGCCGGAGATCAACCTCGGCATCATCCCCGGCGCCGGCGGCACGCAGCGCTGGCCGCGCACCGCGGGCAAGTACGCCGCGATGGAAGTGATGCTGACCGGTGGCATGGTCGGCGCCCAGCGCGCCTACGACCTGGGCATGGTCAACAAGGTCGTGCCCGCGGAGATGTCGCTGGCCATCGCCCAGCGCATGGCGCGGCAGGTGGCGGAGAAGCCGCCGGTCGCGGTTCGCCTGGCCAAAGAGTCGGTGCTCAAGGCCTACGAGACGCCCCTGGCGGAGGGCCTGGCCGGTGAGCGGCGTAGCTTCTACTTCCTGTTCTCCACCGAGGACCAGAAGGAAGGCATGCGCGCCTTCCTCGAAAAGCGCAAGGGCGTGTTCAAAGGACGATGACAAATGGCAACTGAAGTCGAACAGCACGTGAAGGTCGAGACCGAGGGCGGGATCGGGTGGATCCGGCTCAACCGGCCCGAGAAGATGAACGCGATCGGCGCGCTCACGCGCCAGCAGCTCGGCGAGGCGATCAAGCAGGCCGAGCGCGACGAGGCCGTCCGTGTGGTCGTGCTCACGGGCACGGGCCGAGCCTTCTGCTCCGGCGCGGACGTGACCGAGATGGCGACCGGCGGCGGCATGCGTTCACCGGAGGACGTGGGCAACGTGCTGCGCAACGAGTACATGCCGATGCTGACTCGCCTGCGCACGATGCCGAAGCCGACGATTGCCGCCATGAACGGTCCGGCCGCCGGCATCGGCGCGAGCTACGCGCTCGCGTGCGACATCCGCATCGCCACGCCGGAGGCCTACCTGCTCGAGGCGTTCATCAACATCGGCCTTGCGCCGGATGGCGGGGTGTCGTGGCTGCTGCCGCGGCTCGCGGGCACAGCGGTCGCTTACGAGATGTTCTACACCGGCAAGCCGCTGGCGGCCGAGGACGCGCACCGCCTCGGGATCATCAACCGCCTCGTCCACGCCGACCGCTTCGAGGAAGAGGTCCGCGACCTCGCGAACGCGCTCGCCGCGCAGCCACGGCAGGCGCTGGCCGCGGCCAAGCGCGCCGTCAACCACGCGCTCGAGTCGAGCTACGAGGACGCGCTCGAGTTCGAGTCGTACCTGCAGGAGGCGCAGGCGGGCAGCCAGGAGTTCATCGATGGCGTGCAGGCGTTCCTGGCGAGGCGCGCCGCCAAGAAGTGAGCGACGGTCGCGTCCCCTCTCCCGCTTGCGGGAGAGGGTTAGGGTGGGAGCTCGCTATCCCCACTCCCGCTTGCGGGAGAGGGTTAGGGTGAGGGCCGCTTGTCCCCTCTCCCGCTTGCGGGAGAGGGTTAGGGTGAGGGCTCTTCGGCGCGTCCCCTCTCCCGCTTGCGGGAGAGGGTTAGGGTGAGGGCTCTTGGCTGAGGCGGTCATCGTCGCCACGGCGCGCACGCCGATGGGCAGATACGGCGGGCAGCTGAAGGACGTCCGCCCCGACGACCTCGCGGCGATCGCGCTCAAAGAGGTGGTTTCGCGCGCCGGCGTCGAGCCCAAGGACGTGGACGACGTCATCCTCGGCTGCGCCAACCAGGCCGGCGAGGACAACCGCAACGTGGCGCGCATGGCGCTGCTGCTGGCGGGGTTCCCGGTCGAGGTGCCTGGCCAGACGGTCAACCGCCTGTGTGGATCGGGCATGCAGGCGACGATCGCGGCGGCGCGCGAGATCCAGGCCGGCGCGGCCGGCGTGATCGTCGCGGGCGGCGTGGAGAGCATGACGCGCTCGCCGTGGGCCATGCCCAAGCCGGACGGAGCCTACGCGCGAGGCCCGCAAACGATCTACGACACGGCCCTGGGCTGGCGCTTCATCAACCCGAAGATGGCCGCCGCGTACGGAACGCTGCAGATGGGGGAGACCGCCGAGCGGGTCGCGCAGAAGTACGAAGTCTCGCGCGAGGACCAGGACGCGTTCGCGCTGCGCAGCCACCAACGGGCGCTGGCGGCGCAGAAGTCCGGGCGCCTGGCGGAGGAGATCGTGCCGGTCGACGTGCCCCAGAAGAAGGGCGAGGCCGTCAGGCTGAGCGACGACGAAGGTCCGCGGGCCGACACGTCGCTCGACGCGCTCGCGAAACTGCGACCGGCGTTTGCCGACAACGGATCGGTCACCGCCGGCAACTCTTCGCCGCTCAACGACGGCGCGGCGGCGGTGGTGCTCATGTCGTCGGACGAAGCGAGGCGTCGCGGGCTCAAGCCGATCGCCCGCTTTGTCGCCGGGGCGGCCGCCGGCGTGCATCCCGACTACATGGGCATCGGCCCGGTGCCTTCTTCGTTGAAGGCGCTGCAGCAGGCAGGGCTCGAGCCCTCGGACATGGGCGTGGTGGAGTTGAACGAGGCATTCGCGTCGCAGTCGCTCGCATGCGTTCGCCTGCTGGGCCTCGATGAGGAGCGCGTCAACGTGAACGGCGGCGCGATCGCGCTCGGGCACCCGCTGGGCTGCAGCGGCGCGCGCCTCGTGAGCACTCTGGTGCGCGAGATGCAGCACCGCGATTCCGAGTACGGCCTGGCCACGATGTGCATCGGCGTCGGCCAGGGCATCGCGTCGATCTGGCAGAAACTCTGAGCCAGACAGCTCCTCCGGTCCGTCGCGTCCGCATGCGCAAGCCGCCGTCGCGGCTGCGCGACCCGGATTTCATCGTCATATTCCAGTTCGCGGCGGCGTTCATATGCATCCCCATGCTGGTCACGGGCGGATCCGAGACCTATCTGTACCTCGAGGCGCAGCAGGACCCGCTCTCGCGCCTCGGCCTGTGCACCTCGAAGTCGATAGAGGCGCCCTGCGTGACGCTGGACTCGGTGAACGTCGTCGCATCGAACGGGGACGACATCACGCTGCAGTACGTCGGGGGTTCGCAGCAGGTGAAAGTGAAGCGCATCGGAGGTGCGGAAGCATCTGCATTTCCCCGCCAGGACGAGGTCATCGCCGAGTGCTACCAGGGCGACATCGTTGCCCTGAGCGATCGCAAGACCGGTGCCTTGATGAAGCTGGAGAACTACCCGGAGCCGCCGCTCCGGTTCTTCGTGCCCGAGGTGAGTCTCGGGCTGTTCTGCCTTTTCGTCTGGGTCGGGCTCTACTTCTACCGCCGATATCTGTTCAAGGTGCTGGTCATCACCTCAGACGATCGATGAGCGAACGCGATCCGGCCGCCGTGCGGACGATGTTCGACCGCATCGCGCGCCGCTACGACCTCGTCAACACGGTGCTGTCATTCGGCACCGACGCCGGCTGGCGCCGGCGCGCGGCCCGCGAGACCGGACTCACGGCCGGCGGGTCAGCGCTGGATGTCGCGTGTGGCTCGGGCAAGCTGACGGCCGAGCTGCGACGCATCGCGGGCGCGAAGGGTCGCGTCGTGGGAGTCGACTTCAGCCCGGAGATGCTCGCCGTCGCGCGCTCGCAGCATCCCGACATCGAGTTCATGGAGGGCGACGCCCTCAACCTGCCGTTCGAAGACCGGTCGTTCGACGTGGCGACCATCGCCTTCGGATTGAGAAACCTCGCCGATCCGGTGCGCGGCCTGCGCGAGATGGCACGAGTGGTGCGCGGAAAGGCCGTGGTGCTCGAGTTCGTGAGACCGCCGGAAGGAGTCGTCGGCGCTTCGTACCGGCTCTACCTGCGCATGCTGCTGCCGGCGCTTGGCGGCGCGCTGTCCGGTCAGCCGTCGGCCTATCGCTACCTCAGCGACACCGTCGACTCGTACCGCAGCCCGGACGAGCTGCGCGCCATGGCGGCCACAGCCGGCTGGAACGACGTGACGTTCACGAAACTCGCCGCGGGGACGGTCGGAGTCCTGTCAGGAGTCGCGATCGACCGCTGAGCGCGCGAGGCCGATGAGCGTCGGCCGCAGTCCGTTGAGCTCGACACGCTCGAGCTCGCTGACCGCCTCCTCGACCAGCGCCCGCGCCTCTTCGCCGACGCGCTGCAGCGCGTCGGACGAGGTGACCAGCTCGGTCACACGCGCGACCTCGGGCTCGCCGAGCGAGCCTGTGAGAAGCGTGCGCACTTCAGGTCCGACCTCGCGGTCTTCCGCCGCATAGATCAGCGGCAGCGACAGCACGCGCTGGCGGATGTCCAGGCCGACCGGCTTGCCCGAGCTCGGGCTGAAGTCGACCATGTCGTCCGCCATCTGGAACGCCACTCCCAGGAGATCGCCGTAGCGGCGCAGCGCCTCGACCACGTCGGCGCTCGCGTGCGACAGCTGCGCACCGGAAGCGCACGCGGCC
>DASSLR010000072.1:0-63002 GCA_035689345.1 Candidatus Dormiibacterota bacterium
TTGTGATCGAGGGATCCGCATGAGCAAGAACGGCATGGAAGGCATGCTCACGATCGGCGTCGAAGAGGAATACCAGATCATCGACGCGAGCGGCCAGCTCCGCTCCCACATCGACACCCTGCTCGCGGCGGCCACTCCGAAGCTCGGCGAGAAGGTCAAGCGCGAGATGATGCAGTCCGTCGTCGAGGTCGGAACCTCGATCTGCGCCAACGTCGAAGAGGCCCGCGAACAGCTGGCGGACATGCGCGGCACGCTCGCCGACCTGCTGGCGCCGGAAGGCCTGCGCATCGCGTGCGCGGGGACGCATCCCTTCTCCCACTGGCACGAGCAGCAGATCACCGACTACGAGCGCTACAAGCTCCTCGAAGAGGAGCTGCAGGACGTCGTGCGCGCGCTGGTCATCTTCGGCCTCCACGTGCACGTGGCCATCCCGGACCAGGAGCGGCGTATCGAGGTGCTCAACGAGGCTCGCTACTTCCTGCCGCACCTTCTGGCGCTGTCCACGTCCAGCCCGTTCTGGATGGGACGCAACACCGGCCTGAAGTCGTACCGCAGCGTCGTGTGGTCCAACTTCCCGCGTACCGGCATCCCGCCCGAGCTCAGCTCGTACGACGAATACGAGAACTACGTTCAGATGCTCGTCAAGACCGGGTCGATCGACAACGGCAAGAAGATCTGGTGGGACCTTCGTGCGCACCCGCAGTTTCCGACGCTCGAGTTCCGCGTCTGCGACATGCCCACGCGCCTGGACGAGACGATCTGCTTGGCCGCTTTGATGCAGGCCATCTGCGCCAAGCTGCTCAGGCTGCGGGCCAGGAATCTCGGCTTCCGCAAGTACATGCCGGCCCTCATCGCCGAGAACAAGTGGCGGGCGATCCGCTACGGCCTCGACGGCAAGCTGATCGACTTCGGCATCGAGGCGGAGGTGCCGATGCGCGACCTCGCGCTGGAGCTCCTGGACTTCGTCGACGACGTGGTCGACGACCTGGGCTCCCGGCGCGCGGTCGAGTACGTGCACACGATCCTCAAGGAAGGCACGAGCGCCGACCGGCAGCTGGACGTCTTCAAGAAGGGCGGCGACACGCGCCAGGTCGTGGAGCTGCTGGCGCGCGAGACTCTCCTGCACCGCGAGACCGTCAAACAGTAACGACCACGTGTTCGTGAGGCAGGTGTGCTCGCGCACCCTGCTTATCGTGGCGCTCAGGCCGGATTCATTCCGGCCGTCGCGCCGTGTGGCACATTCCAACGCCGCGTGGTGCGGGAGAGGTGGGGGTTCCGCGGGGGAGGACATCTGTCCTCACCCGCGCCTTCTGGTGCGCGTATGGTGATGCGGCCATGACCCGGCGGTACCGGCCGTTCGACCCGTTCGAGCGCGGTCCCTTCGAGCCTCCACGCGACATCCGCGTCCCCAGGCCGCCGCGGCGCTTCTGGGTCGGCCTGGGCCTCTTCGGCGTCGCCGTCCTGGTCTTCATCTTCGCGAGCCCGATCGTGAACCTGATCACCGAGCTGCAGTGGTACGACGCGCTCGGCTTCAAGGACGTCTATACGACGCGCCTGGTGCTGGAGACCGCGCTGTTCGTGGGCAGCCTCGTGATCACCTTTGCCTACCTGTTCGCGAACGCGCTCATCGCGTTGCGCGTGCGCTCAGGTCCGGGCCTTCGCGCCGTGGGCATCCGCCGGCCGATCCTGCGCAGCGCGACGGGCGTCGTCGCCCTGATCGCGTCCGCGATCATCGCCCTGATCCTGTCCGGCGGCGCCGGCACGCAGTGGCAGCTGCTGGCCCTCTACCAGCACGCCGCGCCGACTGGAACGACCGACCCTGTGCTCGGCCAGGACATCTCGTTCTACCTGCTGTCGCTGCCGTTCCTGCACTCGGTCGTCAACTGGGCGCTGGGCCTCGGCTTCATGGGTGCGCTGCTGATCGCCGTGCTCTACGCCTGGCGAGGCGACCAGTTCGACCTGAACTTCAGTCCGCTGGCGATCGGGCACATCTCGGCGGCGCTGGCCCTGTTCGCCCTGTCCCTGGCGGCGTGGCTGTGGCTCGGGCGCTTCGACCTTCTCTACTCCCACAACACCTCGGTCGTCTGGGGCGCGGCTTACACCGACGTCAACGCGCGACTGCCGCTGCTGACTTTCGAGGCCGGCGCGGGCGTCGTGCTCGCGGGCGGGCTCGTCGCCAACCTTTGGATCCGCCGCATGTGGGTGCCGCTGGCGGCGGCCGGCCTGTTCGTGGCGATGCTGGTGCTCGGCCAGATCTATCCCGCGGTCGTGCAGGGATTCCTCGTAACTCCGAACGCCCAGTCGTACGAGCTGCCCTACATCCAGCGCGAGATCTCCGGCACACGCAACGCGTACGGACTGAGCAACGTCAGCGTGCGCAACTTCACCGGCGATCAGCCGCTCACCGCCCAGGCCGTGCGGAACGACTCGGCGACCATCGACAACCTGCGGTTGTGGGACTTCTCGGCGCTGCAGGACACCTACGCCCAGCAGCAGGGCATCCGCCTCTACTACACGTTCCACGACATCGACATCGACCGTTACTCGATCGGGAACCAGTACCAGTCGCTGGAGATCAGCGCCCGCGAGTTCGACTTCTCCAAGCTGCCGGGCTCGGCCCAGAACTGGATCAATCAGCACCTCCAGTACACCCACGGCTATGGCGTCGCCGCCAGCCCGGTCAACGCGGTCGTCGGCGAAGGCCTGCCGGACTACATCGTCGGCGACATCCCACCGAAAGGTTCGCTGCCCGTCACCCAGCCCGCTATCTACTTCGGCGAGCTCACCACCGACTACGTCATCGCGCCTTCGACCACCAAGGAGTTCGACTACCCGAAGGGCTCCCAGGACGTGTACACCTCGTACACAGGCACGCACGGCGTGCCGCTCAGCGGAGCCAATCGCGCCCTGTGGTCCCTGAAGCTGGGCGATTTCAACCTCCTGGTTTCGGGCCAGATCACTCCTGAGTCCGAGATCCTCTATCGCCGCAGCATCGTCCAGCGGGTCTCTGAGCTCGCGCCTTTCCTCACGCTCGACGGTGACCCTTACATCGTGGTCGTCGACGGCAAGCTCTACTGGATCATGGACGCCTACACGACCGGCTCCACCTACCCCTACTCAAAGACGTTGACGTTCGGCGACAACGACATCAACTACATCCGCAACTCGGTGAAGGTGGTCGTCAACGCGTATGACGGGACGGTCGACTTCTACGTCTTCGACGCCAACGATCCCATCATCAAGGCCTACGGGGCGACCTTCCCGCACCTTTTCAAGTCCATGGATTCCATGCCGGCGGGCCTGCGCGCGCACGTTCGCGTCCCGGTGGATCTCTTCAACGTGCAGGTCCAGATCTACGCCACGTACCACATCACCGACCCGAAGGTCTTCTTCGCGCGCGAGGACGTGTGGGACATCCCGACCGCGTCGACCTCGCCCGGAGCCACCGGAACGCAGGTGCAGCCCTACTACGTGCTGTTCCGCCTGCCCGGCGAGGCGACGCCCGAGTTCCTGCTGATCATGCCGTACACGCCGCTGAACAAGCAGAACATGGTGTCCTGGCTCGCCGTGCGCAGCGATGGTTCGAACTACGGCCAGTACATCGATTACGTGCTGCCCAAGGACAAGGTGATATTCGGGCCGCAACAGGTGGCCAACCGAATCAACCAGGACCCCAACGTGTCACGTGACTTCACGCTTTTTCATCAGGCGGGCTCGACCGTGGTGCAGGGCAACCTGCTGGTCGTGCCGATCGGCGACAGCTTCCTTTACTTCGAGCCCATCTATCTGCGCGCCGCGCAGGCGCAAAGCCTGCCCGAGCTCAAGAAGGTGATCCTCGCCGACCAGGCCAGCGTCGCCTACACCGACACCCTGCAGCAGGCGATCGACCAGCTCGTCGGCACCGGCACCGCACCACCGCCCACCAACAACCCTCCACCGACCACGCTCACGCCGGCCCAGGTCGCGCAGATCGAAGACCTGGTGACGCAGGCCAACCTGCACTACAACGCCGCCTACGCGGCGCTGAAGATCGGCGACCTGGCGACGTTCGCTTCGGAGATGCAGAAGGTCGGCCAGATCCTGAAGCAGCTGCAGGCAATCACGGGCACGACTTCGACGCCAGGCGCCACGCCGAGCCCATCGCCCGGCGCGCGCGCCTCGCCTTCACCCAGTTCCAGTCCGTAAGGGGACGAACAGCACTGGAAAGAGCGAGCGGTAGCTGACGCTGCCCTCGCTCTTGACGTAGAGGCGGAGGTCCTGCGGCTCGTCCGAGGTGACCTGCACCGGCACGACGAGCCGGCCACCCTCCGCCAGCTGCTCGATGAGCGGAGGCGGCACCTGGGTCGCCGCGCACGCCACGAGGATCGCGTCGTAAGGAGCGTCCGCGGGCCAGCCGAGGCTGCCGTCGCCGACAGCCACCTCGACGTTGGCGAATCCAAGTCGCCGCAGCGCGGCCGACGCCTGCTCGGCGAGGGCAGCTTCGCGCTCGACGGTGATAACCCGACGGCAGAGACGGCTCAGGATGGCCGCCTGGTAGCCCGATCCGGTCCCGACCTCGAGCGCGATCGACTCCGGGGTGAGGTTCAGCGATTGCGTCATCAAGGCCACGACCAGCGGCTGCGAGATCGTCTGCCCGCAACCGATCGCGAGCGCGCGGTCCTCATACGCGTGACGGCGTGCACGGCCGGTGAGAAATTCTTCGCGCGGGATCTCCGCCATGACGCGCAACACTCGCTCATCCGTCACTCCGTGCGGGATGAGCTGCTCGACGACCATGCGCTGGGCCGAAGAGGCCAATCCAAGTCCGAGAGTACAATCGTTCCTGTCGTCGTGGCGTCGGCCCCAGTACCCATCCCACACCAGTGGCGCCGCCCGGTCAGGCAACGTTCTCGCCTGATCCGTCGCGTCGGCCCCGCCCATTCCCGCGTGGAATTCGCGCACCACTCCGAGCAGGAGTTCGCGCGCTTCCTCGACTACTACCGCATCCGGTGGACGTACGAGCCCGTCTCGTTCCCGATCGCGTGGGACTCGGGTCGCGTCGCCGAGATGTTCACTCCCGACTTCTACCTGCCCGAGCACGACCAGTACGTGGAGCTCACGACGATGAAGCAATCGCTCGTGACTCCGAAGAACCGCAAGGTGCGGCTGCTGCGAGAGCTCTACCCGGACGTCAACGTCAGGCTGCTCTACCGCAAGGATTACCACCAGCTGCTCGCGCAGGCCGGCTACGGCGCGCTCGACGTGCAGGACCTGCGCAAGGACGCGGTCGGCGACATCCTCATTTCGCCCGTCGAGCTGGAGACGCGCGTACGGTCGCTCGCGCGGCGCATATCGCGCGACTACCGCGGGCGGTCGATCGTGCTCGTGGGCGTGCTGAAGGGCATCACGTTCTTCCTGGCCGATCTCGCGCGTCAGATCAAGGTGCCGTTCGTGATCGACTACCTCGACCTGAAGCGTTTCGCCGGCTCGCTGCCGAGCGAGCGGGTGCGCATCTCGCGCCAGATCGACTACCCGATCGAAGGCCGCCACGTCCTCCTCGTCGAGGACATCGTGAACACGGGTTTGACGCTCGACTACGTGCTTTCCGAGCTGAAGCTGCGCGCGCCCGCGTCGATCGAGGTCGTCACGCTGCTGGAGCGCCCGATGCGCCGGCTGGTCCCGGTCCCTGTTCGCTACACGGGTTTCCAGATCGCCAACGAGTACGTCGTCGGCTACGGGCTCGACTATCGGGAGCTGTACCGCAACCTGCCGTTCGTGGCGGTGCTGAGGCCACGCGTGTACGAGGTGGACACGGCGCCGCCCGAGGCTGTGCAGTAGCCCCGGCGGACCGGCTTCTCCGGCTGCTCGCCTGGATGGCCGGCCGGCCGTTCGCGGAGCTGGCCGAAGGCGACCCCAGCCTCCTCGAGCAGGTGGAGCGGATCGTGCTGGACGCCCATCGCCGCCTGTCCGAGGCTCACGGCAGGCCGTGGTCGCGACCCATCGCCTATCGCTGGCTGCGGTACGAGGATCCGATGCCCGTGGAGCGCCTGGCGCAGGGCGTGGAGAGGCTCGTGGAGGAGGGCGCTACGTTCCACTCCGCCGCTGTGGACAAAGCCTGTGCGGAGGCCGTCGCGAGGGGCTTTTCGAATTGAGGTCCGGGTGTGGAGCCTTTGTGGAAAAGTAATGCCCCAAGCGACCTTCCTGTTTACCCTGAAGTCCCCTATGCGTTTTTCGGTTTCCACCCCGGCTCACGCCGGACCTTCCACCTACTCGACGTTCGGTATCCTCAGGTTTACCGTACTCAGCCGCTTGGGGCGACGCGAAAATTAACAGGGCACTAAGAGCCCGTCAAGAATCAAAAAAATCGGTACGCCTGGCAAAAATTTGTGGGCTTGACACACGTTGCGGCGGCCCTTAGTGGGCCGCTCGTAAGATGACGACACCATCAACGGTGAGGAGTTATTGAGATGCGCGAAGCCGTGATCGTAGAGGCCGTCAGGACTCCCATCGGCAAGCGCAACGGCAAGCTGAAGGACATCCATCCGGTCGTGCTCGGCTCGCTCGTTCTGAAAGAGATCGTGCGGCGCGCGGGCATTCAGCCGGAGCAGGTCGACGACGTCGTTTTCGGTTGTGTCGGCCAGGCCGGCGAACAGAGTCTCAACATCGCGCGCAACGCGTGGCTCACGACAGGCTTCCCGGTGACCACTCCGGCGACGACCGTTGACAGGCAGTGCGGCTCGAGCCAGCAGGCTCTGCATTTCGCGGCCAACCTGATCCAGTCCGGCGTTTGTGACGTGACGATCGCCGCCGGAGTGGAGTCCATGAGCCGCGTGCCCATGGGATCGAACGCCATGCAGCCCGGCAATCCATTTCCGCCAGAGCTGACCGAGCTCTACGACCTCGTGCCGCAGGGCATCAGCGCCGAGCTCATCGCGCGCAAGTACGGCATCTCGCGCAAGGCGATGGACGAGTTCGGCGTCCGCAGCCACCAGCACGCCCATGAGGCGACCGAGAAGGGCTACATGGAGTCGCAGATCGTGCCCGTCGACGTCCCTGTCGAGGGCAACGGCCACACCGACGTGTTCAAGAAGGACGAGGGCATCCGCGCCAACGCCAGCTACGAGGCGACGGCGGCGCTGCAGCCGGCGTTCAACCCGGAGCACTCGATCACCGCCGGCAACTCGAGCCAGATCTCCGATGGAGCGGCCGCGGTGATGCTCATGTCCCTGGAGAAGGCGAAGAAGCTCGGCCTCAAGCCGCGCGCGCGGATCCGCGCGCAGGCCGTTGTCGGCACCGACCCCGTGCTCATGCTCGAGGGTCCGATACCTGGCACGGCGGCGGTCCTGAAGAGGGCCGGGCTCGAGCTGTCGAGCATCGATCTCTTCGAGGTCAACGAGGCGTTCGCCTCGGTCGTGCTGGCTTGGCAGAAGGAAACCGGCGCGGACATGGACAAGACCAACGTCAACGGTGGGGCTATCGCGATGGGCCACCCGCTGGGCGCGTCCGGCGTGATCCTGATGAACCGGCTCCTCTACGAGCTCGAGCGGCGTGACCTGCGCTACGGGCTCGAGACGATGTGCTGCGGCGGCGGCATCGGCACCGCGACCATCATTGACCGCGTCGTCGAATGAGCGCCTTCAAACCGGTCGCCGAGCTGGAGCCGATCGTGCTCGCGGACGGCATCAGGGCGCGTGCCGTGAAGGGCGAGCGCATGACGATGGCCGTGGTCGACCTCGCCCCCAACGCCATCTCGCCGGAGCACAAGCACGAGAACGAGCAGCTCGGCTTCGTGATCCGCGGCTCGATGACGATGCGCATCGGCGATGAAGTGCTCGAGCTGAAGGCCGGCGACACGTATGTCATCCCCAGCCACGTCGAGCACGGCGCGGCGGCCGGACCCGACGGTGCCACGGTGACCGACGTGTTCGCACCGATCCGCGCGGACTGGGACTCCCGCGAACGGGAGCACCCGTCAGCGGGAGACTGGCCTTAACAGGGCGCGGGTGAGGACAGATGTCCTCCCCCGCGAAACCCCCACCTCTCCGCACCACGCGTGGTTGGCTCGGCTGCTGGAACGCCGGGTGCCGGCCGGAATGAATCCGGCCTGAGCGCCACGCTCGTCAGCTAAAAGGCCAGCTGGTCCCCGCGCCTCTTTTTAGTCGACTGCTCTATATGCGCGCGGCAGCGGTCGCGACAGGTGCGGTGAGTCCCAGCAGAATCGCAGGGGCTTGCCCTCCCAGTCGCCGGTGCCGTGCACCCCGACGCGTGGCGTCGCGTACACGCGGCGCGGCGGTTCGCCGTCGTCGATGACGTAGAGGTCCGGCGGCAGCAGGGGCACGCCGTTCAGCGTCCGGTCGATCTCCATGGCCCGGCATAGAAGTCCCGGCCCCGTGCAGCGGCCGACGCCAGGTCCCGGCTCCAGTGCACGGATGAGCACGGCCTGGGGCACGCCCGGCTCGCGGGTCACGAAATTGAGGCAGTGGTGCATGCCGTACGTGAAGTAGACGTAGGCGTGGCCGGCCGTGCCGAACATCACGTCGTTGCGCGGGCTGCGGTGCCCTTTGAAGGAATGAGCGGCCTGGTCGTCCGGCCCGAGGTACGCCTCGACCTCCACGATGCGGCCCCACCGCTCGTGCCCTCGGACGCGGCGCATCAGCACCTTGCCGAGCACGTCGCGCGCCACCTCGACCGTGTCGCGCTCGAAGAACTCCTGGTTGAGCACCATGCCCGGCGGCACCGCGCCGTTCTGGCTAGCTCCGGGCATCGCTCACTTTCTTGCGCGCGGCGTGGCGGGTGCGCTTGTCGATGTAGAGCTCCTTGTCCGCCTCCTGGTACATGGCCTGCCAGTCCATTCCCGGTTTCCACGCGGCGATGCCGATGCTGAAATCCACGCGCACGGGCAGCTTCGCCGAGCGGTTGAGGTACTCGAGCGAGTGACGGACGCGGGCCGCCACGTCGGAGGCATGGTGCTCATCGGCATCCGGCATCGCAACGCCGAACTCGTCGCCGCCGAGCCGTCCGCATGTGTCGGTCGCGCGGACGGCGCGCTGCAGCTCGTGGGCCAGCACGCGGATGGCCTCGTCGCCGACGTGATGCCCGTGCTCGTCGTTGATCTGCTTGAGGTTGTCGAGGTCGATCATCATCAGCGCGAGCCGGCGCTTGTGGCGCTCGGACGACGCGACGGCGCGATCGATGGCGCGCTCGAACTCGGGCCTGTTGGCCAGACCGGTCAGGTAGTCCGTACGTGCCTCCTTCGTGTGCTGGCGCGCGCGGTCCAGTGCCACCGCGATCTGATCGGCCACCGCGGCCACGAACTGCAGGTCGGTGGGCTCGAAGGTGCGCGGCAGGCGCGTGGCCACGGTCATCGCGCCGAGCAGCACGCCCTTCGTTCGCAGCTCTGCGCGGATGGCGCTCCACTCGCCGGCGATGCGGTCGACGCGCGACTCGGCGAGACCCGTTCCGATCTCCATCACCTTGAGCGGTCCCGGCCTGCCGCTGACGGTGAACTCGCTCTCCTGGCCGGGCTCGAGGCCGATGGTCTTGGCCAGCTTGAGGCGCGCCCCTTCGCGCACCCACGTGGCGCCGGCCTGGAGGTTGAGCACCTGCAGCGTCTCCGATAGGCCGACCTCCGCGATCTCGGTCACGTCCAGCGAACGGCCGAGCGCGCTGGCGATGTGATAGAGGCCGTGCAGCTCGGTCTGCCGGGCCTGGTGGCGCGCTTCGGTGTAGTCGAGGTAGCCGCGGATGAAGCTCGAGTTGAGGTGCTCGAGCACGTCGCCGATGCGGCTCTGGGCGAGCAGCACGACCTCGTCGGCGTACGGGTTGCCCGCCATCTCGGCCGTGATGCGGGCGATCACGGCACGCCGGAAGATGGCCATCGCCTCCATCAGCGACTCCAGGGGGACGCCTTTCTCGGCGTAGCGGTGAGACGCCTCCCGGGCCAGGACGTAGTACTCGGTCCACGGCACGTTGGAGTCGATGCGGAGCGACCGGTACAGCACCTCCAGGAACTGGGAGGCATTCCGGATCGGCATCTCGCTGAAGCTCTCCGGCACCGTCTGCACGAGCTCGGGCATCGCGGTGCGGATGGAGTCAGACGCGCTCTTCCCGGCCTCCTCGAGGCCGGCCGTGAGCCGATCCGACAGCTCGCTGAGGAGGTCGCTGGCCCGCTCAGTCATGTCGATGCACTATAGAGTGACGCGTGCCGTAGTCTGATCCTGCGAGGCACGCTAATTAAATGTGTAAGAGGGACTGATGGCTACTGTGACCAGGGGAAGCACCGCCAAGCTCGAGGAGCTGCTCGGGGAGGACGCCACCGACCTGCTCGAGCACAAGTGCGAGACGGTGCCCAAGAGCCAGCTCCACCTGCCCGGCCCGGACTTCGTCAGCAGGGTCTGGAAGGACAGCGATCGCCCGGTCCAGGTGCTGCGCAACCTGCAGTCGTTCTTCGATCACGGCCGCCTCGCGGGCACCGGGTACCTGTCGATCCTGCCGGTGGACCAGGGCATCGAGCACACAGCCGGTTCCTCGTTCGCGCCGAACCCCATCTATTTCGACGGCGAGAAGATCCTGGAACTGGCCATCGAGGGCGGCTGCAACGGCGTGGCTTCCACGTTCGGCGTGCTCGGCTCGGTCGCGCGCAAGTACGCGCACCGCATTCCTTTCATCTGCAAGCTCAACCACAACGAACTCATGACATACCCCAACCACTACGACCAGGTTCTTTTCGGCACGGTGCGCGAGGCCTGGGAGCTGGGCGCGGCGGCGGTCGGCGCGACCATCTACTGGGGTTCGGCTGAGTCCGACCGCCAGCTGATCGAGATCTCGACGGCCTTCCAGCACGCTCACGAGCTCGGCATGGCGACGGTGCTGTGGTGCTACGTCCGCAACTCCGCCTTCAAGAAGGACGGCGTGAACTACGAGACGGCCGCCGACCTCACGGGCCAGGCGAACCACCTGGGGGTCACGATCCAGGCCGACATCATCAAGCAGAAGCTCCCGGACACCAACCGGGGATTCGAGGTCATCGGTTTCGGCAAGACCTCGCCCGACGTGTATACCAAGCTTTCGACCGACCACCCGATCGACCTGTGCCGCTACCAGGTGATCAACTGCTTCATGGGCAGGTCGGGACTCATCAACTCGGGCGGCGAATCGCATGGCAAGGCTGACCTTGCGGAGGCTGTGCGCACCTCCGTCATCAACAAGCGCGCGGGCGGGATGGGGTTGATCTCAGGACGAAAGTCCTTCCAGCGTCCGATGAAAGAGGGTGTCGAGCTGTTGAACGCCATCCAGGACGTCTACCTCAACCCCGCGGTGACCGTCGCCTGAAACTAGCATTTCTCGGCACGGGCTCCGCATTCTCCCCGGAGCGCTACAACGGCGCCATCGTGGTCGACGGCCGTGTCCTGCTCGATGCCGGCGCGCCCCTTCTGCCCCATATGCACCGTGTCGGCGTCGAGCCGATCGACATCGACGTAGTGTTCCTCACGCATTTTCACGGTGACCACACGCTTGGCCTGCCGCCCTTCGTGCTGCACCGCATCTTCGTCGACAAGCCGCGCGTGCTCACGTTCGTCGGGCCTGACGGGATCGACGAGAGGCTCGAGGCTCTGTTCGAAGTCAGCTGGGGCGTCGACTGGAAACCGGTCATGCTTCCGCGTTTCAAGGCCCGCTACGTCAACGCGCGCAAGCGCGGACAGGTGGCCGGTCACGAGTACGAGACCGTGAAGCTGGACCACGGCTCGACCGGCTGCAACGGTTACCGGATCAAGTTCGGCAACCGCGTACTGGCGTACTCCGGCGACACCGAGCCGACGGCACCGCTCGACTCGCTCGTGGACGGCGCCGACGTCGCCATCGTCGAGGCAACCGGTCCCGGCGACGTGTTCAGCCACATGAGCTGGGAGGCGGCCGCCGCACTGAAGAAGCGCCATCCGAAGACGCGATTCATCTTCAACCACCTCTACTCGGGCAAGGTCACGGGCGCGGCCAGAGACCTGCAGGTGCTCGAAGTCTGAGGTCGACCCCGCCCGTGGTCACCGGGCACACGCTCGTGGCCGCCGTGGTCGGCGGCATCACCGGCGCGCTCGTGCTCGGCGGGTTCATCGGGCTCGGGCTGATCCTCGACGATCGCGTCACGACCGTCGCTCCAGTCATCGTGCTGAGCGTCGCCGGCGCCTACGCCGCGTGGCTGGTAGGTGTCATCGTGTTCGGTGCTGTGCGCGACACGCCCGGCGACCAGGAAGGCGAGTCGTGAGTCCCGAGTTCGTTTCCACCCGGTCGCGGCTGGAGAAGCTCGGGGTCAAGCCCGGCGCCAAGGTCGCGCTCGTCGGCGTCGACGACCCCGACTTCCTGCGCGAGCTGCGCCAGCGCACGCCGGACATCACTCGCGGCCGGCCGCGCGGCGCATGCGACCTCGTCTTCCTCGCCGCGGACACCAGGGCCGACCTGACGCGCATCAACGACGTCAAGAAATGGATCGAGCCGAACGGGGCGATCTGGATCGTGCGTCCGAAAGGCGGACGCAGCGAGCTGAAGGACACCGACATCATCCAGGCAGGTCTCGACTCCGGCCTGGTCGACAACAAGATCATGAGCTTCTCCGAAACCCATGGCGCCACGCGCCTGGTGTATCGCCTGAAGGACCGCCCGCGGTGACCCTCTCCATCCGTCCCGCGCTGCCGGACGACGTCCCGACCGTGGCAGCCCTAATCCGCGCCCTGTCGGTGTACGAGAAGCTCGAGGACCAGGTCACCATGACCGAGGCCAAGCTGCGCGAGTCCATGTTCGGGGCGCGGCGCTACGCCGAGGCGATCCTGGCCGAGGACGGCGCCGAGGCGGTCGGCTTCGCCCTCTTCTTTCACAACTACTCGACCTTTCTGGCCCAGCCCGGTCTCTACCTCGAGGACCTGTACGTGCACGAGTCGCAGCGCGGCAAGGGCGTGGGCAAGGCGCTGCTTGTCGAACTCGCCCGCATCGCCGTGGAGCGCAACTGCGGCCGCCTCGAGTGGGCCGTTCTCGACTGGAACGTGGACGCGATCGGCTTCTACGAGAGGCTCGGCGCCAAACCGAACGCCGAGTGGACCGTGTACCGGCTCACCGGAGATTCGCTCCAGCGGCTTGCCGGACAATAGGTTCGCGATGGAGGTTCTCCACCCCAAGCCGCTCGAGACGCATCCCGGCGACGAGATCGTCGCCTGGGCACGTCGCCAGCTGGAGATCGCGAGCTCCATCCTGGACAACCCCGGCGGCGGCCTTCTGTTCGCGACGCAGACCATCGGTCAGGTCAAGGCTGGATTGCACGAGCGCGACCCCGAGCGCTGGGAACCCGTGGTCGAGCTGCTGGATCAGGCCGAAGACGCGGGCGTGCGGCGCGAGTTCGACGAGGCGCGCAAGCACATCGAGGCTGCGGTCGCCCGGCTCGGCTAGGCCTCGCGCGCCGCTTCCAGCGTGGGCACGTACCCGGCTGCGCCGGGATGGCCGCCGAAAGTTAGGATGCACGGCAGCGTCGTGCCTGATTCGCGGTAGCGCCGAACCACGTCTCGCACACGCGACTCGTCGCCGATACCGCTGAGCTCGTCGAGCATCGCATCGGTGACGCGACCCGCGGCCAGGTCCTCCTGGAAGCCGCTCGCGTCCATCGCCTTCCGGTAATAGGGAAGGCTCGCGTACCGCTCGACCGTCCGCCGGAACACCTCCAGCGCGGCGCCGCGGTCGGTGGTGAGGCACGCTGTGATCGCGGCCACGACCTCGAATCCGTGTATCGACTTTCCCGCTTTCTCGCGCCCCGCCGCCACGTGTGGCACGACGACGTCATGGATGTATTTCGGCGTGCACATCCACAGGACGACGCCGTCTGCCAGCTCTCCGGCGAGCTCGAGCATCCGTGGGCTGAGGGCGGAGATCATCACTGGAATCTCGCTTCGTCGCGGCGCCGAGTACGACCAGTGCGCGGTGAAATGGCCACCGTCGACCGACGCGGCGCCGTCGCGGAGGCTCGCCCGCACGATGTTCAGGTACTCGCGCATCGACTCGACGGGCTGGTCGAGCTTCAAGCCCCACATACTCTCGACAGTGACCTTGTGGCTGACGCCGAGGCCGAGGATGAAGCGGCCACCGGACAGCTCGTCGAGCGTGGCGGCCATCTGCGCCATAGCGGTCGGATGCCGCGTGTAGATCGGCAGCACACCCGTGCCCAGGCGCACCCATTTCGTCGCACCGGCGTAGGCGGCGAGCACCAGCGCGGCGTCGCGCGCGTCCGGCAGCTGGGTGACCCACACGGACTCATACCCCAGGCGCTCCGCTTCCTGCGTCCTTTGGACCGAGTCCTCGAGGCTGCGACCCGCGTTGTTGTTCGCTGCGAGACGGGCCATGCCTCAAGGAATATATCGGTGTGACGTTCTTGCAGGCGCTGTTCATGGGCCTGCTTCAGGGCGCCACCGAGCTGTTCCCGGTGTCGTCGCTCGGCCACGCGGTCCTCGTGCCGAGCCTGCTGCACTGGAGCTTCAAGCAATCAGACCCGTCCTTCGTCCCGTTCCTGGTGCTGCTCCACATCGGCACCGCGACCGCGCTGCTCGTCCTCTACCGCGCCCAGTGGGTGGCGATCATCCGCGGCTTCTTCACCGCGGCTTTGCGCGGAAGCATCAACTCCGACAATGAGCGCCTGGCGATGCTGCTGACGACCGGAACGCTTCCGGCCGCGATCCTCGGCGTCTTCTTCGAATCGCGCATCAAGGTTCTCTTCGGCAGCCCGTACGTGGCCGCCTCGTTCCTCGTCGTCAACGGAGGCTTGATGCTCGCAGCCGAGCTGCTGCGCCGGCGAGCGGAGCGGCGCGCGGCCCTCGAAGGCCGGCCGCGAGTCGAGCAGGAGGAGCGCTTCGCCGACGCGGCGCGCATCAGCTTCCGGGCGGCGGCCCTCATCGGCGCCTGCCAGGCCCTCGCATTCATTCCCGGAATCTCGCGCTCGGGGGTCACCATCGCCGGCGGCCTCATCGCCGGGCTGCGCCATCAGGAGGCGGCGCGATTCTCTTTCCTGCTCGCCACCCCGGTCATCCTCGGCGCCGGCATCATCGAGGTGCCCGAGCTGTTCGCGCCAGGCGTGCCGCTCGGCCAATACTTCGCCGGCGCCATCCTCTCCGGCATCGCGGCCTACGCGAGCGCGCGGTTCCTGCTGCGCTACTTCCGCTCGGGGCGGCTCGATCCCTACGGCTGGTACTGCATCGCCGCCGGGTTGGTCAGCCTGGCTTTGCTAACGTTCGATCTGTGAAATCGATGCCGCTCGCCGCGCTTTTGGTCGTACTCGCCGTCGTCTTCGTGGTCCTCGCAGTCCTCTACGCGTTCGGCGTTTTGCAGATTGCGGTCACCGACCCACACGCTTCGCACCACTACACCCACGCGATCCTCTTCACGGTGCTGGCGGTGATGAGCCTGGTCGCGGCCAACTTCGTTCGGCCGAAAACGGTCTAGCCCGAAACCCCCGCGAGCCGCTCCGGAACCTGCCGGCCGGTGAGGTCCTTCTCTCCGACCCTGATGTCCTCGTGGTAGACCGCGTCGGCGTTGACCTTCCACGGGTCCAATCGAGAGCCGGTGGCTATCGCGCGCGCCACGAGCAGCGCGGTCATCATCGAGTGGTCCTGGTTGTTGTACTTGTGCATGCCATTGCGGCCCGCGAGGTGCAGGTTCGGAAGGCCCTGCGCCAGGTAGTCGCGCACCACCTGCACGCGCGCCTGATAAACGTCGTCGTAAACCGGATACGCCTTCTGCTGCCGCACCACCACGCCGTCGAAAACAGCCTCGGCCGGGCAGATGCCCAGCTGCGCCAGCTCTCTGCGGGCGAGTTCGATGAGGGCGGCGTCGTCCATCGTCCAGAGACCATCGCCCTCGAAGCAGAAGTACTCGAGGCCCAGGCAGGTTTTCGCCGGGTCCGGAACCATGTCGGGACTCCAGTTCTTGAAGTTCTGGATGCGACCGACCTTGACCGACGGGTCGTGGATGTAGATCCAGTTGTCGGGAAAGAGGTTGGGCCGGTCGATCATCAGAGCGATCGAGATGAAGTCGCGGTAGCCGAGCCGGTTGGCGGCGTCCAGGACCGCCGGCGGCGGAGCCGGCTCCAGCAGCCGGATGAGCTCTCGAATCGGGATGCTCGATATGAACTCCGAGCCCGAGTGCTCCTCAATGTCACCGTCTGAACCGCGCGTCACGACAGTCCGTACGCGACCATCCCGATGCTCGATCCTCAGGATCGTGCGGCCCATCCGCACGGGCCGCCCCTTCGCCGCAAGTATCGAGGCGACTCGCTCCCACATCTGGCCCGGTCCCAGCCTCGGGTAGCGGAAGCGATCGATCAGCGTGGTGACGATTTCACCCCGGTTGCTCGGCTTGCGCTTCGGCAGCAGCGCGCTCCGAATCACGAGCCACAGGTCGAGGCTCTTGATGCGTTGCGCGGCCCAGTCCGCGGAGAGCTCCTTGGTGCTGATGCCCCACACCTTTTCCGTGTACGTCTTGAAGAAGATGCTGTAGAGGCGCCACCCGAACTGGTTGCGCACCCAGTCTTCGAGGCTGCGCGGGTGCTTGATCGGCCGCAGCCTGGCGTACGCGTAGCTGAAGACGCAGCGCACCGCCTCCAGCGGGCCGAGGTTCCACAGCGCGTTGAACGCCTTGATCGGGTAGGCGTAGAACCGGCCGCGATAGTAGATACGCGAGAGGCGGCCACGGGTGAGCATCTCGTCTCCCATGACCTCGGTCCAGAGGTCCTCGACCTCCTGGTTTTTGGAGAAGAAGCGGTGTCCGCCGATGTCGAAGCGGTAGCCCTTGTGCTCGACCGTGCGCGCCAGGCCGCCGACGTAGCCAGGGTCCTTCTCGATCACGGTCACCGGAAGGTCGTGCTTGCTCAGCTCGTAGGCGGCGGTCAGCCCGGCCGGCCCGGCGCCGAGAATGACGACCTCTTCCCGATCTGCCGTCGCCACAGGGCCCACAGCGTATCAACGGGCGTGGCGGCCTTCGCGGTCTTGGCGACCTTTCGAAGGACCTCAGCCGCAGATCAGTTCAGCGGTCCCTTGTTCCGGGCCTCGTCGACCTTGACCAGCGCCTCGCGCAGGCCCTTGATCCAGTCCTTCTGGTGCATGCCGACCAGGCGCACGCACCAGGCCAGAGCCTCGCTGCGGCTCCGGGCGACGCCCCCGGCCACAAGCGTGTCCAGGATGGCGCGCTCGGGCATGCGCAGGCGGGTCATCACCGGCATGCTCGCCGTCGTGAACAGCTTCATCTGCTCGCCGCAGCGGGCGCCCCACCCGACCTTGCGGTGGAAGTGATGCTCGGCCACCCGGGCCAGACGGACCCGGTCGTCCCGCGTCTCCTCGCGGAAGCGGTCGATCCGAGCGTCCTCGGCCGCCGCCCGGGCCGCCGGGGCCGTGCCGGCCGCCAGCTCGACGTCGGGCAGCGTGCCCACGACCAGGATCTCCTCGCCATCCGACATGATCTCGGGCGGGCCGACAAACCAGTCCTTGGGCACGCGGGACGCGAACCAGACCTGCAGCTCGTCGGGCACAGCGATTACAACATTACTTCACCTCGGCCCCAGTTCCATCCGGGCTCAGGCCGCGGCCGCCGGTTGCTGCTGCTGCTGCTTGGGTCCCAGGAATCGGAACTCGTCGACCACGACCTCCGTCCAGTACTTCTTCTGGCCTGAGGCGGCGTCGTCCCAGGAGCTGTGGCGGAGCTGGCCCTCGACGTAGACGAGCATGCCCTTGTGGAGGTATGAGCCGGCCGTCTCGGCGCGCTTGCCGAAGAAGACGAGGTTGTGAAAGTCGGTGTGCTCTTTGGCGGTGCCGTCCTCCGACTTGCCCGCGTACACGTTCGTCGCGATCCGCACCTTGGTGACGTACGTGCCGTTCTGCGAGGCGCGCACGTCGGGGTCTGACGCCACGTTGCCGATCAGGATCACCTTGTTGACCATTGCCGCAACTCCTTTTGCTTTGCGAAATTGATCTGAGGGTATGGCGCGCGGCCCGGCGCGCCAACCCAGGTTGTTAAGAACCGGCCACAAGCCATCGCGCGGGGTCCACCGACCTGCCGTCGACCTGGACCTCGAAGTGAAGATGAGGGCCCGTTGCCAGCCCGCTCTCGCCGACCGCGCCGATCGCCTGGCCGGCGGCAACCACCTCTCCAGCACGGACCTCCGTGGAGAAGAGGTGGCAGTAGAGGAGGCGCGTGGTGCCGTCGAAATCGACCGCGACGAACAGCCCGGCGCCCCGACTGTCGTAGCCGACGTGCGCAATGCCCGCGGTGGCCGACACCACGGCGCTGCCCTCCGGCGCGGCCAGGTCGACCCCGGTGTGCACGTGGCGCGCGGGACAGAGGGGATCGAAGGGTTCGAGCGCCACGGTCGTGCAGCCGAAGGGTTGCGTGACCACCGCGCCGGGCACCACGGCCGTGAGTGGAAGGCGCGCCTGGTCGGCTGTGCGGGACGCGGCGAACGACCACGCAATCGTGGCGGCCGCGCCGACCGCCAGGGCGCGCAGCATCAGCGCCATCAGAGGGCCCGCACCACGGCGTGCTCGGCGTGGGTCAGGCTCGAGTTGATCATCGACTCGAGCCGGTGCGCCACCTTTTCGGCGCCGCCCATCGCGCCTGGTACCTTGAACACGACCAGAAGCGCCGCCAGCGCAAAAACGTGTCGAAGCGGGATGGTGCCTGTGTTTTCCAGCGCGAAGCCGATCGCGATGACGAACAGCTGGATCGGTTGCATGAACAGGTTGGTGACGAAAAGCTTCCGCCACATCTTGGCCAGGTGCGCCGTTTCGGGCAGCACGAACAGCAGGCCGGCGAGCGGGGCCGAGATCGCAAGCACGATGAGCACCGTGTAGCGAACGATGTACGCGACGGCGAGCACGTCGTACCCGAGCACCAGTCCCATCGTCGTCACGACCTGAAGGACGCTGTCCTGCGGGCTGACCGTGAACGTGTGCCACCAGGCCGGCCAGTCGGCGATGGTGTCGAATTTCATGACGACGTCGCACAGCGCGTTGCTCGCGGTGACGGCCGCCTGGAACATAGGCTGCGAGAAGTTGATGAGCACGGCGCCCATGAACACACGTGGCAGCAGCACGCGGGCAGTGAACTGGCTGCGCACGCCGTGCGCCCACATGATCCGGTACGACGCCCAGATAATCGCCAGCACGAGCAGGCTGTTCGCGAGGAGCTGAACGGTCGGCTCGAAACGCGTGATCGCCGCGCTCTGGATGAAGTCGCGGGGCGCCTGACCCCCGATGTCGGTCGTGCGGAGCACGAAGTCGAACCACACTTTCAGCACCAGGCCGAGGCTGTCCTTCAGCAGCACGGCCGCGATCTCGTTGGGGTGAAGCAGCGGCCACAGCATCGCTGTCAGCTTCTCCACGCTCTGGATGAGCTGCTGCATCGCCTGCGGCAGGTTGTCGAGGTCGCTCATCGATCAGTGAGCGGTGGGTGGCACCGACCTGGTGAGGATGTCGACCAGCGAGCCCGCCACCTCGACGCCGATCGTGCCGACGACGATGCGCTGGATCCACTGCTTGGCGGCGAGGGCCGAGTGCGACTCGACAGCGGTGATCTTCCAGATGAACGCGAAGATGAAGGCCAGGGCGCCGATCGACGCGACGAGGGCCTGGGCTATGTGCGTCCAGGTGCTGATCAGATCGGTGATGGGCGTGATGTCGGGCCCGGCGACGAGAAAGAGCATGCGTTGCCTCCTGTGGGGTTTTGACAGCGAGCCTAGGCACGCACAGTCGAATAGGGAACCCAGCCTGTTAAGCGGCCTCGCACTCCGCCCGCCGATGCACGAAATTGAATATCTTGACTTTCTGCCCCTGATTTGCTAAATATTTCCTATGTCGAGCTTGAAAATCATGAGCCACCCCGATGAAGCCACACGGCCGCTCGACTGGCAGGAGCTCACCCGGCTCACAGGTGGCGGGGCAGTCACGGTCGAGCGCGTCCGCATGGCCCGCAACGGGGTCGCGGTCGAGGGCTCGTTCGAGCTGCCTCAGCTCGCGCGACTGAGCGTGGAGGACCAGGTCTTCGTCACCGCCTTCGTGATCAGCCACGGATCGATCAAAGAGATGGAGCGGGTCTTCGGGGTCAGCTACCCCACGATCAAGGCCCGCCTCAACCGCATCGCCGGCAGCCTGCAGTTCGTGGACACGAACCCGCTGCCGTCGCGCGCGGAGATCCTCGGTCAGCTCAACCGCGGCGAGATCGAGCCCGATGAAGCGGTGCGACTTCTGGAAACCCTCGCATGACCGAAAACACAAGGCAGGTGTTGGAGATGCTCGCCGAAGGCAAGATCACGACCGAGGAGGCTGACCGCCTCATTTCCGCGCTGCGCGAGCAGCCGGCTGCGTCGGGCGCGCCCGCGCCGAAGCCGCGATACCTGCGCGTCATCGTCGACGCGGAGGACAAGCAGGGTCCCGTGAAGGTCAACATCCGCGTGCCCCTCATGCTGCTGCGCGCCGGTGTTCGGCTCGCGAGCGTGATCCCGCCGCAGGCGCAGGACAAGGTCAATCGCGCCTTGCGCGACCAGGGCGTCGACTTCGACATCACGACGATCAAGCCCGAGAACCTGGACGAGCTCATCGATGAGCTGCGCGACCTCTCCGTCGACATCGAGCACGAGCGCGATGACGTGAAGATCCGGGTCTTCGCGGAATAGTCATGGAAGCTCTCACCGCCACTCCGCCACCCGTCGTCGAAGTCAAGGCCAAGCGGCCGAGCCCGCTCACCGTTTTTCGGTCGGGCACCTTCCGCAAGCTCTGGTCCGGCCTCGCCCTTTCCCTGATGGGCGACTTCTTCAACTACGTGGCCATGGCCTGGCTGGTGCTCCAGCTGACCGGCTCGAGCCTGGCACTGGGCGCCGTTCTGCTGGTGCAGGCCGTGCCGCGCTCCCTCCTCATGCTCGTCGGCGGCGCGATGGCCGACCGGCTGTCGCCGCGTGTCGCGATGGCCGGTTCGATGGCGCTGCGCGTCGTCTGCATCGCGCCCCTGGCCGGGCTCGTGCTGAGTGGCCGCGTGCAGCTGTGGGAGATCTACGTGGCTTCCGGGCTGTTCGGCGTATTCGACGCCTTCTTCTGGCCGGCGGCGAGCTCGATCCTCCCACGCGTCGTGGCCGACGAACACCTCGAGGCCGGCAACGCCGTCACCAACGTGACGCGTCAGGTGTCGCTCATCATCGGGCCGGCCCTGGCCGGCGTGGTGGTGGCGGCGCTGGGCACCGGCTGGGCGTTCGCCGCGGACGCCGCGTTCCTGGCCGTGGGTGCGGCGATCGTCGTGTGGATTCCGGCCCTCGCGCGCACGTCGTCTGCGCAGCGGCCGAACGTGCCGGCTTCCACGGGCCTGGTGGCGGAGATCAAAGCCGGAATCCGCTACGCGTGGTCGGACGTCGGCATCCGCGCGGCGCTGCTGATCATCGCCGCGGTGGACTTCGCCGCCAACGGCTCGATGAACGTCGGTCTGCCCACCATCGCGCACGGCCGCTTCGGCGCCGGCGCGATCGGCCTCGGCGTGCTCCTGGGCGCGTGGGGCCTGGGCGCCACGGCCGGCGCGGCGGCCTCGGGCATGATCCCGCGACCGGAGCGCATCGGCTGGCTGATCGTCGCCGCCTGCTCGTGGATCGGCCTCGGCATCGCCGTCACCGGTCTCCTCGGATCGCTGATCCCCGCGGCGCTCGTCCTGGCCGCGGCCGGTGTCGCCACCGGTGTGATCAACACCTACGGCGTGAGCTGGCTGCAGCGGCGCACCGACCCCGCGATGCAGGGCCGCGTGATGTCGCTCGTGATGCTCGCCTCGATCGGGCTCGTGCCCATCTCGCTGGCGGCCTCTGGAGCCCTCGCCCAGCTGAACCCGACCATCCTTTTCCTGGTGGCCGGCGGTCTCATCGTCGCCGCGTCGGCAGCCGCCGCGTCAAGTCGGACTGTGCGCTCGATCTAACCTAGACCTCGTGCCCGGGCGCAAGCTCGCCGAGTACGAGGCCAAGAGAGACTTCAAGCGCACGCCCGAGCCGGGGGCCCGCGTCGCGCGCCCGGCCAGAAAGGGCTTGCGCTTTGTCGTGCAGGAGCACCACGCACGACGCCTGCACTGGGACCTTCGCCTCGAGAAGGACGGCGTTGGCGTGTCCTGGGCGGTGCCGAAAGGAATCCCGCCGGATCCGAAAAAGAACCATCTCGCGGTGCACGTCGAGGATCATCCGCTCGAGTACTTCAAGTTCGCGGGTGAGATTCCCAAGGGCGAATACGGAGGCGGCACGGTCACGATCTGGGACGCCGGCACCTACGAGCCAGTGAAATGGTCGGATCGCGAGGTGATGATCGAGTTCCACGGCGAGCGCTTGAAGGGCCGCTACGTGCTTTTTCAGACTCGCGGCAACGATTGGATGATCCACCGCATGGATCCGCCGCAGGACCCCGATCGCAAGCCGATGCCGCAACGCATCGAACCGATGATGGCAAGCCTCTCCAAGCGTCTTCCCACGCCGGACGACGGTTGGGGCTTCGAGTTCAAGTGGGACGGCATCCGCGGCGTCGCGTATGTCGACGGCGGCCGCGTACGTCTCATCAGCCGCTCAGGCGAGGAGATCACGCCACGCTATCCGGAGATCCACGCGATGGGCCGCGCGCTCGGATCGCGCGAGGTCATCCTCGACGGCGAGATCGTCGCCCTCGACGACAACGGCCGCCCGAGCTTCGAACAGATCCAGCAGCGGATGGGGCTGACGTCCGAGTCCGAGGTGCGCCGCAAGATGAAGGACGTGCCGGTGACGTACATGATCTTCGACCTCATGTGGCTCGAGGGCCGGTCGCTGGTCGAGCAGCCGTACGCGGAGCGGCGGCGGCTCCTCGCTCAGCTGAAGCTCAGCGGACCGTCGTGGCAGACGCCTCCATTTGAAAAAGGAGGCGGCAAGGCGATGCTCGAGGCCAGCGCCGGCGCGGGGCTCGAGGGCATCATGGCCAAGAAGCTCGACTCGCGCTACGAGCCAGGACGCCGCAGCGGCGTCTGGCTGAAGGTCAAGAACCACAACCGGCAGGAGCTCGTGATCGGAGGCTGGCTCGAGGGCGAGGGCAAGCGGCGCGGTTACCCAGGCGCACTCCTCGTGGGCTATTACGAGAAGGGTGATTTCGTGTACGCGGGCAAGGTGGGCACGGGCTTCAGCGATGCGACGCTGGACAAGCTCAACCAGCTGTTGAAGCCCCTGGCCGTCGACAAGAGCCCGTTCACCGCCGGCACGGCTCCTCCCCGCGCCGCGCACTTCGTCAAGCCGAAGATCGTTGCCGAGTTCGAATTCGTGGAGTGGACGCGAGGCGGCCAGCTGCGAGCACCCTCGTTCAAAGGATTCCGCGCCGACAAGAAGGCGAGCGAGGTGGTGCGGGAAGGTGGCTAAGGAGACTTCCGTCGAAGTTCAGATAGAGGGACGGACGCTGAAGCTCACGAACCTCGAGAAGGTTCTGTACCCCGAGGTCGGTTTCACCAAGGCGCAGGTGATCGACTACTACACGCGCATCGCGCCGGTGATCCTCCCCCACACTCGTGACCACCCCCTGACGCTGAAGCGCTATCCCAACGGCGTCGACGCGGAGTTCTTCTACGAGAAGAACTGTCCGAAGCACCGGCCTCCCTGGGTGGAGACCGCAACCGTGTGGAGCGGCGGCAACAACCGCGACATGTACTACTGCATGGCCCAGGACGTGCCGACCCTGGTTTGGCTAGCGCAGATCGCGACGCTCGAGTTCCACACGTCCTTGTCGAAGGCGAAGAACCTGCCGCAACCCACCACGCTGGTCTTCGACCTCGACCCCGGGCCACCGGCCACCATCGTCGACTGCTGCCGCATCGGCCTCATGCTGCGCGACGTGTTCCTGGAGCACGGACTCGAGAGCTGCGCCAAGACCTCAGGGTCGAAAGGCTTGCAGCTGTACGTCCCGCTCAACACCGCGGTCGACTACAACCAGACGAAAGTCGTGTCCAAGGGCCTGGCCCAGATGTTCGAGGAGCAGCACCCGGACCTCGTGGTGCACAAGCAGCTGAAGGAGCTGCGCAAAGGCCGGGTCCTGATCGACTGGAGCCAGAACGACCAGTACAAGACGACCGTCAACGTCTACTCGCTGCGGGCGCGCGCGCGACCGACCGTGTCGACGCCGGTCACGTGGGCAGAGGTCGAGAAATGTCTCAAGTCCGGTGACCCGTCGACTCTCGTATTCGACTCCGAGCAGGTACTGGCGCGCGTGGCCAGGCTGGGAGACCTGTTCGAGCCGGTCGTCAAGAAGAAGCAGAAGCTCCCCAGCTCGCTGCTGAAGCTGACCGGCGGGGCGGGCGCCGTCGACAAGATGGCGAATCGCCGGCGCAGCATGGGCCGCGGCCACTACCCGCCGCAGAAAGGCCGCACCGGCCGCATGGAACGCGCGGAAAAGGGCCTGGAGTAGCGAGCCGCGGGCCGACCACGCGTCATCATCGCCGGCGCCGGCTTCGGGGGCATCACGTGCGCCCGCGCGCTGAAGCGCGTCGACGTCGACGTGCTCTTGCTCGACCGCAACAACTACCACCTGTTCACCCCGCTCCTCTACCAGGTGGCGTCGGCGCTGCTCGATCCGGGCGAGATCGCCAGGCCCGTGCGCGAGCTCATCCGGCCGTTGCGCAACATCGAGTTCCGCCAGGCGGAGATCACCGGCGCGGATCTGCAGCGCCGGCTGCTCCTGACGGACCACGGGCCAATGCCCTACGACTTTCTCGTACTGGCGCTCGGGGCGCAGACGGATTTCTTCGGTAACGAGTCGGTGGCCCGCAACGCGTTTGGGCTCAAGGGCCTGGACGAAGGACTGGCTCTGCGCAACCGAGTGCTGGCGCGATTCGAAGCTTCGCGCTGGGCGAAGACCGCCGAGGAGCGGCAGTCGCTGCTCTCCTTTGCGATCGTGGGCGGCGGGCCTACAGGCGTCGAGCTTGCCGGCGCTTATGCCGAGCTCATCCGGCTTGTCCTGCGCAAGGACTTCAAGGACCTGGACATGACCGAGGTCCACGTGATCCTGCTCGAGGCCGCCGACAGCCTGCTGGCGGTGTTCGAGCCGAGGTTGCGCGCGGCGGCAAAGCGCTCGCTCGAGAGCAAAGGCGTCGAGGTCAAGCTGGGCGCGCGGGTGGCCGAGCTGAACAAGGACGTGCTGACGCTGGCGGGCGGTGGGGAGATCCGGGCCAGCACGGTCATATGGACGGCTGGCGTCCGCGCGTCAGAGGTGGGCGCCACCCTGGGAGTCGAGGTGGGCAAGCAGTGGCGGGTCAAAGTGGCGCCCACGCTGCAGGTCCCGGGGCATCCGTCCGCATTCGTCATCGGCGACCTAGCCGCCGCCTCCGATGGCGAGACGGTGCTGCCGATGCTCATCCCCGTCGCGATGCAGGAGGCAAAGCGGGTGGCGCGGACGATCGCGGACATGGTGCACAACGGCAGCGCGACGGCGTTTCGCTACAAGGACCCAGGGATCATGGCCACCATCGGTCGCAACTCGGGCGTCGCGCAGCTGGGCCGCGTGCACCTTTCCGGGTTTCTCGGCTGGGGGATGTGGCTGGTCGTGCACCTGGTGAACGTGGTGAGCTTCCGGAGCCGCATCCTCGTGCTCGTCAACTGGGCGTGGGACTACCTGTTCTATGACCGGCCGGTGCGTCTGATCGTCGCCGCCCGCGAGGAGCGGCGGACCTAGCCGCCGCGGGTCGATACTTGTTCGCCGGGATGAAAACACGCGTGGCGGTCGCGTCGCTTCTATCTGTGGCCGCGCTGGCGGCCGCATGCGGCGGGCTGCAGCCCGAGGATCCGGCCCTGGCGCTGAAGCAGGGCGGCGCCGCGATCGGCGGCCTGAAGACGGTGACGGCCACGTTGAAGGTGACCAAGGGCACGATCTCGTTCCAGGGCTTTGCGCTCGTTTCCGCCACGGCCGGCATCCGGCTGCCCGACCAGAGCGACACCGTGTACCTCGTCCGCCAGCAGGACGTGCAGATCGGGCTCGAGGTCGTGATCATCAGCGGCCACGTCTTCCTCAAGCCGCCGCTGCTCCGCTTCGAACCGCTTACGGCCGCGCAAGCCGCCGACATCCCGGACCTGTCGCAGCTGTTCGATCCGCAGACCGGATTGCCAGCGATCATCCCGCAAGGCCGGAGCCCGAAATATCTCGGCGTCGAAACGATCGACGACGTCGATTCTCACCGCGTGGAGGCGACGTACACGTCTGACCAGGTGCGCGGCATGCTGGCGCAGCTCTCGTCGCAGGGCGACGTCGACGCGATCGTTTGGGTCGGCGGGTCCGATCACTACATCCGCAAGGCGGTGCTCAGCGGCAAGTTTGGGGACAACGGCAGCGATGCGACCATCGAGGTCGACCTGAAGGGGTTCAACGGCACAGTCAACATCGCGTCGCCCGGCCGCACCGGTTAGCCAGCACCGTGCCCGGCCTCGTTAACAGGCTGAGTTGTGCTCGACTCCTTGCCGAAATAACCTCGAGGCGGCACGGTGAGAATGGGCTTTGGGGGAGGGAAAGCCCACCGGGAGAGGGAGGGCCCAGCAAGGGGCACGCCCGCATCGGGGCCGCGCTCCAGTGACGAGCCAGGTCGAGCCGGATTCCTCGTCGACAAGCGAGACGCCGCGCCGGAACAGCCGCGCGCTCTTGCTTGCGGTCGCCGGCGCCGGTTTGTTCATCGCCGCGATGGATGCGTACGTCGTGGTGACACTGCTGCCCGCGATGATCGCCGATGTCGGGCTGACCATCGACCGCATCGAGCAGGCCACGCCGCTCGTGAGCGGATTCCTCGGGGGCTACATCGTCGCGATGCCGCTGCTCGGTGCGTACTCCGACGTTCGCGGTCGCGCACCCATCTACATCGCGTGTCTGGCGGCATTCGCGCTCGGATCGGTGGTCACAGCTACCGCCGGGCTCTGGAATTCCGGGCTCGCGTGGCTGGTCGTGGGCCGCGTGCTGCAGGGGCTTGGTGGCGGCGGACTCGTGCCTCTGACACTGGCCATCGCCGCTGACCTGTATCGCGGCGGGGGCAGGACGGTTGCGCTCGGATCGGTCGCCGGGCTGCAGGAAGCGGGCAGCGTGTTCGGTCCGCTGTACGGCGCGACACTCGCCGCCGCCGCCGCGTCCGCGGGTGGCTGGCGCTTCGTTTTCTGGCTCAACGTGCCGCTGGCCGCCGCCTGCGGAGCCGGCCTCTACGTCCTCGACCGCCGGCTCACGCCGCGGGTGGCGAAGGTGAGCGTCACGGTCAGAGTCCGGGAGGGTGCTCCATCTGGGCACCGCCGCGACAGCATCGATTGGCTGAGCGCGCTCTTGCTCGGCGGTGGTCTCGGGCTGCTCGTGCTCGCGCTGTATCCGGACGACCCCGCCAATCGCGCCACCGGCGCGCTCTTCATCCCGGCCGGCATCGCGAGCCTGGTGCTGCTGGTGATTTACGGATGGCGCCAGCTCCGGCAGCTCGAGCCCCTGATCCCACGCGCCCTTCTGCGCAGCCGGCGGTTCATCGGCTCGACCGCCGCCAACCTGCTGATCGGCGCCGCCCTCATGGTCGCGCTCGTCGACGTGCCGCTGCTCGGCCGTCTTGTGTTCGGACTCGATGAGCTCAACTCGGGACTACTCCTCACGAGGTTCCTCGTGGGCGTGCCCGTGGGCGCAGTTCTCGGTGGACTGGCGGCGAGGCGCTTCAGTGCATGGGTGACGGCGCTGGCCGGCATCGCGCTCGCGGCGGTCGCCTTCCTGCAGATGTCCGGCTGGCCCGCCAACGAGCTGGACTTGAGGCTCGGCCCACTACGTCAGGCCGACATCGCCCTCGCCGCGTGCGGCGTCGGCTTTGGAATCGTGATCGCTCCGCTAGCCGCCGCCGTTCTCGACCTCACCAGAGCTGAAAATCACGGCCTGGCGTCGAGCCTGGTGGTGCTGGCACGCACGCTGGGGATGCTCATCGGTCTGTCCACGCTCACCGCGTTCGGTCTCCACCGCTTTCACCAGATCCTGGGCACGCCGCAGCTCGACGACCCGACGGTGAAGGAACGAGTCGACCACCTCGCCAGGCTCGTCGCGGCCGCGTTTCTTCAGGAATACCGGGAGATCTTCGGGATCGCTGCTGTGCTGTGTGTGCTGGCCGGCGTCGTGATCGTGGTCACGCTCGGGCCCCTGCCCTATCGCTTCTCGGCGACCGCCAGCAAATAGGAGTGGTGGTAGCGAAACGCGTCGTCGGGGTCGCCAAGGCTGTCCATCGCCAGCTCGACCTCTTCCTCGAGCTCGGACCGGTAACGCGGGCCGAGTGACTTGATCAGCGTGTAGGGAAGCGGGCCCGCGCCCGCCATCAGCTCGGTCCACTCGCGGGCGCCGCGCGCTCGGCCGCCGGTCACCATCTCTGTCATCGCAGCCACCTCGAAGCCGGCGTCGCGCAAGAGGTCGGGCAGGACCGACGGCTCACCGAAGCGGGAGCGTTCCGAGCTGAATCGCGGCAGGCTCAGGTAGTGGCGGCGAGCCAGCGGCACCAGGCCCTGGAAGAACAGGTTCTGGGCGGGCGTGCTGAGGCTGCGACGGAGGCACGAAACCGCGAGCCTGCCGCCCGGGCGGAGCACGCGATGCGCCTCGTCCAGGGCCGCGAACGGGTCGGCGAGATACGCCAGCGCCTCACCCATCGTGACCAGGTCAAACGTCGCGGGCCTGAACACCAGGTGTTCGGCCGCCATGCCGAGGTACTGGGTGTTGGGACTCTTGCGTGCGCGAGCGATTGACAGCATTCGATCTGACAGGTCGATGCCGATAACGGTGCCCGGCTTGACCCGGCGTGCGACTTCGTGGGCGACCAGGCCCGTACCCGTGCCGACGTCGAGCGCATGCTCGCCCTTCCCTGGTTTTGCCAGCTCGACAAGACGCGACGCGACCCGCCCGTGCTGGCCCTGCGCCCACGTGTCGTATTCGGGGGCGATCTGATCGAAGAAGTCGACCAGATGGTCGACCATCTCGTCGGTGGCGTCCGGGTCCATCAGGGCCGTGGCTGGTCCTCCGAAAGAGCGTTCTGGCGCTCTGCGATCAAGGCGTTTTTCGTCATCTCAGAAGCGCGGGACACCCTGATAGGATGCTAGCTCGGCGTTGAATCCGGACCGCACTTTTAAGGGCTTTCCGCGCAAGAACCATCCGCCCGGCGCGGTTGAGTCAGGTCATGGAAAGCCCAACCGAACAACTGGAGGAACCGATCATGGCTCAAGCCGAGAAGACAGCAGGCCACGCGGCTGGTACGCCGCAGAACGGCGGCACCAACGTCGTCACGCTCGGCCCCCGCGACTCCCTGCACGGGCGCCTGGACATCCAGGGTGACCTTCGCGTGCACGGGACGGTCGAGGGCGAGCTCAAGGTGAGCGGCGATGTCGCGGTCGAGTCCACCGCTACCGTCCAGGCCTCGATCGAGGGCGCCAACGTTTCCGTCCGCGGCCAGGTCACCGGGAACGTGAGCGCGAAGCGCCGCCTCACCCTGGCGGGATCCGGCCGGCTCAACGGTGACGTACGCGTCGGCCGCCTCACGGTCGAGGACGGGGCGACCCTCAACGGCAACGTCGCCATGACCTCGGAGAAGTAGCCCGCTACACCTTTCGGCCTCCTGACTCGGCCCGCTCGATCGACGGCAGCACGACCGTCTCGATGTAACGGCGCATCGAGTCCATCGCGGAGTGGATGATTCGCCACTCGAGCGCTTCGAACTGGGCCTGGGCTCCGTTCAGCTCACCAAGCCGCCGCCTCCAGAAGGCGGGATCGACGTTCAGGCCCGGCAGGAGGGGAATCCCCGACGGCTGTGGCGGGACCAGGGCGTCCGGCGGAATCGAGGCGTCCGGGGCGTCCGAGGGAGAACCAGAACCGGGCAGCAGCAGAGCCGGCACGTCCGAGGCCGTCGGTGCCGTGACGAGCAGGTGCCAGCCGACCCCGATCAAGGCCATCACGACCACGACCTCGCCCGCGACCATCCAGGTGAGCGGCTTGCGAAACAACTGGCGCATGCCGCGAGCGTAGGCAGGGCCTTGTCGAAAGGGAACGCCGCCTGTTAAGACCGGGGCAGATTTCTCAGCGCGTTGATGCCCCGCTCGATCGTCGACATCTTCTTGGGGAAGCTGAAGCGCAGGTGCTTCCGGCCCAGTGCCGGATCGTGGTAGAAGCTCGACCCCGGCACCGTGGCCACGGCCACGTGCTCGATCAGATGCCGCGCCATCGCCAGGTCATCGTCGAAGGGAAAAGCATCGATGCCGGCCATCACGTAGTAGGCACCAGCCGGCGACGGCGCATCAAAGCCGCACTCGTTGAGGCCGGCGACGATGGCGTCGCGCCGCTCGAGGTAGTCGCCCCGCAGCTCCACATAAAAGGACGCGGGAAGCTCGAGGGCCGCGGCCACGGCGACCTGCAGGGGGTGCGGCGCGCCCACCGTGAGAAAGTCGTGCACCTTGCGGATGCCGTAGCTGAGGAGCGGTGGCGCGATGATCCAGCCCACCCGCCATCCGGTCACCGAGTAGGTCTTGCTCGCGCCGCTGATCGTGATCGTCCGCTCCGCCATGCCGGGCAGTGTCGCCATGCTCACGTGCTCGCCCGCGTAGACGAGGTGCTCGTAGATCTCATCGGTGATGGCGATCGCGTCGTGGTCGATACAGAGGCGGGCGATGTATTCGAGCTCGGCACGCGTGTACACCTTGCCCGTCGGGTTGTGCGGCGTGTTGATGACGATGGCGCGCGTGTTGGAGTTGAAGGCAGCCGCGAGCTCGTCGTGATCGAACGACCAGTCCGGCGGCCGCAGCGCAACGTAGCGGGGTACAGCCCCGCTCAGGATGCAGTCGGGACCGTAGTTCTCGTAGAAGGGCTCAAAGATGATGACCTCGTCGCCTGGATCGACGGCGGCGAGCATCGCGGCGATCATCGCCTCCGTGGCTCCGTTCGACACCGTCACCTCTTTGCCCGCGTCCACCTCGCGGCCCCATGCCGCCGACTGCTTGCGCGCCACGGCCTCGCGCAACGATGCCGCGCCCCACGTCGTGGCGTACTGGTTGTAGCCATCGCGAAGGGCCCTCGCCCCGGCCTCGACGATGCGAGGGTCGGTGTCGAAGTCGGGAAATCCCTGGGCGAAGTTGATCGCTCGCTCGGGACCGTTGAGCTCCAGGTTCTGCCGAGTCATCTCGCGGATGACGGACTCGGCGAAGCTCTCTGCCTTAAGCGACAGCCGGGCGGCTGGCTTAGTGCCCAGGATCCGCTCGCTCCAGGTGAATGTCGGTGCTCGAGCACGAGAAGCAGCGCTCGGGCCGCTCGAGCCCGCGCTCCCAGCGCCCGCACACGTTGCATGTCCAGCGGGTCTTGGCGAAGAAGTCGAGCACGTCCGAGCGGCTGAGGAGGCCCACCATCTTGCCTCGCTTGATCACGGGCACGCGCCGGATGCGTTCGCCCGCCAGGAGCCTGGCCGCCTCGTCGATGCCTGTGTCCTCGGTGACCGAGATGACGTGCGGGCTCATGATGTCCCGCGCGACCTTTCCCTTCTTGGTGAAGACGTCGACCTCGGAGACGATGCCGACCACGAGTCCGTCGCCCGCCACGACGGGCGCGCCGGTGATGCGCTTGGTCGACAAGGTCTGCGCGATCTCGTCGACAGGCGTGTCTTCTTTGAAGGTGATGACGTTGCGGGTCATGACCTCTTTGACCGGGATCATGAGTGTTCGAGCAGTTTAGCCACCGTTCCGAAGTTGGCGTTGCCGCCGCTGAGCAGCAGGCCGGTTCGCCCCCGTGGCAGCTTGCCCGCGAGATACGCGGCGAGTGTCAGGCAGCCGGTCGGCTCGAGCGCCAGGCGCAAGCGCGTCCACGCGGTCCGAACGGCGTCGCCGATCTCCTGCTCCGAAACGGTCACGATCTCGTCGACCAGGTGGTGGCCGAACATGACCTCGAAGTTACGCTGCCCGATCGAGGTCGTGCGGACTCCGTCGGCCAGCGTCTTCGGTGATTCGGCCAGGGCCTGAATGGTGCCGGACTTCCACGTCCGGTACGCATCGTCGGCCTGCTCGGGCTCGACCCCGATCACCTTCATCGACGCGCGATGCGCGCGGCCGCTGATCGCGGTTCCTGACAGCAGACCTCCACCGCCCACCGGCGCGGCCAGGACTTCCAGCTCGGGTGCGTCGGCCAGCAGCTCCATCGCCGCCGTCCCCTGGCCGTGGATCACGTCCCAGTCATCGAATGGGTGGACGAGCGTGTAGCCCCGCTCGGCCTTCACCTCGCGCAGCCGGGCCTCGCGATTGGCGAACGTGATGCCGTCCTGGATGACCTCCGCGCCGAGGGCGCGTGTCGCGGCCACCTTCATCGGATTCGCGTCTTCGGGGATGAGGATCAACGCGGGAATGCCGACGGTTCGCGCGGCCAGAGCCACCGCCTGCGCGTGGTTGCCCGAGCTCACGGCGATGACGCCGCGAGGCCGCTCGTTGTCCATGAGCGAGAGCACGGCGTTGAAGGCACCCCGCGGCTTGAAGGAACCCGTCACCTGAAAGCATTCCGGCTTGAGACGCAGGTTGGGGTCGAGGTCGACCGTCAGCGTGGCCGTGCGCTTCACGAAGGGCTTGATGCGCTCTGCCGCGGTGCGCACCTGCGCAAAATGCTCGCGGACGAAGTCGTCGCTCAAGCGACCTCTTCTTCCTCACGTGCGACCTGGCGCACGGTGGGCCGCTTGCGCATGTTGGTCAGCACGATGCCGGCGAGGATGACGATCATGCCGACAACGATCGGCAGGGTCAGCGACTCGTCCAACAGCACGATGCCCCAGAACACCGCTGTGATCGGGACGATGAACGTGACGCCGGTGGCGCGGACGGGTCCGAGCGTGTTCATCGTGTAGTAGTAGAGCAAGTACGCAACCCCGCTGCCGAGGGCGCCGAGCGCGAGCACCGCGCCCATGGACACGAATGTCAGGTGCACCTGGGGCAGGAAGGGCGCAGCCAGCGGAAACGCAATGACGGACGACCCGACCAGCTGACCGAGGCTCTGCTGGAAGACGTCCATGCCCCGCAAGCGAGCGCGCTGGTACAGGGCGCTGACCGCATACGACATCGACGCCACCACCACCGCCAGCGCCCCGAACACATTGCCCGAGAGCCCGTGCTCGGAGATGTCGGGGATGACGAGAATGACCACCCCGACGATGCCGAGAAGAACACCGGCGTAGTTGAGAGCCGTGGGCCGCTCGGCCGGAATCACAAAGAAGATGAAGAGAGCGGTCCAGAACGGCGTCGTGGCGTTGAGGATGCTGGCGAGCCCGCTGGAGATCGACTGCTCTCCCCACGCGATGGCGGTCCACGGTATGACCGCGTTGGTGACGCCCATGATCACGAAGTGGACGGCACGCTCACGCCAGCTCCCGCCGAACAGCGCCCTGCGCGACAGCCACATGATGAGGGCCAGGGCGGCCGCCCCGGATGCGGAGCGGACGAAGACGAGCACTGTCGGGCTCATGTCCTGCACGCCGAGCTTGAAGAACAAGAAGGACATGCCCCAGATCAGGCCGAGGCCGACGAACGCGAGGTAGGGCAGCAGACCCCGCTGGGATTCAGACACGCGTGGGCCAGTCGTCGGACGAAAGCACCAGCGTCACTGGGCCATCGTTCTCGATGCTGACCCTCATGACAGCTCCAAAGCTTCCTGTCTGGGTCCCTATTCCGCGCTCGCGAAAACGCGAGACGAATGCCTGATACAGGTCTTCGGCGCGTTTCGGATCACCCGCTCCGAGCAGGCTCGGCCGCCGGCCCCGGCTCATGTCGGCGAACAGCGTGAACTGGGACACGATCAGGGCCTCGCCACTCACGTCGATCAGGCTCAGGTTCATCCGTCCGGCCTCGTCGGCGAATATCCGAAGGTCGATGAGCTTGTCGGCCATGCGCCGCACGATGGCCTCGTCGTCCTCAGGTCCCGCGCCCACCAACAACACCAGGCCTGGCCCGATGGCTGCAACCTTGCTAGCGCCGTCGTCCTCCCAGCTCACGGAGCCGGAGGCTGCGCGCTGCGCGACTATTCGCACCCGCGCCTAGTTGACTTTCGGGCCGAAGTCCGGCTCCGCCTTGATCAGCGAGTCGATGTAGCGAAAGCGTTCGTAGCGATGCTGCAGAAGCTCGTCGGTCGGCATGTCGAGCAGCGGCGACATGTGCCTGTGCAGCGCGCCATCGAGCGCCGACGCTGCGGCGGCGTAGTCGGAGCGGGCGCTGCCTTCGGGTTCACGCACCACCTCTTCGACGACGCCCATCGCGAGAATCTCGCGCGAGGTGAGCTGCAGCTGCTCCGCCGCCTCGACCTTGCGCGAGTTGTCGCGCCACACGATCGACGCGGCCGCCTCCGGCGAGGCGACGGAGTAGATCGAGTACTCGAGCATGATCACGCGGTCGGCCACGCCCATGCCGAGCGCGCCACCGCTCCCGCCTTCGCCGATGACCGCGGCCACTATCGGCACCGGGACGCGGAACCACTCCATGATCGCGCTGGCGATCGCCGACGCGATGCCACGTTCCTCGGCGCCCGCGCCCGGATACGCGCCCGGCGTGTCGATCAGCGAGATGATCGGAAACCCGAACTTGGCCGCGTGATGCGCCAGCCGAATGGCCTTGCGGTAGCCCTCCGGATGCATCATCCCCCAGTTCCGCTCGACCCGCTCCTTGAGCGAGCGACCCTTCTGGTGGCCGAGGAACATCGTCGTCCGGCCGCGCCACGTGCCCACGCCGCCTACCAGTGCGGGGTCATCGGCGGACAGCCGGTCGCCGTGCAGCTCGATGAAATCGGGCGCCAGGCGCTGGATGTAGTCGAGCGAGTACGGCCTGTCCGGGTGGCGCGCCAGCTCGACGACGTCCCAGACGCTCACCTCGAGTAGAGCTCCAGAAGGTGCGCCAGAAGCGGGCGCAGCTCGGTGCGCGAGGCGACGAGATCGACCTGCCCGTGGGCCAGCTGGAAGTCGGCGCTCTGGAACCCTGGCGGCAGGTCGGCGTACGTGGCCTGCTTGATCACGCGAGGGCCCGTGAACCCGATGGCGGCGCCCGGCTCGGCGATGTTGATGTCGGCGAGCAGCGCCAGCGAGGCCGCCGTGCCGCCGAAAGTCGGGTCGGTCAGCACAGAAAAGTACGGCACGCGAGCCCTGTGCAGCGCGCCGACGGCCGCGTTGACCTTCGCCATCTGCATGAGGGCGAGCACGCCCTCCTGCATGCGCGCGCCGCCGGAAGCGGACACCAGGACGTACGGCACACCCGCGGACACGGCCTGCTCCATTCCGCGGGCGAGGCGCTCGCCGGCGACGATCGAAAGCGTGCCGCCCACGAAGCCGAAGTCGAAGGCGGCGAGCCATATCGGCCGGCCGTTGAGCGTGCAGGTGCCCGTGCGCACGGATTCGTTCAGGCCCTCGGACAGCAGCTCATCGACCACTTCCTCGTACCGCTTGGGCACCGTCCAGCTCAGCAGGTCGTGCGAGCGGATCTGAGCCCAGCGCTCCTCGAAGCTTCCCTCGTCGGCGATGATCGGTATCCACACGTCAGCGCCGAGGCGGAAGTGATGGCCGCATTCGCAGACGTAGTTCTGCAGGCGCAGCCTGTCGAGTTCGAGCCCGACGCCGCAGCCGGGACAGTTCGTGGGCAGCAGGATCTCGGGCAGCGGACCGCCCGCGATCGGGACGCCGGCGCTCTGCCGGTCGATGACCGCCATTACTACAGCGAAAGGCCTCCGTCCACCGCCAGCACCTGGCCCGTGATGAATCCTGCGCGCTCCGAGCAGAGGAACGCCACCGCCGCGGCCACCTCGTCGGCTGTGCCCTCGCGCTTGATCGGCGTCATCTTCACCATCTCGGCCACCATCTCATCGGTCAGCGCGCCGGAGGTGAGCTCGGTGCGCACGTAGCCCGGCGCCACGGCGTTGCAGGTGATGTTGCGCGATCCGTACTCGCGCGCCACCGACTTCGTGAAGCCGATGAGTCCCGCTTTGGCGGCGGCGTAGTTGGCCTGCCCCGCGTTGCCCGTGATGCCGACGATCGACGAGATGTTCACGATGCGGCCCCAGCGCGCGCGCATCATGCCCGACATGATCGCCGCGCGCGTGGTCGCAAAGACCGACATGAGGTCTGTGCGAATGAGCTCTTCCCAGTCCGGCGGCGACATCTGGATCAGCAGCTTGTCGCGCACGGCGCCGGCGTTGTTGACGAGCACGTCCACGCGGCCGATGGCCTTGACCATCGCCTCCACCTGCGCCGGATCGCCGACGTCAGCCTGGTGGGCGGTCGCCCCTTCGAGCGACGCTGCCGTCTCTTCGGCTGCGGACTTGTCGCTGCGGTAGTTCACGACGACCTTCGCGCCCATTCCCGCGAGCGCGGTGCTGATCGCGCGCCCGATGCCCTTGCCGCCGCCCGTCACCAGGGCGGTCTTGCCTTGTAGGTCCAGGCTCACCAGGTCATGCCGTGGCGGGGTCCGCGAACTCCACGAAGAGCTCGTCGGCGTTCCAGGTGTCGACGCCGGGGATGTGCTTGGCGGCAAGGCTGGCCAGCACCCGACCGGGCCCGAGCTCCACCACGGTGCGGACCTCCATCGCCTTCATCGAGACCATCGTCCGGGCCCAGTCCACCTGGCGGAGCATCTGCAGGCGCAGCTCATCCTGCAGAGCGGCCACCGTGCGCATGGCCTCGCCCGAGGCGTTGGCCAGGATCGGGATCGCCGGCGCCTTGAACTGCAGCCGGTCGACGGCCTGGCGGAACGCCGTCGCGGCCTTCTCCATGAGCGGCGTGTGCGCCGGGAGCGGGATGGTGAGGATGAGCGCGCGCCGTGCGCCGGCCTCGAGCGCCAGGCGCTCGGCCTCCTGCACGGCCGGTATCTGGCCCGAAAGCACGAACTGCACGTCGGCGTTGCGGTTGGCGAACCACAGCTTCCCCTTCGCGGAGGCCTGCTCGCGGATGGATTCAACCTGGGCTTCTTCGAGGCCGACGATGGCGATCATGCCGCCGGTGTGCTCGTCGGCGGCCTGGGCCATCACGCGGCCGCGCTCCTTGACGAGCAGCAAAGCCGTCTCCCACGGAATCGCGCCGGCCGCGGCGAGGGCGGCGATCTCACCCAGGCTGTGGCCCGCGGTGACCTGCACGTTCTCGAACCCGTAGCTCTCGCGCCACACCTCGTAGGCGGCCCAGCACACGGTCATGACGCACGGCTGGATCACCTCCGTGCGATTCAACTCCTCGAGCGGGCCGTCGAAGCAGAGCCTTCGCACCGGCATGTCGAGCACCTCCTCGGCGCGCTCGAACGCCCGCCGCGCGGCGGGGTAGCGGTCGTACAGGCTCTTGCCCATGCCCGGCTTCTGCACGCCCTGGCCCGGGAAAAGAAGCGCGATCGGTCCCTTGAGACTTATCACCAGACCATCACGCCCACTTCAGGAGCGTGGCTCCCCACGTGAGGCCGGAGCCAAAACCGGCCAGCAGGATGTGGTCGCCGCTGTGCACGCGGCCGTGGCGGATCGCGTCCTCGAGCGCGAGCGGAATCGAGGCGCTCGAGGTGTTGCCGTACTTGTCGATGTTGATGGCGACGCGCTCGAGCGGCAGGCCGATGCGCCGCGCGGCGGCGTCGATGATCCGGAAGTTCGCCTGGTGCGGGACCCACAGGTCGATCTCGTCCATCGAGATGCCAGCGGCGGCGGTCACCTCCAGCGCCTGGCGGATGAAGATGTCGACCGCGAACTTGAAAACGTCGGGACCGCGCATGTCGATGATCGGGCTTGGCTCCTTGGCGGCGTACGCACCCAGCTGGATGTTGCCGCAGGTCACCTGCTCGTAGCCGCGGCCGTCGCTGCCGAGACACCACGACAGGAAACCCGCGCCCTCTGGCGCCGGCGTGAGCACGGCCGCGCCCGCTCCATCACCGAAGATGACGGCGGTGCCGCGGTTCGAGTAATCGAGCATGCGCGAGAGCACCTCGGCGCCGATGACCAGCACCTTGTCCGCGCGCTCACTGGCGATGAACGAGTCGGCCGTGGAGAGTCCGTACATGAAGCTCGTGCACGCAGCCAGGAGGTCCCAGGCCACCGCGCCGGGCGCGTCGAGCTCGTCCTGGATGCGGCACGCGATGGACGGGAACGGCCCGTCCGGCGAAGACGTGCCGACCAGGATCATGTCGAGGTCGCTCGCCTTCAGGCCGGCGTTGTCCAGGGCGGACCGCGCCGCCCGCGTCGCCAGCTCGAGCGTCGTCGTCCCGGGCTCGGCGAAATGGCGCGTGCGGATTCCCGTGCGCTCGGTGATCCACTTGTCCGAGGTCTCCATCACCTTCTCGAGATCGAAGTTGGTGACTACCTTGTCCGGTGCGTAGACGCCCATGCCCGCGATGGCGCTGCGCCGGCCGGTCGTCTTGAACGACCGGAGCGGGACGGCGTCGGACCGTGCCTTGTAGGCGGTGGTGATGGCCATCGCGCTCAGGCCTCCAGCCGCTCGGCCGACTTCTCCTCCAGGTACTTCCAGAGATCCGCGATCACTTTCATCTTCTCGAGCTCGGATTCGGGGAGCTCGACGTCGTACTTGTCCTCCACGGCGGCGATGAGCTCCACCAGGTCGAGCGAGTCCGCGGCCAGGTCGCGCGCGAAGCTCTTGTCCATCTGCACCTGGTCGGGGTCGACGCCGAGGATCTCGGCCGCGAGCTCCTGCAGCTCCTTGAATTCGAGTTGGCTTGCCATTTCTCTCCTCTCCGTTAGTTGGCTTCCGCAGCCTTCTTGATGACGAGCGTTGCGTTGTGGCCGCCGAACCCGAACGAGTTCGACATGGCCACCTTGACGTCCGCCTTGCGCGCCTTGTTGGGCACGTAGTCGAGGTCGCAATCGGGGTCTGGCGTTTCGAGGTTGATGGTCGGCGGCAGAAGGCCGCGGTTCATGGCCATGACGCAGGCCGCCGCCTCTATCGCACCGGCCGCGCCGAGAAGGTGACCGTGCACCGACTTGGTCGAGCTGACCGCCAGCTTGTAGGCGTGGTCGCCGAAGACCGCCTTGATGGCCTTCGTCTCGGCCACGTCGCCGAGCTTGGTGGACGTGCCGTGCGCGTTGACGTAGCCGATTTCCTCGGGCTTGACGCCACTGGTCTCGAGCGCGCGCTTCATGGCGCGGCTGGCGCCCTTGCCTTCAGGATGCGGCGCCGTGAAGTGGTACATGTCCGCGCTCGCGCCGTAACCCGCGATCTCCGCGATCACGCGCGCGCCGCGCCGCTTCGCGTGCTCCATGTCCTCGAGCACGAACATCACCGAGCCTTCGCCCATGACGAAACCGTCGCGGCCGAGGTCGAACGGACGGCAGGCCTTGTCGGGCTCGTCGTTGCGCTCGCTCGTCGCCTTGATCTGCGTGAACGCGCCGATCGTCAGGGGCGTGATCGCGGCTTCGGCGCCGCCGGCCAGCATGGCCACGGCGTCACCGCGCTTGATGATCTCGGCCGCCTCGCCGATGCCGTGCGAGCCGGACGCGCAGGCGCTGACGATCGCGAAGTTGGGGCCGCCCGCGTGCGTGTGGATCGCCACCAGGCCGGCGGCCATGTCCGCGATCATCATCGGCACGGTGAACGGGCTGATGCGCTTCGGCCCGCGCTCCATCAGCGCCGTGTGACTCTTCTCGATCTCTTCCAGCCCGCCGATGCCGGAGCTGACGATCACGCCGACCTCGTCGGGATCCATCTGGGCGGGGTCGAGCTGCGCCTGGGCGAGAGCCTGCTTGGCGGCGGCCAGCGCGAACTGGCAGTACCGCCCGATGTGGCGGGCGGTCTTCCGGTCCATGTACTCCTCGGGGTGGAAGCCCTTGACCTCGGCGGCGATCTTCGTATCGAAGTTGGTCGTGTCGAAGCGCGTGATCAGGCCGATGCCGGACGAGCCCTCGACCATGTTCGACCACACGGTCTCCTCGTCGTTGCCGATGGGCGTGATGAAGCCCATGCCGGTGACGGCGACACGCCGGCCGTTGGAATGGTTGTTCATGCTCAAGCCAGCTTACGGACCTCACGGCCAGAAGACATCGGCAGGCTGTGCGAAAAGCCGGCCTGAACTTTGGACACGGTGTCCAAGAACGGTACTAGAGGAGCTTGCGCAGACCTATTGCCAGCTGCAGCCGCAGCCGGGTTGCCGGTTCGTCCAGGTTCTTGCCCAGCAGCTCACGGAGGCGGTCGAGCCGGTACAGCACGGTGTGGCGGTGGAGCTTCAGCTCCGAAGCCGAGTCCTTGACCGAGCCGCTGGCCAGGTGCGCCTCCAGCGTCTCCATCAGCTGCTGGCGATTGCGCGTGCCGGGGTCGAGCAGCGGGCCGAGGGTCTCCCGGACGAACCGCTCCGCCAGCACGGGGTTCTGCAGCATCAGCAGGTAGGGGATGACCTCGTCGTGCCTGTGCACGACGCCGTCCGGGTGCAGCTTGCGCCCGGCGTCGACCGCCTGCTGGGCTTCGAGGTAGGAACGCGAGACCCCGCGCAAGCCGGTGTGATAGCCGCCGATGCCGGCGCGCACGTGCGCTCGTGGCTTGCCCGAGCGGCTGATCGCTTCGGTGTTCATCTGCATCACGAAATCCGCGGCGCCGTCGACGGCCCTGGGTGAATCCGCCGGCCACAGGACGACCAACGTCGTCGGATCGGTGATGTGCGAGATGCCGCCCCGAGGAAGCTCCAGGGCGTTGACGACCTCGGCCAGCGAGTCTCCGCCGCGGGCGCCTTCGCGAGGCCCGATCATCAGCGTGCAGACCGTGGCCACGTAACCGACCGCGCCGAGGGGCATGTTGAGCGCGAGCGCCTGCTTCTGCAGCTCGAGCTCCGAGTCGAAGTTGTCGCTGATGAGCGCATGGAACAGCCTCGCCCGCGCCCGCGTGCCGCGCTGCATGTGCTGCTCGCGCGCGTGGAGGTAGGTCTTCGTGACCTCGGCGGCCACCTGGTCGAGTGCCGCGAACACGTAGTTGGCGGTGATCATGAGCGCCTCGGGCGTGACCTCGGGGTGTCCGCGCCACGCGCGGAGGATCGCGTCCCATGCCACTCGTGCCGCGATGCGGTACGCGGCGAGGATCGGTTCGACGGACTGGCTGCTCCGGGCCTGCAGGATGCCGAGCTGGGCCACCCTCCGAAGCTCCTCCGGCGCCGCCGGCCGCGCCTCGCGCGCGGTGGCGAGGAACAGGTCGAGCCCGGCCTCGCACGTCTTGGCGATGGCCTCGGGCTGCGGCGGAACTCCGGTGGAGTCGTCCCACCGGACCACGGCCACGACCGCGCGCGCCATGTGCCGCGCGAGGCCGCCCCGCCGGCGCTCGAGTTCGGCGATCAGCGAATCGGGCAGGCGTGGCGAGCTGGGCTTTGGAGGCGCCGCCTTCTTGGACGCCGTGGCCAATCGAGCCATACGGGCGACTATACCGGGGCGGCGGCGGTTAGGACCTCAGGTCGAATGCTGCTTGATGAAGCCCAGCATCCGGCGCCAGGCGTCGTCGCACGCTTCCTTCCATTCGTCGTAGGTCCGGTCGAAGAAGCTGTGCGGAGCTCCTCGGTAGACGTGCTGCTCGAACGGCACGCCGGCCTTCTCGAGCTTGTCCTTGAACTCCATCGCCTGCTCCGGGGTCGTGGCCTGATCGTTGCCCGCGACCATGACGAGCAGCGGCGCTTTCATGCGCGGGATGTTCGGCTCGCACCGCCCAGGCCGGCCGTAGAAGCCGATGCAGCCGTTGATGCCCGGCTGGTCGGCCGACTGGTTCCACGAGTTGGAGCCGCCGAAGCAGAAGCCGACGGTGAACACCGACTTGACCGCTCCGCCGTCCTTTGATTTGAGGTAGGCGATGGCCGCCGCCGTGTCCCTGGCCACGCCCTCCGGCGTGGTCTGCTGCACGTGCGGCATGTACTCGAAGCTGTCGCTGCGATCGCCGGCGCCGGCGGTGCGGCCGAAGTAGTCGATGGCGACCGCGTCTACACCCGCTTCGGCGAAGCGCTGGGCCAGCTCCTTGTAGAACTGGTGCAGCCCGCGGACGTCGGGCAGGACCACCATGCCCGCGCCACCCGGTTTCTCGGCCCTCGCGAAGTGGGCCATGAGCTTGTTGCCGTCGGATGCGGTCAGCTCGAAATCGCCCTGATCGGCTGCGGCCCCGCTGATCGGCGGCAGGGGCGGCCTGGCTTCGTCGGTGTAGCACATGACTCGATTCTCCAATAGTCTGGAGCTGCAATGAAGATCGAGAGCACGGCGTTCACGCAGGCCGACGTCGACAGCTTCCTCGACGAGCAGCTGGACCACGAGCGTTCGCACCTGGTCGAGAGGCTGGAAGCCGCATCCGCCCGGCTGATGGCGCTGGCCCCGCGGATCCCCGAAGGCCGGAGCGACGGCGACGCATGGACCGCGCACGAGACGCTCGCCCACGTGGCCGTGCTGTCGAAGTTCTACGGCGTGATGGTGCACCGGGTGGCAAGCGGCAAGATGACCGAGGTCGACCTTCTCGCCAACGTGAACCTGCGCGACGTGGCGGGGGACCAGATGGCTGCGATGACGCGGGACGAGCTGCTGCAGGCGATCCGTGCGGACCACGAGCGCACCGCGCAATTGCTACGCACCGCCGAGCCGGCGGCCTTGAGAAGATCGGTCACACTCACGAACGGTGACCGTGTCACCGCCGAGTTCATCGCCCGGTATCCACTCATCAACCATCTCGAGCAGCACGTCGACCAGCTCGAGCGCCTGGTTTCCTAGCCCGCCGCCTTCTTCATCGCGCCGCGGATCGCCGCGGCCGCTTCGTCCATCACCTTCGGGTCCGGGTTCGGGTCCTGGTTGGCGAAGTCGAGATCCTGCATCCCGCGGATGGGCACGACGTGGATGTGCAGGTGCGGAACTTCCAGGCCGGCGATCATGACGCCGATTCGCGCGGGCTTGAACGCCGTCATCTGCGCGCGACCGACGAGCTGCGCGATCTCGGTCAGGTGCGCCAGCAGCCGCGGATCGACGTCAAGCCAGTGGTCGACTTCCACGCGCGGCACCACCAGCGTGTGACCGGGCCGCAGCGGGCGGTTGGAAAGGAAAGCCACCGCCTGCTCGTCCTGCCACACGAAGCGAGCGGGCAGCTCGCCGGCGATGATGCGGCTGAAAACGGAGGGCACGACCCAAGACTAATCTTGAGCCCGTGCCGAACGCCATCGAGCTCATCGGCGCCGTCAAGAAATACGGCGATTTCGAAGCACTGAAGAACGTTTCGTTTGCGATCGAGGCAGGCTCGCTCGTGGCCATGCTCGGTCCCAACGGCGCGGGCAAGACCACTTCCATCAACCTGATGCTCGGCCTGCGGCGCCCCACCGCCGGCAAGGCGCTGATCTTCGGCGGCGACCCGCGACAGATGGCGACCAGGCGCCGGTTCGGCGCGATGCTGCAGGAGTCCGGCGTGCCCCAACTCCTGAAGGTCAAGGAGCTCGTCGAGCTCTTCCGCAGCTACTACCCGAAACCGCTGCCCAACGACCAGGTCATCAAGCTCGTCGGCCTCGAGGACAAGAGCGAGACGCTCGTGCGCGACCTCTCGGGCGGGCAGACGCAGCGGCTCTACTTCGCGCTTGCGATCTGCGGCGACCCGGAGATCCTCTTTCTCGACGAGCCCACCGTCGGCATGGACGTCGAGGGCCGGCGCGTCTTCCTGCGCGTCATCCGGGACTTCGCGGCCGGGGGGAAGACCATCCTGCTCACGACCCACTATCTCGAGGAGGCCGACGAGCTCGCGCAGCGGGTGCTCGTCATCGACAAAGGCAAGCTCATCGCCGACGGCAGCCCGCAGGAGATCAAGTCGCGCGTCGCCGGCAGCAAGATCAGCTTCACCAGCGCGAGCACGCTCGAAGCCGGCGCTTTGAGCGGACTACCTGTGAGCACGTCGGACGTCGCCGATCATCGCGTCACGCTGATGACGAACGATCCGCAGGCGGTCCTGCGCGAGCTCTTCCGGAGGAACGTGGACATGGCGAACCTCGAGGTGCGCGGCGCGGACCTCGAAGAGGCGTTCCTCAGCCTCACCGGAGGCAAGTGATGGGCCGCGTATTCCTGATGCAGACCCGCGCCGAGATGCTGAAATTCGTGCGCGTCCCGGCCTTCGGGTTCTTCAGCCTCCTGCTGCCGCTGATCATCTTTGTGTTCTTCGGCCTGCGGCAGGCGACCGTGCCGCTCTATCCGCACTCCGCCATCACCGTGGGCACGTACGTCATGACTTCGATGGCGGCGTACACGGTGGGCAATGTGATGGTGTTCTCTTTCGGCATGGCGCTCGCCATCGAGCGGGGCCAGAAGCAGGACGTGCTCCTTCGCGCCAGCCCGCTTCCTCCGGCGATCTATCTGCTGGCCAAGATCGTGAACGCGGCAATCTTCGCGCTCGTCGCGCTCGTCGTGCTCTTCGTGTTCGCTCACTTCTCGGCGCAGGTCGACCTCGCCACGGGCACCTGGGTGACGCTGGCGGCGCGACTGCTGCTCGGTTCGATCCCGTTCATCGGCCTCGGCCTCGGCTTTGGCTACCTCGCCAGCCCGAACTCCGCGCCCGCCTTGATCAACATCATCTACCTGCCCATCGCATTCGCCTCGGGAATCTTCATCCCGGTCAACCAGCTCCCCGATTTCATTCGCGGCCTCGCCCCTTACCTGCCGCTGAATCCGTTCGTCGAGCTCGGCTGGAACGCGATCGGGATTCCCACGGACCGCACAGTGACGACCGACGTCCTCTACCTGGTCGCATACGCGGTCGGTTTCTTCGCCCTGGCGGTGTGGGCCTACAGCCGCGACACCGCGTCCAAGTTCGCCTAGTCGAAGAATTTCTTCGGCAGGGCGGCCCCGAAAGCATCGCGGTAGCGATCCGCGAACTCCTCCCTGGCGTAGGCGTGCTCCGCGGTGCCGACCTGCTCGATGGCGTACGTGGCCGCGAGCGAGGCGACTCGGCCGGCGGTCGCGATGTCGAGGCCGCGCAGCAGTCCGGCCACTAGGCCCGCGCGGTACGCGTCACCCGCCCCGGTGGGGTCGGCCTCGCGCCGCGCCGGCGCGGGCGGGATCTCCGTGGTCCCGTCGCGGCTGGCTATGCGCGAGCCCAGGCGACCCAGCGTGGTCACGACCATGTCGGCGCACTGGAGAAGGCGGTCGTCGTCGCAAGTCATCCGTTGCTTGACCAGCTCGATCTCGTAGTCGTTGCCGATGAGGATCCACGCGCCGGTGGCCGCGGTGTCGAGGTCGGAGCCGCTCAGGTGGGGCAGCTGGTGCGCGGGGTCGAACACGAAGCGCACGCCGCGCTCGCGACACTCCGCCGCCAGCCGCATCATGGCCGCCGGATCGTTCGGGCCGATGACCACGGCCTCGACATCGGGCGGCGCGTCGTCCAGGCCGAGAATCGCGGCTTTGCGCATGGCGCCGCCGTAGTAGCCGGTGATCTGGTTGTCGTCCATGTCGGTCGTCGTGAACCCGGTGGCGGTGATCTCGCCTTCCATCAGGCGCAGCCCACGGCAATCGATCCCGCGTTCTTCCAGCCACGCGCGGTACTCCGCGGCGTCGCTGCCGGCGGTTGCCAGCACCGCGCACGGATAGCCGAGCAGCGAGAGGTTGTAGGCGTAGTTGCCGGCCACCCCTCCCCGGCGCTTGTGCAGGTCGTCGACGAGGAAGCTCAGGTTGAGGATGTGCGTCTTGTCCGGGAGGATGTGCTCCCGAAACCGGCCCTTGAAGTTGAGGATGTAGTCGTACGCGATCGACCCTGTGCAGACGACCATCTGGGCGAACCGTAGCAAGAAAGAAGAAGGGCGGCCCGCGATGGACCGCCCTTCAGGGTGGGGTGACTAGGCCGCGCGGCGGCGCGAGCGGCGAGTAGCCGGGCGGCGGGTCGTGGTCGCCGGCTTCGACGCCGGCGTCAGCTCGCTGGCGTTCTCGAAACGGGTCGCCACGCGGGCGACCGACTTGAACTGGCGGTTGAAGAACTTCAACGTCCGCTTGGCGGCGTCGCCGACCATGTCCGGCCGCTTCGCCTGGGACTTGATCTGGCGCAGCCCGCGCAGCACGACCTTCTCCGGGGCCAGCTCGCCGGCCACGTTGACCGCCGACTTCTGGACGGTGTTCGCGGTCTTGCGGATGACCTTGAAGGCCCCCAACGCCGGCTCAGCCGCGGCGTTCAGCCTGGCGTTCACACGGCGGTTGATCTTGCGCGCCGCCGGCGTGCCCTTGCGCTCCAGGCCCTTGACCTGCCGACGCACCGAGCCGATCGGGTCGGAAGCCACCTCGGCCGCCGTCTCTGCGGCGCCAAACGCCACCTGTTCGACCGTGTCGGTGATCTCCTTGATGTCAGTGCTCATGGCTAACCTCTCCTCTTGGGACTTGTTGGTCTCTGTTGACGCAATGCATTATAACGCATTGCGTCACGTCGTGTCAAGTCGCCGCAAGGCGGTCGATGAGCTCCTGGGCGAAGGCGCCAAACACGTCGTAGTGAGCCACTCGCCGGCGCTTCTCAGGCTGGATCCAATCGGGCCGCAGCCCGTACCTGCGGCCCCACGCTTCGAGCTGGGCGCGCAGCCCGATCACGTGCAGAAACGGACGCTCCCGGCGCATGCCGCGGATGGTCGAGCCGTGGTAGTAGTCGAAGTTGCGGTGCACGGCGATGCCGCCCGCTTCGGCGAATGCGATCGCCTCCTTGATCTGCCGGCGCTCGAAGTAGCGCTCGGGAGGCGCGTCCGGGCTCACCGCCGGTCTTTGCAGATCGGCCGGTAGGCACAGAGCACGCAGGGTCGGTCGGCGTGCTCCGGACCGAGCGCAAAATCGCGTTGCGTGATCCTGCGCACGGCTGCGGCCACACGTGACTCGACCGCGGAATCGTCGGGCGTCACGGGGATGGCTTCGCCGCGCCGCATGTCGAAGAGCACAAGGTCGGGTGTTGTGCCGCCCGGAAGCAGGCCGCGGCCCGCGGCCAGGCCGTACAGCCGCAGCTGCAGCGCGTACGCGTCGCGCAGCCTGGCGTCCAGCGTCGCGTTGGTCTTGTAGTCGACGAGGACCGTCCGACCGTCCACCTCGCAAACGCGGTCGACGAGTCCCCGCACCCTCGCGCCGCCAAGCCGCATGTTGAACTCGACCTCGACGCCCAGCGTGCGCGCGCGCGCGAGCGGGTTCGCCGCGTACCGCTCGAGCATGGCGACGCCATCCTCGGGCCCGCTGTACAGCGCGTGCAGGTCGGCGTCGGGGCCAGCGGCGTGCCACGCGGCGAGCGTCGCGTGCACCGCGGCGCCGAGCTCGCTCGAGCGCGAGTCGCGCGCGGCTCGATTGAGCAGCTCGTCGGGCGGCGCCGGCACACCCCAAACCTTGCGAAAGCGGTAGCGGACGGGGCACAGCTCGAAGTCGTGCAGCTCCGAGAAGCTCAGCTCCAGCTCCTGCGGGGCGGCCGGTGTGCCGCTCTCCGCGCGCGGACGCACGCGCTCGTAGCTGTCGAGCACTTCGCCGACCAGCGCGGCCGTGCCGTTCCTCGCCTCCGCGGCTTGCTCGAGCGCCGGGAGCTCCAGCTGCTCGGCCTCGACCACCGTCGCCTCCTCGGGATGAGCCAGCGCCCAGCTCAGGATCTCCGCGAAGTGGTCGTGCTCACCGACCTCCACCTCGGCCGAGGTCTGCTCCTCACGAGTCGCGGTGACGTACAGCTCGTCCCTGGCGCGCGTAAGCCCGACGTACACGACGCGCCGACGCTCCCCGGTGGCGAGCGCCACCGCCGGCGCGCCAGGCGATGTCTCGACGTAGCGCGGATGCTTCTCTCCCCGCCAGCTCTTCATGACGAAGCCCAGCCCGTCAGGGTCGAAGAAGAGCCGCTCGGTGTCGCGTGGTCGCGGCGGCCGAAGGTTGACGAGGAAAACCACCGGAAACTCCAGACCCTTGGCCGAATGGATGGTGAGCAGCGACACGGCGTCTGCCGTGGCGATCCGCTCGAGCGCCTCGCCGACCGGCAGGTCGGCGTCGATGATCTGGTCCAGGTGCCTGACGAAGTCGCCGATCCCCGCCAGCACGAGGTCGCGCTCGAAGTAGGCCGCGAGCTGGAACACCTTGCGCAGGTTGAGCAGCGCTCGCGGGCTGCCGTCGCGCTGCGCGCGCAGCTCGGCCCAACGCAGGTAGCCGGATTCCTCGAGCAGGCGGTTCAGGATGTCGGCGACCGTGAGCGCGTCGCGCATGCCGCCGAGCCTGTCGGAGATGGCGACGAGCGCCGCCGCCTGGGCCGCCACCCGAGGCTCCATCTCGGGAAAGCCGTCCCTCCGCGATTCCTCGAAGCAGTCACGCAGCCTCATGCCTCGACGCTCGAACCGCCGCGACGCGAGGCGGTAGAGCCCCCGGTCGTCGAGGCGCACGATCGGGCCCTGCAGGACGCGCACGAGCGCGCCGTCGTCCATCGGGTTCTCGGTCAGCCGCAGGAGTCCGAGCACGTCCTTTATTTCTTGCCTGTCGAAGAAGCCCGAACCGCCGCTCGTGAGATACGGGATTCCCTGCCGCCGCAGCTCGTCCTCGAACTCGCGCGGGAGCATGCGCACCGAATGCGACAGGACCGCGATGTCGGAGAGTTTCCGGCCGCCGCGATGCAGTCGCCGGATCGACTCGGCCACCGAACGCGCCTCGGTGCGCGAGTCGGGGGCCATGAGCACCGTCACAGGCCGGCCGCCCGCGCCACGGGTGGCGACCAGCTCGGGCTCGTCCGCGAAGTCGGCGTCGCGGCGGATGAAGTCGGTGGCGCAGTCGAGGATCTCCTGGTAAGAGCGCCGGTTGTGCGTGAGCGGCAGGCGCCTGCCGCCGAACCGGCTGCGAATGTTCTCGATCTCCGCGTCGCGCCACCCGTAGATGGATTGCTTGGCGTCGCCGACGACGGAGACGTTGCCGAACGCATCGGCCGCCAGCAGCCGGATGAGGTCGAGCTGGATCCGGTTCGTGTCCTGGAACTCGTCGACGAGCAGATAGCGGAACCGCTCGCGGCATCGCGCACGAAACTCGGGCACGCGCTCGAGCGCGTCGATGACCGCGAGGATGAGGTCGTCGAAGTCGCGCAGGCCCGCTTCGGCGAGCGACTCCTCATACGTGCGGTAGATGAGGAACAGCACGTCGATGGCCTCACGCTCCGCTTTCGCCGCGAGCGCGGGATTGCCCTCTTCCTGGTTGCCGTTCGCCGCCACCGGAGGCCAGTGCGTCAGGTGCAGCTCGTGCGCTCGCCTGTGAAAGCTGTCCGGGCGGATGCCGCGGCCTTTCAGCTTCAACACAAAGCGCAGACCGAGGCGCAGGAGGTCGTCGAGCTCTTCGACGCCGAGGGCAGTGAACGAGTCAGGGTCGAGCGGCGCCGCCGCACCGCTGCTGAGCTTCGCGATCAGCCCCTGCTCGAAAAGGCGCTGGCCGGCGTCGTCCAGCACGCGCAGCTCGCGCGGTGCGCCCACGAGGTACGCGAACTCTTCGAGGAGGCGCGCGCAGGTGCCGTGGAACGTGCCGATCCACGCGCTGTCCATCATCTGTGTGCCTAGCTCGGGCCGGCGCCGCGCCAGCTCGGCCGTTATCCGCTCGCGAAGCTCGTCCGCCGCGCGGTCGTTGAACGTGACCGCCAGGATCCTGTCGGGCGGAACGCCCTGTTCCACGAGCCAGCAGAAGCGCTCGGTCGCCGTGTACGTCTTGCCCGTGCCCGGGCCGGCGGCGATGAGGAAAGCGCCATCCGGGCCTGCGTGTGCGGCCGCGGCCTGCTCGGCGCTGAGCGATGTGGCCACGCTACTCATTCCGGCGGCTGGCCTCCATACGGACAGATCGCCGAGTGCGGGCACGTGGAGTAGCGGCTCACGCATGTGCCGGCGAGGTCGCGCGGCGCGGGCTCAAAACGTCCCGCCTGGATGCCGGCGATTGCCGCCATCACCGTCTCGCGGCTGTGCTCGAGGTCTTCATCGGTGAGCAATCGCTCGCGGTACTCCTTCAGGCCCGCGGGCTGGCCGACGCTGAAGATGACCTCGCGGATGGATCCCCACACCCATTCCTTCGGATACCAGAGGGAAAGGAATCGCGGCTTGAAGCCGAGCGGGTTGCCGTCATCGTCGAACCCGAAGCGGCACGCGAGGTAGTAGAGAGCGAGCTGCACGTCGTAGAGCTCGGGCCCGAAGTACGACTCGTACGCCCAGCGCATGCTCTTGCCGGCGCCGGTCTTGTAGTCCACGACCTCGACCTGACCTTCGCCGACATCGTTGACGCGGTCGATCTTGCCGATGATCTCCACGCCGTCGAGTTGCAGGTGGAACCGCTTCTCCAGGGCGACGGTGCCGAGCCGGCGCACGCGCTGCAGACCGGTGGCGAAGCGGATGTAGTTGCCCAGCAGGTTGCGCACCTGGTGTTCTTCGCGCCGTCGATCCAGCACGCCTTCCATGCGCGACAGGTACCCGTCCAGGTGGCGCTGCAAGGTCTGCTCCAGCCACTCGCGTTGCTTCTCGGCGTCGAGCGGCCGCCACTCGGACTCCTGCCGGTGGAAGTCCTCCAGCACCTCGTGCAGGAAACCGCCGCGCTCCATCAGCACCGAGCGAGGCTCCGACACCAGGCCGGGATGGTTGTTGTACCAGTAGAGGCGCGGGCACTTGAGGTAGTCGTTCAGCGTGGTCGGGCTGAAGTGCGAGACCTCTACGCCAGTCGGGTTGCGCGCCCCGCCGTATGGCTCGAACGGCTCGCCCGCCTGCGGGTCCGCAAGGAAGGCGACGTCGAGGCCAAGCGACCTCGCGCGCTCCGCGGAAGCAACGTCGAGATGGGCTCGGGTGGACGCGATCATCACCTCGGCCTCGCGCGCGAGCAGAAGGCTCGCGGGCTCGAGGTGCGTGGATGCGCGAGTGAGCTCTCGCATTTCGGCCGCCGGCGAAGCCAGCTCGAGGAACACGGACGGCCCCGCCTGGCGCAGGTAGGAGTCCGCGTAGCTCACGTACACGCGCCGGCGCGCCCGGGTCAGCGCGACGTAGGCGAGCCGCGCCTCTTCGGCGTTGTGGCCGTCGGGGTCTGACGGCCACGACGGCATGAACCCCACCTTGAAGGCCTCGAGCCACGCGCGGTCGGCTCCGTCGAGCAGCGGGTGCGGGCGCGCAGCGACCGGAAACAGGCCGTGCGCGAACCCGGCGCAGAAGACGTGCTCGAACTGCAGGCCCTTCGCCTGGTGCACGGTCATGATCTGCACCGCGTTCCGGCTTGCGGGTGCGGCCTCGGTGTCATCCGCGGCGGCCGCGAGCAGCGCGCCGATCGGCCCAGGCAGGTCGGAGAGGAGCGGCTTGCGTCCGTGCAGGCGCTCGAACACCTCCTCCACTCCCTCGAGCCCCGCGATGGCGGCGCGCAGGTCGGCCATCGCCTCGACCCGAGCTTCCTCCCCGAGGTCGACCTCGAGCAGGCGGTCGAGCGCGCCGTCCTTGATGAGAGCCTCGTAAGCAAGGGCGGCGATGGGCAGGCGATCAGCAGCGTGGACGAGGCGTCCGCGTGCCACCATCGCCGCGTACACGCTGTCGAACTCCGCGTCGGTCATGAACTCGGCGTAGCCCGGTGGGTTGCGTTCTTCGTCCGGCAACCTGCCCGGCCAGCGGTCCTGGTCCTTTGCCGCCAGGAAGAATAGGAGACCGTCGATCACCCTCTTCAGCGGCCGGCCGCGCTCGTACGCGTGCGCGCGGAGCCGGCTGAGCGTGGCCGGATGCACCGGTCCGAGGGTCGAGGCCAGAGACGCCTGAAAAGCCTCCGGGTCGTCCGGGCGGCGCAGCGATTCGAGGTAGCCGAGCAGAAACCGCACCACCTCGTTGCGCACACCCGCGCCGGAGCCCCTGACCTCGAACGGCACGCCGAGCGCTCGCAGGGCCTCCTCGTAAGGAGCGCTGAACGCTGTCGTGCTGCGCAGAAGAATCGCGATGTCAGCGGGCGCGAGGTCATGCGACGTCGCCAGCAACCGCTTGATCTCTCGCGCGCAGAAGAACGCTTCATCGACCGCGTCGCTCTCGCGCGCCACCACGACGGCCGGTGCCGGTGCATCGATGTCGCGCGTCTCGCGCAGGAGCCGCGGCGTGCGCGAACCCTGCGTCGCCTCGAGCAGGCGCTCGCCCGCGTCCAGCACGTCCTGGGCGCACCGGCGGCACTCGTCGAGCATCACCGTCTCGCCTCCGTAGACGCTCGCGAAGTCCACGGTCAGCAAGCGCGGAACGGTGCCGCGAAATCCGTAGATCGACTGATCCGGGTCGCCGACGACGACGAGCCGCGGCCGCGATTCGGGAGGCGCAAGCATGCGCAGGAGCGCGAACTGCGCGGGGTCGACGTCCTGGAACTCGTCGACGAGCACCAGGCGGAACTTCGCGCGCATGCGGTCGAGCAGGCGCGCGTCCGAAGACAGGAGGCCGACCGCGCCCATGATGAGGTCGCGAAAGTCGACCATGTCCTGCGTCTCGAGCCGCTGCTGGTATGCGCTGTACACGGCCGCAAGCGAGCGCAGCCGTGGGCTCGCGCCGGCTTCCGCCGCGAGCAGCAGCGCCGCGGGGTGGACGAGGTTCTGTTTCATCAAGGAGACGAAATTCAGGAGGTCGCGCGCGAACGCCTCTGAGCGCCTGACCCCGGCGAGCGCGCCCAGCACGGACGGGTCGAGCTCGGCGAGCACCTGGCGCATGACCATCGACTCCTGCAGGCCGTTGAGCAGCAGGCGATGCGGGTTGGGCCGCCACTCGCGCCAGAGGCGCAGGCAGAAGCTGTGGAACGTCGAGATCCACGCCTCGCCGTAGTCGTCCTGGAGGCGTGCGTCGATCCTGCTCGCGAGCTCCCCCGCGGCGCCCGTCGAAAACGTCAGGACCAGGATCTGGCTGCGATCCGCCTCGGCTTTGCGAATCGCCTGCTCGTAGAGGTCGACGAGCAGATGGGTTTTGCCTGTGCCCGGTCCGGCGAGGACCCGCAGCGGGCCGTGGATGTCGCGAATGTCGAGTGGCAAGGACTCCCTATGGGTGGCGGTCGGGCCACCCGATTATGCGGGGGCGCGCCTGCCGAATTCAGCCCTGGGTGTTAAGGCGCCTTCCTCGTCTGTGACCCTCCCCGCGACGCCCCGGGTGATGACGGCGGTGGCAGCCAGCCCGAGCATGAACGCGAGCTCGATGCGCACCCAACCCTGCAGGCTCGGGCCGAGGTCCCGCGCCAGCAGATAAGGAGAGGCGGCGAGAAGCATCGCCACGAGCGCGGCCCGCCAGAGGGGTGCCTCCTGCCACACCATCCAGCCCGCGACCACGAAGAGGCAGAGATCCGAGTTGTGCAGGTAAGGCGAGATGAGCAGCGAGCCCAGCACGCCGACCGCCATGCCGACGCCGGGCCGCGTGCGCAGCATGAAGGCCGCGCCCACGGCGGTGACGACGATGGCCGCGCGCACGACGGTCGCGGTGATCCCGGAGACGCCGAACGCGCCACCCAGGGTCAGGGCCGTGCCCCCGCCAGGCAGGTGGCCGAGCGAATAGACGTAATCGGTCACGCCTTCGGGGCCGATCACGAGGAGGCTCAGAGCGGCGAGCGCGACGGACCCTGCGGCCCAGGCGACGAATGCCCTCCAGCGTCCGGTGACGAGGAGAACGAGGGGCACGAGTATCGCGGTGTTGGGCTTGAGGGCGAGAAGGGACAGGACGAGCCCGGCGGCGATCTCCCGGTTCGACTTCACCAGACGCCACGTGACGAGCACCGCCGCGGCCACCAGCGGCACGACCTGTCCTACGTAGACGGCGAGCAGCACCCACCACGGCGTCATCGCCACGGCCACGGCTGCGACGCGGGCCGGCCCGCGATACGCGCTGGTCCAGCCGAAGGCCAGGGCCAGCGCGGCCACGACGATCGACGCCCAGATCGCGAATGCCAGTGCGTAGGGCAGGTCGACCAGGGGCAGCGCGAGCCACGAATCCGCGGGCGGGCTCAGGTACGGCTGCGTGAACTGCTGAGGGTTGAGCTGTCCCTGCACGGCCCGGATGAGGCCCTGGTCGTAGATCTCGGCCCAGCCGTGCTGCAGCCCCACCAGCGCGGCGGCCAGGTACGTGTGGAAGTCGACACCCGCCCACATCTGACCGGGTCGGCGCCCGCCAGGCATGTGCAGGAGGTCGATGGCCATGACATAGAGGGACCCACCTATCAGCAGCGCCGGCCATACGACCCGCGCCGTCGCCTTCGCCGACGCCGCCACGACTCCCAATCCCGGCCCGCTCACCCCACGCATATAGTCAGAACGCATGGCGACCGCGGTGAGATACCAAGCGGCTGCCCGCTTGCCCTACCTGGCCGCCATCGCCTCGATGGCTGTCCTAATTGTCCACCTGCCCGCATTCGTCCATCGCTTGATGGACGGCGACGAGGCAGTGTACGGCTCGATCGCGGCGCTGCTGAACCGGGGCGGGACTCTTTACGCGGACGGCGGCGTGGACAACAAACCGCCCGGCATCTTCTGGACGTACGCGGCCACGTTCCAGTTGTTCGGGACCTACCAGATGACTGCCGTGCACGTGCTCGCGCTCGTGGTGATGGCGGCGACGTGTGCCGTCCTCTACTTCATCGGCCGGTCCATGGCCGGCGCGCGCGCGGGCCTGCTGGCCGCGACCTTCTACGGCCTGCTCACGGCCAGCGGCAATCCGCGACTGCTGGCCGCCAACACCGAGCTCTTCATGACCCTGCCGCTCACAGCCGCCTTTCTGTTGATGCTGCGCCGGCAGTGGCTGTGGTCGGCGGTCCTGATGGTGGTCGCCGGGGCGTTCAAGCAAGTGGCCGCGGCCGAGGTGCTGTTGCTGCCCGCCGGGCTGCTGTTGCTCGAAGCGAGAGATGCGCGAGCGGGCGCGGCGATCCGATTCGGCGCGGGCCTCTTGCTCGGGCTCGCCGCAGGCGCGCTGGCACTGGCCGTGACCGGGTCACTGGCGGGGTTCTGGGACTGGACCGTCAGCACGCTGGTCGGCTACGCCGCGGGCAACTGGAGCCCCGCGGTGTTGCTTTCGCGTTCTCGCGACAGCCTCGTGCCTTTTGCCGGCAGCGCCATCGTCCTGTGGGTCGCAGCCGGCGCCTTGATCGCGCGCTGGCGCAGCCTGCGGGTTCCCGAGCGCCTGGCTGTGGTGTGGCTGGGGGTCTCGTTGCTCGGCTCGCTCGCGGGCGGTCACTGGTCCTGGCACTACTTCATCCAGGTCATGGCGCCGCTCGCTCTGCTCGCCGGCCTTGCGATCGACCGCGCGCTCGACACCCGGATGCGCACCTGGGTCGCGGCGATCGCCCTGGTCGGCGTGACGGTGCCGGCCGTCGCATGGACCGACTTCAACCTGCGTGCCGACCCGCTCACGTATGACTGGACCCCGCCGATCGCGCAGCACCAGCAGGTGGCCGATTACGTCCGCGCGCATACGAGCTCAGGTGATCGCATCTTCGTGTGGGGGAACTGGGCTCCGCTCTACGTCGAGTCGGATCGCGAGATGTCGAGCCGCTTCCCCGGATTTCTGCGCGGCTTCAACCGAGCTTCGGGCCTTCCGCCGAACAACTGGGACACGGCACCCGCCGTGTGGCCGGAGCTGCAGTCAGATCTGCAGCTCCACCCGCCGCGCCTCATCGTCGACACCGCTCCAGCCGATTGGAGCGACTTCGGCGCGTATCCGATGTCGCGGTTTCCAGTGCTGGCGAACCTGGTCGCCACGAGCTACCACCCGATCGCGACGGTGGACGGCGTCGTGATCTACGAGCGCAATCCTTAGGGCAGGGGCAGCGTCGGAAGTGGCGGCAGCGGCAGGGCGACCGGCGCGCTCGGCACCGCGATCTTGCCCGGCACCACCTTGCTGCCGGCGCTCTTGACGGCCGCGCTCACCTTCTGCGTGACCGAGTCCGTGGTTGATATGACGCCGGGCGACAGGGACCTGGACGTCAGGTTCGCGGGCGCCGCCGCGTGGGCCGAGGTGATCGGATGCAGCGGAGGCGTCGCCACCGGTTGGGCGGTGACGCCCACGATGACCGCCGCCGTGATGTTCGCTGCCACGGCCGCGCCGCCGACGACGAGGTGATTCGTCTCGGCGAGGCGACGAAGCGAAAACCAGCCGAGCAGCGCCAGCACGACCCTGCGCCCCGCGGTGCGGCCGTGCTCGACATACTCGCTCACGTGCTCGATCGCGACCTTGAGACGGCGCTGCACGCCGCCGACGCTGAGCCCCAGGCGTCGCGCGATCTCGTGATTCGGCAACCCGCCGAAGTACGCGAGCCACACGACATGCGTCTGATCCTTCGGCAGCGCGTTCAGGGCGTCATTGATCGCGAGGCGCACCATGGCGCCCGAGAAATGCTTCCACGACCTCGGGATCTCTCCGCTGGTCCCTTCGGCCAGCATCTGCTTCAGCCCTCGGTGCGAGCCCCGCACGCGCCGGCGATCGGTCACCACCCCGGAATGGCCGGTCAGAAGCCAGGTGCGCCACGAATCGACCGCTTCGGCGGGAAGCACGCTTTCGCTACGTGCCGAGCTCTCGTCCAAGCTGTCGGAGGGCGGCCCCGCGGGCGCCTCCGAGCGATCGGCCATTGCTTGAAAGTTCCTGCACAGACAACTCCGTCGCTCCAGCCAGTACCCGCCGGTACGCGGGCGCCCGCTACGAAGAGGGCCGGACCGGGCGCTTGATCTCGAGAATCGCCGGCTCGCCTGCGGCTATGGCCATGATCTCGTCCAGGACGCGGGCCGCGTCTCCGTCGAGCGGTTGCTGGGCGAGCCGGACGTATGCGGCCGCGTCGTCGGTGAAGACGAACGTCGGCGTGCCGAACACACCGTGCCTGGTCCGCCCTTCCTCGTGGTCCCGCGCGAGGGCCTGGAGGATGTCCGGCGCCTGCAGGTCGGCGCGGAACCTGCCCATGTCCAGCCCCGAGTCCGCGGCGACTTTCTCGACCACCTTCGGGTCGTCGATATTCAGGCGATCGCGATGACGGGCGCGCAGCAGCGACATGTGGAGCTCGTCGAAACGCGCCTGCCGGCGCGCGGCTTCCGCGGCCGCGAACGCGAGCCGTCCCTTGACCAGCTCGTCGGCGGGCGCATCCCAGACCGTCCACGAGTCCTCACGCGAGTTGACCTGCGAGAGTGAGAAATATCGCCACCTCACGTCGACTTTGCGGTCGCCCTTCTCCCGTACCGAATCGATCATCTCCGCGGCCCGGTACACGAACGGACACAGGTAGTCGTAGAAGAGATCGAACTCTATGACGTCCACCAAACCTGCAACGCGGCTGACGCTCACCGATATTCCCGACAGCTGGCGTTGGATGAAGCCGGACCTGGCCGTCCGGCTGCTGCCGATGGCCGCCGCATTCGTGCTCGTGCAGGCCGTCTGGCGACCCGCCTGGACGGGATTTTCATTCGGCAACGTCGGCACGCAGCTGACGTTTGGCCTCGTCACGGCACCGATCCTTTTCATCGCCGCGACCTGGGTGCAGCTGCTGCTGGCGCGGCGGCGGGGCGGCCTGGGCGTGCCGTCCGGCGCTCGAGACGCATGGTTCCAGGGCGCCTTCTACCTCGTCAACGGTCCCATCGAGGAGGCGTTCTTCCGCGGCCTGATCCAGGGTGGGGTGGGCGTGCTGGTCGCGCCGCCGGTCGGCTTCGTAGCGGGCACTCTCGCCTACGTCCTTTATCACCGCCTGGGCTGGTCGTGGGCGGAGACGCTGGCGACAGCCCTGGTCGGCGTACCTCTCGGCCTAGCGTTCTGGCTGCTGCCCGGGCCGCCCTCCCTGCTGGGTGTGTCGATCGCGCACGTGGCCGCGACCTGCGGCTTTCTCGGCCCCGGCCCGTACCTCCTCTGGAAGCTGCGACTGGTCCCGTGATCGGGCTCGACTCCCGGCAGCGGGCCACCCTCGTCTGGGCGGGGCTGGCGGTCGTGCTCGCGGGCTGGGACGGCTCGGTGCTCGTCCTCGAGCTGCCGGCGGTGGCGCACAGCTTCGGCGCGCGCGTCGCCGACATCTCGAACCTCGGGTCGATCGTCATCTTCGGCGCCATCGGCGCCCTGCCCCTGGCCACCCTGGCCGATCACTTCGGACGCCGCCGCCTGATCGCGCTCGGCGTGGCGCTGTTCTCGCTCATGAACTTTGCCACCGCGTTCGTGCCGAGCCTTCTCGCCCTGGCGGTGGTGCGGCTGACGGCCTCGTGCTTCGAGAACCTAGTCCTCGGAGTCGTGACGGCGCTGGTCGTGGAGGAAGCGCCGACGGCGCGTCGCGGCTCGGCGGTGAGCGCCCTCGCGCTGCTGTTCGGTCTGGGCCAGGGAATCCCGGTCATCGTCTACCCGCTGGTCGCGCCGAACTGGCGCCTGCTCTTCCTCGCGGGCGGCATCGGCGTGCTGGCGGCGCCGCTCATCTGGCGCCGCCTGCCGGAGGGCCGCGCGTGGCAGCGCGCGCACGTCAGCGGCTCCACCCTTCGCCTTCTCGCGCAGCGGCCGTGGCGCCGGCGGATCCTCATCCTGGCGGCTAGCGCGATAGTCGGGGCGATCCTGGGCGAGCCGGCCGGCCTCTTCTACACGGTCTTCGCGAGCCAGGACCTCCACCTGTCGCCCGCGGTGATCTCCGCGATGATCGTGGCCGCCGCTGTGTTCGCGCTGGTCGGCTACGTGGCCGGCGGCTATCTCAGCGATCGCTACGGAAGAAGGGTCCTCGGCGCGTCGCTCGGGGCGGTCACGGCTCTGTTCACGGGCGGCGGTTTCCTCGCCGGTCCCGCGGGATTCATCGCCAGCAACGTGCTGTGGAGCGGCTTCGCCAGCGCGGGCACCCCCGTCATGGGCGCGTGGTCGGGCGAGCTCTATCCCACCCGCGCGCGCGCCACGGCCGAGGCCACGGGAAGCGTCGCCGGCGCGTTCGGCGGGATCATCGGCCTGCAGCTCGTCGGCGCCCTGTCTCCCACGCTGGGGCTCGGGCGTTCGCTGGCCGTGCTGGCCGGCGCCGGCGTTCTCTCCGCCGCCGTGCTCCTGCTTCTGCCGGAGACGCGCGGGCGGCCGCTGCCCGACTAGAAATCACAAGGGGGGCAGGCCCCCTTTGTGAGAACCCCCCCGCCCCGCGACGCATGGCGGCGCGGCGCGACGCCAAGTCATGGCTCGGCAGAGCCGAGCCAACCCTGCGACGCCTTGGTGTCGGCCGAATTTGACGCGAACCCGGGTCGGTGCTACGGTTCCGCCCGGTATATCGCGCGCATATCAGGCGCGCGGCGGAATTGGGGAGATCGGGGATGGCTTCCGAGGTTCGCATCCGCGAGGCCGCGCCGCGAGTCGCGCTCTTCCGACCACCCGAATCGCCACGCTCGCAGAGCGAGGCCGCGTACTTCCTGATCCGCGACCGCATCCTCTCCCTGGCGCTGCCTCCGGGCTCGCTCGTCCACGAGGCGCAGCTGCGCGAGGAGCTCGCCATCGGGCGCACACCCATCCGCGAGGCGCTGCAGCGACTCGCGCACGAAAAGCTCGTGCGCAGCGTGCCGAACCGCGGCACCTTCGTCACCGACGTCAACATCACCGACCTCGCGCGCATCACCGAGGTGCGCGTCGTGCTCGAAGGGCACGCGGCCAGGCTCGCGGCGGAGCGATGCACTGCCGCCGACCGGGCGGCGATCGAGCGGCTGCTGACCGGCCTCCATGCGGCCGAGCTCACCGACCAGCGCGAGCTCATGAAGCTCGACCAGGAGGTTCACCGCTGCGTCTACCGCGTGGCGCGCAACGGTTTCCTGGAGAGCACGCTCGAGCGGTACTTCAACCTCAGCCTTCGTCTCTGGTTTCTCGTGCTCGATCGCGGGGTGAGGCTGCGCGAAGCGGTGGCGGAGCACACCGAGATGCTGGAGGCGGTCCTCGCCGGCGACGGCGAGCGCGCCGAGGAGGCCATGCGCCGTCACGTCGCGGGGTTCGAATCCGAGATTCGCAAAGTCCTGGTGGAGCGATAAGCACTGTGCCGAAGATCTTTTTCGCGACCGACCTGCACGGTTCCGAGACCTGCTGGCGAAAGTTCATCAACGCCGCGAAGTACTACGACTGCGACACCCTCATCTGCGGCGGCGACATGACCGGCAAGGCCATCGTGCCGATCGTGCAGGAGAACGGCCGCTTCACGTACGCGCTCGGCGGCGAGCAGCAGTCCGTGCCGCGCGAGCAGGTGGCCGAGGTCGAGGCGCAGGTTCGGCGCAAGGGCTACTACCCGCTGCAGATGACCGTGGACCGCCTGCACGAGCTGGACAAGGACCCGGCGGAGCGGGCCAAGACTTTCCAGAAGGTGATGCTCGAGGGCGTCGAGCGCTGGATGAACATGGCCGCGGAAAAGCTCGCCGGCACCACGGTGAGGTGCTTCGTGAGCCCCGGCAACGACGACGAGTTCGAGGTCGACGACGTGGTCCGCCAGGCCAAGGCGGTCGAGCTGGCGGAGGGTCGGATGGTGGACATCGAGGGTTTCTCGATGATCTCGACCGGCTGGGCCAACCCCACGCCCTGGAACACCCACCGCGAGGAGTCGGAGGAGAAGCTGACCGAGCGGATCGACGCCATGGCCAGGCAGATCTCCGACCCGTCGCGGGCGATCTTCAACCTCCACTGCCCGCCGTTCCGGTCCGGCCTCGACGAGGCGCCCGCGATCGACGCCGACCTGAAGCTGCTGCACGGCGGGCGTGCCTTGCGACCGGTCGGATCGACGGCGGTCCGCGAGGCCATCGAGCGCTATCAGCCGCTGCTGTCCTTGCACGGCCACATCCACGAGAGCAAAGGCGCGGTGAAGATCGGCAAGACGCTGTCCATCAATCCAGGCAGCGCTTACGAGGAAGGCATGTTGATGGCCGCGATCATCAACCTCGATGCCAAGAAAGGCATCAAGAGCTACCAGCTGGTCAACGGTTAGTTGCGAATAGGGAGGAAAACATATGGCTGAAGCGACAATGGGCGGTGGCCAGGCAAGGCCCTCGCTGTTCCTGCGCAACGCGACCGGGCTGGTCAAAGCCTGGTCGACGTTCGACGCGTTCGTCTACTCGTTCTGGTCCGTCAACCTGATCACGCTGGGCCTGTACGGCATGTCTTTCGTGTACACGGTGCCCGACGGCCAGGTGCTCCTCGCGATCGGTCTTTTCGGCGTGCTGACGACTTTTCTCGTCATCACGTACGCGATGCTGGTCAGCGTCATGCCGCGCACGGGCGGCGACTATGCCTGGCAGAGCCGCGTGCTCGGAGGCGGCCCCGGATTCGTGCTCTCCATCACCGGTTGGTGGTTCACGCTTTTTCTCTGGGCGCCGATCTACGCCAACATCTTGGTCGTCCAGTTCTTCACGCCGCTCGCTTACACGCTGGGCTGGACCGACCTGGCGGCGTTCTTCGCGAGCGGTAATGGCGTCTTCGTTTCCTGCCTGATCGTCCTCGCCTTCGTGAGCGTGGTGGTGACGCTGGGCATGGAGACGTACGCCCAGATCCAGAAGATCTGCTTCTGGATCGGGCTCGTCGGCCTGGCCGTTGTCTGCCTCCTGCTTCTCTTCAACGACCAGAGCAGTTTCCAGGCCGCGTTCAACCGGGAGGCGACCAGGTTGTTCAACGCCGGTCCCAACGCCTACCAGGCGACGATCGACACCGCGACCAAGGGCGGCTTCGCCGGCTCCAACTTCGGCACCATCGTCTTCGGCTCGGTCGGACTCCTACTGCCCTGGCTTGCCTTCTACCTTCTGTGGCCCAACTGGGGTGCCACTCTCTACGGCGAGGTCCGCGGCGCCAAGGACATCCGCAAGCCCTTCTGGAGCATGTTCTGGGGCCTGTGGGTGACCGTTGCACTGATCGCCCTGGTGGTGCTCCTGATCGTCAAGACGATGGGCTGGAACTTCTACCAGGCGGCGAACAGCCTTTACTGGGGCAGCCTGTACGGAGGCCCCGCGCCGATCATTCCGCAGTGGCCTTACCCCGTGATGTTCGCAGGCTGGCTCGTCGACAACACGTTCTTCCAGGCCCTGCTCATCCTCGTCATGGGCCTATGGTTCTTCGGCTGGGCCGGCACATTGTTCCTCTCCTCGACTCGCGTCATCTTTGCCGCGGCATTCGACCGTGTGCTGCCTTCGTGGGCGGCCAACATCTCCGCCAAGCGGCGCGTGCCGTACGGAGCGCTGGCACTGATGATCATTCCGTCACTCGTCGTCAGCGCCATCTGGGCCTACAAGCCGTCCTTCCAGAGCGTGTTCCTGGACGCAACTGCTGTGCTGGCATTGACGTTCCTCGCCACGGTCGTGGCCGCGATCATCCTGCCCTGGCGGCGGAAGGACCTCTATGACGCGTCTCCGATCGCCAACTGGAAGATCGCCGGGATACCGACGATCAGCATCGTCGGCGTGATCACCGGCATCTTCCTGGTCTACATGCTCATCGAATGGTCGTTCAGCAGCACCAACCTGTACGGCACGGACCTCAACCTCCAGAACATCTTCGTGAGCACCGCGAGCGGATCGACCCTGAACTCGTCCTACTACTTCATCGCCACATACGTAATCGCGGTCGTCATCTACGTGATCGCGTACTTCTATCGCAAGAACCAGGGCATCGACCTCAATCGCATCCACCACGAGATTCCGGTTGAATAGCAAGCGCAACGCCGCCGGGCTTCGGCCCGGCGGCATTTTTTGACGACATGCTGGAACACACACTCCGCACCTACCAGAGCCCGACCCGGCTCGTGCAGCGCCTCGGCGCGATTCGCGAGCTGGGCAACGAGGCCACCCTGCTCGGCATGCGCCGGCCGCTGCTGGTCACCGACCCCGGGGTGAAGGCGGCCGGCCTTCTCGACACGGCGCTCGAGGCGCTGCGCAGCTCCGACGTGGAGCCGGTGGTGTTCGATCGCGTCAAGGCCAACCCGCCGGTCGAGCTCGTCGACGCCGGCGCCGCCGAGTACAAAGCTCAGGGCTGTGACGGGCTCGTCGCCATCGGCGGCGGTAGCTCGATGGACACGGCCAAGGGCATCGGCGTCGTGGCCGCCCACGACGGCAGCATCCTCAACTACGAGTGGGGTCACGACCCCATCGCCAAGCGCATCCCGCCGATGATCGCTGTGCCCACGACTGCCGGCACAGGCAGCGAGGTGACCCTGTGGGCG
>DASSLR010000073.1:0-47348 GCA_035689345.1 Candidatus Dormiibacterota bacterium
GCCGTGTTGCCGGTGGACGTGCCGCTGCTCTGTGAGGAGCCGCTCACGCCGCCGCTGTTCGACGACTTCGCGCTGTTCGCCGTGTTGCCGGTGGACGTGCCGGTGCTCTGTGAGGAGCCGCTCACGCCGCCGCTGTTCGACGACTTGGCGCTGTTCGCCGTGTTGCCGGTGGACGTGCCGGTGCTCTGCGTGGAGCCGCTCACGCCGCCCGAGTTGGAAGACGACTTGGCGCTGTTGGCCGTGTTGCCGGTCGACGTGCCGGTGCTCTGCGCTGAGCCGCTCACGCCGCCGCTGTTCGAAGACGACTTGGCGCTGTTCGCCGTGTTGCCGGTGGACGTGCCGCTGCTCTGAGCCGAGCCGCTCACGCCGCCGCTGTTGGAAGAAGCCGCGCTGCCGGCAGTCGTGCCGGTGCTGGTGCCAGTGCTCGGCGCTGACGAAGAGTCGCCGTTGTGGCCGTGAGTCTTCGTCCTGTCATCGCCGTTGCCGCCGCTGTGCAGGTCGCCGTTGGAGTCGGAGTTGCCTTCGCCCGGCTCCTTGTGCTGACCGGTCGCTGTCATGGCTCCGGCGGTTGCGCCGGACTTGCCGTTGTCGCCACCCTTGGCCGGAGCGTCCGAGTGGCCGTTGCTACTCGGTCCCTGCGAAGGGCTGCTCGAGCTGGCGCCCGCGCTGGCATTCGCGTGGCTCGCCGAGCTGTTCGACGAGCTGGTGCTCATCGACTGGCCGCCGCCGCTCTGGGTCTGGTCGCCACCAGAAGAAGAAGCGGCAGGCTGGCTGGCCTGGTGCTGCGCGCTCGAGCTCTGGCTAGAACTCTGACTGGAGCTCTGGCTCTGAGTCGAGCTCTGAGTCGAGCTCTGACTGGAGCTCTGACTCGCACCGTGATTCGAGCTCGAAGTGGAGGTCGACCCACTCGACGTCTTTGCCTTGCCGTCGTGGCCGTCTCCGTTTCCGTCGCCGCTCCCGCCGATCTGCTGATCGTGCTGGTGGGAGGGGGCGTCGTGGCGCTGCGCCGTCGCCGAGCTCTGCTTTCCGTTGTCCGACTTGTTGCTGTGGTTGTCTGCCGCCAGGGCCGGTGACGACCGGGCCAGCATCAGCAGCAGGCCACACAAAAATATCGCCAACGAGATCACAACTCGGCGCAGGAGTCGTGGCGCGCTGGTAAACGACGCGACAAAAGAGTTATCCAAAACGACCACCTCCGGAGCGGTATGAGGATTTCTTGGGTTCCCTCGCCGCCGCTCTGCACATCGCCCTTTACAGGGCATGTCGCAGAACGCCCGCTCCGGCGTTCCTAGATAGGCAACCCTGCGATGAAAACGCCTTCCATCTCTTTACTAACCATGCAAGAGGCCACGAGCACGGAAGCTGTGGCCGAATTCGCCTCGGGTGTACTGGCCGGTACCGGCTGGGAGCTCACAAAAGTTAGCAAGCGCGCGTCGCGCCTGGAGCCTCCCCTCGCCTACTGGGTCATCCACGAGCTCACCATTAATAAGGACGAGGAGCAGCGCAAGCTCCGGCTCGTCGCGCGCGGGGCCTTCGACTCCGACGCGTGGGATTTGCTGCGCGAGCGGCTGATCAAATCAGGCGCCGAGCGCCCCTGCGATCCCATCGAGAGCATCGGCTACCCGCACATCCGGGACGACGCGCAGCTCGCGTACTGGTTCTATCCATTCGACCTGGCCATGCCTGGTCTGCCGCTGGCGGCGGATGCGGAGACGATGTGGCACGTTCTGTCGAGCCTCGAGGGCGGCTTCGCCGGCGGCAGGCGACGGATAGACCGGCTGCACGTGGAGCGCGTCCGCTACACGCCCGAGGTGAGCGCCATCCTCCGCTATGAGATGGACGAGCCCGGCGGCGTGCGATCGGACATCTACGGCAAGGTGCAACCAGGCCAGCGCGGTCTCCGCACATACCGGCTCGAGGAGACGCTGTGGCGCGCCGCGGTCCAGTCGGACGGACTGCTGCGCGTGCCGCGGCCGCTCGCGTTCGTGAAGGAGCTCGGATTGCTGCTCGAGGGCGCGGTCCCCGGCCAGCCGGTGAAGGGCGAGCGCGCGAGCAGGGAGTTCCAGGGCGTCGGCACCGCGGCCGCGGAAGCCATCGCGGTCGTCCATGAAACCGGCCTCGAACCGGATGAGCGCATCTACATCGAGAAGGAGCTCGAGCGGCTGGACTCCGTGGCCGAGCAGTTCATCTACGTCGACCCGAAGGCGCACTTCCTCCTGAGCGAGCTGCTGCTCCATCTCCGCGACCGCCTGGAGAGGACGCTCGAGGAAGAGGTCGTGCCCACTCATGCGGACCTGAAGTACGACCAGTTCATGTACGACGACGGTGTTTACTCGCTCATCGACTTCGACTACTTCGCGCTGGCGGAGACCAGCTACGACCTCGCCAAGTTCTGCGCGTACGCGATCCCTTCCGCGCCCAACGGCTGGGAGGATTCGGTGTCGGCGGAGGCCGTGCGCACGTCGTTCCTCAATCGCTACCGCGAGCTCAGGCCGCACGCGACGCTCGAGCGCTTCCAGATCTATGAGGCGGTCATCCTCGCGCTGCGCGCCATGACGATGATGTGGACGCAGCACCGCGGATGGGAGCACGCGGCCGAGGTCTTCCTCGTGATGGCGCAGGAGCGCCTCAACACCCGCCTGCCCGACGTCGCCTGAGGGCCGTTTTACAAGCTTTTACCCCATGAGCGGCGGCCCGTCGTGATGGCCACCCAGACTCGGTCGAATGCGCCTCACCTCGTCCTTTGCCGCTTGCCTCGCCGCATTCGCCGTCGTCGCCATCACGGTGATGGCGCTGCACGGAGGAGGCAACTCCGCCAGGTTCGCATCTTCGAGCGTATTCCTCGTGCCGTCCACCGGCCACGAGCATGTCGGCACCGTCGGCCTGACCTCCACCTCGATCGGCGATGCGACCAGCGGCACCAAGACCAAGATCCAACCGCCCGCTCCGCGCTTCAGCGCGCCTGTCTCACGCACGCCGGCGAGGATCGTCATCGGCTCGTACCAGCAGTCGCTCATCAACCGCGATCGCGCCTCCGCCGGCCTTGGCCCGCTCACGTGGAGCTCGTGCCTTTCGTCGGTCGCCGTCGCCAACGCCGTGCGGCTCTCCCGGCAGGGATGGGTCCAGCCCTACCACACGAACGGCCCGTCTCTCGACCTCGGGTGTCACCTCGGCAACCAGGCGGGGGAGAACGTGGGCTACTGGAGCGGTGGCATCAACGACGTGCAGCTGAACACGATGTTCATGAACAGCCCTGAGCACCGGGCCAACATCATGGGCCCATACCACTACGTCGGGACGGCCTGGGCCGTGGGCGCCAACGGCGCCGCCTACATCGCGGTGGAGTTCGGCTAGCTCTCCTCGTTTCCCCTCCCCCGCTTGCGGGGGAGGGTTAGGGTGGGGGCTAGCTCTCCTCGAACGGCTTCAGCTTCTCCGCGTCGGCCTTCGTGATGCTGGCGAAAAGCGCCATGTCGTCGCCGCGCGCGATGAACTTGATAGGCAGCAGCACGTCGTTCTTGAACAGGCCGTCCGGCCGGATCACGACAGCGACCGGCTCATCACCCGAGAACAGCACGTCGTGCACCTTGCCCAGGCGATGGCCCGACGTCCCGATCATCACGTTCTCATCGCGGTCGATCTCGATCTGGCGGGCGGGCTTGTTTGCGACCTCCTGCACGTTGGGCATGCCGAGCCCGCCGCCGAGCAGCTGACTCTCCTTCAGCAGCGGCTCCTCGGGTGATTCTTCCGGCTGCAGCCGGTAGCTGAGGTAAGGCTTCAGCCCTCGCACCTCGTCGCGTGACGCCGAGAGCCTGACCTCGTGGTGGCCGGCCGACAGCACCATGGAAATCGGGACCACCACCTCATCGGTGACAAAGAGCTTTTCGTCGGCGAGCAGCCGGCCGACGAGCGACGTCTCGTCCTTGACGACCAGGGCCTTCGCGTCGAAGCCGTCGCGCTCCACGAGCACGCTCACGAGGGTGCCGGTCTCCACTCCGTCGCGATCGACGACGCGCGCGCCAAGCCGGAAATCCTGCGTGCGGGCCATGTGCCCGATTATGCGATAGAGCCGATTTCGCCTCGAACTGAGCCCGATCTTGGCGTTTTTACAATTCGAGTAGCCAACCTGAACCTGGCGTTCTACCTCCGAAGCGCCGTCGCCGCACGCATTTCTGGCGCTGAACAGGAGGGTAGCGGGTTGGCCTGGCACCCTGATCCGTCCGCTAACGCACCACGCAGCCTGCGGACGCATGGGCTCACCGGCTGGATGTGGAAGCGCCGCATCCCGATCGCGGTCATGGTCGCCGCGTTCTTCGCGCTCGCCACCGCGTACGTCGCGTGGGCGGTCCAGGACCTGCCCGATCCGAACAGCGGTCTCGCCGCCGGCGACATCATCGTGCTCGACCGCAACGGCCAGGTGATCGAGGACTACAGCCCCGCCGGTCACTACCACGTGAACCTCACGCTCGACCAGATGGGCAAGTACCCGCCCGCCGCCGTGATCGCGGCGGAGGACCGGAACTTCTACCACCACGGCGCCATCGACATCACCTCGACGGCGCGCGCGATCTGGGTCGACATCACCAGCCGCGGCCTGAACCAGGGCGGCAGCACGATCACCCAGCAGCTGGTGAAGATCCAGCTGCTCACACCCGAGAAATCGCTGCCGCGCAAGCTGCACGAGGTGGTGCTCGCGGTCGCCCTGGAGCAGAGGTTCTCCAAGGACCAGATCCTCACGATGTACCTGAACCGTGTCTACTTCGGGCACGGCGCGTACGGCATCGGCGCCGCGGCGCGCACCTACTTCAACAAGGACGCCAAGGACCTGTCGATCGCCGAGGCCGCGTTCCTCGCGGGCCTGATCCAGGCGCCGAGCGCGTATGACCCGGCCCTGCATTACTCGGACGCGAAGTCGCGTCAGGAATACGTGATCAAGGGAATGGTCACGACGGGCTCGATCACCCAGGACGACGCCGACAAGGCCGCGGCGGAGGACGTGCAGAAAGAGCTGCACATCCAGCAGAGCGCTCGCCAGAGCAAGGCGCCGCATTTCGTCGACTACGTGCTGTCGCAGCTCGAGAAGATGTTCGGATCCGCCGCCGTGCAGCAGGGCGGGCTCGTCGTGCACACCACGCTCGACCTCAAGCTGCAGTCGCTTGCGCAGCAGGCGGTGGCGCAGGGCGTCCGCGACCTCAAATGGGCAAACGTCAACAACGCCGCGCTGCTGGCCGCCGACCCGAAGTCGGGCCAGATCCTGGCGTGGGTCGGGTCCGCCGACTACAACAACGACTCGATCGGCGGCCAGTTCGACGTCGTCACGGCCGAGCGCCAGCCTGGCTCATCGTTCAAGCCGTACGTCTACGAGGCCGCCCTGAAGGATCACAAGATCACGCTGGCCACCGTCCTGAAGGACCAGCTGACCGACTTCAACGGTTACACGCCGCACGACTTCGACAACGGCGGGATGGGCATGATCCCGGCGCGCACCGCGCTGCTGTTCTCCCGCAACATCCCGGCCGTTCAGGTCGGCCAGATGGAAGGCATGGACAACGTCATCACGCTCGCGCACGCGATGGGCATCAACAGCAAGCTCGACTCGGGCCTGTCGACCGCGATCGGCGGCAGCGACGTGACGATGCTCGAGCACGTGCAGGGCTACCAGGTGTTCGCCGACCAGGGCCAGCGCGTCAACCTCAGCTGGATCAACAGCGTCGACGACGACCACGGCAATGTCGTCTACCAGCGGCCGGGAAGCGACACCAGCGACGTGCTCACGCCGGCCGAGTCGTACCTCATCACCGACGTGCTCAAGCACTACCAGAACCAGTGGGGCTTCGGCTGGAACCGCCAGATGGCGAGCAAGACCGGCACCAGCGACAACGGCCACGGCCAGATCCCAGACTCGTGGGTGATGGCCTACAACCCCGACATCGTCATCGGCACGTGGGTCGGCAATACCGCGCCCAACGGCGGCGGCGGGCACATCCTGGCCTTCGGCGAGAGCGTGGGCTCGTCGCTTCTGCGCTACTTCGTCAACGGGCTGCCGAGCAACATGCGCGACTGGTATTCGCAGCCGAACGGCATCGTCAAGGGCTGCGGCGGCAACGAGATCTTCCTTCAGGGCACTGAGAACATGTGCCCGAGCCCGACCCCGTCGCCGAGCTCATCGCCCAGCGCTTCTCCGTCGTCGGCGCCATCGATCCTGCCGAGTCCGTCGATCATCCCGAGTCCCTCTCCAGTACCATCACCTAAGCCGTCACCGACGTAGGGGGGAGCTGATGGCTGACAGCCCATTCCTGCAGAGCGTCGAGCGCCGCCGGCCCGGAACGTCGATGCGCAACTACGTGACGCGCACGCTGCCGCACAGCTCCGCGGTCGTCGTAAGCAATCGCGCGCCTCACGAGCCCCGGCCTGAAGGCGGATTCGCGCGTGGCGCGGGTGGCGTGGTCACCGCGCTGCTGACGCTCGCCGAAGTCACCTCCGCGGACTGGGTCTCATGCGTGCGCACCGATGCCGAGCGCGCCATGGTCGAGCAGCAGGGCGAGACGATCGTCGCGCCACTCGGCCGCTCGACCACCAAGCTGCACTACGTCAACCCGACGCGCGACCAGTACCACATGTACTACTCGGTCATCGCGAATCCCGTGCTGTGGTTCATCCAGCACTACCTCTGGAACCTGGCGCAGGAGCCGAACGTCGACGCCGAGATCCACACCGCGTGGGCGGACGGATACGTCGAGGTCAACCGCCAGGTCGCGCGGCGCGTGGTCGAGGTCGGTCACCAGCTGCCGGAGCGGCCGCTGATCATGGTCCACGACTACCAGCTGTACCTGGTCCCGAAGATGGTGCGGCGCGAGCTGCCCGGCGCGATCATCACGCACTTCGTGCACATCCCGTGGCCGACGCCGCAGTACTGGAAGGTGCTGCCGCGCCACATGCGCGACGCCATCCTCGAGGGCCTGCTGGGCTGCGACATCGTCGGTTTCCAATCGAGCCTCGACGTGCGCAACTTCCTGATGACGTGCGACGAGAACGCTGGGCTCGCGGTTGATGACAAGGAGCGCGCCGTCCTCATCGACGGTCGCGTCGTTTACGCTCGCCACTATCCGATCTCGATCGAGGTCGCGGCCACGACGCGGCTCGCGTTCTCGCACAGCGTCCTCGTCGAGGAGCGGAAGCTGCGCGAGTGGCGGCCCGAGCACCTGATCGTGCGCATCGACCGCACCGACCCGTCCAAGAACATCGTGCGCGGCTTTCTCGCGTACGAGAAGCTGCTCGACTATCACCCCGAGCTGAAAGGCCACGTCCAGTTCTGGGCGTTCCTGCAGCCGTCGCGGCAGGACGTCGCGATGTACCGCGACTACCTGCGCTTGATCCGCAGCACCGCCCATCGCATCAACAGGCGCTATGGCGGCGGCGGGTGGTCCCCGATCAGGCTCGACTTCGGCGAGAGCGTGCGCAAGGCCATGGCCGCGCTCCGCAACTTCGACGTCCTCCTGGTGAACCCGGTCTACGACGGCCTGAACCTGGTCTCCAAGGAAGGCGCGCTGGTCAACCGCAACAACGGCGTGATCGTCCTGTCCGAGAACGCGGGGTCACACGAGGAGCTGCATCCGCACGTCCTGTCCGTCAATCCGTTCGACATCGAGGCCACGGCCGACGCGATCTATCGCGGTTTGGTCATGGGAGCGGAGGAGCGGAGGCGCCGCAACGAGGGCGCGCGCGACGTGGTGCGCACCAACGACATCTCGCGCTGGATCAGCCGCCAGGTCCAGGACATCCGCGACCTCGTGGGCACGCCTGGGATGCGCGCCCGCATGTCCTCGTAACCTAGAGGTAGTGCGGCCTGCGTTCACGGCCGGCATGGAAGAGGTCTGGGAATCCTCGGCGATCTACTCGCTGCGGCCCGGGCAGGTCATGCTGGTGACCGACTTCGACGGCACCCTCGCCGAGATCGTTTCCGATCCCGTCGAGGCGGTGATCCTGCCTGCCTCGCTGCAAGCCCTGGAACGGCTCGCGCGATCGGCGCGGCGCGTCGCCATCCTCAGCAGCCGGCCCACCTCGGACCTCGAGAGCCTGGTGCCGCTGGCGGGCGGCGATCTCATCGGCGATTCGGGCGTGGGCCACCTCTCGCTGGAGGATCGGACGCGGCTCGACCGCTTCAATGCCAGGGCGGCGAAGCTCCTCCGCACGTTCAACGGCGTGTGGCTGGAGATGAAGCCCGGCGCCACTGCGGTCCACTACCGCCACTCCAACGCGACCCCAGACGAGCTGATGACGGCCCTCAGGCCGGCTTTCGACGACACCGGCCTCATCGCCCAGCCGGGCCGCCGGGTCATCGAGGTGATGCCCACGGACCGGCCGAAGGGCTCAGCCCTGGAGAGGCTCATCGAGAAGTGGGAACCCGCGGGCGTGGTGTGCATCGGCGACGATGAGAATGACAGGCCGATGTTCGACCTGGTCAGCGGCCTGGCCCGGCCGCACCTGATCATCGGTGTCGGCTCGGTCGAAGCGCCTGCCGACCTGTTCGCCAACTGCGACCTGGTCGTGTCCGGCCCCGACGAGGTCAGCCGGTTCCTCGCCTTGATGGCGGACTGGGCGTCGTCCTCGCGCTGAGGCCGATCAGCCTGGCGCAAGCCGATCAGGGCCGCCAGAAAGGAAAGTCGCTCGTCGCCAGGTTCACGTCGACGTCCGGCTTGGTCGGGGTGATGGAGTACTGCCAGATCGCGAGCCGGCCGGCGCAGCCGACGTCGTCCGGGGCAAACGTCGGGGCGTCCCTGGCAGCCTTGCTGACACGCACCAGCGATGGCTCGAAAGACCACAGCCACGAGCGCGTGGCGATCTCGGGTCTTTCCGCCACGGCATCGCACCATGCGTGTGCGAAGGCGCTCGTCGGAATCGTGTTCCCGTAGAACGCCGGCGCGTAGCCGGTCCACGTGATCACGTCGAACCAGCCCTCGATGAAGGCCTTGTCCACGTGCGCGGCGCCCGGACAGACGGAGCTCGACGGCTCGATATCGATCGCTATGGCGGTGCCTGGCGGGATCCCGTCTTCGATGGCGCGCTTGGCGGCGCCGATGGCGTACGCGCTCGAGCGATCCCTGCCCTGCACGTTCGAACAGTCGGCTTCATTGAATATCGGCAGGATGGCCATGCGTCTCGCGTGCGCCGCTCGCACCTCGGCGCTGCTGAGCGCGGGGCACACGCTGTCGGTGAGATAGCGGCCCCAGAAATCCGGGCGTCCGAGCGCAAGCGACACGACGGGCAGGATGCCGGGACCGCGCAGCGGGTCGCCGGCGTACGGGCTGCACGAATCCACGCCCCATAGAAGGACGGGCCCGGCCGCGTGCACCGTCGCGGCTTCGACTGCGAGCTGCGCGCCGATCGCCGCGCATGCGAGCACGGCGAATGCGGCGACCCGGAACTGCTTGATCGGCTACCTGTATCACAGTGCGAGTGCGCGGCACTCGCACTGCTTCATCTCAATCGGTGTAAGGACGCGTCCGGCGGGTGCGACTGCCGTGAGCCACGGTCACGTCGCGCATGAACATGATCGCCACGAGCCTTGCGAGCGCGATGCCGATCAGTCCATAGATGAGGATGGCAAACAGGGCTGACGTCTCCAGCACGGTCCGGCCGCTGACGAAGGTCGGCAGCAGCCCGCGGAACGGGGCGAGCAGCGGGTCGGTGATGCCGTACATGAAATGCGTGAACGCCACCGCTGTGTTGGCGCCCAGCAGCTTGAGCAGCACGCGGATCAGGATCGCGCCGACGATGATCGCGAAGAAGAGGTAGATGGTCTCGTAGGCGCGGCGCGCCGGAGAAAATCGGCTGACGACCTCCGTCTCGCTTGCCGCCACGGGCGGACCCGCAGCGTACGGGCGACCCACGGGCCCCGGTTCCTCACGCATGATTCGATCTTCTGGTTCCATTCCGCCCTCCTTAACAAAAGGAAACGCGTGGCGGAGGGTGTTTACCGCCAACGGACCGCGGAACTGGATCAGGGCCACCAGAACGGGAATTCGGTGCTCGCCAGGTCGGCATCCACGTCCGGGCTCGACCCCGCGCTCAGCGAGTACTGCCACACGACGTAGTGGCCGGAGCAACCTGCGTAGTTGGGACCGAACGTCGGCGCGCTCCCCCGGTCGTGGCCCTGGATGAGGGACGGCTCGAAGGACCACAGGTACGAGTGGGTTGCGATCTCCGGTCGCTCGGCCACCGCCGAGCACCACGCTGTGGCGAACGCGCTCCCACCCGAGGTGTTGCCGTAGAAAGCGGGCACGTAGCCCGCCTGGACCACCCCGTCGTACCACCCCTCGATGAAGCCCTTGTCGACGTTGGCGGCGCCGGGGCACGCGTCGCCAGGCGGCTCGATGTCGATCGCGATCGCGGTGCCCTTCGGGATCCGGTCGGTCACGGTCCATCCCACGGCCTGCTGTCCGTAAAAGGTTCCGGTGCCGTTGCCACTGACGGCGGAGCAGTCGTAGTCGTTGAAGATCGGCAGGATGCCCATGTGGCGGTCGTGAGCCGCCTGGATCTCGGCGCCGCTCAAGGCGGGGCAGTAGCCGGTGGATGGCAGGTAGCGGCCCCAGAAGTCGGGAGCTCCCAGCGACGACGTGACCTGTCCCAGCAGCCCGCTGTCGAGAAAGGACTTGCATGAGTCGACGCCCCACAACATGCGCGCGGGACGGACGAGCTGCGACGACGCCTGCAGGTCGAGGCGCGCCGCCGGCGCCGGCACCCGTCGCAGGACGGCGCCCAGAGGTCCGGACGAGGCCGGCGAGCCGGCCGCCCCGGCGATGATCGCGCGGTAGCTCGACTTGTCGTTCGGCCCGATGTTCACGGTCGCCGAGCACTGCCTGGCGTTGCACGGCAGGCCGATCTGCTGGCCCGCGTCGTTCTGGATGTAAATGCTCCACGGGGTCTGGCTCAGGTCCGCGTTGGCGGTCGCGGTCAGGGAGACCGCGCCGCCGGAGAGGCCGGCGGTGCTGCTGGAGTCCAGGCTCACGCCAAGCCACGTGCCTGACACCGTGCCGGACGTGGCGTTGAGCGAGACGGTGCCTGCGTGGCTGGCCGGCGACTGCGCCACCAGCGCCGCGGTCAGCGTGCGCGTGCCGGCCGCCGGCTCCACGAGCGAGGTGCTGCACGTGGTGCCGTCGCTGCAGAACGTCAGCAACTGGCCGCTCGTGGAGTCGCGCAGCTCGATGCGGTAACCGATGTTGCTCACGTTCTCGCTGGCAGTGGCGGTGAAGGTGATCGGCTTGCCGGGCGCGGCGATCGCCGGCTTGGCGGCGGCGATGTCCACGCCGAGCCAGCGAACGATCACACGGTTCGAAGCCGAGGCGATGGCGCCGGTGGGCACCTTCTGCCCGGGAGGCATGACGTACGCCACGAACGTACGCTGGCCGGCCTTGCCCTTGTAAGCGACGGTGCACGTGCTCGACTGCGCGCAGGCGCCGACGGGCGTGCGGCTGTTCATGTCGAAGATCTGGATGGCCCATGGCGTGCCGGTCACGTCGGCGGTCGCAGTGGCCACGAGCACAGCGGTGGAGTCGGACGCGAGCACGGTCTTGTCGACGCTCAGCGTCACGGTGGGCAGGACGGGCATGAGCTGGGTCGGGGCGTCACCCGCTTCGACTGGCACCGCCGCGGCGGTGCACGCGCCCGGCGCGTCGACGGACTTGTCGCCGTCCGGCGGGCACGCGGCCAGTCCGTCCGGCAACGAGGAGCTGCCGGGCTGGGTCAGCGCCGAGGCGTGGGTGCAGGCCGCGCCCGCGCCCGAGTTGGGGCACTGCGCCGATCCGGTCGGGACCTCGATGCGCTCGGCCAGGGCCGCGCCGGCTAGCGGCGCTGGGCTCGGTGCCAGGCCTCGCAGAAGCGCCGCCGCCATGACGGCGTTCGGCGTCCTGGCCGCGGTCGGCGGGACCGCGCCGGTGAAGGCCGCGAGCGCGACCATCTGGGCGGAGACCGAGACGATCGCGAGCAGGACCGCCCCCACCGATTGCGGCTTTCGGCCGCGTCTGGGCACGCGCTTGGTCGGCTGCAAGTAAACCCTTCCTCCGGGTGCCCGCCCCCCACGGCAAGCACAGTATTGGTCGGAGGAAAGTTAGCCAGGGACTGGCCACCTCCCGGCGGCGGCCGGGTTAATTAGGTTGAACTTCTGTCAAATGCGCCGGATCGCGGCGCAATAGCGCGCCTTAGGCGGTCATATCGTGCCAGTGCCGGCGGTTCGCGAGCCAGCGCTGGAGGAACTTCTCCGAGAAGTTGGTCGCCTGCCCGGCGTGCATCGGCAGCAAGAGCTCGGCGGCGAACTCGCGGCTGACGTCCCCCAGGAGTGGCTCGGCGGCGGACGTGCGGGTCACCGTCGACCCGAGCCGCCGCTGCATCGCTCGGGTGAGCATGTCCTGGAGCATCATCTCGACCACCGCGGCGGCGTCGCCCAGCGAGTCGCGCCGTCCCCGCCTCTGCTTCCGCCGTTCGGGTCGCAGGACGGGATTCTCGCTGAGCGCGAGAGGTCTCGGATGACTGCCGGCGACGCTCACCGTGGCGATCCAGCCGCCGAGGGCGAGGCGGTGGACCGAGTAGGAGGCTTCGTGCGCCTCGGCGCGCTGTGTGGCGCCGGCGTGCTCCTCGACAAAGGAGCGCGCCCATTCGTCGAAGGCGGGCACCGAGGCCTCACTCTCGACGAGAGGAGCCTGCGCGTCCACGTCGAGGCGGCCGAACTGCGTGCGCAGAGCCGCCGAAAGCTTCTTCGCGGCCGATGCGCGGTGCGCCTGGTCCTCGTCGGTCGACGCATACGCCCTGATCGCGTCGATCAGCATCAGGATGGCCACCCAGTCCGGGAACGCGACCGGCACGCCGCTCACGGCGATGGCGAGGTCCCCGGGCCGCGAGAGCCGGTACGTGGCCCCAGCGCCTGCAACCTCGGCTTTGGTGATGCCGGCGGCAGTCAGCGCGTCGAGGGCCAGCTCGCAGACGGTGGCGGCCATGCCCGAGCCGTCGATCAGCTCGTTCTTGTCGCGCTGCTCCGACGGCTCCGCCAGCATGAGCCTCAGCACCTCGGCGCGCGCGCCGACGCCCACCAGTGCTCGCAAGCGCAGCTGGATGAGCGAGGGCCGCTTGAGATCTGGGAACTCGCCGTTTTCGAGGTCCTCCTTGGCGCGCGCGTGGACGACGCGCATGAACTTCTCGGCCGCATCACGCGTAGCCGGTGTGAAGCGGCGGGCGAGGTTGCGCAACCTCGACGAGGAGATGTAGGTGGCGTTGATCGCGCACCAGCGGATCGTGCGGCTGATGAACACGTCGTCGGTCGCGGCGAGTGACGCCGTGAAGATGATGAGTGGCTCGAGATCGATGGCCTGCCAGTCGTGACGGCATGGGCTGCCGCCGATACCGAGCTCTGCCCATAGGCTTCGCACGAGATCCAGGGCAAGAGTCGTGATCTCGTCGCTGAAGGTCACGGCATGGCTCCCCCGTGTTGTGCGCTGGGGCCCAACAAAATCCGCTGCCGCGCGCCATCTAGGAAACGCGCCGCCGGTAGATGCTACCGACGGTGAAAACCGGGCCTACGGGGCGGTGTTGCCCGCCCCCAGCACGTTGCCGTACATCACGCCCAGCACGAGAAGCCCGAGCAGCGAACCCAGCACGAGCAGGGACGCGCGCGTGCACGCGTCGATCAAACCCGACTCGTCGCGGCTCTCGGCCTCGACCGGGTTGAGGCAGCGCTGCACCACTTTCGCCCTCCAGGCGAGAAAGAGCACCGCCAGCAAGATGATCAGGAGTATCGACATCGTGTTGTGGTGGCTCGGACGCTGAGCGGGGCAGCGTCCTCGCCACATGGGTAACGCTCGATCGAGGCCGATCTAACCGTGTTCGGGCGACCAATACTCGGCGCCGCGGCCGCGTTGTCCTTGCGATGGGGCCGAGCCTGTGAACGACGCAGTCGTATCCGAGTTCCTGATCGCGCTTTTTGCCGGCATGGTCGCGTTCGCGATCATGCGTCGGGGCACGTCGAGACCGGTCGAGCTGGTGCTCTGGGTCGGGCTCGTGTGGGTCTGCGTACTCGGCGTCACCAGCACGCATGACAAGCAGACGCGGGAGCTGACGTCAGCCGCCGTCTGGGGCTCGACCCAGATCATGGGCACGATCGCAGGCCTCATGGGCCAGGGCGCGCTCGGATGGGTGAGCGCGAACCGGATGGCGGTCGCGGACTGGGTAGTTCTCATATTCGGCCTGGACTTGCTGGCCATCGTTCTGCTGCGGACCCACCGCAAGTCGGCCGCGTGGCAGCCTCGCGTTCGGCTGCGCGACTGGATGGAGATGCCTCGCCTGGGCAAGCCGCAGCCGGCGCCCGTCCCCGCGGTCTCCGGAGTCGACGAGGTTAACCAGAGGTTCAACCGCTGGGCGCCCCTCGCGACCGCCGGCGCGCTGATGCAGCTGACCCTTTTCCTGATCTGGTCGCTCGACGTCCTCATGCCCGCGACCGGCCGCCGCCTGCGCGACGCCGTGACCGCCGCCCAGGGCGCGCGCCGGCGCGTCGCGTCGGGCGAGAAGATCGTGGACTTCGAGACGCTCGCCGGCCGGGCCGCGTCCGTTCGCGGCTGGGCCAGCGGCGCGATCAACCAGGTCGCCTCCGCACCGCAGTTCGACTGGATGTCCGGATACGCGGCGCTGCCGCCACGAATCGACGGGGGGATAGAGATCGACGATGAGTCACCACACGAACGGGATAGACGAGACCGACTGGCCTCGTAGGCCCCGGGGCGGCCGGCGCCGCGCAAGCGCTGAGCGGGCGATGTCGAGGAAGGTCCTCTGGGGCCCCGCCGGCTGGCTGATCCGCGTCTTCCTGCTGCTCGCCATCGCCCTGCCGAGCCTGATCGTCACGTCGCCGTCCTACGCCGCCTACGCGGCCAAGCTGCCCGACGTCAACGAGATCTCGAAGGACGTGCCGGGCGACACGCTGATCTACGCGGCCGACGGCACGACGCTCCTCGCGGACCTGCACCCGCCGGGATACCAGCACTTCTACGAGCCGCTCACGGACATGGGCACGTACCTGCCCGAGGCGACGATCGCGATCGAGGACCGCAACTTCTACAACGAGCCGGGAGTCGACCCCGGCGGCATCGCGCGCGCCGCGCTCGTCGACTGGAAGTCGGGCGGCACGGTGCAGGGCGCTTCGACGATCACGCAGCAGCTGGTCAAGCTCCGCCTCGTCGGCGACGAGCACTCCATCGATCGCAAGCTGCGCGAGGCGCTGCTGTCCTTCGAGGTCGAACAGCGTTACTCGAAGGACCAGATCCTCGAGATGTATCTGAACGCCGCCTTCTTCGGCAACAGCGCCGCCGGCAGCGCGGCGGCCTCTCAGATCTTCTTCCACACGAAGACCAAGGACCTCGACCTGGCGCAGGCTTCGATGCTCGCCGGGCTGGTTCGGGGGCCGACTTACTACAGCCCGTTCATTGACTGGAGTCGCGCGAAGGCGCGGCAGAAAGAGGTGCTGGACGCGCTTGTGCGCGATGACAAGGTGACCCAGGACCAGGCCGACAAGGCGTACGCCGAAGACATCAGCCCGCCCAAGCACATGTTCACCCCGGTGAACCAGGTGGTCGCGCCAGGATTCGTCAGCTACGTGACTGGCCAGCTCACCAAGAAGTACGGCAACGAGGTCACCTATGGCGGCGGCCTGCGTGTCGTGACGACGCTCAACGTGCAGCTCCAGCAGATGGGCCAGGCCTCCATCAGTGGCACGCAGCACAGCATTGCCTACCGCCGCGTGCAGCAGGGCGCGATGGTGGCGATCGACCCGACCTCGGGCGCGATCATGGTCATGGTCGCCTCGGCAAACCCCTCCGTCAACGGCGGCCAGTACAACCTCGCCGTGTGGCCGCCGAGGAACCCCGGATCTTCGATGAAGATCTACACCTACACGACGGCGATCGCGAGCGGCCGCTACACGATGACGACGCCGATCGCCGACACGCCGATCGCATACCTCGACGGCTCCACCTGGTGGAAGCCGCGGAACTATGACGGTCGCTACCACGGCACCCTGCAGTTGCAGCAGTGCATGGGCAACTCGCTCAACATCCCGGCGGTCAAGGTCGAGCTGGGCGTGGGGGTCTCGAACGTGGTGACCACGGCGCGGAACATGGGCGCGCCACCCTGGACGCAGCACGCCGACGGTTCGTTCACGAACGACGATCCGCTCAACTCGTATGGGCCATCGCTGACACTCGGCGGCTATGGCGAAACGCCGCTGCAGATGGCCACCGGCGCATCGGTGCTGGCGGCGCAGGGCATCCTGCACACGCCGTTCGCCATCCAGAGCATCACGCAGGACGGCAAGAGCATCTACAGGCACCAGGACGAGTCGAAGCAGGTTCTCGATCCGCGGGTCGCCTACATCATGGCTTCGATCATGTCGAACGACCGCAACCACGCGCTGATATTCGGCATGGGCACGATCCTCAACATCCGCGGCTTCAACGTCGCGGTGAAGACCGGCACCTCCGACAGCTTCGCTGACGCGTGGACCGTCGGTTTCACGCCGAGAATCGCAGTCGCCGTCTGGATGGGCAACCCGGACTGGCGGATCAAGATGACCCAGGGATCGGACAGCTTCTATGTCGCGGTGCCGGCCTGGCACACGTTCCTCGCCGCCGCGCTGCCGGCGCTGGGTCCCAACGTCTGGTATCAGCCGCCCACCGGCCTCGTCAACGTGCGCGGCAACTGGTACCTGCCGGGCACGCAGCCCAGGCGCTGAGGCGACCGAAGCGATGGCTCAGGTCCGCTACGACAAGAGCGGCAAGCAGCTGCCCGACACCGGCCACGGTTGCGGATGCAGCCTGTGCGCGGATGTGGGCGCGCCTCGGTACGAGAGGCGCAGGGACGCGGAGGCTCGGAGCGGTGGCGCGTGGAGCTCTCTGCGCCGGGAGCTGTTCAGGATGGTACGCAGCCTCGTCCCAGGGCGGGCCGAGGCCGCGTAACGAGCTGTGTCTGACTAGTCGGCTATCGCGAAGCCGCGCGCCGGCTGCTGGGCCGGTTCGTCGACCGGGATGCCGTACGTCTGGCTGAGCATGCCGCGCAGCCGCTGCTTGGCGATCGCCAGTCTCGACGCGACCGTGCGCTCGGGGATGCCGAGCGCCTGCGCGATCGCCCTGTTGGTGTAGCCGTGGTAGTGGCGAAGCACGATCGCTGCGGCCTGCTTCGGCGGCAGCTTGCCGAGCGCCTCCGCGAGGTCGCGGCGCTCGATCTGGTCCTGCGGGTCGGGCGGCCCCTCGGGACGGCCCATCCGCCGGATGACCTCGCCCACCTCGCGCAGCTTCATCTTGCGGCGGTACGAGACGGCCGCGTTGATGGCGATGCGGTGCACCCACGCCTCGGCGGGCGCGATGGGCTGCCATGACGCCCACTTCTTGTAGGCACGCTCGAATGCGTCCTGGCAGCAGTCCTCCGCGGCTGCTCGATCACCGAGCATCGCGGTCAGCGTGCCGAGGATGCGTCCGTACGATGTCTGGTAGAGGCGCTCGAAGTCGGCCTCTGAGCCAGGCGTGTAGCTCGTGATTGCGTCGGTCGGCGCTGTCGAATCCGCAGCGCGTACGTTGGCGTTTCGATCTGGCATTCAGTCCCCCCGTAGTAATTCCGGTCTAGTCGACCGTCCTACCTGGTTCTAATTTCGTTCACGAGGGGCATCTCGGTCGCCGTACGGCCGAGCGGTTTTTGACTAGCACAGGTGCGGTAGAAGCGAGTTCGCGAATTCCGAGTAAGGGTTTGGGGCCCAACGTTCACAAATCGTGATCAGCGCCAGCGAAGTTCTCGGGGCGCTCGCAAGCGGGCTCGCCGCGGACTCGACTGAAAGCGGCAAGAAGGCGATCGAGGTTCTCCGCACGAGGTCGCCGGAGCTCTTCACCCTGAGCGAGCAGACGGGGGAGGACCTTGTGGCCACCTCCGCCTCGTTCATCGACGTGCTCCTGTCGTCGCTCAGAGGCGAACAGAACCTGCCATGGGACGAGTACGACCAGCGCGCCCGCGACCACGGGCGGCTGCGGGCCGCGCAAGGCGTCCCTCTCGAATCGCTGATCGACGTGCTGGCGGTCTATCGCCGCGCGACCATCGAGCTCCTGATCCAGCCGCTCGCGGGCAAGCCCAACAGCGACGAGGTCCTGGCTCTCGCGCAGAGCCGGCTCGAGAGCGTGATCGACCGGCTCACGTCCTCCATGGCGCGTGGCTACCTCGATCATCTCGACGAGGAGCACCGCATCCGCGAGAACGAGCTCTACGGCCTGGCCGCGATCGCGGCGGTGATGGGCCGCTCGCTGGACATGAACGACACCGCTGAGGTCGCGCTGGCGGAAACGCTCGCCGCGTTCAGCCTCGACGCCGGCGCCATCTGGCTGCGCGAGCGCGCCGCCCATCGTCTCGTGCACACGATCGGTCTCGAGGCCGACGAGGTCGAGGACTACATCGCGCTGCTCGGCCCCGACGTGAAGGCAGCGGTCTCGGCCGTCGGACGTTCCGAATCGCGCGTCGACGGCGTGATCGCGAACGACGGCTGGAACGGGATTCGCGCGCAGCTGCGGACCGGTGGTCGCGCCATCGGGATGATGTCGGTGGCCACGCGCCGTGATCGCATCTTCAACGCCTCGGAGATGCTGATGCTGGCCGCCGTCGCGGACCAGATCGCGATTGCCCTCGATCGCGCCCGGCAGTTCTCCAACGAGGCGCGCACGGACCACCTCACGGGTCTCGCCAACCGGCGCGAGTTCGAGCGCGTCATCGAGCGCGAGGTCGCGCTGGCTGAGCGCCACGACCGCCAGATCACCGTGATGATGATCGACGTCGACAACCTCAAGAAGATCAACGACCGCCACGGTCACGGCGCGGGCGACAGCGCGCTTCGCCTCGTGGCGCAGGAGCTGCAGCGCGTCATGCGGGCCTCGGACCTGTGCGGCAGGATCGGCGGCGACGAGTTTGCCGTCGCGATGCCCGAGACCGATCTGCACCGCGCGCGCGAGGTTGCGCGCCGGCTGCGTTCGTCGATCCAGGCCATGAACCTCGGCGCTCGCTCCACGCACTCGGTCGAGGTCAGCATCGGCCTGGGCGCCTGGCGCCGCGGTATGGACTGGCAGGCGCTGGTGCAGGTCGCGGACACCGCGCTCTACGAGGACAAGCGGCACCGCAAAGAGGTGAAGCGCTGGTCGTCCGGCTCGAGCGCGGAACGCAAGAGCCCTTCGATCAGGCTCGCAGGCGGGACCGGGAAGAGGCGGCTGGCCGGCGGTTAGCCGTCGTCAGTCGACGAGCGCCAGCTCCCGCGCCTTCACGATCGCCTGCACCTTGCTGTGCACGCCCAGCTTGGCGCCGAGGCTGCGAATGTGCGTGCGTACGGTCGCGTAGCTGATGCCCAGCTTGTCGGCGATGTCGCGGCTGGAGATGCCGTCCGCCATCAGGCGGAGCACCTCTTTCTCCCGTGTGGTCAGGCTCTCCCGCTGGCTCTCCGTCTGCCGGCGCCGGTTGAGCAGCGTGGCGATCGTGCCGGGCGTGATGAGGTTGCCGCCGGCCGCCACCGTGCGGATGGCGTCGACCACCTCGCTTGCCGCCTTGGACTTGTGGATGAAGCCGCTCGCGCCCGATTCGAGCGCGGCGAACCGGGCCACGTCGCTGTCCTCGCGCGTCAGGAAGACGTGCTTGGCCTGAGGCGCCACGCGCCGGATGGCCGCCGCGGCGTCGGCGCCCGTGCCGTCGGGCAGCCGGAAGTCGAGCAGCACAACGTCCGGGGTCAGCTCGGCCGCGCGCTCCGCCGATTCGGCGACCGAACCCGCATGGCCGACGACTGTCATGTCCCGTTGCGTGTTGAGCAACGCGCTCAGGCCGTCCGCGACGACCTGATGGTCTTCCACGATCAGAACTCTGGTTTGCTTGTCCGTCACTGCGGTAAGGGAACCCAGAACTCGACGATCGTACCCGCGCCCGGCTCGCTCCTGATCTTGCCCCAGCCCCCGGCCAGGAGCGGCCTCTCGGCCAGCGCCAGCAGCCCCAGGTGGCCCGGCAGGCGGTCGCGCTCGGCCACGATAAAGCCCTTGCCGTTGTCGGTGACGGCGCCGTAGATGCCGCCGTTCTCGGTCTTGATCTCGACCCGGATGCGCTCCGCGGCGGCGTGTTTCTCGACGTTGGTGAGCGCCTCTGAGATCTGGCGGTACAGCACCGACTTGATCTCGTAGGGCGGCTCGTCCGGAATGTCGATCTCATAGTCGACGCCGATGCCGGTCTGCGCGTGCATCAACGTGAGCCGCTCGCGAATCGTCTTCTCGAGCCCGCCAGGCGTCTCCAGCGAGGGCGGGCGCACGTTGTGCAGCAGCTTGCGGAGCGCCTCCTCGACCTGCTGCAGCAGGGTGTTGACCTCTTCTATCCCGATCTTGCTCTGGTCGTCGGTCGCGCCGTTCAGCGAGAGCCCGGCCAGCCGCATCTCCGCCGCCGTGAGCTTCTGCAGCGCGTCGTCGTGCAGCTCGGTCGCGAAGCGCTTGCCCGCGCGATCGACCGCCGAGGACAGGTTGCGGAGCAGGAGCTGGCGCGCCGAGTCGACCCTCTGCAATCGTTCGACCGTTTCGGTCAGGCGGGCTTCGGTTTGCTTCAGCTGCCAGACGAGCCCGGCGGCGAAGCCGGAGATCTGCAGCATCCACGCGTCCTCGCTCGTGAAGCCGTCGGGCCGTCTCGAGTCGTAGGCCGCGACCACGCCGAGCCGCTCGTCACCGGCACGCCAGGGTGCGCTGATCGCGTTCGACACGTTCAGCACGTCCAGCACGCGGCGATCGCCGGCCGACTGCTCGGGATCGCCGATGGCGGCGCGAAAGATCCGGTCGCCGAACACGATCTGGCTGGTGAGGTCGGTGCCATCGGGATCGCAGGGCGCCGGGAAGAGGCGGGCGACGAAGTCGTCGTCCACTCCGTAGGCGCCGGGGATGGCACGCAGCAGGCGGTCCGGGCCGAGGCGCCAGAACAGCACGCGGCCGGCGCCGACAAGGCCGGCGATGCCGGTGGTCAGCGAGCGGTAGAAATCGCCCGGCCTGGCGCTCGCGTCGAGGCTCGCCGAGACGACCCGCAGAACGTCGACTGCCAGCTGCTCGGATTGCTCGGCCTGGGGCTGCTCCGCCAGCAGGTCGAGCTCAGAGCGGTCGGCGGACTCCAAGATGATGTTCTATTCCTCCCCCGTGGTTGCCTGCGTGCAATTTTACTCCGGTTCTTCACAACTGTGAACGCAAATGTCTTCAAGATGCCGGTACTGCGTCCGGCGACCGCGTTCTGAGTAGCGAAGGGGTCGCCACTGGCTGCTTCAGTGGCGCTCCGAACTCCTGGCCGAGGGGCCGACGACGAGGTGGGAAGAATGGCGATGGACGGGTGGGGAACGATCGGTTCGCCGTGGCAGGAGCTCAGCTACCTGGACCGCGTGCTCGGCCTGCTGTCCCGTCCCGTGCCCGTCGGCGACGGTCTCCCGGCCGGCCTGCGCGACGAGCTGCGCGAGCTCGGCGTAAGTGCGGGGCGCCCACTGCGACGCAAGCGCCTGATCGAGCAGGTGTGGCAGCGCAAGCGTCCCCTCCTGCGCCAGCTCGGCGCCCTGGACGACGACCCGCTCCCGCCCTGCGCTTAGCTGAGGCTCAGGCCGCCGGGGCTTCGACCGTCCGTGCTCTGACCACCGGCGCACGACGCGCGCCGTTTCTGGCGACGAGCATCTTCCGCGCCGACTCGTAGCCGTGCTCCATCAGCTCGGCTGTGTGGTTGAAGTCGGCGGGCGACACCGCCATCGGCTCGAGCGGAGGGATGACGATGATGTCCGCCGCGTCTTTGTTGGCCGCGACCTCGGCCTCGAGCCGCTGCGCGACCATGCGCGCCAGCGCCTGCAGGGCCATGCCCAGCGCGTTCGTCGGCGCCTCGTACAGCCACGGGTAGCTGATGGGCAGGACGTAGATCTTGCTCGCGCCCAGCCTGACCGCCGCGTCGATGGAGGTGTGATTCGCGACCCCGCCGTCGACTAGCTCACGCTTGCCGATGGTCACCGGCGGAAAGATGCCGGGGATCGCGCAGCTCGCCAGCACCGAGTCGACCGCCGGGCCGCTCGACATGATCGCCGCCCGTCCGCTCTTGAGCTCCGAGGTCACGACGTGCACCGGCACGGTCGCGTGCTCGAGCCGCTCGTAAGGGAGATTGCGCTCGAGCAGCGCGCGCAGGCCTGCGTTCGAGACCAGGTGGTTGCTTCGACCGAGCAGCGCCGTGGCCGCCGCCCAGCCGATGGGGAAGACGTCCTCGCGGCGCAGTCCGAGCCAGATCTCCGCGAGCTTCGCGACCCCCTCGCTGCTGGGCCAGCCGGCGATCCACGCCGCGTTGATCGCGCCGACCGACGTGCCGACCAGCATGTCCGGTTTGATGCCGGCTTCGAAAAGTGCGCGGAGCATTCCGACCTGTATGGAACCGAGGCTGGCACCGCCGGAAAGAACGAACGCCACCGGATCGCTGCCTCCGAGAAAGCGGCGCAGGACGCTGCGCGAGCGGTATGGGCGGTGACCGTTACTTCCCATCGGTAAGTGCCTCTGGACTGAAAACGCCCGAAGCGTTAGGAATGCGGTAGCGCAATCGAGGTAACTATTCGCGCCGAAAAATACTCGCGAGGTCGCGTGCGTTTTCAATGCGTATGGACGCGCGGAGACCTCTCTACATCACCCCGGCACGCGTTCCCTTGCGACCGCTGGCCAAGCTCGCCGTGCGCGTGCTCGGCCCCGGTCCGCTGCGCCTGAGGATGGTCCGGTACGTGCACGAGCTCGACCGCGAGCCCGCGGCGGAGAGAGCCCGAGCCGCCTAGCTGCCTCGCCCCGAAGTGGGGCCTCGGTACTTCACTTGAGGCATGCGTTTTTGATGCATATGGACGGCTTTGATCTGCTCCTCGAGGCGGAGTTGGCCCGGGTCCTGGACCCCATCGTTCGGACTCCGGCGCCGCCCCGCAAACGCAACTGGCACAGCGGACGAGGAGGGCGGCTCCGCACCCTCGACGGGGGATTGCAGATCGGCGATCCCGGAGCGGCGCCGGCCGCCGACGTGTTCGTGACCGTGCCGGCGGTGGTGAGAATCCCGTCGGCCGCCCCGTGAACCCTTCCTCCCCTCTCGTGAGGCCGGGCCGTTAAAGGTCCGGCCTCTTCCTTTTATGTGGGGGGCGGTTTGGACTCTGGCGTCACGATGCGGCGCGACTTGAGCTCGGAGGCGGGCAGGGTGCCCGCGGGCACGACACGGCACCCGATGCGCACGCCGAGCGCCTGACGGAGGTCGGCCTCGAGGCGCTCTGTGACTGCACCTCGGTCCGCAACCTCCAGCAGGAGCACGACCTCGTCCATGTGCTGCACGGTCCGTCGCTCGATCGCGAACTCGCGCACTGCCGTATGGCGGCGCACGATGTCTTCGACCTGGGACGGGTAGAGGTTCACGCCGCGCACGGTGAACATGTCGTCCACCCGCCCGCGGATGCCGCCGACCAGCTTCAGGAAGGGGCTGCCGCACGAGCAGGTTTCGCGCGAGACGCTCACGTGATCGCCGGTGCGGTACCGGAACAGAGGCGAGCCCCACCGGCCGAGGTTGGTGGCCACGAGCTCGCCTTCGAGCGCGGGCCGGCCGCTCTTGTCGACGACCTCGAAGATGAACTCGCTCTCGATAAGGTGGATGCCGTCGCGCTGCGTGCAGCTGTGGCCCGTCGGGCCTAGCTCGGTCATGCCGGTGTGGTCGAAGGATGTGGCCATGTACGCGGCCTCGATGGCGGAGCGCGTCGCCGGGATGCTGGCGCCCGGCTCGCCCGCGTGGATGGTCAGACGGATGTCTGAGGAGGCCAGGTCGAGGTGCAGCTCCTGTGCCTTCTCGGCCATGCGGAGCGCGTACGTCGGAGTGCACAGCAGCACCGTGGCCCCGACGTCGCGCAGGTTGCGGACGCGCTGCTCGGTGGTCATGGCGCCGCCCGAGATGGCCATCGCGCCGAGCCGCTCGGCACCACCGAACGCAGACCAGAAACCGATGAAGGGGCCGAACGAGAAAGCGAAGAAGACGCGGTCGGTGGGCGTCACGCCGGCCGCCTGGAACACGTGGTCCGACCAGATGCGCAGCCACCAGTCCCACGACTGCTGCGTGTCGAGCCAGCGCAGAGGCTGGTCGCCGCTGGAGCCCGAAGTCTGGTGGAGGCGCGTGTAGTCCTCGAGCGCGAAGGTGAGGTTGGACCCAAACGGCGCGTTTGCGTTCTGGTCGTCGAGCAGCTCGGCCTTGGTGATCATGGGCAGTCGCTCGAAGTCGTCCCAGCCGCTCACGTCGTGAATGCGGGCGCGCCAGAACGCGTTCGTCTTCAACACCTGGCGCAGGCCGGCGCGCAGCTTCTCCAGCTGCAGCGCGCGGACCGCGTCCTCAGACGCTGGTCGCGCGGTCTCCGATCTCAAGTGCAGTGTCGAGAATCTCGAAACCTTCGTCCAGCTCCGCCTCGGTGATGCAGAGCGGCGGGTTGGTCATGATCAGGTTCCAGCGCACGAACGTGAAGAGGCCGGCGTCCAGCAGCGCCTGGCCGATCGCCTTCATCTCCGGCGACGTGCCGTTGAAGGGCGCCAACGGTTCCATCGTCTTGCGGCTGCGCACCAGCTCGATCGCCCCGAACAGGCCGATGTTCCGGACGGCGCCGACGCAGGGATGGCGCTCCATCAGGCGCCGGTGCTGGCGCGCGAGCACGGCGCCCATGCGGCTCGCGTTGCCGACCATGTCGTCCTCTTCGTAGGCCTGGATCGTGGCGAGCGCCGCCGCGCAGCCGAGGGGATGGCTGTTGTAGGTGAGGCCGCCGTAGAACACGTGGTCGTCGAAATACTTCGCGACGCGCGGCCTCATGCCGACGGCGCCCAGCGGCACGTAGCTGCTGGTCAGGCCCTTGGCCATCGTGATCAGGTCGGGGACTACGCCCCAGTGGTCGACGGCGAACCACTTGCCGGTGCGGCCGAAGCCGCTCATCACCTCGTCGCAGATCATCAGGATGCCGTGCCGGTCGCACAGCTCGCGCACGCCCTGCAGGTAGCCGTCCGGCGGGATCAGCACGCCGTTGGTGCCGGTGATCGGCTCCAGCAGAAAGCCGGCGATGGTATCCGGCCCCTCGAGCTGGATTACCTCTTCGAGCTGTCGCAACGCGGGCTCGGCGTCGTCCCAGCCGCGCTCGATGCCGTGGTAGGGGTCGAGGACGTGGATGACGCCCGCCGAGTACTCGTTGGGCCAGCGCCGCGGGTCGCCGGTGGCCTGCACGGCATTGCCCGTGGAGCCGTGATACGAGCGGTAGCGCGCGAGGATCTTCGGCCTTCCGGTCACCGCCCGCGCCATCTTGATGGCGTTCTCGTTGGCGTCGGTGCCGCCCAGGGTGAAGAAAACCTTGTCGATGTCGCCCGGCAGCAGCTCGGCGAGCTTCTGGCCCAGGCGGGCGCGCACGTCGGTGGCGAGGAACGGGCTGATGAAGGGAAGGCGGTCGGCCTGGGCCTTGATCGCCTCGATGATCCGGCGGTCGCCGTGGCCGGCGTTCACCGACATCAGCTGGCTGTTGAAGTCAATGAAGCGCCTGCCGTCGACGGTCGTGAAGCGCACGCCCTTGGCGCTCGCCACGGCCATCGGTTTCAAGTTCGCCTGCGCCGACCAGTCGTAGAGCGTGTGCCTCGTGCACAGCTCTGTGATCTCCTCGGCCGTCAGCGGCCTCACGATGTCGGTGGCCACGCTGTTTGACATGGTATCGGGCCGGTGCTATACCGGCGAAGCCGCCACCTGTGGAGCGCGCGGCGCCCGCTCGTTGTTCGATCGAGGGAGGTGCTGAAGGATGTTTCCAGCCGCGTTCGACTATCGCGCCCCCTCCAGCCTCGCGGAAGCTGTGGACATCCTCCGGCAGCGCGGCGAGGAGGCCAAGGTCATGGCCGGAGGCCAGAGCCTCATCCCCCTGCTCAAGCTGCGCTTCTCCCAGCCGGCCCTCGTGGTCGACATCGGGCGGCTGCCCAACCTCGCCGGGATAGGCCGGCACGACGGCCACCTCACCATCGGCGCCCTGACCAAGCACGCCGCGGTCGAGAGCAGCGCCGAGGCGAGGTCTGTGTGCCCGCTTCTGCCCGAGGCGGCCCACTGGATCGCCGATCCCCTCATCCGCAACCAGGGCACGGTCGGCGGCTCGATCTGTCACGCCGACCCCGCCGGCGACTGGGGCTCGGTCATGCTCGCCCTGGGCGCCGACTTCGTGGCCAACTCGGAGTCGGGCGAGCGCGTCATCCACGCGGCCGACTTCTTCCAGGGCCCGTTCACCACCGCTCTGCGGCCGGACGAGGTCCTGACCGAGATCCGCATCCCGCTGGCCGCACACTCGGGCGGCGCCTACAACAAGCTCGAGCGCAAGGTCGGCGACTTTGCGACCGTGGCGGTGGCGGTGCAGGTGGAGATGAACGGCGACAAGATCGCGAAGGCGGGCATCGGCCTCACGTCGGTCGGTGATCGCAACCTGAAGGCCGCTGACGCCGAGAAATCGCTGGCCGGCAAGGAGCCGACCGACGCCGTCATCGCCGAAGCCGCCCGGCTCGCGGCGGCCGCCGCCGAGCCGAAGAGCGACGTGCGGGGCAGCGCCGAGTACAAGAAGGACATAGTTCGAGTGTTCGTGCAGCGAGGGCTGAGAACGGCCGTCGCCAGGGCCAGGGAGGGTCGCCGATGAACGTCTCGCTGACCGTCAACGGAACCAAGCACAGCGCCGACGTCGAGCCGCGCGTGCTGCTCGTCGACTTCATCCGCACCAACCTGCGTCTCACCGGCACGCACATCGGCTGCGACACGAGCAGCTGCGGCGCGTGCACGGTGCTCGTCGACGGCACGCCCCTCAAGTCCTGCACGCTGCTGGCCGTGCAGGTAACCGGGCGCAGCATCACCACGGTCGAGGGCCTCGCCGCCGGCGCGGCCATGTCGCCGATGCAAACCGGCTTCCACGAGGAGCACGGCCTGCAGTGCGGCTTCTGCACGCCCGGCATGATGCTCGTGGGCACCGCGCTGCTCGAGCACAACCCGAATCCCACCGAGGAGGAGATCCGCTGGGCCATCAGCGGCAACATCTGCCGCTGCACGGGCTACATGAACATCGTCAAGGCGATCCAGCACGCGGCCGCCATCAAGGCCGCGGCCGCGCAGGCTCCGAAACCTGAGGCCGTCGCGGCCGGAGGGGGCAAGTGATGGCCACGACGCACATGCACGGCGGCATCGGCGAGTCCATGAAGCGCAAGGAGGACGCGCGCTTCCTCCACGGCAAGGGCAACTACATCGACGACCTCGTGCTCCCGGGAATGCTGCACATGGCGATCCTGCGCAGCCCGCACGCGCACGCGCGCATCAAGTCCATCGACACCGCGTCTGCGTCGGCCATGCCGGGCGTGATCGCGGTCGTGACCGGTGAGCTGATGGCGCAGCACAAGCTGGCCTGGATGCCGACGCTGTCCTACGACACGCAGGCGGTGCTGGCCACCGACAAGGTTCGGTTCCAGGGCCAGGAGGTGGCGGCTGTCATCGCCGAGACCAAGTACCAGGCGGAGGACGCGCGCGACCAGATCGTCGTCGACTACGACGTCCTGCCGGCGATCATCGACCCCGAGGGTGCGAAGGCGGCCGGCGCGCCCGTCATCCGCGACGACAAGGCGGACCAGAAGGACAACCACATCTACCACTGGGAGTCCGGCGACAAGGCCACCACGCAGGCCGCGTTCGCCCAGGCACATAAAGTGGTGCGCCTGCACACGTTCTATCCGCGGTGCCACCCGGCGCCGATGGAGACGTGCGGCATCGTGGCCGACGTCAACGGCGTGACCGGCAAGGCCACTATCTACCTGACCAGCCAGGCGCCGCACCTGCACCGCACGGTGTTCGCGCTCGTGGCCGGCCTGCCCGAGGAGAACCTGCGCTTCATCTCGCCGGACATCGGCGGCGGCTTCGGCAACAAGGTGCCGGTTTACCCGGGCTACGTGATCGCCACCGCGGCCAGCCTGTTGATCGGGCGGCCGGTGAAGTGGATCGAGGACCGCACCGAAAACCTCATCTCCACCGGCTTCGCGCGCGACTTTCACATGACGGGCGACCTGGCGCTCGACAAGGACGGCAAGATCACGGCCCTGCGCGTGCACCTGGACAGCGACAACGGCGCGTTCTTCTCCGACGCGCAGCCCACAAAGTTCAAGGCCGGTCTCTTCCACATCGTCACGGGCTCGTATGACATCCCGACCGCGCACGTCACCGCGGACGGCTACTACACGAACAAGGCGCCGGGCGGCGTCGCCTACCGCTGCTCGTTCCGCGTGACCGAGGCGAGCTACCTCATCGAGCGCCTCATCACCAACGCCGCCATCGAGATCGGCATGGACCAGGCGGAGTTCCGGCGCAAGAACTTCATCGCCAAGGACCAGTTCCCATACCACTCGCCGACCGGATGGGTCTACGACAGCGGCGACTACCACGCCGCCATGGACGTGGCCCTGGACAAGCTCGGTTACGACGAGCTGAAGAAGGACGTCGAGGCGCGGCGCAAGAAGGGCGAGGTGACCGGCATCGGCATCGCGTCGTTCACCGAGGTCGTCGGCGCCGGCCACGGCAAGGACTTCGACCTGCTCGGTGTGGCCATGTTCGACAGCGCCGAGCTGCGCGTCCACCCGACCGGCAAGGCCCTGCTCCGGATGGGCACGAAGTCCCAGGGCCAGGGCCACGAGACGACGTATGCGCAGATCGTGGCCGAGGAGCTCGGTATCCCTGCCATGGACGTGGCGGTGGAGGAGGGCGACACCGACACCGCGCCGTACGGGCTCGGCACCTACGCGTCCCGGAGCACGCCGGTCTCCGGCGCAGCCACCGCCATGGTCTCCCGCAAGCTGCGCGAGAAGGCGCGCAAGATCGCGGCCCATCTGCTCGAGGCGGCGGAGGAGGACCTCGAGTGGGAGCGCGGGCGTTTCTTCGTCAAGGGCTCGCCTGACAAGGGCAAGACGATCCAGGAGATCGCCTTCGCCGCCTACTCGACCAACCTTCCCGACGGCATGGAGGCAGGCCTGGAGGGCGTCCACTACTACGACCCGCCGAACATGACCTACCCCTTCGGCACGTACGCGGTGGTGGTGGACATCGACAAGGGCACCGGCCAGGTCAAGGTGAAGCGCATGGTCGCCGTCGACGACTGCGGCGTGCGCATCAACCCGATGATCGTCGAGGGCCAGATCCACGGCGGCCTCGTGGAAGGCTTCGGCATCGCGTTCATGGAGCTCATCACCTTCGACAAAGAGGGCAACTGCATCGGGTCGAACTTCATGGACTACCTGCTGCCCACCGCCTGGGAGTCGCCGAAGTTCGAGCTGGGCGAGACGGTGACGCCGTCGCCGCATCACCCGCTCGGCGCCAAGGGCGTGGGCGAGTCACCCACGGTCGGCTCGCCGGCGGCCTACGTCAACGCTGTCATCGACGCGCTGACGCCATACGGGGTGACGAACATCGACATGCCCGTGACCCCGGACAAGGTGTGGGCAGCTTTGAGGGCTGCAGGAGTGAACGAATAACGGACGACATCCTCGACCAGCTTCGCGAGTACGCCGCCGCCGGCACGCCGTGCGTGCTGGCGACGGTGGTGCGCTGCGAGGCGCCGACCTCCGCGCGGCCTGGCGACAAGGCGATCATCACCGCCGACGGCCGGCTGCGCGGATGGATCGGCGGCAGCTGCTCGGAGCCGGTGGTGCGGCGTGAGGCGCTGCGCGCGCTGGACGAGGGCACGCCCCGGCTCGTCCGCATCGTGGGCGACTCGGAGGTCAAGGAGACGCGCCGGCGCGGCGAGCTCACGCTGGGCACGACCTGCCCCAGCGGGGGATCATTGGACATCTTCATCGAGCCGCAGCTGGCGAAGCCTCTGCTCATCGTCTTCGGCGACAGCCCGGCCGCGTCGACGCTGGGCCGCCTGGCCGAACTGACGGGTTTCCGCGTCCAGACGGTCGGGCAGGCGGACGTCCCGACCTTCGAGACGCCGCCGGGAGAGGGCTACGCGGTGGTCGCGACCATGGGCCACTTCGACGAGGACGCGCTCGAGGCGGCGCTGAGCCATCCGGATCTCGACGTCAGCCTCATCGCCAGCACGCGCCGCGCGTCGGCCGTGCGCAGAGAGCTCCTGCGGCGCGGGCTCGGGGAGGACGCGGTCGCTCGCGTCCGCACGCCCGCCGGCAAGGCGCGTGGCGGCACGCAGGAGGAGATAGCCCTGCTCGCGCTGGCGGAAGTGGTCATCGCGCGGCGCCAGCACGTGGCCAAACCGCATCCGGTCGCGGTCCCGGCGCCGGCCTTTGCCACGGACCCCGTATGCGGCATGACGGTCGACTTGGCGAACGCGGCCCACACGTACGAGTACGAAGGCCGCACTTTCTACTTCTGCTCAGCCGGGTGCAAGGCGTCTTTCGCCTCCGACCCGCTAGCTTTCAGCGCGTCGCTGCCTGAGTCCTAGCAGGCCGAACCGGAAAGTCCGGAACACCTCCTCGCTGACGAGGAAGCCGGCGAAGATCAGGACCACGCCGAGGAACTCGCCCAGGAAGAAGGACCACGTGATCCCGAACCGGTTGAGGCCGCTGGTCACGCCGGGGATGAACGCGCCGAGCGCGATGAGCAGAGTGGCCGGGACGCGCGAGTTGAGCTCCCCGCGGAAGAGCGCGGCGATCGCGCCGGGCAGCGAGGCGAAAAAGTTGGGCACGATCGCGAGCACGCCGAACTTCGCGGGCACCACGCGCCGCTTGGGCATGTAGACGTACGCGGAGTAGATGGCGCCGAACACCAGGCACAGCGCGCCGGCGATGTTGAACGGACCGGTGAGCACCCGCAGGTAGCCCGGATACCCGGTGCCGACCGGCACGTGCGTGCTGGGGTCGACCGCCCATCCGGGCGCGGGCAGCGGAGCGGTCAGCGTCATGTAGGCCACGGAGACCGACCCGATCAAGAGCACGGCCATCGCGATGTGCGCGGCGAGCGGTCTGCGGATCGCGGTGGCGGCGATGATCGCGACACCGCCCGCGCCGGCGATGGCGAACGCGATGATCCCGGCGGTGCCGGATCCGGGGTAGAGCGGCGTGGACGTTCCCTTGACGTCGAGCTGGCTGAACAGCAGCGACAGCACCCCGCCGAGGAGCACCGTCGCGCCCGCGAAGTAGCCGAAGCGCGTCTTCGCGAGCAGGTAGATCGTGCCCATGCCGAGGTAGGCGGCCACGAAGAACGCGCCGATGAGGTACCAGGCGCGATAAAGCGGCTCGTTCCATCCGAACGCGCCGCCCGCGAACTCCGTGCCCGCGCTGATGCCGTACCACAGAAGACCGACCGCCCACACCAGCTGAAAGCTGTGCCGCTTCTGCCACCACTGGTCGAACACCAGGGCGGCGAAGACGAAGCTCAAGACGCTCGAGCCCAGCGGCAAGACGAAATTGATTGCGCTCACTTCTGCACCACCCCACCAAACTCCTCGACCATCGCGATCAGGACCTCATTGAGAAACCATCCGACTTCGTCCGCCTGCGCGAGCGACAGTTGATCGACGTTGGAGCGCACGACCGTGGCGAACAGGTCGAACGCGCGCATCGCGTCACCCAGCGGTAGGCCCACGCTGTGCGCCATCGCGGCGTAGCGCGAGCCGAGGCCGCGGATGGCGGCGGCGTCCTTGTTGTCCGGGGCGGCGGCGTATTCGACCAGCAGCCGCATCAGGTCGTGCCCGAGCTCGCGCTGCTTCTCCTTGGCCGCCTCGTCGAAGCTCGCGTACCAGGGCTCACCGGCCAGCCGGCCGGCGCTCGCAGCCATGCGTGCCTTGCCCACGGACGAGTAGAGGAGAAGCCCCAGCTCGGGCGACGACTGATCCGCCAGCGCGTCGACGTCGGCCGCCTGGAAGCGGCGGTGACCGCCCGGCGTGCGGTAGGAGCGGATGCGGCCGCGGTCGGCCCACTGGCGGAGCGTGTCAGCGTGGACGTGCAGCCGCTCGCTGGCCTCCTGGAGGCTGAGCCATTCCTCCTGCGCCCTCACGCCTGGCACGCCGCTAGTCTAGGGAAAACGCGGAGGGGCACGAGTTTGGTGGAGGTTTACTGCACTTTTACGGCGATGGCGCCGGCAACGGCGACCACCGCCAGGCCCAGCGCCGCCAGCGATCCCCAGAAGATGACCAAGTATCCATCGGCCTCGCCCTGGGCGGGCGACCGGCCCGCGACGACGTAACCGCCGTGGAAGGCGTCGACGACTATCCAGGACCGCACGTTGGCGGTCGGTTGCCACGTGACGCGATCCTCGCCGTGCGACGTCACGTAATCGAAGACGCCGGGGGGCGGCAGCGCGACCTGGCCGTCGAGGGTGGCCGACGAAGCGAGCACGGACCGGCTGCTGTCCAGGACGATCACGAACGGAGCGGTGGACTGGCCGATGTCCACGGACCTGGCGGGAATCACCGCCTGCGGGGTCTCCCCGGCGTTCAGCCTGGAAGCCGCCGACTGCGCCATCTCGGCCTGCGGATGATTCGCGGGCTGCCGGATCACCTGCTGGGCGACTCCCGCGACGCCGGCCACCGCGAAGGCGGCCGCAACAGCCAGGCCTAGAAGACGAGCCCTAGTGGTCACTGGCTGCAATAACGGCGCTCGCGCTCAACTGTTCCAGGCTCTCCATCCGCGCTTCCGCCCGCTGCCCGAGGCGGGCGAGGACCGCGGCCACGATGGCCTCCAGCACCGCGGTCGCCCCGACCAGCGAGTCGAAAGGGCCGACCGTCTCCACGCTTGACACGACAACCTGCCGCGCGAACGCGGACGCGGGCGACAGCCATGGGTCCGTGAAGAGCACGACGTTGACGCCTTGCTCCGCCACGAGGCGCGCGCTCTCGATGGTGGCCGCCTGGTACCGGCGATAGTCGAACACCACGAGCACGTCGCCCTTGCGCATGTCGATGAGCTGCTGAGCCGCGGCGGTGCGGTCGGCGTCGACCAGGCCGATGCCCGGCCGCAGCAGGTGCAGCTGGCCCGCCAGGTAACGCGCCAGCGGGCGGCTCAACCGTCCGCCGAGGACCATCACGCGGCGGCGCACGTCGGCGAGCAGCCCGACGACCTCCTCGACGTCGTGGTGCGATAGCAGCTCCAGGGTCGCCTGCAGGTTGCGTCGCGACATCTCGAGCGCCCCGCTGACGAGGGACGTCACTCCGCCCGGAGGCGCCTCTTCGTGGTAGCGCGCGAGCGGCGAGGAGAGACGGGCCTGGACCTCCTGGCGCAGCTGCTCCTGGAACTCCGGGTAGCCTCGAAAGCCGAGTTTGGTGATGAAGCGGGTGACCGTGGGCGCGCTGACGCCTGCCCTCTCGGCGAAGCGGGCGACGCTCTCCAGGCCGGCGATGGGATAGCTCGCCAGCAGGACGCGCGCGAGCTTGCGCTCCGCCGGGCTGAGGTCGGCCTGGCGCTGCCGGACCAGCTCGCCGATCCTCGCGCCGGTGTCATTCGTTACATCGCCGCTCATTTCCGGCATTCCCGGGCCATTCTTGACACGCATCCTATCTGCTGCTAGCTTCGCCCCAGCTTCGGGCGCAGCCGCGCCGGGTGGATCGGGCTCAAGGGAGGGCTTTGCATGGCCGTCGCGACCCACGATTCTGACGTCGAGACACTCCACCGGATGGGCTACGCGCAGGAGCTCCTGCGCCGGATGGGCACCTTCTCGAACTTCGCCGTCTCGTTCACGATCATCTCGATCCTCTCCGGCTGTCTGACCCTGTACCAGTACGGCATGAACACCGGTGGGCCGGTGATCATGACCATCGGCTGGCCGCTCGTCGGGATCATGGTCACCCTGGTCGGCCTGGCCATGGCCGAGGTCTGCTCGAGCTATCCCACCGCCGGCGGCCTGTACTACTGGGCGGCGAAGCTCGGGGGCAACAACTCGGCCGCCTGGAGCTGGTTCACCGGCTGGTTCAACCTGCTGGGTCAGGTCGGGGTGACGGCCGGGATCGACTTTGGGCTCGCGTTCTTCGCGACGGCACTGCTGCACCAGCTTTTCAACTACCCCACCGATCCGATCTGGGTCATCCTCATCTACGCGATCGCCCTGTTCGTGCATGGGCTGCTCAACACGTTCGGTGTGCGTTTGGTGGCCCTGCTGAACGACATCTCGGTCTGGTGGCACGTGATCGGCGTGCTGGTGATCGTCGGCGTTCTTTTCCTCGTGCCGAGCCACCACCAATCGATCTCGTTCGTCTTCACCGGTTTCGTCAACAACACCGGCTTCGGCTCGACGCTGTACGTCTTCCTCATCGGCCTGCTCCTGGCCCAGTACACATTCACCGGCTATGACGCCTCCGCCCACATGACCGAAGAGACGCGCAACGCGGCAACGGCAGGTCCGCGGGGCATCGTCTGGTCGATCGTGGTCTCGCTTTTTGCAGGCTGGATCCTGCTGATCGGGGTGACGTCAGCGATCCAGGACTACGCCAAGGAAGTGGCCACCGTGGTGCCGCCCGCCACGATCTTCATCGACGCGGCCGGCTCAACTTTGGGCACGATCCTGCTCTTCATCGTCGTGGGCGCGCAGTTCTACTGCGGCATGTCGTCGATCACGGCCAACTCGCGCATGATCTACGCGTTTTCCCGCGACGGCGCCGTGCCGGGGTCGCAGTTCTGGCACAAGATCAACGCCCGCACCCGGACCCCGACCAACTCGATCTGGTTTGCGGCGGTGGGCGCCTTCATCCTCGGCCTGCCGTACCTGTACAGCCCCGTCGCCTACTTCGCGGTCACGTCCATCGCGGTGATCGGCCTTTACATCGCGTATGGCCTGCCCATCCTGCTGCGGTTGCTGTCAGGGGAAAGGTTCCAGCGCGGCCCGTGGCACCTCGGGCGTTGGAGCTACCTCGTGGGCTGGATCGCCGTCGTCTGGATTGCCTTCATCGCCGTCCTGTTCGTCCTGCCGCAGGCAGCTCCAGGCAACACCTGGACCACGTTCAACTACGCGCCAGTAGCGGTCGGCGTAGTTTTGCTGTACTCAGGTGGCTACTGGTTTCTCTCCGCACGCAACTGGTTCAAGGGTCCCAAGGTCCAGGGCAGCGCCGAAGAGCTTGCCAAGATCGAAGCGGACCTCGCTGCCGCTGGGTAGACAGATGAGGCCGGACGGCCGGCCGAGGATCGGGATCACGACGAGCCCGCGCAAGGGCTCGGAGTACTACGCGCCCTACCGGCGCGCGGTCGAGGTCGCCGGCGCCGAGCCGGTGGAGCTGCCTTCGGGCACGGACCGGCTGCCGCCCGCGGTGGACGGCCTTCTGCTCCCAGGCGGGTGGGACGTCGACCCCTCGCTCTATGGAGAGAAGAAGGACGAGAAGGTCGGGCCGATCGACCGGGAGCTCGACGAGACCGAGCTCCGCATGTTCCAGCAGGCGCGCGAGCGGGAGCTGCCCGTGCTGGGTATCTGCCGCGGCCAGCAGGTCATCAACGTGGCCATGGGGGGCTCGCTCGTCCAGCACCTCGACGACCACGACATTCGCGACCACGGCCGGAGCCACCTCGCCCACACGATCGAGGTCAAGCCGGGCTCCGAGCTCGGGCGCGCCGCGGGCGAGCACAAGATTCGCGTGAACAGCTTCCACCACCAGGCGGTCAAGAGCCTCGCGCCGGGCCTGCACCAGTCGGCGACCGGCGAGGACGGCACTGTCGAGGGGGTGGAGACGGACGACGGCCTCATCGTCGCGGTGCAGTGCCATCCCGAGGAGCTGACAACGGATCTTCCCTGGGCGCGGAAGCTCTTCGAGCGCTTCGTCGCGCGCGCCCGCAGTCGCAACGGCAAGGAGTGATTTGCTGACCGAGCCGCGCACGCGCAACGCTCCGCTGACCCAGGAGGCCCTCGCCTCGCTCGTCGAGCGCGGCGAGGTGGACACGGTGATCGTGGCCTTCACCGACATGCAGGGCCGCCTCATGGGCAAGCGCGTCGACGCCGAGTATTTCGTCGAGACGTCGTCGCACGGCGAGTCGACGGAGGGCTGCAACTACCTGCTCACCGTCGACATGGACATGGATCCCGTGCCCGGCTACGAGATGGCGAGCTGGGAGCGCGGCTACGGCGACTTCGACATGCAGCCGGACTTCGCCACGCTGCGCCGCATCCCGTGGCTCGAGGCCACCGCGCTCGTGCTGTGCGACGTCGGCTGGCACGACGGGCAGCCCGTGCGCCCATCGCCGCGGCAGGTGTTGCGCGGTCAGGTGGACAGGGCGCGACAGCTCGGCTTCGAGCCGATGTTCGGCTCAGAGCTGGAGTTCTATCTGCTGCAGGAGACCTACGCGGAAGCCTTCGCGAAGCACTACCGCGACCTGACGCCTTCGGTGCAGTACAACCTCGACTACCACATCCTCGCCACGACCTACGCGGAGCCGTTCATCCGCTCAGTGCGCAAGGGCATGAAGGCCGCAGGCATCGGCGTCGAGAGCTCGAAGGGCGAGGCGTGGCCGGGCCAGCAGGAGATCAACTTCCGCTTCGCCGACGCGCTGACCATGGCCGACAACCACGTCGTCTACAAGAACGGCATCAAGGAAATGGCGCAGCAGCAGGGCTGCTCGGTGACGTTCATGGCGAAGCCCGATCACACGTGGATCGGCAGCTCGTGCCACATCCATTCAAGCCTCTGGAAGGACGGTCGCAACACGTTCGACGGCGAGTCGGACACGTTCAAGCAGTACCTTGCGGGCCAGATCGCGTGCATGTCGGAGCTCGCGATCTTCCTGGCGCCGAACATCAACTCGTACAAGCGTTACGCGGCCGGGACGTGGGCGCCGACCACGCTGGCGTGGGGCCACGACAACCGCACGTGCGGCTTCCGCATCGTCGGCCACGGCCAGCACCTGAGGTCCGAGACGCGAATTCCCGGGGCGGACGCAAATCCGTACCTCGCGTTCGCCGCCCTGCTGGCGGCGGGGCTGTACGGCATCGAGCACAAGCTCGAGCTGCCGCCCGCGTTCACCGGCAACGCGTACGAGTCGAACGTGCAGCGCTTCCCGCACACGCTGCGCGACGCGATCGCCGCGCTGGAGCAGGGCAAGATGGCGCGTCAGGCGCTCGGCGAGGACGTGGTGGACCACTACCTCAACTACGCCCGCACCGAGCAGGCGCAGTTCGACAAGGTCGTGACCGAGTGGGAGCGGCAGCGCCTGTTCGAACGCGGATGACTCTCGACGTCATCAACCCCGCGACCGAGAAGGCCATCGCGCACCTCGATCGCGCGGGGGTCGACGAGACGGACCGCGCCGTCGCGGCCGCGCGGGCCGCGTTCCCGGCCTGGCGTGCCGTGAAGCCGGCCGACCGCGCCCGCCTGCTGCGACGCGTCGCCGCGCTCGTGGAGGCGCGCGGCGAGGAGCTGGCGCGGCTGGAGACGTCCAACGTGGGCAAGCCGCTGGCCGACTCGCGCTGGGAGATGGGAATGGTGGCCGACGTCTTCCACTTCTACGCCGGCGCCATCGACAAGCACTACGGCGAGACGATCCCGGTGGCGGGTGGGATCGACATGACCTTCCGCGAGCCGCTCGGCGTGGTCGGGCTCATAGTGCCGTGGAACTTCCCGCTGATGCTCGCCTCGTGGAAGCTCGGCCCCGCGCTCGCGTGTGGCAACACCGTCGTCCTGAAGCCGGCCGAGCTGACGCCGCTCACGGCGCTGCGGTTCGCCAAGATCGCGCTCGAGGCCGGCCTGCCCGAGGGAGTGGTCAACGTGGTCGTCGGCCCTGGCTCGACGGTCGGCGAGCGGCTGATCGCTCATCCCGACGTGGCCAAGATCGCGTTCACCGGGTCCACGGAGGTCGGGCGGCGCGTGATGGAAGGAGCCGCGGCGACGATCAAGCGCGTGACGCTCGAGCTCGGCGGCAAGTCGGCCAACGTGATCTTCGAGGACGCGGACCTGGAGAAGGCCGCGGCGTCGGCGCCCGGCTCGGTGTTCGGCAACGCCGGGCAGGATTGCTGCGCGCGCTCCCGCATCCTGGTCCAGCGATCGGCCTACGAAAAGTTCACCGGGTTGCTGACCGAGGCCACGCGGCGTTTCAAGGTCGGCGATCCGGAAGCCGAGGGTACCGATATGGGGCCGCTCATCTCCGCTTCGCACCGCAAGCTGGTGGCTTCGTTCGTCGACGGCACGACCATGTTCAAGGGCGACGTGCCTGCGGGCCCGGGCTTCTGGTATCCGTGCACTCTGGTGGAGGCGTCGAGCTCCGACCGCGTCGCGCGCGAGGAGGTGTTCGGGCCGGTGGCGGCGATCATCCCGTTCACGGACGAGGCGGAGGCGATTCGCATCGCCAACGACACGCCTTACGGCTTGTCGGGCTCGATCTGGACGCGCGATGGAGCGCGCGCCGTGCGCGTCGCGCGCGCCATCGACACCGGGGTGCTTTCGCTCAACTCGAACACGTCGGTGCGCGTCGCGACGCCGTTCGGAGGTTTCAAGCAGTCAGGTTTCGGGCGCGAGCTGGGCATGCATGCGATGGACGGTTACTCGGAGGTGAAGAACGTCTTCATGTCGACGGATGGGTAGGCTCGATGGCAAAGTTGCGGTGATCACCGGTGCGGCCGGCGGCATCGGCCGCGAAGCCGCGATCCTGTTTTCCTCGGAGGGCGCCGCCGTCTGCATCGCGGACGTAGGTCGCGAAGCGGGCGAGAAGGCGGCCGCGGAGTGCCGCGAGGCTTTCTTCTTCCAGGCCGACGTGAGCGACCCGAAGAGCGTGCAGGCGATGTACGCGGAGACGAAGAATCGCTACGGCAAGATCAACGTGCTCTACAACAACGCGGGCATCATGCCCGCGGACGACGACTCGATCCTCACCACCGAACCTGATGCGTGGGATCGCGTGCAGGCAGTCAACGCCAAGGGCGTCTACCTCTGCTGCAAGTACGGCATCCCGCACCTGCTGGAAGCGGGCGGCGGGTCGGTGATTAACGTAGCGTCCTTCGTCGCCATCGTCGGCGCGGCCACGTCGCAGATCGGCTACACGGCTTCGAAGGGCGCGGTCCTATCGATGAGCCGCGAGCTCGCGGTCCAGTTCGCGCGCCAGGGCGTGCGCGTCAACGCGCTGTGCCCGGGCCCGGTGGAGACGCCGCTGTTGATGCGGCTCTTCTCGGAAACCCCAGGCGCCTACGAACGTAGGCGCGTGCATCTGCCCATGGGCCGGCTGGCGAAGGCGCGTGAGATCGCCAACGCTGCGCTGTTCCTGGCGAGCGACGAGTCGAGCTACGTGAACGGTTCGACCTTCCTGGTCGACGGCGGCCTGACGGCCGCTTACGTGACGCCCGAATAGACAACCGGCGCGCGATCACGCGCGATGCCCTCGGCATCGCCATCGCCACAGGCGCGTACGCGCTGTCGTTCGGCGCCCTTTCGGTCACCGCCGGGCTGTCCATCGCGCAGACGTGCGTCCTCTCGCTGCTGATGTTCACGGGCGCGTCCCAGTTCGCATACATCGGGGTGGTCGGGGCGGGCGGGAACCTGTGGGCGGGCGCGGCCACGGCCGCGCTGCTGGGCACCCGCAACGCGCTGTACGGCATGCGCCTGGCGACCATGCTCCAGGCCACGGGGCTGCGGCGGTTCGCGGCCGCGCATTTCGTCATCGACGAGACGACGGCCATGGCCATCGCGCGGGAAACGCCCGCGGACAGCCGCTACGCGTACTGGGCGACTGCGATCGCGCTGTTCGCCCTCTGGAACCTCGGCACGCTGATCGGCGCCCTCGCCACACATCTGCTCCCCAACCCCAAAGCTCTTGGGCTCGACGCGGCTCCGCCCGCCGCCTTCGTGGCCCTCCTGGCGCCGCGATTGCGAGCGCGCGAACCGCTGGCGATCGCGTTCGCGGCCGCCTTGGTTGCGCTGGTGGCCCTGCCTTTCGTTCCGGCGGGCGTGCCCTTGTTGATCGTGGCTGCGCTCGTCGTGATCTACGGGATCCGGCCGCGATGACCGGCTGGGCGCCGCTGCTCGTGGCGGGCGCCGCGTGCTATGCGATCAAGCTTGCGGGACTCTCGCTTCCGCAGAGATTCCTCGGAGCGCCGCGCGTGCAGCGCATCGTGCCGCTCCTGCCGGTGGCGCTGCTCGCGGCGCTGGTCGCCACCAGCACGTTCTCCACCGGACGGCATCTCGTTCTCGATGCGCGCGCCGGCGCGCTGGCGGTGGCCGTGGTGGCGGTGCTGCTCCGAGCGCCCTTCCTCGTGGTCGTGGCGGCCGGCGCGGCCACGGCGGCGCTTCTGCGGCTCGTGTGAGGCGGGTCTAAGCTAGCGCCGCATGTCGTTTCGGGATGCCTACAGGAACGTTTACGGGGCATTCGATTCGGAGCTCGCACAGAAGCTCAGGCACGAAGCCCACGGTGAGGACGACGTAGGGCAGCAATCGTGGGTGATGGTCTCGGAACTTCGCGAATCGATGTCTCTTCTGCGCCTGTCCGCTCACAGCAGCATCCTCGACCTTGGATGTGGAGCTGCCGGCCCGCTCACATTTATGGTCGAGTCAGCCGGCTGCCGAGGCGTTGGAATCGACGTCAGCCCGGCGGCGATTCAATCGGGTCGAGCCCGTGCCGAGGCGCTCGGAGTGGCGGGACAGGTGTCATTGGAGCAGGCGGATCTCAACTCGGAGCTGTCCTTCGACAATCACTCGTTTGACGCCGCGATTTCCATTGATGTGGTGCTGCACGTGCGCGACCGCGCGCAGCTGTTCGGCGAAGTGGCCCGTATCCTGACGCCGGCTGGTCGGTTCTGGCTCACAGATGCAGCGGTACTGGTGGGCCCCATATCGAACCAGGATGTAAGCGTCCGTTTCCCGCTCGGTTATTCAAACATCGTGCCCGCCGGCTTCAACGAGCGCGCGCTGGAAGCGGCGGGGATGCAGGTCGTCGCGGTCGACGACCGAACACCAGCACTGATTGCCAGAGCGAGGGCTCGGCTGGCTGCTCGCATTGCGCATCGCGAAGAGGTCGAGCTGGCTGAGGGCCACGATGGGTTCGAAGCTCAGGGTGCTTACCTGGAAGCCGTCGCGGCGCTGGCCGAGCGGGGCGCCCTGGCGCGCTTCTCCTATATCGCGGAGAAGCCTGCCTAGGCCTCGAGCTTCAGCGTCACGATCTGGAAGGGTCTGAACTCGAGCTCGAGCCCTGTCTCGGAACGTTCGCGCTCGAGCAGGTCGCACAGGGTCACTCGCCGCGCCGGCAGGGTCGTCGTGATGCGCGCCCGGCACGGCCGGCCCCAGGCCTCGTAGAGCCGGACGATCACCGCATCCGAATCCTCGGCTGGCTTGATCGCTTCGACGATCACCTGCCGGGTGTCGACCTCGACCAGCGATCGCGAGGTGCCCGGAGCGAGCCGCGTCGGCAGCCTCAGGATGCGATCGTTGAGATCCTCCGCCGCTTCGATCACCCCCGCTTCTCGCCAGTTTCTGGAGTGAGGCATAAGCGCGTAGGTGAACCCATGGGGGCCCTGGTCAGCGTTCGGATCAGGGTGGGTCGGTGCTCGCAAGAGTGACAACCGCATCACCGAGTCATGGATGTCGTATCCGTGCTTGGAGTCGTTCAGCAGCGCGACACCGTACTCATCGTCACCCAGGTCGGCCCAGCGCTGAGCGCACACCTCGAACATCGCTCGCGCCTGGCTCGTTTCGAAGTGGGTCGGGCGCCGCACGTGGCCGAACTGGATCTCATACGTCGCCTCGGGCGCGTTGACCGTCACAGGAAACGCGACCTTCAGGATCTTGTGCCGCTCGTGCCAGACGACCGCTGTGAGGAACCGCAGCACGCGCGAACCCGAGTCGAGCGACATCACCTGAGTGATGTCCGACTGGCCAAAGACGCGGGTGAAGCGTAGGGTTCCTCGACCCCCGGACGTCGTCTCGACATTCTCGACGCGCGTGAGCTCGACATAGGACTGGCGGTGCTCGAAATCGAGGTCCCAGGCATCCCAGCGTCGTGGGTTGTCGTCGTGGAGCTCGAGGACATTGCCCTTTGCGCTGAGCACCTCTCGGCGTGCCTCTTTGTCCCAGATCGAGGTCAGCAAACACCGGTCGTCCCACTCGACGCGCAGGTACTCGTTCTCCATGCTGTGGCCTGACACAGCCACTGGCTCGATGTCACGCCGGACTGGGCCAGTCGACCACCCGCAAGACGGCACGGTCACCTGTACGAGCTCACGGTTCACCTCCACCAGTTCGGTACGCGTGTGTGAGCTCGAGTTGAAGAAGGTCTGCTGCCTACCGCTGCCGCCGATCGCGCCGACGATGCCGTCGACGGTCAAGTGCCCCACCTCATCTGAGAGCAGGTTGCTCAGTGCGCGGTCCGCCTCGTGGTAGACCCAATCGATGCTCGACCCGGGGAGGATGTCGTGGAACTGGTTGAGCAGGAGTTTCTTCCACGCGGCCTCCAGGGCCTCGCGCGGAAACTTGCCCGCCGCTGCGCACCACATTTCCGCTTCGTGCAATGCGTGCTGCACGCGCCGGTTCCACTGCTTGGTCCGCGCTTGACTCGTGTAAGTGCCGCGGTGCAGCTCGAAGTACAGCTCGCCCTTGACGACCGCCAGATCCTTCGCTTCGGCGGCAGCCTGGTCGAAGAAATCCGACGCTTTTCCGATCGGAATCCCGAACGAGTGCGCCGCATCGATCATCTCCTCGGTGGCGCCGCCGCCGCCGTCTCCGTAGCCGAAGAGATAGAGAGAGCGGTTCGAGGACGCCGCGTCCTTGAAGTTGCGCGCGCTGAACTCGAGCTGCTCGGAGCTGAAGTCGCCGTTGTACGTGTCCGCGGGCGGGAAGTGCGTCAAGACGCGCGTGCCGTCGATGCCCTCCCACCAGAACGTGTGGTGCTCGGGCTTGTTGGTGTCGTTCCAGGACAGCTTCTGGGTGAGGAAGTAGTCGCAGCCCGATTCCTTGATGAGCTGCGGCAGGTTGCCGGGATAGCCGAACACGTCGGGCAGCCACAGGATTCGCGTCTCCACGCCGAACTCGCGCATGAAGAAGCGCTTGCCGTGCAGCAGCTGCCGCACCAGCGACTCGCCCGACGGGAGATTGCAGTCGGCCTCCACCCACATGGCGCCGACCGCCTCCCATTGCCCCGCCGCGACCTTCTCCTTGATGCGCTCGTAGAGATCGGGGTACGAGTCCTTGACCCAGACGTACTGCGCGGGCTGCGAGCACGCGAACACGTAGTCGGGGTGCTGGTCCATCAACGCGAGCTGCGAGGACCAGCTGCGCGCACACTTGCGCCGCGCCTCGCGCAGCGGCCACAGCCAGGCGGTGTCGATGTGGGCGTGGCCGACGGCGGTGACCGCGTGTGTACCGAGGCCGGGTCGCGATTCCGAGCGCAGCTCCGGCTCCCACAACGCGAGGCGAGCTTCGTTGAGCACGAAGAGCGGATCAGGCGATTCGCGCAGCTCGATCATCGAATCGGCGGGCACGGCGCCCGCCAGGGTCGGCATCGGGTTGGCGGCCGCCTCGAGGTAGAAGTCGACCTCCGGGCCCTCGACGGGCAGCCGGTTGTGGTTCGGGTCGACGCCGCGCCAGGCCCGGCCGTCCTTCCACGCCAGCGCCTCGCACGAGAAACCCGTGGGCAGGTGCCAGCCGAGGTCGATCACTGCGATCACCGGCCTGCCCGCCCACTCGTCCGGCACCCGGCCCCTCACGCGGAACCACGTGGTACTCCAGGGCGGGCCCCACGGGTCGCCCACGCGGAAGGGCTTGAAGTCGCCTTGCATCGCGGCGGCATACGGGATGGGCTCGCCGCGGACCACGAACGCCGTCAGCTCGAGCTCCATCCGGCGCTTAGTCTGTGGCAATGCGCATCGACGCCGCGACGGAGGCCACGCCCGAGCTGCTGGAGGCCCTTACGTCGCTGCTGCCGCAGCTAAACCCGCAGCTTCGGCCCCTGACCATGGAGCGGCTCGCGCGGGTCGTGGCCGATCCCGCCACCACTTTGCTGGTCGTAAGCGACGGCGATAACCGGATCGTCGGCACCGCCGCGGTGCTCGTGTACGCGACGCCCGCCTACGTCAAGGCGCGGGTCGAAGACGTGGTCGTCGACGAGAGCGCCCGCGGCAAGGGCGTCGGCGACGCGCTGGTGCGCAGGTGCATAGAGGTCGCGCGCGAGCGGGGAGCAGAGATCGTGGAGCTGCAGTCGGCGCGCTGGCGGGAGGTCGCGAACCGGCTCTATCCGCGCCTCGGCTTCCAGTTGCGCGAGTCGAACCTCTATCGGCTCGACCTCTAGTTCGCGGGGAGGAGCTTCTCCAGCCGGTCGACATACTCGGCCATGGTCGCGAACGCGGCCTGGACCGGCTCCGGCGACGACATGTCGACGCCGGCCATGCGCAAGCCCTCCAGCGGATACATCGAACCGGCGCTGCGCAGGAACTTGATGTAGGACTCCGCCGCGCCGGGCGTCCTCGCCGCGACGCGCTCGGCGAGATGGTGCGCGCCCGCGATGCCCGTCGCGTACTGGTAGACGTAAAAGTTGCTGTAGAGGTGCGTGTGGAACTGCGCCCACGTTGAGCCGGCGCGGTCGCGATCGGGCCCTTCGATGTCCACCTCGCGGCCGTACACCTCGGCGATCAGGTCGGCCATCAGGTTGTTCAGGTAGTCGGCGGTGAGCGCACCGCCGCGTTCGACCCGCTCATGGATCTCGAGCTCGAGGCGCGCGAGCGACGGCATGATGAAGAAGTAGCGGTGGAAGTTGGACATCGCTTCCTCGATGACCGCGATCTGGAAGTTCGGGTCCTGGTTCGTGTCGAGGAGGTAGCGGCGAGTCAGCGCCTGGTGCATGTTGGAGGCGACCTCGGCCTGGAAGAGCCCGTAGTTCGCGTACACGTACGGCTGGGTGCGCCGGCCGTAGTAGGAATGCATCGAATGCCCGAGCTCATGAGCGAGCGTGCTCATCGAGTAGATGTCGTTGTTGTAGCTCATGAAGATGTAGGGCGGCGTGTCGGGTGAGCCGGTCGAGAACGCACCCATCCGCTTGCCCCTGTTCGGGTACACATCGACCCAGCGATCGTCGGTCGCGCCGCGCCGCAGGACTGCCACGTATTCCTCGCCCAGCGGGCTGACGCCCTCGGCGATCCAGTCGACGGACTGCTCATAGGGCACCGCGATGGGCGAGCCGAGCGGCGCCCGCGTGTCGTAAGCCTTCAGCGGCCTGTAGCCGAGCACTCTCTGCCGCAGCCGCCAGTACTTGTGCCACGTGCCCACGTTGTCGCGGAACGTGCGGATGACGTTGTGGAACACGTCGGTAGGGATGTGGTTGGGCGTGAGCGCCGCGTCGAGGGATCCTGTGAACCTGCGGGCGCGCGCGAAGAAGACGTCCCGCTTCACCCCCGCCGCAAGGTTGGCGGCGAGGGCGTGCTTGGCCGCGAGGTGTGAGTCCGCGTAGTTCTCGTACGCCGTGCGCCGCGTCTCGCGGTCGGGGCTGGTCAGGAGCGCGCCGATGGTTCCCTGCGCGACCTCCTCGGGTCCGTCGACCCCGGCGGCGGGCGCGAACTGCATGTCGGTGTTGGCGAAGACGCCGTGCACGGCGAGCGCGCTGTTGAGGGGGTCCGCGACGGCCGCCAGCACCTCCTCGACCTCGGCCGGCCTCACGTGACTGCTGAGCTTCTCCAGCCGCTCGAAGTGATGGCCCAGGTGGGACAGTCGCGGTGTGGACGCGACCCACTCGCGCAATCTCGGAAAACCGATGCCGATCATCTCCGGCACCGCGAATGACATGGCCGCGTGCAGCTGCGCGCTCACCGAACGCGCCCGGTCGGCCCTCGACGCGGCCGCCTGGTCGCCCGAGTCGCACGAGTACTCCATGGCCGTGTAGACGCGGACCTTGTCCATCACGCGCTGGACCTTCTCCGCCGCCTCGAACCAGTCGGCGAGCATGTCGGGCGAGTCGCCGAGATGGCCCTTGAACTCGGTGAGGTCGGGCAGCGAGCTGAGGATGCCTGCGACGGCCGACTCCCACGCGGCGGCGTCAGCGAAGATCGCCTCGCTCTTCCACGTGTAGCGCCTGTCCACCTCAGCGCGGGCGGGCAGGCTCCTGGACACGTCTTTCCTAATGTAGCTCGGCACTAGGATTGAGGTCGTGGCGCGCCTGGAGGCCAACGGGATGGACATCGAGTACGAGGTCCATGGCGACCCCAATAACCCGCCGATGCTGCTCATCATGGGCCTGGGCGCGCAGCTCATCACCTGGGATGACGGCTTCGTCGATGACCTCGTCGAGCGCGGCTTCTACGTGATCCGCTACGACAATCGCGACTCGGGGCTCTCGACCAAGATGGAGGCGGCCGGCCCGGCCGACGTCCGTGCCGCGTTCGCGGGCGACCCGCGACCGGCCTACACCCTCGACGACCTGGCCGACGACGCGGTGGGCGTGCTCGACGCGCTGCACATTCCGGCGGCGCACATCGTCGGCGCGTCGATGGGCGGGTTCATCGCCCAGCTCGTCGCCATCAACCATCCCGAACGCACGCTGTCGCTGACCTCGATCATGTCGGGTCCGGGAGGCCGCGACGCCATCGCGCCGACGCCGGAGGCGGGCGCGGTGCTCGTGCGGGTGCCGGGTCCGTCCCGCGAGGAGATCATCGCCACCAACCTCGAGGCGCGGCGCGTGCTGGCCGGCGAGGGAAACCCGTTCGACGTGGAGGCCGAGACCGCGAAGGTCGTGCGCCTCTACGAGCGCTCGTACTACCCGCTGGGCTTCGGGCGCCAGTTCGTGGCCATCCTCGCGGCCAAGTCGCGCATTCCCGCGCTGCGCTCACTCAAAGTGCCAACCCTGGTCGTGCACGGCGCCGACGACCCCCTGGTTCCACCCGAGAACGGCAAGCGCGTGGCCGAGGCGGTTCCCGGCGCGCGCTACCTGGAGTTTGCGGGCGCGGGCCACAACCTGCCGCCGAGCACGTGGGGCGCGGTCGCGGACGCAATCGCCGAAACGGCGAGGCAGGCGAGCCCAGCAGCTCGCGGCTAGGCGTTGCCGCTCGCGGGCAGCCTCGACTCGGTCAGCCTGCCCATCGCATTTCTGGCCGGCCTGGTCTCTTTCATATCCCCATGCGTGCTGCCACTCGTCCCCGCATACGTGGCCTACCTCGGCGCGCGCGCCGCGCGGCCCGTGCCGGTGATCACCGCCGGCCTGGCCTTCGTGGCGGGGCTGTCGCTGATCTTCATCGCCTTCTTCTACGCGTTCTCGCTCACCGTGCAGCCGATACGCGCGTACGTGCCCGTGGTCGCGGGTGTGGCCGTGATCGTGATGGCCGCGCACGTCGCGGGCCTTCTGCGCATCCCGTTTCTCGACCGCGAGTACCGCGTCATGCGCACCGCGCCGTCGGGTGGTGGCGCCGCC
>DASSLR010000074.1:0-2504 GCA_035689345.1 Candidatus Dormiibacterota bacterium
GCGGCCGACCGCCGCGCCAAGAGCCGCCATGCTGTTCTCGGGCCGCTGCACGGCGTGCCGTTCACGGTCAAGGACATCTTCAACACCGCCGGCCTTCCGACCACGACCGGCCTCCGGATGCTTCGCAGCCGCGTCCCGGACCACGACGCCACGGTCGTCGCCCGGATGCGGCGCGCCGGCGCGATCCTGATCGGCAAGACCAACTGCCCGCCTGGAGGCGCCGAGGACGACGGCTGGACACCGTCCCGGACGGCGACACGCAACCCATACGACATCAACCGATCGCCCGGCGCCACGAGCAGTGGCGAGGCGGCGATCATCGCGGCGGGCGGTTCGCCGCTCGGCATCGGCAGCGACTCGGGAGGGAGCATCCGCATCCCGGCTCACTACTGCGGAGTGGCCGCGCTCAAGCCGACCTCCGGTCTGATTCCCGTCACCGGTGCATACGGCCTCGTGGGCGGTGTCACTGACACGCGCAGCCAGGTCGGCCCCATGGCGCGGTACGTCTCCGACCTGCGGATCGCCCTCCGTGTGCTCGCCGGGCCCGACGGGTTCGACTCCGGCGTGGTGCCGGTGAAGGCGTGGACCGGGCCCCAGCTCGAAGGGCTACGCGTCGCGTGGTACGCGGACGATGGGATGGCGAGGCCGACGCCCGCGATCGCCGCGGCCGTCAGGGCAGCGGCGAGGGCGCTGGTCAGGGCGGGCTGCACGGCCACCGAGGAGCGGCCGCCGTCGCTCGGCGAGGCCTATCAGGTGACGCTCGGGTTCTGGGGCCGCAAGCACATGAGCCACGAGCGCATGTACGAGCGCTGGGACGCGTTTCGCACCGCCTTCCTCAAGTTCATGTCGCGGTTCGACCTGGTCGTCAGCCCGGTCGCGGCCGACATCGCGCCCCTGCTCAAGCTGAAGCCCGAAGCGGACCACCAGCTCAGCTACACCGTGCCGTATTCCCTGTCCGGCAACCCGTGCGTGGTGGTTCGTGCAGGCACCTCGAGCGAGGGGATGCCGATCGGAGTACAGGTGGTCGCGGCCAACTTCCGCGATGCCACAGCCTTGCGCGCGGGGCGCGCCATCGAACGTGCTCTGGGAGGTTGGCGGCCTGCTAGCGTGATCGGCTAGTGCCAGGCCAGTTTCGTTACTCCCGCTGGGACGGGACGCAGAAACTCGACGAGCTCGACGCCGGCGACGTCCTCGACGCGCTGTCGGACGATCTCATGAACTACGGCGACCTGAACGCGGCGCTGCAGCGCTTCCTTCGCTGGGGATCGCCGAACATGCCGGGGCTCGAGCAGCTGCTGAAACAGCTGCGCGAGGCGCGCGAGCGTGAGCTCGGCCGCTACAACCTCGACTCCACGGTCGAGGAGCTCCGCCAGAAGGTCCAGGACGTCATCGACACGGAGCGCAAGGGCATCGAGCAGCGGTTGAAGGATGCGAATCCGGATGCGCGCAAGCTGCTCGACCGCATCGCGAAACAGCGCCAGGATCAGCTCGACAGGCTTCCCGACGAGCTCGGCGGTCGGGTCAAGGGCCTACGCAACTACGAGTTCATGGACGACGAGGCGCGACAGAAGTTCGAAGAGCTCATGCAGCAGCTCCAGCAGCAGATGGTCAACCAGATGTTCCAGGGCATGAAGAGCTCGATCCAGCAGATGCAGGGTCAGGACCTTTCGCGCGTGCGCGACATGGTTCGCGACCTCAACAAGATGCTGGAGCAGCGGATGGAAGGCCGCACGCCGGACTTCAACGGCTTCATGCAGAAGTACGGCGACATGTTCCCGCCGGGCATCAACTCGCTCGACGAGCTGCTCGAGCACTTGCAGCGGCAGATGGCGCAGATGCAGTCGCTTCTCCAATCGCTGAGCCCGGAAGCGCGGGAGGAATTGCGGCAGATGATGGACGCGCTGCTGCAGGACGACTCGCTGCGCCTCGAGCTCGCGCGGCTGTCGGGTTTCATGCAGGCGATGATGCCGCCGTCCGAGCTGACCGAGCGGTATCCGTTTTTCGGCGAGGATCCGCTCTCGATGGGCGAGGCGATGTCGCTCATGGAGCGCCTGCAGCAGATGGACCGCCTCGAATCGCAGCTCGAGCGCGGCAGCTTCCGGCCCGACGACGTCGACCGCTCGCTGGCGCAAGAGCTTCTGGGACCGGAGGCACGGCAGGCGCTCGATCAGCTGCGGCAGGTGACCGACGTGCTCGAGAAGGCGGGATACGTCGAGCGCAAAGGGCGGCGCCTGGAGCTGACGCCGCGCGGAATGCGCCGCATCGGCCAGGCGGCGCTGCGGGACATCTTCGACCAGCTCAAAAAGACGCGGATGGGCCAGCACCAGCTGTGGCGCGGAGGAGCGGGGATCGACGCCTCGGACGAGCTGAAGCAGTACGAGTACGGCGACCCCTTCCTGCTCGAGATGAAGGAGACGCTTTTCAACTCCATCGTGCGCGAAGGCCCGAAGGTGCCGGTGAAGATGGGACCGAACGACTTCGTCGTCCACCGCACCGAGCACGTG
>DASSLR010000075.1:0-43810 GCA_035689345.1 Candidatus Dormiibacterota bacterium
GATCGCCGCCCGCGTGCTCCGGAACACCATGGCGCAGGTCGCGCTCAGTGCCACCGACCCGCGCACGGAAGCCGTGCGCGACACCATCTCCGAGCTGCTGAGCATGGACGAGCCGCGCAAGAGATTCGCCGGCATGATGTCGGGTCTCGACGTTCACTACGACCTCGGTGAGGGTCACCCGCTGCTCGGGCGCCGCATGCCGGATCTCGACATCGCAGTCGGCGGCCAATCGACGCGGGTGTTCAACCTCATGCACGAGGCACGGCCGCTCCTGCTCAACCTTGGCGAGCCGGGCGCCCTCGACATCAGGTCGTGGTCAGACCGGGTCAGGGCGGTCGATGCGAGATTCGATGGGATGTGGGAGCTGCCCGTGATCGGCGAGGTGGCGGCGCCCGCCGCAGTGCTGGTTCGACCGGACGGGTACGTCGCCTGGGTGGGAGGCGGGACCGCTGCCGGCCTCGACGACGCCTTGACCAGATGGTTTGGAAAGCCGGGCCGGTCGCAGCGACCTGTCAGGGACTGATGGCCGTGGCCAGGGTCGAACTCGCCTCCTAGCGTCGACCGTGGAGGTGTTCGGCATGAGATTCACATGGAGAGACGGGGCCGGCACGCTGATCACGGCGGGCGGCGTGCTCGCGGCCCTGGCCGCGCTGCAGGGGTGGGGCTGGCCGCTGCTGGCCGACGCCAGGGCAGGCGTGGTCACCCTGCTGGTCATGGCGTTCGTCGTATGTCCGCTGGGGATGGGTAGCCCGGACCCGAAGTCGTTCTACAAGGACCCGTTCATGCTCGCCGCGATGGTGGTGGGGACGGCGATCCTGGTCCTTGGCCTGATCGCGTTGTTCACGACCGCGGCGGCGTACCTGCCGTGGATGATCGCGCTGACGATCGTCAGCTGGCTGGTCACGACCGCCCACCACGCGGTCGGGCCTATCGGCCAGGCGAGGCGGGCGGCGGCCTAGCGGTTCACGTCAGAAAAGCGGGGAGCCTCCGTAATGGAGGCCTCCCCGCTTTTGGCTCTTAGCCCCTCGGGCCGACCAGGTCGCTCATCGGTTGAACGTTGGCCGAGTCGCACGTGTTGGCCAGGCAGCCGAGCTGCCAGCCCTGCTCGATGGTCGCGAGCATCGAGTAGTGGTTGTAGGCGACAGACGATGTGCGGGCCGTGTGGTCGGAGTGCGAGATGACCAGCGTCAAAACGTGGCCACCGCCCGGGTTGGCGTCGCAGCAACCCGTGGTGTCGACGAACGGAAAGTCCGTCTCGTCCCAGGTGATGAAGATCACCGAGTTTCCATTCCAGGCGCTGGACGACTCGATCATCCCGACGGTGCTCTGCAGAAAAGAGTCGCCGGCCGCGATCAGCGCGGGCTCGTTGTTGGTGAAGTTGCATGGGTCGCTCGCCGGGGCGAAGCGGCCGTGCATGTCGTTGCACTGATCAGGCGAGATCCAGGAATAGTCGGGCGTGTTGCCCGAGGCCAGATCTGCGGACAGCTGGCTGAAGTCGACCAGGTTGGCCATCCGAGCTGGATTGTTCTGTACATCGGCATAAGAGACGAACGGGTTGTGCTTGCGCTCGTAGAGCTGATTGCCGCACGCGTGGTCGAGCTTGGTTGTGCAGAGGGACATCGATTGCATGTACCCCTTCCAGGTGCGGCCACTGGCCTCGAGCTGGTCGACGATGTTGGGCACGTCGATGGTTGTGTCGTTGTCGTCTGCGACAGTGTTGGTGCTGCCTGACGTGGCGGCGATGTAGTTAGGCTGGCTGGGGTGGGATACGCCGTGGTAGTTCGTGGCGAGGCCGACTGTGCCGGCCAGCGAGTTGATGAACGGCGCGTCGGCGTTGTCTCCAATGAGCTGGGTGTATCTGGTGTTCTCCATCATGATCACGAACACGTGCTGGAAGTTCTTGAGGTCGCTGCGATTGGCCGTTGTAGTCGAGGCGTACGAGCCGGCGCCTGAAAACGCCATCGCTATGATCGAGAGAGTTGCGGCAATCGGAGTCATCAAGACGCGTCTCTTCACGAAGCACCCTCCTACTTGATGAAGCCGGCGGTCAGTTGACGGCCGATTATGAGCCATTTCGGCCGCGGATAGAATTACGCGCCGTGCCGAGGTAGCTCAGCTTGGTAGAGCACTTGACTGAAAATCAAGGTGTCGCCAGTTCAAATCTGGCCCTCGGCACCATCCGATGACGAAGCCCCGACCGTTTCGATTTGGCGTGCAAGCGCATCATGCCGCCAGCGCGCGCCAGTGGCGGGAAACCGCCCGCAGCGTCGAGGCGATGGGCTACTCGGCGCTGTACGTCCCGGACCACTTCTCCGACCTTCCGGGCCCGATCGCGGCGCTGACGGCCGCCGCCGACGCCACTTCGACGTTGAGAGTCGGGTCGCTGGTGTTTGACAACGACTACCGGCACCCGGTCGTGCTGGCCAAGGAGGCCGCGACGATCGATCTTCTTTCGGACGGTCGCTTCGATCTCGGGCTCGGCGCGGGCTGGATGACCTCGGACTACGAGAAGAGCGGCATCGCCCTGGAAAGCGCCGGCACTCGCATCGACCGGATGGTCGAGGGACTGCAGGTCATCAAGGGCCTGATGGCCGAGGGCAGCTTCTCGTTCTCAGGCAAGCATTACCAGGTCACCGAGCTCGAGGGCACGCCCAAGCCGGTGCAGAAGCCGCATCCGCCGGTCCTGCTGGGGGGTGGGGGCCGCCGGATGCTAGGCATCGCTGGTCGCGAGGCCGACATCGTGAACATCAACTACAACCTGCAGGAGGGCCGGATCAGCCGCAAGATGGTGCGGACCGGCATGGCCTCCGCCACCGACGACAAGCTGGCGTGGATCAAAGATGCCGCCGGCGAGCGGTTCGACCAGCTCGAGCTCAGCGTGACGATATTCGTGGCCACCATCACCGACGACCGGGACTCGATCGCGGAGGCGATGGGTTCGGGCCTGGACATGGACGCGGCCGAGGTTCTCGCCATCCCGCACTTCCTGCTTGGAACGCTCGAGCAGATCGTGGAGGACCTGCAGGCGCGTCGCGAGCGGTACGGAATCTCGTACGTCATCGTGCCCGGCGAGGTGGCCGAGCAGGTCGCGCCGATCGTGGAGCGCCTGGCCGGCAGCTAGAGCCTCCCGGGACTCTGTACATTGGCGGTGTGGCGACCACTCGCCAGGTCGAGGTCAAGGGGCCGGCCACCGCTCGGGGGCGTGAGGTACTGAGCGCCGAGGCGCTCGAGTTCGTCGCGAGGCTGCAGCGCGAGTTCGGCGGGCGCCGGCTCGAGCTGCTGCGCGCACGAGACGATCGTCAGAAGCGCATCGAGGCAGGTGAATCGCCGGACTTTCTGGCCGCCACCAAATCGGTGCGCGAGGCCGAGTGGAAAGTCGCATCCATCCCGCGCGACCTGCAGGACCGGCGAGTGGAGATCACCGGGCCCACCGATGCCAAGATGCTCATCAACGCCCTCAACTCAGGCGCGCGTGTGTTCATGGCCGACTTCGAGGACGCCAACTCGCCGACCTGGTCGAACCTCGTCGACGGTCAGGCAAATCTCATCGACGCGATCGAAAAGCGACTCGAGTTCAAGAGCCCGGAGGGCAAGGAGTACCGGCTCAACGACAAGGTCGCGACGCTGCTGGTGCGTCCGCGCGGCTGGCACCTCGACGAGCGGCACGTCGAGGTCGACGGCAAGCCCATGTCGGGCAGCCTTTTCGACTTCGGCCTGTACTTCTTCCACAACGCCCGCCGGCTGCTGGACAAGGGGAGCGGACCGTACTTTTACCTTGCCAAGCTCGAGAGCCACCTCGAGGCGCGGCTGTGGAACGACGTTTTCAATTTTGCCCAGGACGACCTGAAGATCCCGCGCGGCACCATCCGCGCGACCGTTTTGATCGAGACGATCCTCGCCGCTTTCGAGATGGAAGAGATCCTCTACGAGCTGCGCACGCATTCCAGCGGGCTGAATGCAGGGCGGTGGGACTACATCTTCAGCATCATCAAGAAGTTCCGGAACCGCCCGGACTTCGTGCTGCCCGATCGCGCGCAGGTCACGATGACCGTGCCGTTCATGCGCGCCTACACGGAGCTGCTGGTCAAGACATGCCACAAGCGCGGAGCGCACGCGATGGGTGGAATGGCCGCGTTCATCCCCTCGCGTCGCGACGCCGAGGTGAACAAGACCGCAATGGCCAAGGTGAAGGACGACAAGGATCGCGAAGCCGGCGACGGGTTCGACGGCACATGGGTGGCGCATCCGGACCTGGTGCAGGTCGCCACCGAGTCGTTCGACCGAGTGCTCGGCGACCGGCCGAACCAGCTGGAGCGTCAGCGTCCGGAGGTTTCGGTCAGCGCATCGCAGCTGCTCGACGTGCGCGTGCCTGGCGGCACTATCACGGAAGACGGGTTGCGAATGAACGTCAGCGTCGGCATCCAGTACATCGAGTCGTGGCTGCGCGGCGTGGGGGCGGCGGCCATCAACAACCTGATGGAGGACGTCGCCACCGCCGAGATCTCACGCTCGCAGGTGTGGCAGTGGATCCGCCACGCGTCGCGCCTGACCGACGGTGCGGTCGTCACCGACGACCTCGCGCGCGAGATCGCGGACGAGGAGCTCGGCAAGGTGCGGGAGCGCCTCGGCGAGGAGCTGTGGGCCAAGGGCCGGTTCGCCGAAGCGCGGACCGTGTTCGAGCACGTGGCACTGGCCAGGGACTTTCCGCAGTTCCTCACCCTGGTGGCCCTCGACCAGATCGACTGAGCGCGCGGCCTTAACAGGCAGGGTTGTGGCCGGCTCGAAAATTTCCTAGCCTGGCGCGCAGGCGTGCCGGTCGGGGGAGGGGCCGGTCGGGAGGAGGGAGGGCCCGCGGAGCGGGCTGCTGGTTACTGGGCCGGGCGCGGGCTGGCCGGTGGCTTGCCCGGGAGGCGGCGCCACTGCCGGGGGCCGACGCCGTTGTTCGGGTTGCCCGGCACGAAGGCCAGGGCCGATGGCTTGACCAGGCAGTTGTCCTTGCGCACCACGCTGCGTTCGCCGCCCTCGTGGTGCTCGATCACGACCGTCCTCTCGAGGACCGCTCGCACTCGCACCTGCTTGCCGTTGACGATGGCGTTGAAGCCGCCGCTGACCTCGTGATTGGCGGGAGGGACGATGCTGGCGAGCGACACTAGATCGGCGGTCTTGTTCATATGGCGGTCTTCCTCGGGCTAGGCGGCTTGTGTGGCGGCCGCGGATTGATCGCCGCGTAGGTTCGGCGGTAGGGAAGCTTACCAGACCTTAACTTCGATACCGGCCGGACTCCTCCCGTGGGAAAACCCAAGGGCAGAAACGCCTAGGCTGCGGGGTTGTGCTCCTGCAGCCGCAGCTGCCGGGCCGCCTCGCGACCGCGCCGCGCGGCCTCCTTGCTCGCCAGGTGACGAACCCGGAGCAGGCGAGGATCCACAAGCAGGCGGTGGCGGTTCACCAGCACCTTGGGCTCGCCGGGGGCGGGCTCGACGACCGCGGTCCTCTCCAGCACGGCGGTCACCCAGACACGCCTGCCGTCGACCTCGGCCTCGAAGTCCGGGAGGATCTCGTCGTCCTCGTCCATGGCGACCGCGTCGAGACGCACCAGCTCAGCTGGTGCGGTCTTGGACGGGACGCCTCCACGCTTTCGGTTTCCAACCATGCTCATATCCCAAATACCCGATCAGCACGAGACCCAAACCCAGCAGAAGCCAGGGGATCAGGTGTGCCGGAAACAAGCCAAACAGGGTGCGAGCCCGCGGTCCCAGCAGCCTTCCCAGCTCCAGGAAGATCGCGGCCCAGATCAGCGCCGAAACGAATACGCACGGTATGAAAACGCGGTAGGGGACGTTAAGTATTCCCGACAGGGCGGAAAGCACGATCCGCATGCCTGGAATGTGCCGGCCCACGATGATCGCCCAGGGCCCCCAGCGCTTGAATATGCGCTCCGCCCGGCTGAGCTTCTCCTCGGTGATCCCCAGGTAGCGCCCGAACCTCCAGATGAACGGCCTCCCGTACCGGCGCGTGATGGTCAGGTTGACGGTGGCGCCCAGGACCGCGCCGCACACCACGGCCACGTAGGCCAGGGGATACGGGATCGTGCCCCGGGTGGTCAGGTAGCCCGCGTAGGTGATGGCCACATCGCCCGGCGCGGGCAGCGGCACGCCGATCTCTTCGAGCAGGATCACGAAGAACAGGCCGCCGGTCTGGTGCTGGAGGATGAAGAGCCGCGCGGCCCTGCTCAGCTCCTGCCACCATCCCGGATCGGTCAGCCACGTCGGGATGGCGGCGGCGTCCATCGCCATCACGCTACTGGACGATCAGCGCGCGGCGACAGCTTTGGGCCAGACGACCTCCACTTCGAACGCGTCCGCGAAATGCTTCGCGTAGTCGCGCGCGGCGACTTTGGTTTCGATGCGAGCGCCGGTCAGCGCCTCCACCGACGTGGGGCGAAGGTCCGCGTGCCCGCACGGCACGATGCCGTCGAAGTAATCGAGGTCGGCGGTCAGGTTGAGCGCGAACCCGTGACTGACGACCGACCGGTTCAGCTTGATGCCGATGGCGGCGAGCTTCATTCCGTCGGACCACACGCCCGTCAGGCCGGGCGCGCCGGGCTCAGCGCGGATGCCAAGCGTGGCGAGGTAGGCGACCAGCGACGCTTCGAGTCGAGCCAGGTAATCGCGAATCGACATGCCCAGCCGCGCCAGGTCGAGGATCGGGTAGCCGACCAGCTGGCCGGGCCCGTGATAGGTGGCCTCGCCGCCGCGATCGACCCAGATGACGTCGACCCCGCGCCGCCGCCTCTCGTCCTCCGACCACAGCACGTCGCCGGCTTTCGCCGCCTTGCCCATGGTGAAGACGTGAGGGTGCTCCAGCAGAAGGAGCGAGTCGTCCTCGCTTGCGTCCGCGCGCATCCGGGACACCAGGCCGGCCTGGAGATCCCAGGCCTGTCGGTAGTCGGTGCTACCCAGCCAGGAGGCTCTTACGCGCCGCAACCGGAACCTGTTCGTCGGCGTGGTACGAAGACCTGACCATCGGCCCCGCCTCGACGTGAGCGAAGCCCAGCTCGACCGCACGCTGCTTGAGCTGGACGAACTCCTCAGGGCGGTAATAGCGCGCAACCTCGGCGTGCTTCTTGCTCGGGCGCAGGTACTGGCCGACCGTCAGCACGTCGATGTCGTGCGCGCGCATGTTGGCGAACACCTCGAGCAGCTCGTCTTCGGTCTCGCCGAGCCCGACCATGAGCCCCGACTTCGTCACCATGTCCGGCGCGAGCCGCTTCACGTGACGCAGCAGCGCGAGGCTGTTGGCGTACACGGCCTTCGGGCGGATGCGGGCGTACAGGCGCGGCACGGTCTCCGTGTTGTGGTTGAAGATGTCGGGTCGCGCCTCGACCACGGTCTGGACCGCGGCCAGGTCGCCCTGGAAGTCGGGAGTCAGCACCTCGATGGTGGTGCCTGGACTGCGCCGGCGGATCGCCTTGATGGTGCGTGCGAAGATGCCGGCGCCGCCGTCGGCCAGGTCGTCGCGGTCGACCGAGGTGATGACCGCGTGCCGCAGGCCGAGCTGTGCCACCGACTCGGCCACGCGCAGCGGCTCGCCGATGTCGAGCTCGACGGGCCTGCCTGACGTCACCGCGCAGAAGCGGCACGCACGCGTGCAGACCTCGCCGAGGATCATGAACGTCGCGCTGCGCCGGCTCCAGCAGTCGAAGATGTTCGGGCACTTCGCCTCCTCGCACACGGTGTGGAGGCGACGCGACTGCACGAGCTGCTTGAGGTCCTTGTAGTTCTTGCCCTCGACGACGCGAGTGCGGATCCACGGCGGGATCTCGCCCGGCATGAGCGGTGTCGACGTGCTCACAGCCGGATGCTCGCCGGCGACCATTCCTCGAGCCCTTGCTTCATGTGGCTGAGGAACTGGCCCGCCATCATGCCGTCGATGATGCGGTGGTCGAAGCTGAGGCACATGTTCATCATGTCGCGCACGGCGATGCCCTCACCGATCACGACCGGACGCTTGACGATGGCCTCGGTGGTGAGGATGGCGGCCTGCGGCTGATTGATGATCGGCTGGCTCGCGACTGATCCGGTCGCTCCCGTGTTGTTGAGCGTGAACGTGCCGCCCTGCACGTCTTCCGGCTTGAGCTGCTTGGTGCGCGCGCGCTCGATCAGGTCGTTCATGCGCCGCACGAGCTCGGAGAAGCCGAGCTGGTCGGCGTCTTTGAGGACGGGGACGATCAGCCCGTCGGGGATGGAGACGGCGATGCCCAGATTGAGGTAGCGCTTCAGGACCACGCCGTCCTCGGTCCACGTCGAGTTGAGCCACGGAAACTGCTTCAGGGCGCGACCGAGCAGCTGGGCGACGAAGGGCATGTAGGTGAGTGCCGTGCCGTGGCGGGCGCGGAACCCGTCCTTCTCGGCCTCGCGGTAGCGGACCAGGTTGGTGACGTCGACCTCCTGCAGCGTCCAGGCGTGCGGCGACGTGGCGAGGCTGCGCACCATGTGATCGGCGATCGAGCGGCGCATCACGCTGAGCTTCACGAGCTCCTCGCGAGCGCCGTCCAGCTTGACCGGTGCGCTCGGCGCTGCTTGCGCAGGTGCCGCAGCAGGGCGCGCGGATGGCGCCGCGGCCGGGGCGGACGACGCGGCCAGGACGTCCTCGCGCGTCACCCGACCTCCAAGGCCGCTTCCCTGGATGGCGGTCGGGTCGATGCCGCGCTCGGCGGCCAGCTTGCGGACCGCGGGTGAGAGCTTCGCGTGCTCGTCAGAAGGCTTCGCCGCCGGCGCTGCGGCAGCTGACCGCTGCAGGGTCGGCGCCGACGCAGGCGCCTCGGCGGCCGCCACGGCGGCTTTGGCGGGCGCGGGCGCGGTCGCCGCCGCCCCGCCCGCGGTCTCGATCTGCGCGATGACCGCGCCGACCCGGACCACCTGGCCCTCACCCGCGTCGATCTTCACCAGCGTGCCTTCGAACGGGGAAGGGATCTCGGCGTTGACCTTGTCCGTCACCACCTCGACGATGGGCTCGTCGCGCTTGACGAACTCACCCTCGCGCTTGAGCCACTTCTCGACCGTGCCCTCGGTCACCGACTCGCCGAGCTGCGGCATCTTGATCTGGCTCACGGCCATGCTGAATCGAGTTTAGCGGCGTCCCCTCAAGTAGCGAACCGCGGCCGCCCCGCCGACGAGCACGGCGGGGATCACGATGCCGGCCAGCCCGGTCAGCACCTCCTGGGTCGGCGAGACGAAGGCGACGATCACCATCACGACGAGGATCACGGCCCAGAGGACACCGAGAGTGACCAGGTACCACCGGGCGAGCGGTCGCTCAGGCGGGCGGCTCATCAGGGGGCGACGCCCAGAATGACTTGCGATGGAGTTACCTCCGTGTGTAGGTCAGCTCCAGATCCGGCTCCCAGGAGGCGCCACTCTTGCTCATCTCGCCTTTGCTGACGATGGTCTTGCCGTCCTCGGCCACCGTGAGCACCATGCGCTGGGAGAACTCGGGCGAATTGCGCTGCCAGCGCACGACATTGTGCTCGAACGAGACGTCGTACTTTCGGGATACTCCGCGCTCGTCGAAATAGAGCATGTACACCTCGCGACTCGCGTCATCGCTACCGAAGATGGCCATGCCGCTCGGGATCCCAGGTTCATCGATCTCTGAACGCATGAGCAGGAATGCGCCCCCCTCGATCCACTCAAAGCTCACCCGGCCGTGGAGAGTCTTGCCACGGAGGTAGGGGTGCGTCCCCGTGGTTACCCACGTTCCCACCACCGGTTCCAGAGCCTGGAGAGCCGGATTGGGTTGCAGCGCTTCGAAGCCGATCTCTCTAGCCACTACGCCCACCGCACCGATCTGCGCTGGAGGCGACGCCCAGAATCGAACTGGGGATGGAGGTTTTGCAGACCTCTGCCTTACCACTTGGCTACGTCGCCCCGTTTCCGCAACCGATTCTATGATCCCGGCGATGTCGCAGGAATTCCGCGACGCGATGGCTCGCCTCGCGGCCGGGGTGGTGGTCGTGAGCACCTCCACGGCCGGCGGTTACAAGGGCCTGACCGCCACGAGCCTCGTCTCGGTCTCGCTCGAGCCGCCGATGGTGCTCGTCGCGCTCGAGCGCGAGAGCGCGACCCGCGCGGCCATCGTCGAAAGCGGTCGGTTCGGCATCTCCGTGCTGACCCGGGCGCAGGAGTTCATCGCGGAGCGGTTCGCGGGCCGCGCGCCGGCGGTCGACCCGCGCTGGCCGGACATCCCGCACCGCAAAGGCGCCCACGGGCTCCCGCTGATCGAGGGCTGCGCCGCGTGGCTCGAGTGCCGGGTCGATCAGGTCCACGAGGCCGGCGACCACGAGGTCCTGATCGCGACGGTGGAGTCCGCGTCACTCGGCAAGGGCGATCCGCTCATCCTCTGGGACCGCTCCTTCTGGACTCTCCACTAATAAGGAAGGTCGTCCTCGTCCATGCCGAAGTGGTGGCCCACCTCGTGCAGCAGCGTGCGCCGGACCTCGTCGATCAGCTCCTGCATCGTCCGGCTCGCGCGCTCGTGCGAGCGTTTGTACAGCGTGATCCGCTCCGGGTAGCCCTGGCCCGCTCCCAGCGCGCCCGCGCCTTCGTACAACCCCATCAGGCCGTCAGGCGAGCTTTCCTCGACGATGATCATGGTGTTCGCGAGGTAGGACTGGAACTCGGGCGGTATGCGGTCGACCGCGGTCAGCACCAGCTGCTCGAATTCGTTCATGCTGACGCGCATGGGTGAATTGAAGCGCGTCGTCGTCGTCGGCGCAGGCACGATGGGATCGCAGATCGCGCTCCAGACCGCGCTCAGCGGCAAGTACGACGTGACCCTGGTCGACTCCGCCCCAGGGCAGCTGGAGCGCGCCCGCGCGCAGAACCAGAAGCTCATGGACCGATCGGTGGAGAAAGGACGTCTCACCGCGGAGCAGGCGAAAGCCGCGATGGCACGGATCCGCGAAAGCGACAGCCTCGCCGGTCCGGCGGGCGAGGCGGACGTAGTCATAGAAGCGGTCTTCGAAGACTTCGAAGCCAAGAAGAGCGTGTTCACCGAGCTGGCCAGGCACGCGGCCAAAGACGCCATCCTCACCAGCAACTCGAGCACCATCGCCATCAGCCGCCTGGCGGACTTTTCGGGCCGGCCCGAGCGCTGCTGCAACACACACTTCTTCCACCCGGTGACCGTGATGCAGCTCTGCGAGATCGCGCGCGGGCCCAAGACCTCGGACGAGACCGTGGCCGCGGCGATGGACTTCGTGCGCAGCATCGACCGCACGCCCGTCCTCCTGAACAAGGAGATCTGGGGCTTCATCGTCAACCGCATCCTGTTCGCGGCCTCCGAGGAGGCGATCCGCCTGCTCGAGGGCGGCTACGCGAGCGCCGAGGACATCGACATCGCGGTCCAGAAAGGCCTCAACTGGCCGATGGGCCCGTTCCACCTGCTCGACTTCAGCGGGCTCGACATCTTCTACGGCGCGATGAAGGACCGCCAGAGCCACGGCGAGGGCGACGGCGCGCCGAAGGTGCTCGAGAAGCTGATCGAGCAGGGCAAGCTCGGCCGCAAAACGGGGGAGGGGTTTTTCAAGTACTGAGGGCACAATTGGGGGTGCCCCCGTAGCCCAATTGGCAGAGGCAGCCGGCTTAAACCCGGTCCAGCGCGGGTTCGAGCCCCGCCGGGGGTATTCGGCGGCCCCGGCGCAGCCGCCTAGAATCCATTCAGTGGCCACCCACCACCACCACGCTGAAGAGGATCCCGAGGAGCCCGACGAGCCCGAGCAGCCGAGCGCTCCGGACAACGGGGCCAACGCACCGACACGCATGGTGCCGAGCGTCGGCCTGCCGAGCCGGGAGTGGGAGTATTCGACCCACGTCCTGACCCTGGCGCAGGTCGCTGACGGCAAAACGCTCGTCCAGGTTCTCAAGGATTCGGCCGGCGAAGGCTGGGAGCTTGCCGAGGTCGTCGACGGGGGGGAGAAGCGCGTACTCCTGATGAGGCGGCCTAAGCGCGCCCAGCGCGAGGCCAGACGCGTGGGTTTCGCGCCTCCTACGCACACCTGACTTCGGTCGCCGTCAGGCGCAAGCGGCGCGTGCTGGTGGTCGAGGACGATGGTCCCATCCGCGCCCTGGTGGCCGAGATCATCCGCCAGCAGGGCCACGAGGCTCTCGAGGCGGCCAACGGCGCCAGCGCCATCGAGCTCGGCCGCGCAGCGCAACCGGACCTCGTGCTCGTCGACTGGGTGCTGCCCGACATCAGCGGCACGGAGGTGATCCTCGAGCTGCGCCGGCAGGGCCTGGTGTGCCCGATGGTGATGCTGACCGGGCGCACCAACAAGATGGACGAGGTCGTCGGCCTCGAGGTCGGCGCCGACGACTACATCACCAAACCCTTCGACTCGCGCATCCTCGCTGCCCGCGTCAACGCGCACCTGCGGCGGTCGACGTTCAGCTCTTCAGGCACTGGTCCGGAAGGGCTCCTCACGGTCGGCGCGATGCAGATCGACAACGCCGCGCGCCGCGTGCGCGTGGGCGACGAGGAGATCCCGCTCACGATGACCGAGTTCAACCTCATCGCCGTGCTCGCGGCCAACCCCGAGCGCGTGCTCACTCGCGCCCAGCTGCGCGACAAGGTGTGGGGCTATCCGCACGACCTCGACGACCACTCCGTCGATCCGCACGTCCAGCGCCTGCGGCGCAAGCTCTCCAGGCACCCGGAGTCGGGCGTGGTGCTCGACGCGGTCCCCGGCCTGGGTTACCGGCTGTCCGTCAGATCCGTTTGATTCGTTACTTCCTGGAAGACCATGGCTGATTCAAGACCGATAGGCATCTTCGATTCCGGCGTCGGCGGCCTCACCGTGCTCAGGGCGATCCGCGAGCGGCTGCCGCACGAGCCGACCATCTACCTGGCCGACCTCTTTCACTTTCCATACGGACCGCGTTACCAGGACGAGGTACGGGGCTTCGCGTTCGAGATCATCCGCTACCTCGAGACGCGCGACGTAAAGCTCGTGGTGATCGCGTGCAACACCGCCACCGCGGCGGCGCTCAACCAGGCCCGCGAGCATTTCGAGATCCCGATCGTGGGCGTCATCAACCCCGGCGCGCAGGCCGCGGTCGAGACGACGCAGAACCGGCGCGTGGGGGTCATCTCCACCGAGGGGACCATGCGCAGCCAGGAGTACCTGCACGCGATCAAGGAGCTCGACCCGATGATCGGCGTCTACCAGAAAGCGTGCCCCGAGCTGGTGGACATCGTGGAATCGGGTGACGCCGACACGCCGCGCGCCGAAGACGTGCTGCGGCGCGACCTGGCCGAGATCGTCCGCCTCAACGCGGACACGCTCGTGCTGGGCTGCACCCATTACCCGCTGCTCAAACCGGCGATCGAGCGCGTGTACCCTGGCGCGTTCATGCTCGTCGACTCCGCCCTGACGACCGCGGCCAAGGTCGAGCGGCATCTCGACCATTCGCGCCTGCGCGCGGACTCGTCGGAGCCACACCATGAAGTCCTCGTGACCGCGGTGCCGCAGCACTTTCACGACATCGCGGCCAACATCTTCGGCGAGACGGTCGACGCGGAGGAGGTGCGCATCTGGGAGCAGCAAAGAGCACAGAGGACCTGAGCGTCTTCGGTCCCATCGCGCCCGACCTCGCGGTGATCGAGGCCGAGCTGCAGAAGACGATCGCGCGCGACCCCGACGTGGTGTCCGCGCCCATGTCCGACCTCTTCGCCGCCGGCGGCAAGCGCGTGCGTCCCGCCCTGGTGCTGCTGACCGCGCGCCTGGGCGACTACGACCTCGAGCGGCTCACCCCCGCGGCCATGGCGGTCGAGCTCGTGCACGCGGCCACCCTCGTCCACGACGACGTGATCGACCGCTCGCCCACCCGACGAGGCAGGCCATCGGTGGCCGCGGCGCTGGGCGACGAACCGGCCATCGTGGTCGGTGACTACTATTTCGCCAAGGCCTACGAGCAGGCCGCGCGAAGCCAGTCCGCCGAGGTCGTGGCGATTCTCGCCAACGCCGTCATGCGGATCTGCGCGGGTGAGGTTCACCAGCAGGCGATCCGCTACCGCTACACGACGGGCATCGAGGAGTACATGCGCCGGATCGAGGCCAAGACCGCGACGCTGCTCGCTGCTTGCTGCGACATCGGGGCCTTGCTGAGCGGCATGTCCGACGAGAAGCGCGACGCCGTGCGCGAGTACGGGCGGCTGCTCGGCCTCGCGTTTCAGATCGCGGACGACGTCCTCGATTACCTCGGCACGGAGGACACGACCGGCAAGCCGAGCGGGCACGACCTCTCTGAAGGCTTCGCCACGCTGCCGTTGATGCTGGCGATGCAGGATCCGATGCTCGTCGCGTCTCTGGGTCACCTGCTGGCGGACGGACGCGCGCTGAACGCCGACGAGGCCGCACGCGTGGCAGCTCGCGTTCGCGCCAGCGACGGGCCGCGCGTCGCCATCGAGCGCGCTCGAGTCCTCGCATCAGAAGCCGCAGCAAACCTTGAAGGTCTCGGTCCACACGCGGCGTCGCTCGTGGCCCTGGCCGACTACGTGGTTTCTCGAAAGTTCTAACCTAACTTAGTGCCCCGCGCCGGAAGCCCCTTGCATCTTCGCGGCCTAGGCGCCCGGGCGGCTGCGCCGCCGAAGCCGGCGTCAAGGGGCCCGGAGCTTCTCGTCGCGCATCTACGCGATGCGCTCCTCGTCGCGCCACCCTTTCCTTGGCTCCGGGCGCCGATGCCGCGAATCTTGCTGCGGATCTCCGGCGCGGGGCACTAGTGCCGCCGATGGCCAGGGTGATGCTCGTCGGTGTCGGGCCAGGGGATCCGGGTCTCGCCACGATGCATGCAGTCGAAGCGATCAAGCGTGCCGACGTCATCCGCAACACAGATGGATGCGGCATGAATCTCCTTCATCTCGCCTCACCCGACGCGGACGTGCGCGCGTTCGAGTCCACCGACGAATTGGTGCGTCTCGCGCGCGGCGGACGCAAGGTGACGGTGCTGTTTCCCGGCAACCCATATGCGTTCGCGGGCGGAAGCGAGATCGCGGCGAGGCTCGATCGTGCGGGCATCGATTTCGAGGCCGTGCCGGGCATGACCGTCGAGATGGCGGCCCCCGTGATGAGCGGCATCCCCCTGACCATCGAGGGGCGCTCCAACTCGCTGGGGTTGGGGCTCGTGAAGGGCGCCGAGACGGTCGTGCTGCGGCTCGCCTCGGGCTGGTGGGAGTCCGGCATCGGCAAGCTCATGGCCGACGGGCGCCCGGCCGACACGCCGGCCGCGCTCATCCTCAGCCCCGGCCTGCCGGGCCAGCGGCGCGTCGCCGCCCCGCTCGGCGAGCTGGCGCGGAAGGCGGCCACCTACGGATTGCGCGGCGACGCGCTGCTCGTGCTCGGTCCCGGTGTGGAGATGGCCGAGCGGCTGGACTCGCTCTCGCGCCGGCCGCTGCACGGGCGGCGCGTGCTCATCACGCGGGCCAGGCACCAGGTGGAGCCGTTCCGGCGCGAGCTCGCCGACCTCGGCGCGGCGGTGGTGGAGATCCCGACGATCGCCATCCGGCCGATGCCGACCGACGACCGGGTGCGCGAGGCGATCGCCAACCTCGATAGCACCGCGCTGGTCATCTTCGCGTCCGCGAACGCGGTGGACATCTTCTTCCAGATGCTGAACACCGCAGGCGCCGACGCGCGGGCGTTTTACGGCAGCAAGCTGTGCGCCATCGGCCAGGAGACCGCCGAGTCGATGGCGACGCACGGCCTGCGGCCCGAGCTGGTCACCAGCGAGTACACGGCCGAGGGCCTGGCCAAGGCCCTCGAAGGCTGGGAGATGGAGGGGATGCGGGTGCTCGTGCCGCGTGCAGAGGTCGCGCGCGACGCCCTACCATCCCTCCTTGCGAAACGAGGTGCTGAAGTCCACATCCTTCCCGTCTACCAGGCCGTGTGCCCGCCCGACGCGGGGCCCGCGCTCATGAAGCTGTTCGCCGCCGAAGGGGTCGACTTCATCACCTTCACGAGCTCGTCGACCGTGGCGAACTTCGTGCGCGCGTTTCCCGAGGACAGGCTGCCGGCGGTGCTCGGCGACGCGGTCATCGCGTGCATGGGCCCGGTCACGGCGGACACGGCGCGCAAGCTTGGCCTGAACGTCGAGATCATCGCGCGCGAGTACACGATCCGCGGTCTCGCGGCCGCCATCGCCGCCGCCGCAGTCAGGTGACCAAAGCCAAAGCCGCCCCTCGACCCGCCCCGGTCGACACGGAAGACGAGCTGATCCTCCCGGAGACATGGCGGCGGAGGCCATGGATCCCCATCGCCATTCTCATCGCCGTGCTCGCGGTAGTGCTCGGCGCCGGACTCGCCATGGACAAGGCGCTGCAGCCGGTAGTGCCCTCGCAGCTGGCCGACTGCAAGACGTCGACGCGACTTGGGCCGCACGAGTTCGTCGGCCTTCAGCCGATCTGCATCAAGGCCGGCAAGACCTACACGGCCACGCTGTATACGACACAGGGCAGCATCGTCATCAAGCTGCACCCCGAGTACGCGCCTGTCACCGTCAACAACTTCGTCGTGCTCGCGGTCAACGGTTACTACAACGGCCTCACGTTCTGGGACGCACCCGACTGGGAGGTCCAGGGCGGCGACCCGCTGGGCAACGGCCGCGGCGGCCCAGGCTACACGCTCCCCGAGGAGAAAACGAACGGCCTGAAATGGGATCCGGGCTCGGTGGGCATGGCGCGCATCCCCGGCGGTCCCGTCAATGGAAGCCAGTTCTTCATCACGAAGAGCGCGTGGCCGGGGTCCGGCCCGACGGCGACCTACAACTACTTCGGGGAGGTCACCAACGGCCTCACCGACCACGTCGCCGCCCTGACCCCCGGCGATCGCATCAACACGATCACGATCGCGGTCACCTGATCTCGCGCAGGCCCTCCGGCGCGGAGGAGCCCGGAGGGGCGTGGCCTATAATCGGCTCGAGATGTTCGGCAACCACTGGATCTACATCGTTCTTCTACTCGTCGTCGTGCTGATCATCTTCGGGCCGGGCCGGCTGCCCGAGCTCGGCGCGGGTCTGGGCAGGGCGATGCGCGAGTTCAGGAAGGCCACGACTGAGCTGTCGAACGAGGTCAACAAGACCGTGGAGTCGAGCAAGTCGGAACCTGCCGCGAAGGTGGACTCGACCTCAAGCTCGGAACCCAAGGCGCCTTCCTCCAGCAGCTGAGGGCTGACCCTTGGCCCTTCTGAACCGGGTTCTCCAGCGCGTGCCCCGGCGCGCGCCGATGCTCGTCGAAGAGCAGCGGATGACGATCATCGAGCACCTCGAGGCGCTTCGTCGCGCCCTCATCGTCGCGCTCGTCGCGTGGGCGGTGGCGACGATTGCGTCGTTCTTCATCTCCGGTCGCGTCATCGGCTGGCTGATCGACCGCGCGGGCATCGGTCACGCGATCTATCTGCAGCCCGCCGGTGGAGTTCTCCTCGAGCTGAAGGTCGCGCTCTACATCGGCGTGATCATCGCGGCACCGGTGGTCATCCAGCAGATCTGGTGGTTCGTCAGCCCGGGCCTTCATCCGCACGAGCGGCGGTTCATCCTGCCGCTGATCCTCGCGACGATCGTCTTCTTCGCCATCGGCGTGGCCGTCGCGCTGTTCGCCCTGCCGCTGTACCTGCACGTGCTCAACTCGTTTGCGCCGCCGAACACGACCTACGTGGCCGACATCAGCGCGCTCGTGAGCTTCGTCCTGCTGATGGTGATCGGCTTCGGCTGCGTCTTCGAGCTGCCGGTCGTGCTGTTCGTGCTGGGGATGCTGCGGATCATCAGCTCGAAGTGGCTTTACAAGAACCGCGCGTTCTGGTTCCTCGGTCTCGGCATCCTCGCCAACTTCCTCACGCCGGGGACCGACCCGGTGACGCCGCTGATCATGTTCGTGCCGCTCTACATCTTCTTCGAGGGAAGCGCCCTGGTCCTCAAGCTGGCGGGCCGATGACCTCCGGCGCGCGCCACGACGGGCGGCAGATGGACGAGCTCCGGCCCGTCAAGATCGAGCTGGGCGTCAACGTGCACGCCGAGGGTTCCTGCCTCATCGAGATGGGCCGGACGCGCGTGTGGATCACGGCGAGCGTCGAGGACCGCGTGCCCCCGCACCGGCGCGGAAGCGGCCAGGGATGGATCACCGCCGAGTACTCGATGCTTCCGCGCTCGACACACGACCGAGGGACGCGCGAGGCGATCCAGGGACGCATCGGCGGCCGCACCCACGAGATCCAGCGCCTCATCGGACGCTCGGTCCGCGCCGCCGTCGACATGGGCAAGATCGGGGAACGCACGATCACCCTCGACTGCGACGTGCTGCAGGCCGACGGCGGAACCCGGACGGCGTCCATCACCGGGGCGTTCGCGGCCCTCTACATGGCCCTCAAGCGCATGAAGGACGCGCGCATGATCGACGCGATCCCCGTGCGCCACTACGTCGCCGCTGTGAGCTGCGGCGTGATCGACGCCATCCCTCGCCTCGACCTCGACTACACCGAGGACTTCCAGGCGTCCACCGACCTCAACTGCGTCATGACCGAGGACGGCCGCATGATCGAGCTGCAGGCGACCGCCGAGGGCGCACCGTACTCGCGCACCGAGCTCGACGCGATGGTCTCGCTGGCGCACAAGGGCATCAAGGAGCTGATCGTCCACCAGAAAAGAGCCATCGCGGCGCTTGGCTGACAAGCACCGGCTTGTCATCGCGACCGGGAACGCGGGCAAGCTGAAGGAGTACCGCGACCTCCTGGCTGGCGCGGGTGTCGAGCTGGTCGCGTACGACCCCGACATCGAGGAGACCGGCTCGACCTACGCCGAGAACGCACGCCTCAAAGCCGGCGCGGCCGCCGCCAGATCCGGCCTGCCGGCGCTGGGCGACGACTCAGGCCTCGAGGTGGACTCGCTCGACGGTTTTCCCGGCATCCGTTCGGCCAGGCTCGGGCCCACCCAGAAGGAGCGGACCGAAGCCCTGCTCGAGCGGCTGCGCGGCCGGCCGCGGCCCTGGCTCGCCCGTTTCGTGTGCACGGTCGCGCTGGCCGTGCCGGGCCGCACCACGGACATATTCGAGGGCGAGTGTCGCGGCGAGGTGGTGCCGGAGTGGAGGGGAGAGGCCGGGTTCGGCTACGACCCCATCTTCCTCGTGCCTGGCACGGGCAAGACCTTCGGCGAGATGCCGCCCGAGGAGAAGCGGCGCTACAGCCATCGCGCCAACGCGGTGCGCGCGCTGCTCTCCTCGGGAGCCCTGGATCGACTGCCGGCCTGACGGAACGATGACCTGACGTCAGGTCTTGTTGGCCGCGTCGATCTCCTTGTTGTAGTTGTCGATCAGGTTCTTGTAGAAGGCCTGCTCTTGCGTGTTCATCGCGTCGAAGTCGTAGGCGTCGAGCTTCTTCGTGTCCGCGTCGAGCAGCGCGACGGCGTGGTTGACGCCGTTCTGGTCGCCGGCGCGAACCGCCGCCACCAGGGCCGAGAAGTCGGTGGCCGTGGTCTGCAGGTCCTTCAGGAAGGCGTCCATCTGCGACGCCACACCGGGAGCCTTGTCTTCCTGGATGGCCTTGGCCACGTCGCTCTTCAAGGTGTTGATGGCGGTGTCGACGGCGTTCAGGTCACCCTTGTCGGCCGCCGCGCTGAGAGCGTCCAGGTCGAGGGCCGCGTCGTCGACGGTGGCGTAGAACTGCCCGTAAAGGATCGAGTCGGCCAGGATGGTCTTGGCCACCGCGAGGGCCGCGCGGGCGTGTCCGATCCGGGTGGAGGCCTTGTCGAGGCTTCCCTTGCTGAGCACGGTCAGCCACGAGTTCTCCTTGAGACCCGCGTCGGCGCTGGCCAGCGAGTTGTCGTCGGCGGTGACCTGCGGCTGAGCGGCCTGCGACTGCGACGCCAGCTGCAGGTAGAGGGCCTTCTCCTGCTTGATCTCGTCGGACGTCGCGTTGGCCGGGTCGGTGTTGTTCTTGGTGAACTGGGAGTCGAGGTTGTTGAAGTAGTCGGTCAGCTTGTTCTCGTGGTCGACGACCTTGTTGTAGGCGTCGGTCGCCGAATTGAGCTTGCCCTGGGCGAAGACAAAGCCCCCGACCACGTATCCGCCCAGCACGACGATGACCAGCACGACCACCATGACGATGGCCAGAAGGGGTCCGCGGCCGCGCCGCGGCGGGGTGGGGCCGGCGGCCATCGGCGCGTACGCCGGAGGCGGGGCCATGGGAGCGGGCTCGTAGGTCGGCGGCGGAGACGGCGGCGGCGGAGGCGGAGGTGGGGCGGAAGGGTCCATGCTCATAAGTTGCGCGCAACTATAGCGTTGCCAAGCGTTGCTGTACAGCGCTTTGGATTGCGCGCCGCCGCGGCACGCGCTCGAGTCCCTCTCTGCTTCAATCGTCCGGGTAGCGAAGCGGGCGGTAGCTTAGCTCGGAAAAGCGCCTGGTTTGGGACCAGGAGACCGCGAGTTCAAATCTCGCCCGCCCGACCAGTTTTCGACTTCAGAATCGCGTCAAGGGCCGCACCGTCACCTCCAAAGAGGGTCGGGGGCTACATGGGCTAGAGGTATGGGAGTGGCGCGACCACCACCTGACCCGGTTGGAATCCGACTATCGGTCGCTGCCCGTGATCAGGAAAGTGGCGTAGGCGCTGGTCCCTCGTGAACAGCTGATCCCATCCTCGCCGACGCTCCGTGATTCGTGTACGCGAACTTCGGACGCGCCAGGACCGGTTGGCCCGAGACCTGAGAGCCGGGCGACTGCGAAGGCAGGGGTGGCCGATGCCTGAGCCGGGCTACATCTCGCCCGCCCGACCACCCACGGTCAGAACGGGACCGCCCGCGCAGACGGGCGTTCCGTCCCGAGGTAGGGGGTCCACCGCCCCTACCCCTCTCGCTTCACTTGGCCGAGCGTGAATCGGAGGTTTTGGCCATGGCAAAGATCGTTCAGGGGGCAATCGTCGCGGACGACGGCAACTGGTACTACGACGGTTTTCGCTGGAAGGCGCTCGTGGCTCAGCCGGCGACCAAAGCACCGGGCCTGCTGTCTGGGGAGCAGCGACAGGCGAGCCGGTTGATGCTCGAAGTTCACGGTGGTGATGTGAAGACCGGGCCCATCGGGGAGGCCGGCAAGAAATTGATGGAGGTCATCGCGGCCGGCCATTCGATCTATGAACTCGAATCGAGTGCCTCTCGACAGGACGACGATTCGTTTGCAGAAGCCCAGAAGGAATGCCCACTGCCACTAAAGAGGCTGCGCGGGCGGCTTCCGGGTGGAACTCCACTGCTGGACGACGAGTGGATCGTCGATACGGCGATGCATTGGGGCTTCAGCACTGACCGACTCGTGCTCACCACGCACCGGCTGGTCTGGTCAACCGGGATAGTGAACAAGGACAGCAAGCAGGTCTATCTGACTGACATCCGGCAAGTCACCTATCACAAGCCGCTGATCGGCACCGGCACGATCCTTGTCGAGTCCGCCAGCAAGGACAGCCTCGAAGGTCTGGTCCACATGGCCTTCGCGAATCGTTTCCGAGATTCGCTGCAGACGATGATCCACTTCGCCAAGCAACGGAGTCAGCACGTGACCGTCCATGCCCAACCGGTCGCTGCAGCTACATCCGCACCGCAACCCGACCGGCTCGACCAACTGAAGAAGCTGGCCGACCTGAAGAGCCAGGGCATCCTCTCGGACGAAGAGTTTCAAATGGAGAAGGCGAAGATTCTGAGTTCGTAGGCCGGTGAGTCCGGCAGACAGTTCGTCGGATCGCTAGTCGTTCGCGAAGCCGATGAGGGCCACGGTGCCCAGGACCGCCAGCGCGGCCAGCGAGCCCAGGATGCAGTAGCCGATCACCAGCGCGCTCCGCGCGCGCCGGCCCGCCCCGTCCTGGCGACGCGACGCGTGGGCGGTCACGACGCCCGCGAACGCGCACGCAAGCCCAGCGGCGATGCCCAGGCCGATCATCAGGCTGAACCAGACCTGCTGAGGCGGTGCCCCGAGCAGGGAACCGATCTCGGAGATCAGGAACGTCAGACCGATCAGGGTCGACGAGGCGACCGCCAGCCAGAAGGCGACGTCGCCGAGCCGCGAGCCCCTACGTTCGATTGCCATCACCAACACAACGCAGGCCGGGCTGAATTCGGCTTACAGTCAGGCGGATGACTCAGGCCGTCGCCAGGCCGATGAAGCTTCAATTCGGCGAGGTGGCCTGCGAGATCTCCGGCTCGGTGTCCGCGCAGCTGGTCGTCGGCATCCCCGGCCTGAGCGCCAACCTGCGCAGCTTCGACGTGATCTTCGACGCCCTCGACGGCGCCACACACCGCAAGCTGGCCTTCGATCCGCGCGGCCGGGGACGCAGCCCCGACAGCGGGCCCGGCAGCTACGGCTGGCCGGCGCACGCCCGCGACGTCATCGAGATGGCCGACCAGCTCGAGGCGAAGACCTTCGACGTCATCGGCTGGTCGATGGGCGCGTGGATCGCCATGGTGGTGGCGCAGATGGCGCCGGACCGCGTGCGTCGCGTCGTCCTCATCGACGCCGCCGGCCTCCCGGAGGAGTCGATCAAGGTTCCGGTCTACGCGGGGCTCGACAGGCTCGCGACAGTCTTCCCCTCGCGCGAGGCCTTCACGACGCTCGCCAGGAACCTGCCCCAGTACCAGCCCTGGCCGCCCTGGGAGCGCCTCTTCGACTACGAGCTGGTGGACGTCGAGGGCGGCGTCTCGTTCCGCACCCACAGGGCCGCACCCTGGGAGGACGAGCAGTACCGCCTGACGCAGGACCCGTACTCCCTCTGGAAGGCCCTCACCATGCCGGTGCTGCTCGTCCGGGCGGCGCAGCAGGTCCCGCCCAACTTCGGCTTCCTGATCACCGCGGACGAGTACGCGCGCTTCCTGCGGGAGGTGCCGTCGGCCACCGGGGTCGAGGTGGAGGCCAACCACTACACGGTGGGCATGAACGAGGACGCGGCTCGGGCGATCGCGGAGTTCCTCGACCGGTAACGAACCAGGTGCACCCGTCCTAAGATTCGGGACCGGGTGAGCTGGGGATGAACGCCGCCGACGTCGTCTTCGGAGTCTGCCTCCTGCTCGGGGGCGCGCTGCTCCTGCTGACCCTCATCGTGGACGACATCTTCGGCGGCCTGCTCGGCGCCATCCACCTCGGCTTCGACGTCGCCGGGGTCTCGCCGACGCCCCTGCTGCTCGGCTTCATCTCGATGTTCGGCGTGGGCGGCCTCTTCGGGCTCCACAGCCTCGGCATCGGGGTCGGCGGGGCCACGCTCAGCGGGTTGGTGGCGGGCGTCCTCGGCTCAGGCGTGGTTTTCGGCGCCTTCAAGATCCTGCGCCAGGCCGAGTCCAGCGAGACCTTCAGCCTGCAGGACATGGTCGGGTCGACCGGCCGCGTCTCGGTCGCCATCCCGGCCAACAAGTTCGGGAGCGTGATGATCAGCTTCGCGGGTGCCTCGCACAACATGACCGCCACCGCCGACGACGAGATCCCGGCGGGCAGGTCGGTCAAGGTCGTGGCCGTGGCGGGCACCAACCTCGTCGTGACGCCAGTCTCGTTGGCAACCAATGAAGGAGCTAGGTCCGATGCCTGATTTCTTGACTTCCTCGCCGTTCCTGGTGGTGGCCGGCGTGGTCATCCTCATCCTGATCATCGCGTTCGTCGCCAGCCGCTACAAGGTGGCGGGCGCCAACGAGGCGATCATCGTGGCCGGCTCGCGCGGCGCCAAGGTGCACGACGAGCGGGGCCAGCAGATCTCGTCGCCCGGCGACAAGGGCGTGAAGGTCGTGGTCGGTGGCGGCACCATCGTGATGCCCCTCATCAACCGCGTCGGCAAGATGAAGCTGACCGCGCGCCAGATCAACGTCTCGCTGTCCGACGCGGTGACCAGCCAGGGCATCAAGGTCCAGGTCCAGGGTGTCGCCACGTTCAAGATCGGCCGCGACGTGGAGTCCCTGCGCAACGCAGCCGAGCGCTTCCTCGACGCGAAACCCGAGCAGGTCGACTCCATCGTCAAGAACGTGCTCGAGGGCTCGCTCCGATCCATCGTCGGCACCCTGACCATCGAGGAGCTCATCCGCGACCGTCAGAAGCTTCTGCAGCAGGTCCAGGACGCGGCCAAGGGCGACCTCGCCACCAGCGGCCTGCAGATCGACGCGTTCACCATCCAGAGCTTTTCCGACGACAGCAACTACATCGAGCTGCTCGGTCAGCAGAACCTCGCGACCGTCGAGCGCGACGCGCGCATGGCGCGCGCGGCCGCCGACCAGCAGGCGGCGGTGCGAGAGGCAGAGGCCCAGCAGGTCAAGATCAACGCCGGCCGGGACGTGTCTCTGCGCGAGGCCGAGACCAAGACGCAGGTCGCCGCCGCCCAGGCGCGCGCCGACCAGTCCGGACCCCTGGCCCAGGCGGAGGCGCAGCAGGAGGTGGTGCGCAAGCAGACAGAGCTCGCCCAGCTGGAGGCTGACCGCAAGGAGAAGGAGCTGCTGTCGACCACCGTCAAGCCGGCGGCCGCGGAAGCCCAGGCGGTCATCGCTACGGCCGAAGGCGCAAAGCGCGCTCGCATCGCGGCCGCCGAGGCCGACGCCGAGACCACGCGCCTCGAAGGTGGGGCCGAGGCCCAGATCGTGCTCACGAAAGGTGAGGCCGAAGCGAAGGCGCTCGCCATGCGTGCCGACGCGTACAAGCAGTTCAACGAGGCGGCCATCATCCAGACGGTTCTCGCCGCCCTGCCGGAGATCGTCAAGGCGGCGGCCGAGCCGATGGGCCACATCAACTCGCTGACCGTGATGAGCGCGGAGGGCGCCTCCGACCTCGTCAAGAACGCAACCCGGGCGGTGATCGAGTCGACCACGGCCATCAAGGGACTCACAGGTCTCGACGTGCCGAACCTGGTCGGCGGAGCCCTCGGTCGCGGATTCGTCGATCGCGGCAGCAAGACCGACGGCGACGGGCACGACAAAGAGGAGTCGGCGATCGACCGGATCAACGCCACCGCCCACGAAGGCCTGACGACCATGCCCAAGCGCGCCGAGGAGGCCGTGGCCAAGGCCCAGGCGGCCGTGGAACCGGTGGTTGCGGCGGCGGCGGCCGGCGCCAAGGAGGTGGCCGCGAGCGCCAAGCAGACCGCCGCGGCGGCGCAGAGGGCCGCCGACAAGGTCCAGGCCCAGGCGGCCGCGGTGGCCAACAAGGTCGTCGCCCCGAGCGAAGGCACTGTCCTGCAGTGGGCCCAGTGGACCGCGGACCAGCTCCGCCAGGTGCCGACGATCGAGCTGTTCAGCGCCATGAAGCTGTCGGCCCTGATCGACCACGGGCCGCCCCAGGCGGAGGCGATCTGGCACACCGCCCAGGCGGCGCTCGGCCGCGACTACAGCGACATGACCGTGGGTGACCTGCTGAAGCGCTTCACCCCCAGGTCCTGAGACCAGGCGTTTTCCCCAGTTTGTCTATATCTTGTGGACGGACAAGGGGCGTGGTACCATATCGGCGGCCGGTGAGACCGGCTCCTGAAATTCGACTCCACGCCCCCACCCCAGCCTTGGGAAGCTCGCGCAAGCGGGCTTCCTGCTTTACGGACGTCCGCGGGCGTTGAAGCTGCCGGTCCCCCGCGACATGGAGCCGATGCTGTCGGCGCCGCAGGACGGCATCCCGACCGGCGGTGACTGGGAGTACGAGCCCAAGTGGGACGGCTTTCGCACCCTGGTCTTCCGCGACGGGGACGAGGTCGAGCTGGTCAGCCGCGGCGCGCGACCCATGACGCGCTACTTCCCGGAGCTGATTGCCCCTTTGCGCACGCTGCGCGAGCAGAAGGTCGTGCTCGACGGCGAGCTGATCGTGGCGGGAGAGGACGGCCTCGATTTCGGCGCGCTCCAGCAGCGCATCCATCCCGCCGAGTCGCGCGTGCGCATGTTGAGCCAGGCCACGCCGGCGTGGTACGTGGCGTTCGACATCCTCAGCGCGGGCGGCAAGGACCTCAGGCCGCTGCCGCTGGGCGAGCGGCGCAAGAAGCTCGAGGCGCTGCTCAAAGGCGTGAAGTCACCGATCTTTCTCACGCCGTATACGCGTGACCGCGCGACTGCGAACAGCTGGTTCGAGGTGTTCGAAGGCGCGGGGCTCGACGGCGTGATCGCGAAGTCCTGGACAGGGGCCTACGTGCCGGGCAAGCGACTGTGGGTGAAGATCAAGCACCAGCGCACCGCGGACTGCGTCGTCATCGGCTGGCGCAAGTCATACGACGGCAAGACGCTTGGCTCGTTGCTGCTCGGGCTCTATGACAAGAAGGGCACGCTGCACTACGTCGGCCACACGTCCTCCTTCAACGCCGCCGAGCGCAAAGAGCTCATCGCCAGGCTGAAGCCTCTCGAGACCGAACCACCGAAAGAGTGGCGCGACATGAGCGCGCGCATGCCGGGCGGGCTGAGCCGCTGGTCGGGAGGCAAGGACACCGAATGGGTCACCGTCAAGCCGGTGCTGGTCTGCGAGGTCACCTACGACAAGCTCGAGGCGGGGCAGAGGTTCCGCCACGCGACAGGATTCCTGCGCTGGCGCACCGACAAGAAGCCGAAGCAGTGCGACTTCGATCAGATCGCGTCAGCGGCCCAGTTCGACGTGCGAGGAATCTTCCGGAGCAAGTAGCAGGGGACGAGCGCCCGGACCGCCGGGTCCGTAGTAGCGCACGGCCGCGTGGCCGAGTCCGCTGACCGTCAGCCAGTCGAACCCCGCCCCGATGCCCACTCCGATCGCGAGAGGTATGACGCGCGCCGCCACCTTCGCGACGCCCGTTGTGGCCGCGCGCGTGAGGATGCGGCTCAGCAGCCTGCCGCTGGTGTGGGCGACGATGAGTCCCGGCATCGCGCGGAATGCGGCCACGGCGATGCGCTCGCCGCCCGCGATCAGCACTTCCTCGCGCAGCTTGAGCGCTCCGCCGGCGATGCCGATGACGACGAGCGCCTCGAGGACGCGATCCTCCGATCCGCCCAGCTCGTGGCCGTAGATCATCGCGATCCCGAGCACGAGCTCGACCTCCTGCTCGAGGGCGTAGAACGCCTGGCTCGTGATCGTGCCGATGGCGAGCACAGTGCCGATCCCGGGCGCGATCGACGCGGCGCCGCTCAACGCACCGGTCGCGGCGACGCGCCGCCTCGTGGAACGGATGAGCTCCATCGCGAGTTGGTCATTGGTTAGGTGCGGATATTTCTCGCGGAGAGCCTGGACGCCGGCCCGGATGGCGGGTTCGCGCGAGCTCACCACCTGGGCGAGGCGGCGCAGGAGCGCCTGGACCTGCACGGGCAGCCGGTCGATCTCCACCTCCAGCAGGTTACCGCCAGATTCCCGGCGGGTCGCGGTGAACTGCTAGTTGCGACAATGTCGCAATAACGGGTAGGCTCGAAGGGTCTTGATGGGAGTGGAGCTGGCCAGGTCGTTCGACCGCGGGGAACGACGGCGGCTGGCAGGACTCGCCGGCGGAGTGGCCCTGCTGCACGTGGCGGGATGGGGCCTTCTGCTCGCGTACGGGCTGGGCCATCCGGCATTCCTGGCGCTGGGTGGGCTCGCCTACACGTTCGGGCTGCGCCACGCCTTCGACGCGGACCACCTCTCGGCCATCGACAACACGACGCGCAAGCTGCTGCAGGACGGCCGGCGGCCGATGGGCGTCGGCTTCTTCTTCTCCCTCGGCCACTCGACCGTCGTTCTCCTCATCACCGCCGCCCTCGGTCTGACCGTGAAGTGGCTGCTCGACAACGGCACGGCTCGCGACATCGGCAGCACCGTCGGCACGTTCGTGTCGGCAGGTTTCCTGATCGCGATCGGGCTCATGAACCTGGCGATCCTGGTCGACGTCATTCGCCTGTTTCGGCAGATGCGTGCGGGCGAGGCCGACCACGAGCACCTCGAACACAAGCTGCTGGCGGGCGGCATCATGACCCGATTCTTCGGCCGGATCTTCAGGGTCATCGAGCACAGCTGGCAGATGTATCCCGTCGGTTTCCTTTTCGGCCTCGGCTTTGACACGGCCTCAGAGGTCGCTTTGCTGGCCGTCTCCGCCGGCGCGGCGGCCAACGGATTGCCATTCACCGCAGTGATCTCCCTGCCGCTCATCTTCGCCGCGGGCATGTCGTTGATGGACACGGCGGACGGTGCGTTCATGGCCAAGGCGTATTCGTGGGCCTTCGCCAGTCCGATGCGCAAGGTGTTCTACAACCTGACGATGACCAGCCTCTCCGTCGCCGTCGCGCTGTTCGTCGGCACTGTCGAGCTCGTGCAGGTGCTCATCCAGACGCTCGACCTGCGTGGTGGCATGTTCGGTGCGATCGCGGGATTCGACGTTCTCGGGCGCGCCGGCTACTTCATAGTGGGCGCGTTCATCCTCGCCTGGGCGGTCGCGTTCACGGTCTACAAGGCCCGGCGCATCGACGAGCGCTGGGCGGAGCAAGTGGACAAGGTCGCCTAGCCGGTAAGGCCGTACACGCGCATCGCAGTGCGCGAGAACACATCCTCGTCATCACCGACGACCTGCCTGATCGTTTCCACTACCTGCGAGTAGCTGGCGGCCAGCAGGCACACCGGCCAGTCGGATCCGAACATGCAGCGCTCAGGCCCGAACCATTCGAGCACGCGCCGCACGTAGGGTTCGAGCTGCTCCTGCGTCCAGGAGTCCCAGCTCGCCTCCGTCACGAGCCCCGACAGCTTGCACGTGACGTTGGGCAGTTCCGCCAGCGGCGCCATCGCGCGCTCCCACTCGAGGTCACGCGGTCCGTCCGCGATTCTTGGCTTGGCGGCGTGGTCGACGACGAACTTCATTCCAGGGCGGCCGCGCACGGTCTCCAGCGCCGCGGGCAGCTCGCGCGTGCGCACCAGCACGTCGTAGACCAGGCCCGCGTCCGCGACCGCACTCAGTCCGCGCCGCACGTCATCGCGGCGCAGCCAATCGCGATCGGCCTCGTCGTGCACCTGGTGGCGGATGCCGACGAGACGGTCACCGCCGCTCCCCTTCCGCAGCTCGGCGAGCCGGTCGGCGACTGCCGCATCTGTGAGGTCGACCCAGCCCACCACGCCGGCCACGAAATCGGTCTCGGCAGCGGTCGCGAGAAACTCTCGCGTCTCGTCAATGCTCGACACGGTCTGAACGAGAACCGTCTTCTGGATGTGGTTCGCCTGCAGCTCCGGGCGCATGTCATCGGGTTCGAAGCGGCGCCGGATGGCTTCCAGCTCGGCACCCATCCACGGATACTCCCGCCGCCCTGGATCCCAGAAGTGGTGGTGCGCGTCGACGATCGTCAGCCCAGCTCTTCCCACAGCTCGTCCGGGACCGGCGCCTGGAACATCCGCACGTTCTCCTCCAGCTCTCGCACCGAACGGCATCCCGTCAGCACGGTGGCGACGGCCGGGTGGCGCAGCGGAAACTGGATGGCAGCTGCCTTGATGTCGACACCATGCCTCGCGCAGGTGGCCGCGATCTCCTGCGCCCTTTCGATCAGAGCGGCGGGCGCAGCCACGTAGTTGAACCTCGCGCCCGGCTTCGGGTTCGCGAGGATGCCGCTGTTGAACACACCGCCCGCGATGATCCCGATGCCTCGCTCGAGGCACAGCGGCAGCAGCTCGCGGTCGCCGGTGCGGTCCAGCAGCGTGTGCCGTCCCGCGAGGAGGAAGCAATCGAAGTTTCCCTCGCGCGCGAACCGGACGAGCATCTCGGATTGATTCATGCCCGCCCCGACTGCGCGGATGGTGCCGTCGGCGCGCAGCCGGTCCAGCGCGCGGTATGCGCCCGTGAGCGCCTCTTCGTAGTGGTCGTCAGGGTCGTGGATGTGCAGCACGTCGATCCGGTCGAGCCCCAGCCGCTCGAGGCTCTCCTCAACGGAGCGCATGACGCCGTCGTAGGAAAAGTCGAAGACCGGGTTCACCGGCGGAACGCCCACAAACGACTGGCCGGGCTCGGGCGGCGCGCCGGCGCGGAGCAGCCTCCCGACCTTCGTCGCGAGGACGTACTCGTCGCGAGGCTTGCTGCTCAGGACCGCGCCGAATCGCCGTTCGGCGAGGCCGTGGCCGTACAGCGGGGCGGTGTCGAAGAAACGGATTCCCGATTCCCACGCGGCGTCGACGACGCGGTGCGCCTCGTCGTCGGTGACGACTTCGAACAGATTGCCCAGCGGCGCCGAGCCAAGACCCAGGACGGTCACCTGCAGACGAGTTCTGCCGAGGGGCCGGAGCGCTAGAGTTCCCAAATCTTGCGCATGCGGTCGCCGGCCTGACCGCTGAAGTCGTGGGTGACGGCCATCATCTCGGCGATCTCCGCCTCCCATTTCATGCTGGTCGGGTCCCGCGCGATCTCGGCCATCGCCCTGTCATAGTCGTCGCACTCGATGAAGTGGAAAAGGTCGAGGCCGTCGCGAAAGATCACGTAGCGCCGGATTCCCGCAGCTTTGATGGCCGCGATCACCTCCGGCCAGACAGCACGGTGGTATTCCTCGTACCGCTCTTCGGAGCCCGGCTTGATGCGCGTGTGCAGCCCGACCTCCATTCAGTTGCTCTTGCCTGCGGTGAGCTGACCCCTGAGCCAGCGCTCGCTGCTCGCGATGTGCGCCGTCGCGGTGGCGCGCGCCAGCTCCGGGTCGCCGGCCGTGATGGCGTCATAGATACGCCGGTGTTCCTCTCGCGTCTCGTCCAGCGCCCCGTCCGCCTCTCGACCGTGCCACAGGCGGGCTCGCATCGTCCGCGTGGCCAGGCTCGCGAGCAGCGAGGTCAGGACGGCGTTGCCGGCGGCCTTGGCGATGACCGCATGGAACGCCACGTCGGCCTCGACGAGCTCCTCGACGTTGCGCGCCTCGCGCATGCGCTCCAGGCTCGCGGCCAGCTCCGCCTTCTCGTGGGCGTCGATCCTGCCCGCGGCGAGGGAGGCGGCCGCGGCCTCGAGGATGCGCCTTACCTCGTAGAGCTCGAGCTCGGTGTCGCCGAGCAGGAGGTGGCTGATGAAACCGGTGCTCTCGAGAAGAAGCCTCGGCTCGAGGCTGCTGACGTACGTTCCGTCGCCCTGCCGCACCTCGAGCACGCGCAGCTGGGACAGGGCGCGGACGGCCTCGCGCAGAGAGTTGCGAGAGAGGCCGAGCTCGGCGGCAAGCTCGCTCTCGCGCGGAAGTCGGTCGCCAGGCCCCCAGGCACCGGATACGATGCGCTCGCGGATCTTGTCGATGGCACCCTCAGTTACACGAGGCACCTTTCTGGACCGAATAGATCGGACGTTCAAGGGGTCTCCAACGCTCTACGCACAGCTTCCGAAGCTGAGGCGTTGACAAACATCGGAGCTTCAGCATATAGCTAACCAATGACGATGGGCACCCGTCTCGCCGGCAAAGTTTGTGTGATCACGGGCGCGGGCTCCGGCATCGGGCAGGCCAGCGCGCTCCTGTTCGCCTCGGAGGCGGCGCGTGTGGTCGTGGCCGACATCGACCTCGACGCGGCCCAGCAAACCGTGGCAGCGATCGAGCGTGGCGGGGGCGAGGCCGTGGCCGAGCAGGTGGACGTCACCGACGAGCGGCAAACGGTCGAGCTCGCGGACCGAGTCGTGCGGCGATATGAGCGAATCGACGTGCTGTTCAACAACGCTGGGATACCTGGCGTCGGCGACACGGTCGAAACGACGCCGGAGCTCTTCGACCGTGTGATGCGAGTCAACGTGCGAGGGGTCTTCTTGATGACGCGCGCGGTCGTCCCGCACATGATCGAGCGCAAGTCGGGCTCGATCATCAACATGTCCTCGGGCATTGCCGAGATCGGCCTTGCGCGCCGCGTCTCGTACGCCGCCTCGAAGGGCGCCGTCTACGCCATGACGAAGTCGATGCAGGTGGACCTCGCGCCGCACGGAGTGCGCGTGAACGCTCTGCTTCCGGGCACGATTCTCACGCCCTTCGTGGAGCGATACCTGAAAGAGTCCTATACCGACCCCGAGGAGGGAATGGCGAGCATCCGTAAACGACAGCTGAGCCAGGAGCTCGGCCGCCCGGAGGACGTGGCTGCGGCGGCCGTCTTCCTCGCGTCCGACGAGTCGAAGTTCATGATGGCCGCCGGACTCGTGATCGACGGAGGCATGACCGGCGCGAAGTAGGTGAGGCTCACGCGCCGCGACCGGCTGGTTCTGTTCGCCCCGCTCGCGGTCTTGCTTGCGGGCTGGCTAGTCGGGCCCGCGCTGCTCGGCCTTCTCTCCACGTTCACCACGTTCTCGCCCTTCGCGACGAAGGTGAGTTTCGTCGGCCTCGACAACTATGTCGCCGTCGTCCGCGACCCCGAGTTCGCCGCCGCCGCTCGCAACATCGTGCTTTTCACTGTCATCGCCGTCCCGCTCGAGCTCGTCGTCGGGTTCGCGATTGCCTACCTCCTGCGAGAGCCGTTCCGCGGGCGCGCCGGCCTGCGAGTGCTGCTGCTCCTCCCGTGGCTCGTCAGCCCAATCGGCAGCGGCGTGATGTGGCACTTCCTCCTCGGTTCGACCAACGGATTTCTGAACTTCGCCTCTGGCTGGCTCGGCTTCCCGGACGTGACCTCGCCGCTGGGAGATCTGCGCCTTGCCCTGCCGGTGGTGATCGCGGTCGAGGTCTGGCGCCTGTCGCCCTTCGTCGCCTTTCTTCTACTTCCTGGTCTATCGGCCATTCCGCGTGAGCGCTGGGACGTCGCCAGGCTCTCCGGCGCTTCATGGATCCGGGAGATTCTCGATGTCGCTCTGCCGTCGATCCGGCCGCTGCTGATCACCGTCACCATGCTGCTGACCGGCTTCGCTCTCGGCAGTTTCGACGTCGTGCTCATCCTCACCGGCGGCGGTCCCGGCACGGCGACGCTGACGCCCGCGCTGTACAGCTACGCCCAGGCGTTCGAGACCAACCTCTGGCCGGCGGGCGCGGCCTCGGCGTGGCTCATCGCGGGTGCGGTGCTCGTCGTCGGCGTCGCCTACGTCAAATTGGCGAGCCAGGGCGACTCGAGGTGAAGCGTCGAGCGCTGCTTCTCGCCATTGCGGTCCTCGTCTTCCTGTTCCCGCTCACGTGGACGGCGCTCGCCTCCCTCGGAATCGTGCCCGACAACTCCTCCCGGCCGCCTTCATGGGCCGGCTCGCTCTCCCTGGAGCATTTCGCCGACGTCGGGCTCGCAGAGCCGGCGTTCTGGGATGAGCTCACGACGAGCACAGTCGCCGCGCTCACGGCGACGTTCATAACGATCGTGGTGTCCTATCCGGCCGCCTACGCGCTGGCGCGATCGCGTTCTCGCCTCGAGTCTTTTGTTTCGCCGGCCTTCGTCGTCCTGGCGAGCCTGCCTGCCATGTCGTACGTCATTCCTCTGAGTGACCTGATGCGTCGCGCGCATCTGCTGGACACTCTCGCCGGCATCGTGCTCAGCGAGGCGGCGGTCACCGCGCCGCTTGCCGTGTACGTGCTCCACGGTGCGTGCCGCCAGCTCTCGGCCGAATGGGAGGAGGCTGCGGTGATCGATGGCGCCGGCCTCCTGCGCACCCTCGGCCAGGTCGTCCTGCCCATGGTTGCGCCCGCGGTGGTCGCGACCGCGATCGTGGTGTTCGTCATCGACTGGAACCTGCTCCTCGTGCCGCTGGTGCTGACCTCGGGTGAGGTCAAGACCGTGCCGGTCGCCATGAGCGACTTCTTCACCTTCGAGCGCGAGCTCGAGTGGCCGGCCGCGGCGGCGGCGCTCGTCATCTCGCTGGCGCCGGTCGCCGTGCTCGTCGCACTGTTTCACCGGGCCCTGCAGCGCTTCGCCCTCGAGGCAGTCGGCCCAGAGTCATCCGATGAATAGACCGTTCGGGCGCGATTTGGGCTTGACAAACCGGCCGTAGCGGTCTAAACATCCTACATCCACGCGCTTGGGGGCTCTCCCTGCACCTCCAGCACGCAACCCGGCTTTTGGAATCAGAGGTGAAAGAACAGATGAGTCGACACCTGGCGAGGGCGCTGGTGCTGGTCGTGGGGGCGGCGATCGCGCTCGCGGGCTGTACCAACGGCAACAACACGTCTTCGGGCCAAAAATTCAGCGGCGTCACGGTCAGGGTCGTCACCTTCACCGGTCCTCAGATCGCCGAGCCGCTGCAGCGCCGAGCCCCTGACTTCGAGAAGCTCACCGGAGCCAAGATCGAGGTCATCACGGTTCCGTTCTCCGACCTCTACCAGAAGCTCCTGACCGACTTCTCCACCAAGACCAACTCGTATGACGCGACGGTCTTCGATCCGCAATGGATGGGCGACTACGTGCCGGCCGGTTATCTCGAGCAGCTCGACGACCGGATCCAGAACGACTCCGCCCTGCAGTGGAACGACATCGGAGCCTTCTTCCGCGACTTCAGCGCCAGCTTCAAGGGCCACATCTACACCATCCCGCTCGACGGCGACTTCCAGATGGTCTACTACCGCACCGACCTGCTGCAGAAAGACGGGCTGAAGCCGCCTGAGACCTGGGACGACTACATCAGCATCGCCCAGCACTTCCAGGGCAAGGACCTCAACGGCGACGGCAAGGCCGACTACGGCTCCTGCCTCGCGATGAAGAGGAGTGCTCAGTCGTACTGGATGTACCTCTCCATCGCATCGGCCTACCTGCAGAGCCAGGGCACAAAGCAGGGTGCGTTCTTCGACACGACCACCATGCAACCGCTCTACAACAACCCCGGCGCAGCCGCCGCTCTCAACGTGTACAAGACGCTGTCCAAGCTCGGTCCTCCGGACCAGCTGAACAACGACGTCGGCGATTCACGTGGCCTGTTCGTCACGGGTCGGTGCGCGCTGTCGCTCGACTGGGGTGACATCGGCCCACTGGCGACCGACAAGACGCAATCCAAGGTCATCGACAAAGTCGGCGCCATCATCCTGCCGGGTTCGAAGCAGGTCCTCGACCGCTCGAGCGGCCAGCTCGTCGACTGCAACTCCACCCTGTGCCCGTACGCCGTCAACGGCGTCAACCACTCTCCGTTCGCAGCCTTCGGTGGTTGGTCGGGGGCCATCAACCACGCCTCGTCGAGCAAGGTCAAGGACGCGGCGTACGCATTTCTCTCGTACATGTCCCAGCCCGCCCAGTCGAGCGTCGACGTGACCCTCGGCAAGACCGGGTTCAACCCATACCGCGCTTCGCACTTCAACAACCTCGGTCCATGGGAAGCCTCGGGCATGAGCGAGACCGCTGCCAAGAACTACCTCGGCGCCATCCAGGCGAGCCTGCAGAGCCCGAACATGGTGCTCGACCTGCGCATCCCGCAGACGGCGTACTACCAACAGACCGCGCTCGACACCGCGCTTGCGCAGTTCCTCGCCGGTGAGCTGAACGTCGATCAGACGATGGCCCAGATCACGGACCAGTGGAACAAGAAGACTGACGAGATAGGTCGGCAATCGCAGCTCGACGCCTACAAGTCGAGCCTGAGCATCACGAAGTAACTCCGGTGCGCCAGACGGCGAGGCGGCGACGCCTCGCCGTCCTACACGCAAGCAACTCCGTGGAAGAAGAGGATCCCTCTAGAGTGAGCGGCTACGTGTCAACACGCGGCTTGCGTCAGATGACCTCCCTCTGGCGCCCGGTGGTCGAGCGCGTCGACCGCTACGCCGCCGGCGTGTTCATCCTGCCGGCGGTCGTCGTGATCCTCGCCTTCTCGATCTTTCCCCTTCTGGCATCGCTTTACGTGTCGCTGTCGCGGCTGAGCTTTTCGGAAGGCGGGGTGGAGCTGAAGTTCGTCGGATTCGACAACTACGCCAAGCTCCTCTTCGGGATCGACCACGAGCACTTTCTGGGCGTGCTCGGCAAGCCGACCGTCCTCAGCACCGCCTTCCTCGGTGCTGCCTACCTGCTGATGCTGTACCTGCTGTACCGCTACGCCCGCGGCCCGAACCTGAGGGTCGGCGGTCTCATCGGGAGGATCTTCGCGGCCGTCGCCGCGGGTGCGCTGCTCTTCCTCGTCGCCAACACCGTCCTGACCAGCGGCCGCCCGGGGACGCTGGCGGTGACGATCGTCTACGTCGCCGTCGACGTGACGATCCAGTATTTGATCGGCCTCGGCCTCGCGCTGCTGGTGGTCCAGGCGCTGCCGGGACGGCGGTTCTTCAGGGTCGTGTTCCTGCTGCCAATGATGATCACGCCTGTCGGGGTCGCCTACCTGTTCCGCATGCTGACCGACACCGACAAGGGGCCGCTCTACCCCCTGTGGGTGCACTTCGGTCTCGTCGACGTGAGCTGGGTGACCAACCCGTGGGGAGCGAGGGTCGCCGTGATGATCGGCGACATCTGGCAGTGGACTCCGTTCATCTTCATCGTCCTCCTTGCCTCGATCGAGACCCTGCCGCACGAGCTGGTGGAGGCCGCCGTCGTGGATGGGGCGACGCGCTGGCAGGTGTTCTGGCGGATCACGTTCCCGCTGATCCTTCCCGCCACATCCACGATCGTCCTGATCCGTCTGATCGAGGGCTTCAAGATCGTCGACCTGCCCAACGTGCTGACCAACGGCGGTCCCGGCACCGCGACCGAGTCCCTGACGCTGCACGCCTACACCATCTGGCGAGCGCTCGACATCGGCGGCTCCGCCGCCGTGGCCTACATGCTGCTCATCGTCGTCACCTTCGTCGGCGTGACGTACGTCAACCTGTTCCGCCGCCGGATCACGGGGATGTCGTAACCGTGGCCCTGCTGCGCCGATCCAACTCGGTCTCGACCAGCACCATCGGGCTGCCGACGGCGGTGGTGTCGTACGCGCTCCTGCTCGGCTGGACATTCGTCGTCCTGTTCCCGCTGTACTGGCTCGCGATCACTGCTTTCAAGATTCCGCTCGACGTCAACGGTGGGCCCTTCTACATCCCGTGGCGCGACTTCCAGCCGACCCTGGAGAACTGGCGCTACATCTTCGTCGACCTGGGAGAGGACACCTTCAGGCCGTACGAGAACACCGTCGTCGTCGGCCTGACCAGCACGACGATCACGCTGCTGCTCGGGTCGATGGCGGCGTACGCGCTCGTCCGGATGCGCTACCACGTGTCCCTCGGAGCGATCGCTTCGTTCGTTGCCGGCGTGGGGCTGGCCGTCGTCCTGGTCGCCGTCCACGCGCCGTGGCAGATCGGGGCAGTCGTGGGCTTCGCCCTGTTCCTGCTGCTGCTGAACACCGTCGCCAAGCGGATCTCGAAGCTGGGCGTCGGCAACGACGACATCGCCTTCTGGATGATCTCGCAGCGCATGCTGCCGCCCGTCGCGGTGGTGATCCCGATCTACATCTTCTTCCAGCAGCTGCAGCTGCTGGACACGTGGGCGGCGCTCATCATCGCTTACGTCGCGTCGCACCTACCGATCGTGGTCTGGCTCATGCGCGACTACTTCCAGAGCATCCCGCTCGAGCTCGAGGAGAGCGCGGCGATCGACGGTGCGTCGCCCTACCGGATCTTCCGCTCGATCGTGCTGCCGCTCGCGGTGCCAGGCCTGGTCGCCACGTTCCTCTTCGTGCTCGTCTTCGCGTGGAACGAGTACCTCATCGCGCTGTTCCTGACGAGCGCGAATGCGCAGACGCTGCCACTGACCGTGGCGGCGCAAAACGCCACGCGCGGGCCCCAGTGGTGGTACATGTCGGTGCTCATCCTCATCATGATCGGGCCGGTGATCGCGATGGCGATCGCGCTCGAGCGATTCATCGCGCGCGGCCTGCTCGTCGGCGCGGTCAAGGGCTAGCATGTCGCGCCGCATCACAAAGGCGACAGTCCACGACATCAGGTTCCCGACCTCGCGGTCGCTCGACGGTTCGGACGCGATGCACACTGCTCCTGACTATTCGGCCGCGTACGTCGTGCTGAGCACCGACGCCGGCGACGGCCTCGAGGGACACGGCCTTGCCTTCACCCTCGGCCGCGGCACTGAGATCGTCGTCACCGCCATCGACGCGCTGGTGCCGCTGATCGTAGGCCGGGACCTCGATTCGATCACCTCCGACTGGCGAGGCTTCTGGCGCGCGGTGACGGGAGAGCAACAGCTGCGTTGGATCGGTCCAGAGAAGGGGGCGATCCACCTCGCGTCCGCGGCGCTGATCAACGCCGTGTGGGACCTCTACGCCAAGGTCGAACGCAAGCCGCTATGGAAGCTGCTGGTCGACATGACGCCGGCGCAGCTCGTGGCGGCGATCGACTTCCGCTACATCAGCGATGCGCTGACGCCGGAAGAGGCGCTCGCCATTCTCGAAGAGATGTCGCCGAGCCGCGCCGCACGCGAAGCGGAGATACGGCGCTCTGGTTATCCCGCCTACACGACCTCGGCCGGGTGGCTCGGCTACTCCGACGAGAAGCTTCGCGCTCTCTGCCGGGAGGCAGTCGCCGCCGGCTGGACACACGTGAAGATGAAGGTGGGCCAGCGCATCGAGGACGACATCCGGCGGGCTCGCATCGTGCGTGAGGAGATCGGCCCAGAGCGGCTGTTGATGATGGACGCCAACCAGGTCTGGGAGGTTGAGGAAGCCATCGACCACGTGCGCCGGCTCGCCGAGTTCAGCCCGCACTGGATCGAGGAGCCGACGAGCCCCGACGACGTGCTCGGCCACGCCACCATCGCTCGGGCGATCGCCCCGATCAAGGTCGCGACGGGCGAGCACTGCCAGAATCGCGTCGTCTTCAAGCAGCTGTTGCAGGCGGATGCAATCGGGTTCTGCCAGCTCGACGCATGCCGGCTCGGCGGCGTGAACGAGGTCCTTGCCGTTCTGTTGCTGGCCGCCAAGTTCGGCGTGCCGGTGTGCCCGCACGCCGGCGGCGTAGGCCTGTGCGAGTACGTGCAGCACATCTCGATGTTCGACTACATCGCCGTGAGTGGCTCGCTCGACAATCGTGTGCTCGAGTATGTCGAGCACCTGCACGAGCACTTTGTCGACCCGGTTGTGATCAAAGACGGGTGCTACGTGGCGCCGAGCGCGCCGGGCTACAGCATCACGATGCGGCCGGAGTCCATCGCTCGGTTCGAGTACCCCACGGGCTCGGTATGGAGGAACTAGTTCGGCTCGACGAGGGCCTGTATGTCCGGGCCGGGGCTGCCTGGCGCCGGCTGCCGCTTTCGCTTGACGCGCTGCTGACGCTTTCAGTCGAAGAAATTAGGCGTCGCGTGCAGGCCGCCGAGCCGGTTGATCCGCCGCGCAACACCACGCCGCGCGCTCCGATCGAGAGCCAGGAGGTCTGGGCCGCGGGAGTGACCTATCAGCGCAGCCTCACCGCGCGCGCGGAGGAGGCGGTGAGCGCGGATCCGTACGAGCGCGTCTACACGGCCGAGCGGCCGGAGCTTTTCTTCAAGGCGACCGCTGCCCGGGTGCGGGCTGGGGGAGAGGCAATCAGCATCCGCTCCGACTCAACCTGGGACGCGCCCGAACCGGAGCTCGCGGTCGTATGCAACAGCCGGCTCGAGGTTGTGGGTTACACGATCGGGAATGACGTCAGCTCGCGCAGCATCGAGGGCGAGAACCCGCTCTACCTTCCGCAGGCGAAGGTCTACGACGGTTGCTGCGCTCTGGGGCCGGCCATCGGGCTGGCGTGGGACTACGTGCCAGACGGCCGCAAGATCAGTCTGGAGATACGGCGCGCCGGCGTCGCGATCTTCTCCGGCGAGACTTCGACCTCGGCTATGAAACGAACGATCCGCGATCTGCTGAACCATCTCGGACGCAACCAGACATTCGGCTCCGGGTGCATCTTGCTCACCGGCACCGGCATCGTGCCGCCTGCGGACGTCACCTTGCGCGACGGAGACATCGTCAGCATCGGCATCGAGGGCCTGGGCGAACTGGTCAACCCGGTCATGAGGCACCCGGGCCGAACCCCTTAAGCTGGCGCCGTCATGGCCGACGACTCCGCGCTGATCGACTTCTATCCCTACCGCGATCGGTACAAGTCGTATCGCCGCCTCGAGCCGGAAGGTCGCGACCGCCAGAGCATCCTCGACGAGCTGGCGGCGATGGCCTCCGAAGAGGATCGCATCGCCGACCGCGGCCGCGTGTCCGGCTCGATCTACCACGGCGACCACGACCACTACCGCTTCCTCACCGAAGCGTTCCAGCTCTTCGCGCACGCGAACGTCCTGCAACGCGACATGTATCCGAGCGCGACCAAGCTAGAGGCCGAGATCGTCGCCATGACCGCTTCGATGCTGCACGGCGAGGACGCGTGCGGTGTGGTCACGTTCGGCGGCACCGAGAGCCTGATCAACCCGATGCTTGCCTATCGCGACCGTGCGCGCGCCGAGAAAGGCATCACCGAGCCCGAGGTGATCGTGCCCGTCACGGCGCACGTGGCGCTCGACAAAGCCGCGCACCTGCTGGGCATGAAGCTGATCAAGGCGCCGCTCGGCGATGACTGGCGCGCCGACACGAAGTGGATCCGGGACCACGTCACGCCCAACACGGTCGCGCTGGTCGGGTCCGCGCCGAACTACGCGCACGGAGTGGTGGACCCGATCGAGGAGCTGTCGGAGATCGCACTCGAGCACGGTCTCGGCCTGCACGTCGACGGCTGCCTTGGCGGCTTCATCCTGCCGTGGGGCGATCGCCTTGGGCGCAGCATCCCGCGGTTCGACTTCCGCGTGCCGGGCGTGACCTCCATCTCCGCCGACACGCACAAGTACGGCTACTCGCTCAAGGGCACGTCGGTGCTGCTGTATCGCGACGCGTCGCTGCGCAAGTACCAGTACTTCACGCATCCTGACTGGCCCGGCGGCATCTACTTCTCGCCGGGGCTGTCGGGCAGCCGGTCGGGTGGCGTGGTCGCCGCGGCGTGGGCCGCCATGGTGAGCCTTGGTGAGCGTGGTTACCTCGAGATCGCGGACGCGATCTTCAAGACCGCCGACGTCATCCGGAGCGGGGTGGAATCGATCGCCGAGCTCGAGGTCCTCGGTGACCCGACGTTTCTCGTCGCGTTTCGCGCCCGCGACCTCGACATCTATCACGTCAACGACCACCTGATCGAAAAGGGCTGGCGCCTCAACGCCCTGCAGCTGCCGCCCGCGTTGCACTTCTGCGTCACGCGGCCGAACACAGCGCCAGGAGTGCCGGAGGCGTTTGTCGCCGACCTGCGCGAGGCAGTCGATTACGCGAAGCATCCATCGCGGCCGTCGCCACGCAGCGGCGCGCTTTACGGCCTTGGCGGCAGCCCTGCCGGCAACGAGATCCTCGACACGCTGTTCGCCGCGGCGCTCGACGCGATGTACGAAGTCGCCCCCAGCTGACGTGGGCAGCGGCTGGATCCTCGCCGTCGACCTCGGAACAGGTGGACCCAAGACCGGCGCCGTCTCGCTCCAGGGCGAGGTTCTCACGCAGTCGCACGCGGCGGTGCGTACGCGCTACACGCCCGACGGCGGCGCGGTGCAGGATCCCCACGACTGGTGGCGCGCGATCAAGGAGGGCGTGCGCCGAGTCGTGGAGTCGAAGGCCGCGTCGATCGGCGACCTGGCCGGCGTCGGTATCACGGGTCAGTGGGGCTCGACGGTACCCGTGGGCGCCGACGGTCGCGCTGTCGGTGACTGCATGCTCTGGGCGGACACGCGCGGCGGCCGCTTGGCGGCGAAGGCGGTCGGCGGGCCCGTTTCGCTGTTCGGCTACTCGCCCGGCAACATGATTCGCTGGATCCAGATCACGGGTGGAGCTCCGTCACCGAACGGCGCCGACCCGCTCGGCCACGAGCTCTACCTGCGTGAGTGCGAGCCGGAAACGTATGCCGCCGCGACGACGCTGGTGGAGCCGCTCGACTACCTCGGGGCATGTTTCACGGGCCGGATTGCCGCCACGCCGGCTTCGATGATCCTGTCGTGGCTCACCGACAACCGGCCGGGCGCCGCGCCCGGCTACGTGCCCGAGCTCATCGAGCGTTCGGGCCGCGACCCCAAACGGCTGCCTCAGCTCCTGCCGACAGGCGCGGTGTTGGGAGACATCGCGCCGACTGTCGCGAGTGACCTCGGAGTGCCGGCGGTGCCGGTCGTCGCGGGCGTGCCCGACCTGCACACCGCGTTCATCGGGTCGGGCGCTGTCGCGCCGTATGAGGCGCACGTGACCATCAGCACGACTGCGTGGATCGCCTGCGAGGTGCCATTCAAGCGCACCGACGTCATCCACCAGATGGCGACGGTGCCTGGCCTTCGAGCCGGCCAGTATCTCGTCGCCAACAACCATGAGACGGCAGGGATTTGCCTGCAGTGGCTGCGCGATTCGGTGCTGAGCGGCGACGGCGTCGCGCCGCCTTCTTACGACGACCTGTGCCGGCTTGCCGCTACGGCCGAGCCCGGATCGGGCGGCGTGATCTTCACGCCATGGCTCAAAGGCGAGCGCACACCGGTGGAGGACCGGACGCTGCGCGCGGGTTTTCTCAACGTCTCGATGGCGACCGATCGCGCGCAGCTCGTGCGTGCTGTGCTCGAGGGCGTGGCGTTCAACGCGCGCTGGCTGCTCGACGCAGTCGAAGGTTTTGTGCGGCGCCCGCTGCCAGCGCTGCGCATCCTCGGCGGAGGTGCGGCCAGTGACCTTTGGTGCCAGATCCACGCCGACGTCCTCGGCCGGCGCATTGAGCGCGTGTCCGATCCGATGTACGCGAACCTCCGCGGCGCCGCCCTCTACGCCGGGATGTCACTTGGGAAGGTTTCGCTGGACGATGTGCGCGGCACGGTTCGTGTCACCGACACCTTCGAGCCAGACCCGCAAGCGCGCGCAGTGTACGAACCCATGTACCGCGAGTTCAAGCACCTATACGACCGCCTGCACGGCGTCTACGCGCGCCTGAACAAGAGCCGTTGATGTCGCGGCGATGGGCGATTCTCGCGGCTTACGCCCTGCTCGCGGCCTGCACTCAGATGCTCTGGCTGAGCTTCGCCGCCATCGACACCGACGCCGCCCGCGCGCTCCACGTTGACGTCGGCACGATCGGCGACCTTGCGATCATCTTTCCGTTCGTCTACATCGTGCTCGCGCTACCCACCGGGCGCTGGCTCGACGTGCGCTTCGCCCAGGCCCTGGATGCGGGGGCGATCCTCACCGCCGCGGGCGCGCTGCTGCGTCTTGTGGCGCCGGCTTCCTTCGGCGTGCAAGCGGCAGGCATGATCGTGATCGCCGCCGGCCAGCCGCTGGTGCTGAACAGCGTCACCAAGGTGGCGGCGCGCTACTTTCCAGCCAACGAGAGGACGGCGGCGATCTCGATCGGGACGGCGGCGCTGTTCGTCGGCATTCTCGCCGCCGTGCTCACGGCCGGGCCGCTCTTCGCCGCCGGTGGGCTTCCCCTGTTGCTGGCCGTGCAGGCGGCCCCGGCCGTGCTCGCTGCGATTGTCGTCGTGTTGCTGTTTCGCTCTCCGGCTTTCTATCCAGACGACCCGTCGGTGAGCGTCAGCCTGCGCTGGCTCACGCGCGATCGATTCATGTGGACGCTTGCGGCGCTCGTGTTCATCGGCATGGGCACTTACAACGCGGTCGCCACATGGCTGCAGCCGATCCTCGACCATTTCGGCGAGGGCGGCGCCGCCGGCAACCTGATCGCGGTCCTCACGTTCGCGGGCGTCATCGGCGCCGCGATCATTCCGCCGGTGGTTGCGTCTCGCGACATCCGGCGCGCGGCCCTGCTGGTCGCCCTGGCCATCACCGCTCTGGCTTTTGGGGCGGTCGCGCTGGGGCACAACGTGTTCTGGTTGGGCGCCTGGTTCTTCCTCGAAGGCGTGGTCCTGCTCGCCTGTCTGCCGGTCGTGCTCGACTGGTCGGAGGTGCACGCGGGCCCCGAACGTCAGGGCGCCGCGGTCGGGTTCCTCATGATGGCCGGCAATCTCGGCGGTGTCGTGGTGGCGCTGATCGTCCAGGTCGTGGTC
>DASSLR010000076.1:0-29827 GCA_035689345.1 Candidatus Dormiibacterota bacterium
TCCACCACGACGTCCTGACCCGTGATCACGTCGTTTTCCACGAACGCCATCACCGCCCGGGCGACGTCGTCCGGACCCGCGATGCGCTTCAGCGGCGTCGCCGCCGCAAACGATTCCTCCTGCGCGACCGCCGCCTCGTCGCCGAACCGCGAGCGAAACCAGCGCGTCGAAACCAACCCGGGCGAAACGGAGTTGACCCGCACTTCAGGAGCCAGCGCGAGAGCCAGGGCACGCGTCAGCTGCAGCAGGCCCGCCTTGGAGACCGCGTACACGATGGACGATCCGGACGCGCGATAGGCCGCGATCGAACCGATGTTGACGATTGCGCCTCTGGTCTTGCGCAGCTCCGGCGCGGCAGCGCGGCAGCAGAAAAACGTGCCCTTGAGGTTGACGCGAAGGATGTCGTCCCACACCTGGTCGGTCAACGCGTCCAGATCGGCGTGGGGGATGAAGTGCGTCGTGCCCGCGTTGTTGACGAGCACGTCGAGCCGGCCGAACCGTTCCACCGCGAACGCGACCAGGGCCTTCACGCGAGTCTCGTCGGCCACGTCGGCGCCAAACGTGACGCCGTCACACCCAAGCGATCGAAGCTCCTCGGCGGTCTCGAGAGCGTCCTTTTCGGAGCGCGAGAAGTTCACGACCACCGCGCGCGCACCCGCCCGCGCCAGCCGCAAGCAGGTCGCGCGGCCGATGCCCGTGCCGCCGCCGGTGACGATCGCGACGCGGCCCTCCAGCTCCATGGCCGGATAAAGACTAAGTGGCCGACACCTTCTCGTGGATCAGCTGCGTCAGCTCGTGCACCTCGCGCGTCAATTGCGTGTTGAGATCCAGCGACTTCGCGAGCTTGACCTCGACGTCCTTGATCTGCTTCTCCTGGTTGGCGATCTGGCGAAGCGTCGACTTGACGTCCCGCTCGGACCGGTTGGTCGACGCGCCCACGAGAAAACCGATGTACAGCTCGGCGATGGTGGTCACGGTGTTGAGCGGAAAGTTGAACGACTGCGACGTGAACCAGGCGGGCAGAAAGTTGTGCCCCGCGATGAATGGGCCGAGGGCGATCCACGTCCCGACGGCCAGCAGCCAGAAGACAATGTTGGCGGGCGTTCCCATCGCGTAGCTGACGGTGTCCGCCAGCTTCTGGAACGCCGAGGGTTTCTCCGGTGTGTCGCTAGTCGCCATCTAACCTCCTAAATTCGGGCCCCGTTCAGATGAGGTCCCATAATTCGAAACGCATGAACGGGGTGCACGACATGGGCGGCATGCACGGATTCGGCCCAGTTCACGTCGAGGTCGACGAACCCGTCTTCCACCAGCGCTGGGAAGGTGTGGTGCGGGCTTTGATGCACAAGACCAACGGGCGCTACTACAACCTCGACGAGTTTCGCCACGCCATCGAGCGCATGCCGGCCGAGGATTACCTCCGCGCGTTGTACTACGAGCGCTGGCTGCACGCGGTCGACACGCTGCTGCAAGAAAAAGGAGTGACCACGGGCACGCCTCCCGCCCCGGCGCCCGAAACCGCGCGACCGCCGTCTCTGAGCGCGCGGTTCAAGCCCGGTGATCAAGTGGCCACACGCAACATTCATCCCGGCGGCCACACCCGGCTTCCGCGCTACGCCCGCGGTAAGCGTGGTGTGGTGCGCAAGGTCTACGGACCCTTCCGCCTGCCCGACGCGAACGCGCACGGCGATCACGACGCATGGCAGCCGTGCTACGCGGTCGAATTCGCCGCGCGAGAGCTCTGGGGCGCCGAGGCCGGCGCCGCCGACAAGGTGTGCATCGATCTGTGGGAGAGCTACCTGGAATGAGCGACCATCACGACCATGACCACGATCACGACCACGACCACCATCCCGAGGCGCCCTCGGAGGTCGAGGCGAGGGCGCTGGCGCTCGAGTCGCTGCTCGTCGAGAAGGGACTGCTCACCTCCGAAGAGGTCGACCGCATCGTCTCCATGTACGAGCACGACATCGGCCCGATGCTCGGCGCGAAGGTCGTGGCCCGCGCCTGGCTGGACCCCGGTTACAAGCAGCGTCTGCTCGCCGACGGCCCGGCCGCGGTCAAGGAGCTCGGCATCGACTACCCGCCGAGCACGCAGCTCGTCGTCGTCGAGAACAAAGATGGCGTGCACAACGTCATCGTCTGCACGCTCTGCTCGTGCTACCCGTGGCCGGTGCTCGGACTGCCGCCCACCTGGTACAAATCCGCGCCCTACCGCTCGCGCATGGTCCGCGAACCGCGCGCGGTGCTGGCGGAGTTCGACCTGACGTTGCCGGAGGACACGTCGGTCAACGTCTGGGACTCGAGCTCCGACGTGCGCTACATGGTCCTGCCCCAGCGGCCCGAAGGCACCGAAAGCTGGACCGAGGAAGAGCTCACGGCCGTAATCACGCGCGACTGCATGATCGGTGTCGCACGCCCGCGCGTTCCCGCCGAGGCGACGAGCTGATGAGCGTCGACCGGAACATCGCGTATCTCGACGGTGAGGCCGCGCTGCCGCGCAAGAACGGCGAGCTCGTGTTCCAGGCGCCGTGGGAGGGTCGAGCGTTTGGGCTGGCCGTCGTGCTGAGCGACAAGGGCGCATACGCGTGGGACGAATTTCGCGCCACGCTCGCCAAGCAGATCGCGGCTGGTGGCGAGCATTACTACGAGAGCTGGCTCGACGCGCTCGAGTCGGTTCTGCTGAGTCACGGCATCGTCACCAACGACGAGGTCACGCAGCGCGCGGCCGAATATGAAGCCCTGGAGCGCGATCCCGTCTTCTGAGCCGCCAGGTATGAAGGCAACCAGACGTCGCAGCCCAAAGACGAGGGCCCAGCCAAGGCCGAAGAGCGCGTCACCGGCGCGGGTCGCCGAGCGGATCGAAGCCTCGGTGCTCGTGGTCGAGGACGAGCAGCTCGTCAGCCGCCTCGTCGGCCGGACGCTGACCGCCGCGGGCTGCCAGGTCACGTACGCGGCGAACGGAGAGGAGGCGCTCAACCGGCTCAGGGAGGCCCTTCCCGATCTCGTCGTCAGCGACGTGAACATGCCGAGGATGAACGGCTTCGAGCTGCTGACCAGGATTCGCGCCCAGCCCGCCACGCGGGCCCTTCCCGTAATCCTGCTGACCGCGCGCGGCGACACCGAGGACGTGGTCGCGGGCATGGGCCTCGGCGCCGACGACTACCTGATCAAGCCGTTCGCCAGGCCCGAGCTGCTGGCCCGGGTGCGGGCCAAGATCGAACGCCCTCCGGTGCCGGCATCGACCCTGTCGACCGACCGTCCGACCGGCGTGCTGTCGGAAGCGCGATTCGCGGAGGAGCTCGAGCGCGAGGTCACCCGGGAGCGAAAGACCCGGCGGCATGGCGTGCTCGCGCACATCCAGCTGCACGAGCTCGCCAGGCTGCGGACGCGGTTCTCCTGGCGGGTCAGGGACGAGATCGAGCTGCAGGCGGCGAGCCTGATCGCTGCGGGCGCCGGCCCGCTCGAGGTGCTGGCCCATAACGGGACCGACCGCTTCATGCTGCTCCTGCCCGAGACAGACGAGGCCGAGGCACGGCGTCGCCTGGCACGGGTCGTGGAGGGGTTCGCCGGCCACGAGTTCACGGCCGGCGGTGAGGTGTTCCAGCTCACTCCGGTCGTGGGATTCGTCGATTTCGGCGTCGACGCTGACGCTTCCGAGCTGAACGAGCGCTGCTCCATCGCTCTCGAGCACGCTGAGCTGCAGCTCGATCTGCAGCCGGTCCGCTACCTCCCTACCATGCGGCCGCTCGCGCGCCCCGAGGTGCCGAGCCGGCTTCCCGGGATCATCCGCGCCCTGGTCAGCATCCCCGGCGAGATCATCGTCACCCAGGCGGTGGCCATCCTGGTGCCACTGGCGATCTACCTGACCTTCGACACCTTGGGCCTCGACATCGTGCCGGTCGCCTATGTCGTGGTGGTCGTGGCCCTACTCATCACCGCCGTGCTCATCTGGACCGAGGGGTTTCTCGCGTTCAGGCCGAAACATCCTCCACAGATCCCCGAAGAGAGCTACCCACCCGCGACCGCGGTCATCGCGGCCTATCTGCCCAACGAGGCTGCCACCGTGGTCGAGACGATCCGCTCGTTCCAGCGCATCGACTACCCCGCGGGCCTGCAGATCCTCCTCGCGTACAACACACCGCGGCCGCTGCCGGTGGAGGAGACGATCAAAGAGATGGGGCGCGCCGACCCTCGAGTGAGGGCGATCCGCGTCGAGGGCAGCGAGTCCAAGGCGCAGAACGTGAACGCCGCCCTGTCCGAGGCGACCGGCGAGTTCGTCGGCATCTTCGACGCCGATCACCACCCGGACCCTCACTGCTTCCGCAGGGCGTGGCGCTGGCTGGCTTCCGGCTACGACGTGGTCCAGGGCCACTGCATGGTGCGCAACGGCGACGAAACGTGGGTGTCGCGCATGGTCGCTGTCGAGTTCGAGGCGATCTATGCGGTCAGCCATCCCGGACGGGCGCGGCTGCACCACTTCGGCATCTTCGGTGGCTCGAACGGTTACTGGAAGGCCCGCCTCCTGCGCGAGACCCGCATGCACGCGTTCATGCTCACCGAGGACATCGACTCTTCGATCCGCGCCCTGCTCGAGGGCCGCCGCATCGCGTCCGACCCGCTGCTGGTCTCCCGCGAGCTCGCGCCGGTCACACTGCGCGCGCTCTGGAACCAGCGGATGCGCTGGGCGCAGGGGTGGTTCCAGGTCTCCTATCGCTACTTCTTCAAGGGCCTGGCCTCCAGCCGCCTCTCGATCAGGCAGAAGCTTGGGCTCATCCACTTGCTGCCCTGGCGCGAGGCCTATCCGTGGATCGCGAACCAGATGATCCCGATCGTCATCTTCTGGACGATCAAGTTCGGCGGCCTCGACAAGATCGACTGGCTGGTGCCGATCTTCGTCATGACGACGATCTTCACGCTCGGCACGGGCCCGGGCCAGACTGTGCTCGCGTGGCTGCTCGCCCACCGCGACATTCGCCGGCACCGCGGCTGGTTCGTCTACTACCTCGTCATGAGCAGCGTGTTCTACACCGGTTTCAAGAACCTGATCGCCGCGGTCGCCCAGGTGAACGAGGCCATGCAGCAGCGCAAGTGGAAGGTCACGCCGCGCTCCGCGCGCGCCGCCGCGACCGCGGCCGAGAAGGCGACCGGAAGATGAGCACCGGCGCGGATCGAAAAACATCCAACCGGACGGATGGATCTGGGAACATGACAGCTCGACGGACGGAACGACCTGGACGGCGGTGCTCATCGTTACCTACCAGCGCACGTGACGAGCCTCGCGAATAGAAGGGTGGAGGAGAGTTGATGGCCAGGACCCCGCTGCTGAGCCGGTTCCAGGAGATGTTCGCGGCGTTCGACAGAGCCGAATCGAGGTTCAGCCGGCGCGACTTCCTCAAGGCCGGCGCGGCCACGGCCGGCGCCCTGGCCATGAGCGGCCCGCTCGGGAGCCTCGCCGCGGCGGCTTCGGCCCCCCGCATCGCCATCGTCGGCGGCGGCATCGCGGGCCTCAACGCAGCGCTGACGCTGCAGGATGCGGGCATTGCCTCGACCGTGTACGAGGCGTCGAACCGCGTCGGCGGACGCATGCACTCGGACACGACCTCGTGGTTGAACGGCCAGACCAGCGAGCACTGCGGCGAGCTCATCGACAGCGGCCACAAGACCATCCTCGGCCTGGCGAGCCGGTTCAAGCTGCAGACGGTGGACCTCCTTGGCGCCGAGCCCAACCACTCCACCGACACCGACTACTTCTTCCGCAGTTACTACACCGCGACCCAGGCGCAGGCCGACTTCAACGCGGTCTGGAACGCCGTCAAGAAGGACGTGAACGCCGCGAGCTATCCGACGCTGTACAACCTGCACACCGACGCCGGCGTGGTGCTCGACCACATGAGCGTCTACGACTGGATCGAAAGCCGCGTGCCCGGCGGCCACGCCTCGCCCATGGGCCAGCTGCTGGACGTCGCCTACAACATCGAGTACGGCAACGTGACCACGGAGCAGAGCTCGCTCAACCTGATCTACCTGCTCGGCTTCAGCTCGATCCCCGGCAACTTCGCGATCTTCGGCAAGTCTGACGAGCGGTATCACATCGTCGGCGGCAACGAGCGGTTGCCGCTCGCCATCGCCGCCGCGCTTGCCCCTGGCACCGTCAACAAGAACACCGCCCTCAGTGGGATCACCCGCAACGGTGACGGCACCTACAACCTGCAGCTCACGAGCGGCAACACCACCGTGACCAGGACCTTCGACCGCGTGATCCTCGCGCTGCCTTTCTCGGTGCTCCGCACCATCCTCAAAAACGACGCCGCGTACAGCGCGGCCGGGTTCGACACGCTCAAGCAGACCGCCATCCAGCAGCTCGGCTACGGCAAGAATGCCAAGCTGCAGCTCCAGTTCGACACACGCTACTGGTACGGCCCCGGCCCCTGGGGCATCGGCAACGGCAACTCGTATTCCGACACCGGCTACCAGAACACGTGGGAGGTGACGCGAGCGCAGTCGGGCGACACGGGCATCCTGGTCGACTACACCGGCGGAGGGGTACCCCTGGCTTCGTTCAATGGCGACCCGACAAACCCGAGCACCGTGGCCAGGTTTGCGAATACCTTCCTCAGCCAGATCGAGCCGCTTTTCCCAGGGATCACCAGGCAGTGGAACGGCCGGGCCACGCTGGACGTGCCCCTGGCGAATCCGTTCCTGCTCGGCTCGTATTCCTACTGGAAGGTCGGCCAGTACACGTCGTTCAGCGGCTACGAGGGCGCGCGTCAGCCCGACCCGAAGACGGGGAAGTGCCACTTCGCCGGCGAGCACTGCTCGACGAACTTCCAGGGCTACATGGAAGGTGGGGCGGAGGAGGGGGCGCGAGCCGCGGGCGAGATCCTGAGCGATTACAAGGCCGGGATATTCCCCTAGTCCGGTAAACGCAGGCCGAGCGACAGCAGGCTCATGGCGACAGCCCCGGCGATGCCGGGGACAAAGGCCAGCCACGACAGGCCCGTCGCGTCCCAGACGGCGCCGGCGACCAGCGGTAGCGCGAAGCCCATTGCGTACTGGATGGTCAGGACCGCGGCGCTCATCCGCGCCACCTCGCCGGCCGCCGCCACCCGCGGCGGCAGGGACAGCACCACGATGAACGACAGTGCCGCCGCGAACCCGAGCACGAAGGCCCACGCCACGACGCCGGCGCCGGGCGTGAGGACGAGCCCCACCTGGGCGAGCGCCATCAGCCCCGCCGACCCGATGAAGCCCAGGCGGCCAGTCAGCAGGCGGTCCCAGAGCGCCACCGCCGGGGCCGTCAGCAGCTGCGACCCGTTGAGCACGGCAAGCGTCGGCGTGATGAGGTTGTGCCGGCCGCTCTGGTCCAGGAAGTCCGGGATGAACGCGTTCGTCCCGAAGTAGACGGCGGACGCCATCCCCATCACCGCGCCGATGCGCACGACCTGGTTCTCGCGCCAGGCAGGCCACCAGCGTGACGGCGCCGCCATTGAAGAGCGCCGGCGCGGCGCGACCACAACCAGGCCCGCGGCGCTGGCCGCGACGATCAAGGACCACGACGCGAGGGCCCAGCGCCAGTCGCCGCCGAACGCCGGCAGTACGCCGAACGGCGTGGTGAAGACGGTCGGGATCGTCTCCCCGAACAGCATCCCGTTGCTCAGGACCGCCGTCGCCAGGATGATCCGGGACGGAAACCATTCGCGGACGAGGGCGGGCAGCGCGGGCTGGCTGACGGCCACGCCGATGCCCATCAGGAACGTGGCCGCGAACAGCACCGGCGTGCTCGGGCCGTAGCCCCGCAGGGCGCCGAACACCGCCACCGCCCCCAACCCCACGCCGAGGGCGCGGCGGATGCCGAGCCGCGCGATCAGCAGCGCGCCGGGCACGGCCGCCAGCGCGAACAGCACGACCGGCGCGGACACGAGCGCGCCGACAGCCTTCTCGTCGAGGCTCAGCTCGCGGTGGATGAGCGGGATCAGCGGGGGAACCGCGAGGATCGTCAGCCGCAGGTCCACGCCGCCCAGCCAGAGCAGGAGGAGGCGAACCCATTCGGCGCGAGTCAACCTCATCGCCGCATACTGGCAGCCATGTCAGGTCTGCTCATCGTGGCCGCGACCGGCCCTGGCGATGCGACCCGCGCGAGCATCCCGTTCCACATCGCCGCCAACGGCGCCGGTCCCGCGAACGTCGAGGTGGCGATCGCGTTCGCGGGTGACTCGATCGACCTCCTTAAGCCCCAGGTTTTCGCCGAGGTGCGGGGTGTGGGCATCCCGCCCTTGTCCGACCTCATGGGCAAGTGCGTGGCGCAGCAGGTTCGCTTCTATGTTTGAAAAGGCTGCGCCGAGGCCCGTGGGGTCTCGCAGGAGATGCTCGGACCGAACGCGTCGTTCATCACGCCCGTCGACCTGGTGAAGCTGACGATGGAGGCCGACCGAGTCCTGAACTTCTAGGACCGAGTAGCGCTGATCGCGGCGAGCGCGCTCGGGTTTTCGAGTGACGAGAGGTCACCCGGGTCGGCACCCGTGTAGACGGAGCGCACGACGCGGCGCAGGATCTTGGCGTTGCGGGTGCGCGGCAGGTCGGTGACGAAGTGCACGGCCTGCGGGCGCAGGGGCTTGCCCAGCGCCGTCGCCACCAGCTCTTTCAGTTCGTTCGCGAGCTCATCACTAGGCGCGTGGCCCGGCCGGAGGATGACGAAGCACACGAGCGCCTCACCCTTCAGCTCGTCGGGCACTCCGACCGCCGCCGCCTCCGCGACCGCCGCGTTGCCGACCAGCACCGACTCGACCTCGGCCGGCCCGAGCCGCTTGCCCGCCACCTTGATCGTGTCGTCCGACCGGCCCAGCACGTACCAGAGCCCGTCCTCGGGATCCACGTAGGCCCAGTCGCCGTGCACCCACACGTCCTCGAAGCGATTCCAGTACGTGTCGATGTAGCGCTCGCGGTCTCCCCAAAAGCCGCGCGTCATGCCCGGCCACGGATTGCGGATGACGAGCTCACCGACCTCGCCGCGCACCGGCTTGCCCTCGGCGTCGACGACGTCGGCCGCCATGCCCGGCACCGGACCGGCGAACGAACACGGACGCAGGTGCGTGATGACGTTGCCGCACAGGATCCCGCCCGAGATCTCGGTGCCGCCGGTGTAGTTGATGATCGGGATGCGACCGCCGCCGATCTGCTTGAAGAACCAGTTGAACGGCTCGGGGTTCCACGGCTCGCCGGTGCCGCCCAGGATGCGCAGGCTGGACAGGTCGTGGCGCGAGGGCGGCTCGTCGCCGTGCGTCATCAGGCCGCGCACCAGCGTCGGCGAGACTCCGAGGACGGTGACACGGTGCTGCGCCACCATGCGCCACAGCCGGTCGGGTCCAGGGTGGTCCGGCGTGCCCTCGTACAGCACCATCGTCGCGCCGAGCGCCAGTGACCCGAAGATCAGCCAGGGGCCCATCATCCAGCCGAGATCGGTGAACCAGAAGATGGTGTCGTCCGATCCCACGTCGAAGCCGTGCGCCATGTCCTGCGCGGCCTTCACCGGAAAACCGCCGTGCACGTGAAGCGTGCCTTTCGGTTTGCCCGTCGTCCCGGATGTGTAGATGATCATCAGCGGTTCCTCGGGGTCCATCTCGTGCGTCGGCGCGCGGTCGGGCTCGTCCTCGAGCAGCACCTCCCACACCTGGTCGCGCCCATGCGTCCACGGCACCTCGCGGTAGACGCGGCGGTGCATGATCACCTTCTTCACGGACGGGCACGAGACGAGTGCTCGGTCCGCGGTCTCCTTCATCGGCACCACCTGGCCGCGGCGGTAGAAGCCGTCGGCGCAGATGAGGCACTTCGCCTCGCCGTCCTTCAAGCGCGTCGCGATCGCCTCGGGACCGTAGCCGGAGAAGAGCGGAATGATGACCGCGCCTATTTTCGCGACCGCCAGCACGGCGATCGCGACCTCGGGACACATCGGCATGAAGATGCCGACGCGATCGCCGGGATGGACCGCCATGCGCCGCAGCGCGCCCGCGAGCCTGCACACCTCGGCGTGCAGCTCCGCGTACGTCATCTTGCGGACTTCGCCAGGCTCGCCCTCCCATATGAGCGCGGTCTTGTCCCGGAACTCCGCGTCGCGGTGACGGTCGAGGCAGCTGTGCACGATGTTCATCCGCCCGCCGCGCCACCACGTCGCCCACTGCTTGCCGTTGGACAGGTCGACCACCTTGTCGTAGTGGCGGTAGAAAGCGATGTCGACATCCTTGATCGCGGCGTCCCAGAACCACTCGACGTCCTGGTCGGCGCGATGCAGCAGCTCCTCGAAGGTCGCGATGTCGTGGCGGTCCATGAACCGCTTGAGCCGCGATCTGGCGACGACCTCGTCGCTCGGCTCCCACATCACGTCGCCGATGACGACGGGCTGCATCGATCCCGATTCTAGGTTTTCACGCCTTTACACTCGGTTCGATGGAACCGCTGCCACCCGACTTCGCGAAGCAGCTGCTGCAGGTCATCGAGCCCGGCGGCGAGGGCGCGGCCGCCGAGGTGATCGGCCAGGCGATCCACCTCGATGACGTGCGTCTCGGCAAGTTCCTCGAATTGCTCGCCGGCCGCGTGCGCTCGTCGGCGCGACCCATCACGGAGGTCGAGCTTCGCGACCTCCTGAAGGCTTCGACCAGGGCGCCGCGCCAGGCCGGTTCCTGATCCTCAGGGCTTCCTCGCTCAGCTCCCAGTAGTTGTCCCAGGCGATCCTCGCCACCGCGATCGCGGCGTGCGGCGAGGTGCGCGACCGCACCGCTTGCACCGCATGCTGGTGCGCGTAGCACCAGCGATCCCACGCTCGCTCGACCGTGGCGTCGACGAGCTCGAGCCACGCTGCGTCCGGCTCGCCGCTCGGCGGAGGGGGCAGGGCCAGCACTTTCCACAACCTCTCGTCGTGGACACGCGTGACGATCGGCTGGCCCTCGGCCCGGCCGCGGTGCCGGTGCGGTCGCGGGTGCCTGGGGTTGGCGGCCATCAGCCGCTGCTGCACGGCAAAGACCAGGTCGTGCGCGGCGTGTAGCGTCGCCGGCGGTAGCGGCGGATCCTTGCGGCCCAGCCTCACCTGCAGCAGCTGGATCGCCTCGCGCAGCGAAAGGGGCGCGTCGCGCTCGTCGAGCAGGCGCAACGTCTCGACCTGATCCAAGAGGCGGTCGGATTCCGCCATCAGGATCCTGCGCCGCTGCTCCTCCGGCGTGAGTTGATCGAGCGAAGGCTTGGCGAGGGCCACAGGTGGGACCTTCCCGGATCGACTGTCTTCGTGTCAAGTGCATCTTTACAGGCTGCTCGCAATCGGTTGCCTTAACAGGCAGCGTTGGCATGAGCACATCGGCTGCCTAACTTGGCGTCATGCACATGAAGAACTGGCTCGTCGCGGGCCTCGCCCTGGCCCTCGGAATCGCAGTCAGCGCGGCACTCCTGGTCTTCGGCAATCCCGCGCGTGACGAAGTCCAGGTCTATGCGCTCGCTCGCGATGTCGCGGCGGGCTCCGCATTGGGTGGCGATTCGCTGCGCCTCGTGGCGGTTTTGCTGCCCGACGGCACGGCCTCACTCTTCCGCCAGGCGGACGCAGGCGAGCTGCGCGGCGCGCTCGCCGGCCATGACCTGGTGGCGGGCCAGCTCCTGCAGCGCGCCGACGTCGTCACGGTCGCCGCGTCGGCCGACGTCCGGCTCGTGTTCCTGCCCGTCAAGGACGCACCGCCGGCAGCACCCGGCTCGAAGCTCGACCTGCTCTACATCACCGGCCCGCCGGACCATCCCGCGGTCGTGCCCTTCGCCCTCGGCGTGGTCGTGCGCGCCGTCGTCACGGGAGGATTCATCGTCGCGGCCTCCTCACGGCAGGCCGCCGCTTACGTCTTTGCGGCGGAGGCCATGCAGCTGGTGGCGGTCGTCGCGGCCCCCGGCGCGCCCGCGGGCAACGAGGAACCGATAGGCGCGCCCGACCAGGCGCTCGCGGTGGCGTCGCAACCGTGATCCTGGTCGACGCCGAAGCGCGTGTGCGGGCCTGCGTCGAGGCGCGGCTGGCCGAAGAGCTTGCGCTAAGGGAACGCACGCGCTTGCGGGTCGGCGACCAGCGCTGGGTCTACGAGCTGGTGGGCCGGGCCGTCAGCGAAGAACGCAGCGCCGGCGACTCGCCTGACGACTGGGAGCTCATCTGGCGCCGCGTGTTCGCCGCGGTCACGCCACTGGGCCCGCTGGCCGAGCACCTCGCCGACCCCGACGTCGAGGAGGTGCGCATCAACGGCACGCGGTCGTGCTTCGTTTTCCGCCAGGGGTGCCGCGAGTCGGTGCCGCCGCCCTTCGAGGACGAAGACGCGCTCATCGACCTGGTGCACTGGTACACGGACGCCGCCGCCGGCGCGCGCCTCGATCGCGCGAGCCCCATGGTCACGCTGACGCTTCCGGAGGGCAGCCGTCTGCACGCCGCGCTGTCGCCGCCGGCGAGACCGATGAGCGTGACGATCCGCCGTCATCCGAGCGATCGCTTCCCGAACCTCGAATCCCTGCAGCGCGCGGGCTTTCTGCCGGACGCCCTAATCCCGTTTCTGGAGGCCGCTGTGGCGGGCCGGCTGAACATCCTGGTCGCGGGCGGCGCCGGCGCGGGCAAGACGACGTTCATGCGTGTGCTCGCGCGCGGCATCCCGGCCGACGAGCGTGTGGTCACGATCGAGGACCAGGCCGAGCTGCACCTGTGGCGCGAGCTCGCCGATTGCGTTTCGCTGGAAGGCCGGCCCGCGAACACCGAGGGCAAAGGCGCGATCAGCATCCAGATGCTCGTCCACGACGCATTGCGCATGTCGCCGGACCGCATCGTCATCGGCGAGGTGCGGGGCGGCGAGGCGCTCGATCTTCTCGACGCGATGAACACGGGGCATCCAGGGTCGATCTGCACGATCCATGCCGACAGTCCGCGCGACACGCTGCCCCGGCTCGTGCGCCTCGCCTTGCGCAACCCGCAAGCCCCGCGCGCGGAGACGGTGCTCGGCGAAGTCGTGCACACGGTCGACCTGGTCCTTTACGCGGGCTTCGCACGCACGCGGGGCGCGTCGCGCGCGCGCCGTCTTCTCTCCGTCGGCACGGTCGCGGGCATTGACGACGGACGGCCCGCGGTGCAGGAGCTGATCACGTTCGGGACGGACGGGGAGTGGCATCGGTCCGGGTCACTGGCAGCGATGCCCGAGCGCGTGAGGCTGAAGCTGGCTCGGGTCGACGATCCCGACCGCCTGCTGGACGGATTCGATGCTTGAGACCGCTGTCGCGCTCGCCGCGGGCGCCTCGGCGGCGATCGCCGTCATCGCGGCCACCGCGCCGAGCGTGCACCTCGACGACGTTCCAGGCGGCCCCTGGTTGCGCCGGCGCTGGTCACGATGTTGGGAGGGCGAAGCCGCGCTGGCCCAGCTCGGGGCGGCGACGATCGGGGCCATCACCGTGGTGTCGGCGACCGGACTCATCGCCCTCGCCTTGCCGGCTGCCGTGGGGTCGGTCGCGCTGGTACGGCTGGCCGTGGGGCATCGCGCTCACGCCGCGCGCGTGCGTCGCCAGGACGCGGTGCTCGAAGCCGTGCGCATGCTGCGCCAGCTGCTCGAAACGGGCGCCGCGGGCGTGCAGCAGGCCATCGCCGTCCTCGGTGAGCGCGGGCCAGAGCCGCTGCGCCAGGAGTTTCGCCTCATCGCCGCCACCTCACTCGGCCGGCGCCATGCCTGGAACACCGCACGCGAGCGCGTCGCGGAGCCGCTGTTCGACATGCTCGCCGCGGCCGTCCTCATCCAGCGCCCTGGCGGCGGCGAGCTCGCCCCGCTTTTCGCCGACCTCGAGGCGACGGTCGCCGGCGCGCAGGAGGTCGAGCGTGAGGCCGACGCCCTCCAGGTCCAGGCGCGCTCGGCCGCGGCCATCATCGTCGCGCTGCCGATCGCGTTCCTGCTCGTGCTGTCGGCCCTGCACTCGCCGTACCTCGACGCGTTCCGCACGCCCGCGGGCGAAGCATTCCTGCTGCTGATGCTCGCGGTGATGGGGGCGAGCTACGTGTGGATGCGCCGGCTGCTCCGCCTGGAAGGCTTGCAGCGCGTGAGGCTCCTCGATGCCTGACGCGTACTTCGCGCCCGGCGCGGCTGTCGCGGGTGTGCTTTGCGGATCAGCGGTCCTCGCCGCTGCGCGCGTGCCACATCCGATCAACTGGTCGCCGCCGATCGACCCGCGCCTCGGCGTCTGGATGCGGCGCGCGGGCTGGACGGAAACGCCGGAGCGCGTGCTGGTGATCGCGCTCGCCCGGTGCGGAACGATGGCGGCGCTCGGCTTGGGCTCTGGCTTCCTCTTCGGGCCCGGCGCCGCGATCACGCTGGGCCTTGCGGGGGTTGGCATTGGCATCGCCTGGTTCGCGTACTCGCTGAGCGCAGCGATCACGAGCCGCCGCACGCGTCTCGCCCGCGAGCTGGCTCCACTGCTCGAGCTGTTCATCCTCGAGCTCGGCGGCGGCGGGAACGCGCTGTCAGCGCTCGGGTCCGTCACTTTGCAGATCGACGGCGAGCTCGCCTACGAGATCCGCCGCCTCCTGATCGCATCGAACGTCGCCGGCTCCGCTTCGGTCGAGGCGCGTCTGAACGAGCTCGCTCGCGACATCGGAGTTCCGGCCCTGGCCAGCCTTGCGACCATCATGGCGGCGAGCCGGGAGTACGGCACGAGCGTCGCTCCGGGGGTGCGCGCTCTCGCGTCCGATCTGCGCCAGGCGCAGCGACGCGAGCTGATCGCTCAGAGCCGCAAGGCGCTCAACCACGTGCTCTTTCCCGCCGCGATCGGAGTCCTTCTCCCGTTTCTCTGCATCCTCCTGTTCCCGGCCGTCACGACGCTGCAGCGGAACCTGCAGTGAAAGCAAGGCAGCGCGCTGCCGCGCTCCTCGAGTTCGCCCTCGCCTGGCCGGTCGCATTGCTCATCGTGCTGTCCACCGTGGAGGCGGCCGTGTGGGCCGCCGAGGCGTACGCGGCGCACGCAGCCACCGTCGCGGGTGCACGCGCAGGTTCCGTCGCGGGCGGCACCGCCCAGGTCGCATCGACGGTGGCGCTCCGCTCGCTGGCCGCGAGTCTCGTCGGCGTGAGGCCGTACGCGTGGTGTCCCGGGGCATTGCGAACGCCGCCGCCGGTGTGGGTCTGCGCCACGGACCGTGGCCAGTCGATCGCCGTTGAGGTGGGAGGGACGGTGCCCGCTCTCGTTCCAATTGTTCCAGGCGGAGGACTGCCGATACACGCGCACGTCGTCCTTATGAAGGAGAAGTTCATGCGATGAAAGGTCAAGCCCTTGTCGAGCTCGCGTTATGTGTCCCGGTCATCCTCGTGCTCGCGCTTGGAGCGGTGACGGCGGTCCAGGTGCTCGAGGCCGAAGGCGGCCTACGGACCGCCACCGAGGCCGCGATCAGCGCGGCAGCGCGGGCACCTGACGTCCCGACCGCTATCGAAGCGGCGCAATCCACCTTCGCATCAGTGATCGCGAGCTACCCGGTTCGCGCACCCGCGTTTACGCTCGCGGCCGGCGACTTCGCCCGCGGTTCTCTGCTGACCGCGGACGCATTGGGCGTCGTTGACTCGGCGGCGGCGTCGATCTCGCTGCACGCCCACGCGGCGCTGCGCGTCGAGCCATGGCGAACGCGGCCGTGAAATCTCAGGCCGGGCAGGTCCTGGTCTTCATCGCGCTGGTGCTGCCCATCGTGCTTTTGCCAGCGGCCGCGTACGCGGTTGACGCGGCCTCCGCGGTTGAGGTCCAGGCGCAGCTCGAGCAGGCGACCACGAGCGCAGCGGAAACCGCGGTGCAGCAGGTCGATGCGGTCACGCTGCGCTCGGGTGCCGGTCTCGCCCTCGACCAGCGAGATGTCCAGGCGGTCACGCGCGACGTGATCGCCTCAGAGGATCCCGGCGCCACCGTCGACCGGGTGACCGTCGACGGCTTGTTGGTCACCGTCGAGACCTCACGCTCGCTCCGCCTTCCGCTCAACGTTCTCGGGATCCCGGCTGTGACTCTGCGCGCGGCGGCGACCGCGCGGCTCAGGCCAGGCTACGAAAGTCCGAGCAGCTTCTTGCCGTTGTCCGTGAGCACTTTCTGAAGAGCCGCGGGCGGGATGTCCATGGTGGCGAGCTCGTCCAGGCATCGCTGCGGCTGGATGAACGGGTAGTCGCTGCCGAAGACGAACTGGTTCTGCAGCCGGCCCTTCAGCTCTCGGATCACCTCGGCCGGGATGTACTTCGGAGCCCATCCCGAGATGTCGATGAACACGTTGGTCTTGTGCAGCGCCATGGCCAGCAGCTCGAGGTGCCAGGGATAGCCGAAATGGGCGGCGATGATGTTGAGGTTCGGGAAGGCCGCCGCCACCGCGTCGAGCCGGATGGGTCGCGCGTAGTCGAGGCCGATGCCCTGGCCGCCAGGCTGGCCCGCGCCGATCCCGCTCGTGCCGGTGTGGAACAGCACGACCAGGCCGAGCTCCTCGCACCTCTCGTACAGGGGCCAGAACCTTTCCTCGTCCGGCCGGAACGCCTGCAGTGAGGGGTGCAGCTTGACGCCCTTCAAGCCCAGCGCGGCGATGCTCTCCAGCTCGCCGACGGCAAAGTCGCCTTTCAGGGGATCGACGCTGCCGAAGCCGACGAACGTCTTGGGGTGGTCGCGGCAGGCCTTGGCCACCACGTCGTTGGGCACGCGGGGCCTGCCCGTCGCTGTTTCGGCGTCCCACGCCAGCAGCACCGCCATCACGTCGATGGCGTCGTAGTCCGCCGCCAGCTCGTCGATGGTCCGCCGCACCACCTTGGAGCGGAAGTAGGACTCGGCCGCTTCGATGTAGCCGCGCATCGACACGTCGAGCCACTCGGGCGTGGGGAGGTGGACGTGGAAATCGATCGCCTTCATGGGCACGGCCGATGATAGTGACCATGGAAGCCACGCTGCTCGTGCTCGCCGGGGGCGGCAGCCGGCGCATGGGCAGGCCGAAGGCGTGGCTCGAGGTGGGGGACACGATCCTCCTGCGTTGGGTGGTGGATCGACTTGCTCCGGCGTTCTCCGAGGTGATGACGGCGTTCGCAGAGCCGGAGCAGCTGGAACAGCCGATCCCGTATCGGGTCGTGTTCGACCGCAAACAGTCGGGCGGGCCGCTTGCCGGGATAGAGGCCGGCCTGCTCGCAGCGCGAGTCGATCCTGTGTTCGTGATCGCCTGCGACATGCCGTACGTCACAGCCGAGGTCGCGCAGGTCGCGGTCACCGCCGCGCGCACGTGCGACGCCGCGGTGCCGCGTATCGATGGGCGGCCGGAACCGGTGTGCGCGGCGTATCGCAAGTCCGCGCTTCCGTTCATCACCAGGGCCCTCGACTCCGGCCACAGACGGGCCGCGGAGGTGCTCGCGGGCATGGACGTGACCTGGCTTGAGGACGTCGACGGCGCGGTCGTGCGCAGCCTGAACACGCCCGACGACTACCTGCGATTCCGGACGTCTCTCGGACCTAGCGATAATTGAGGAGACGTTTGCTCCACCTGGAGGCTTTGTTGTGAAGATCGTCGTCACCGTCAAGCAGGTGCCGGACCCGAACTCCACGCAGTCGCTGGAGTCGGACAACACGCTGGCACGCGACAAGGAGGTCGTGCTCGATCCCGGCGATGAGTGCGGAATCGAGGAAGGCCTGCAGCTCAAGGAAGCGCACGGCGGCGAGGTCGTCCTCGTGTGCATGGGCCCGGAGCGCGCGAAAGATGCGATCCGCAAGGGCCTGTCGATGGGGGCTGACCGCGGCATCTTGATCACCGATGACAAGCTCGCGGGCGCAGATGCGCTGCTGACGGCCAGGGCGCTGGCGGCGGCGATCAAAGCCGAGTCTCCAGACCTCGTCATCTGCGGCACCGAGTCTTACGACGGCAGCACGGGCATGGTCCCGCCGATGCTGGCCGAGCTGCTTGGCGTGCCCCAGCTGACCTTCGCCAAGAAGGTCGAGGTCGATGGCACGAACCTGAAGGTCAACCGCCAGACCTCGGACGGTTACATGGTCGTCGAGGCGGCGATGCCGGCGCTCATCACCGTCACCGCGGCGATCGCCGAGCCGCGCTACGCCTCGCTGAAGGGCATCATGGCCGCGCGGTCCAAGGAGGTCAAACAGCTCTCACTGCAGGACCTCGGCGTCGATGGCGGTGAGCCCGCCGAGACGATCGTATCGGTGGCCAGCGCCGAGGCGCGCAAGGCGGGGGCCGTGATCGAATACGACGGCAATGCTGTCGATCAGATCGTGAAAGTCCTCGCCGAAGCGAAGGTGATCTGAGGTGGCGAAGGTCTGCGTCTACGCGGAGCTGAGCCAGGGCAAGCTCAACTCGGCCGCCGCCGAGATCATGGCGAAGGCACGTGAGCTGGGCGATGTGAGTGTCGTCGCGCTCGGAGCTGGCGCGAAGGAGGCCGCGGCGGAGCTCGGCAAGCACGGCGCGAAGGTCGCCTACGTGAACGAGGACAAGGTCTTCGACGAGTATCTTGCCGAGCCGGCAACCGACGTGCTCGAAGCCCTGCAGAAGCAGGACGCCCACGACCTCATCCTGTTCGGCTTCACGAGCGACTCGCGCGATGTCGCGGGCCGCCTCGCCGCCCGTCTGGGCACGGGCCTGATCTCCAACGCTTCCGACATCAGCGCCCAGGACGGCGGCTTCGTCGCCAAGGTGCCGTATTTTGGAGGCGCGAAAGTCGCGTCCATGAAGGCCAACGCCAAGCCCGCGATCGTCCTGATCCGGCCGAAGTCATTCGAGGCGTCGGAGTCGGGCGGCACAGCCGAGGTGAAAGAGGCGCCAGGTTCCGTAGGCGAAGGTTCGAAGCGCGCGCACATCCTCGAGCAGGTCGCGGAAGCATCGGAGAAGGTCAAGCTCGAGGACGCCCGCGTCGTGGTCAGCGGCGGCCGCGGCATGGGCGGGCCGGACAACTTCCCGCTGCTCGAGGATCTGGCCAACGCCCTCGGCGGCGCCGTCGGCGCGAGCCGCGCGGTCGTCGACGCGGGCTGGGTGCCTTACTCGATGCAGGTCGGGCAGACCGGCAAGTCCGTGCGGCCTGGTGTGTACATTGCCGTCGGCATCAGCGGCGCGATGCAGCACACCGTCGGAATGAAGACTTCGAAGGTCATCATCGCCATCAACAAGGACGCCGAGGCGCCGATCATGAAGATCGCCGACCTCGGGGTGGTCGGTGATGCGCTGAAGATCGTGCCCGCGCTGACCGCCGCGGTCAAAGCCAAGAAAGGCAAGTCTTAGACCACGGATAGGGAAGAGGCCGAGCGTCTCGCCGCCGAGCGGGCGGCGCTGCGGAAGGCGAGAGATTTCACGGCGGCTGACGCCGTCCGCTCGCGCTTGATCGATGGGGGATGGGAGGTGCTCGACGGCCCGGAGGGCAGTGAGCTGCGCCCACTGCGCGCCCAACCCACGCCGCAGAGCCCAGTGGCGGCGCGACGCGTTTCCCTGCTGACCGTTGTTTCCGGCTGGAAGCCCGACGCCGAGCGCTGGCTGCTCTCGGTGTTCACCCACTGCAAGGCGGACTTCGAGGCCGTCGTCGTCGACAACGCGGGTGACGCCGCAATCGCCTCCTGGCTGGACAGCCGTGCGGCCGAGCGGCTGCGCGTGGTGCGGCTGGATCCGCCGCTTGGATTCGGGGTCGCGGTCAACGCCGGCATCGAAGCCGCTGCCGGAGAGATCTGCGTCCTTTTCGACCAGAGCGTTGAGCTCAAAGGCGACGCGATCACCCCGCTGCTGGCGGCACTCGACGATCAGACGGTGGCCGTGGCGGGAGCGTTCGGCTTGCGCGCCGGCGGCACGCTCAAGGAGTTCGCGGAGAGCGCCGGCCCGGACGTCGATGCCGTGGAGGGCTACTGCATGGCCTTCCGCCGCGCGGACGCTCTCGCGGTCGGCGGCTTCGACCCCAAGTTTCGCTTCTACCGCATCGCCGACATCGAGTTCAGCTTCCGCCTGCGGGACCGCGGAGGGCGAGCGGTCGTCGTGCCTGACCTGCCGCTCGTCAAGCACGAGCATCGGATGTGGGACTCGACCGAGCCGGCGGAACGAGATCGCCTTTCCCGCCGCAACCTGTACCGATTCCTCGATCGCTGGAGGGACCGGACCGACCTGACCGTCGGGAGCTCCGAGTCGCCTCAATAGAATTCGCATCGGTGGCCGACGAATACAAGAGCCGCGTGTCCGACCTGCACGCACGCAGGAAGAAGAACCTGGGCATGGGCGGCGCCGAGCGCATCGCCAGGCAGCACGAAAAGGGCAAGCTGACCGTCCGCGAGCGCGTCGACTTGCTCTTCGACAAGGGCACGTTCGTCGAGCTAGGCCTGCTCGCCGAGCAGCAGCCGGTGCGCGGGGTGGAGCCCTCGCCGGACGGCGCTCCGGCCGACGGAGTGGTCACAGGCCACGGTGAGGTGGACGGCCGCCAGGTGTGGGTCATCGCCTACGACTTCACCGTCATGGCCGGCTCGATGGGCGCGGTGGGCGAGCAGTTCAAGGCGGCCCGAGTGCGGGAGCTCGCGCTGCGCTACCGCAAGCCGCTCGTCTGGCTGCTCGACTCTGCTGGCGCCCGCATCCAGGAAGCGGCGGGCTCGACCTTCGCCGGCACCGGCTGGCTCTTCTACGACCAGGTAGTCATGTCAGGCGTGATCCCCCAGGTCGCGGCGATGCTCGGGCCATGCGCAGCGGGCACGGCATACATCCCGGGCCTCGCCGACTTCGTGCCGATGGTGAAGGAGACGTCGTCGATGTCGCTCGGTGGCGCGCGCCTCGTCAAGGCCGCGACCGGCGAGGACGTGACCGACCACGACATGGGCGGATCGCAGGTCCACTGCTACGAGTCGGGAGTGGGGGACAACGAGGTCGACGACGACGCGGCGTGCATCGCATCTGTGCGTCGGTTTCTCTCCTACCTGCCCTCGAACAACGCCGAGCCGCCCCCGAGGATGCCGTCGAATGATCCACCCGACCGTCTGGTCGATGGGCTCGAGAAGATCGTGCCCAGCAATCCGCGCGCGGCCTACGACGTCAAGCGCGTCATCAAGGTGGTTTTCGACGAGGACTCCTGGTTCGAGGTGAAGCCGACGTGGGCGAAAAACATCGTCATCGGCTTCGCGCGGGCGGGCGGTCACCCCGTCGGCGTGGTCGCGAATCAACCGATGGTCAAGGGCGGCATCCTGGACTCGGACTCGGCGGACAAGGCGGCGCGCTTCATCCGCATGTGCGACGCGTTCAACGTACCGCTGGTGTATCTGATGGATGTGCCCGGATTCATCGTGGGCTCGCAGGTCGAGAAGGAAGGCATCATCCGACATGGGGCCAAGATGCTGTACGCGACCTCCGAGGCGACGGTGCCGAAGATCACTGTGATCATGCGCAAGGCATACGGCGCCGGCTATTACGTGATGTGCGGCAAGGGCTACGGTCCGGACGTCCTCGTTGCATGGCCGCTGGCCGAGATCTCGGTGATGGGTCCCGAAGGCGCGGTCAACATCATCTTCAACAAGCAGATCGAAGCCTCGGACAACCCCGAGGAGACCCGCACTCAGCTGCTCGCGTCGATCCGCGCCCAGATCAACCCATACCTGGCCGCTGGGTGGGCGATGATCGACGACGTGATCGACCCGACCGAAACCCGTCGCGTGATCATCCGCGGCCTCGAGCAGGCGCGCACCAAGAAGGTCGACCGGCCGTGGCGAAAGCACGGCAACATCCCGGTATGAAGCCCCGCGCCCGACGCCCAGGCACACCCCTCGCGGGGCCCTCCCTCCTCCCGGCGACCCTCCCCCTCGCCATCGCACCACGCGCGATCGAATTTGAATCAAGAACAAACCCGATGCAACCCACCCTGTTAAGACCGTGACCAAAGCGACCAGGACCATCATCTCCGCGGCCCTGACCGGCGTGCTGTCCACCCGCGACCAGTGCCCGGCCATCCCGTACACCCCACGCGAGATCGCGGAGGAGGCCGCGCGAGCGGCCGGCGCCGGCGCGGCCATCGTCCACATCCACGCCAGAACGCCTGACGGCGGCCCCGACTGGAGCGTCGAGACTTTCGCCCAGATCTACGCCGAAGTGAGAGCGCGCACCGACGTCATCGTCAACTTCTCCACCGGCGCGGTCGGCATACCTGCCGAGCAGCGCATCGCCCACATCCGAGAGCTGAAGCCGGAGATCGCCGCCCTGAACATGGGCAGCATGAACTACGCGATCTACTCCGAGAGAAGAAAGGAGTTCGTCCACGACCACGTCTTCGCCAACCCCTTCAAAGACATCAGCTTCTTCCTCAAAGCCATGAACGACGCGAACGTGAAGCCGGAGCTCGAATGCTTTGACACCGGCCATATCGGCAACACCCGGCCGCTCATCCACCAGGGAATTCTCGCGCCGCCTTATCGCTTCAGTCTCATCATGGGCGTGCTCGGTGGCATCCCGGCGTCGACCCGCCACCTCGTCGACCAGGTCGACTCTCTGCCGCCGCAATCGCACTGGCAGGTCATTGGCATCAGCCTCGCGCAGTGGCCGCTGGTTGCCGCGGCCATCACCATGGGCGGCAACGTGAGGGTCGGTCTCGAAGACAACTTCTACCTGGAGGAAGGACGGATGGCGAAGAGCAACGGCGAGCTGGTCGCGAAGGCCGCGCGCATGTGCAAGGAGTTGGGCGCGGAGGTGGCATCGCCCTCTGAGGCGCGGACCCAGCTCGGGCTCGATCCAGAACCGAGGCCGGCCCCGGCCATGCACCGCACGACGGGCAGCAGCTGATGGACGTCAAAGCCGAGCTCGTCGGCAGCGTGTGGAAGATCACGTCGAAGCCCGGCGACCAGGTGGCCGAGGACGACGTGCTCATGATCCTCGAGTCGATGAAGATGGAGATCCCCGTGACAGCCCCAAAGGCGGGACGTGTAAAAGAGATCCGAGTCAAAGAAGCTGATGTCGTCAAGGAGGGCCAGGTGCTGGTCGTTATGGAATGAGTGATCTGCCCATCAAGGTGAAGGTCCACGAGAGCGCCAGTCAGGTCGTCTACACGGACGCCGTTCTCATCAACGGGAATCCGCTCGGCTTCGTCCTCAATTTCGGCCAGTGGGCCCCCGAGGAGCCAGGACTCGTGCGCATCTACTCGCGCGTCGGCATGAGTCCGAATCATCTGAAGCTGCTCGCACAGCTGCTGTCGCAGAACGTGGCCGCGTACGAGGAAAAGTTCGGCCAGATGGTCGTCACTGAAGACCGCGCCGCCAACGCTCATCGCATCGGCTTCGACACCGAGCCACCCAAGCTCGCGCGTTGAACTCAGCCCAGCTCCTGCTCCGCTACCAGGCGCTGGTCGACCGAGAGCGCGCGCTCCGCGAATCCATCGCCTCGACCGAGGAGCGGCTCGAATCGGACCCAGCGGTCGTCGAGCGCGAGGCGGCGCTGGCCTCGGCTCGCGCCCAGCAAGACGAAGTGGCGAGCCGGCTGCGCGAATCCGACAAGGTGCGCGAGGATCACCGCTCCCGGCTGCGCTCCCGGGAGAAGGAGCTCATGAGCGGCCGCATACGCAATCCGACCGAGCTCATGCAGATGTCGGACGAGGTGGCCCACATGAAGGCCCGCTTCGCGGAAGAGGAGGAGGCCGAGCTGCGGATCATGGAGGACGCCGAGGCGGCTGACGACGCCGTCCGAACCGCGACGCTAGAGCTCGAAGCCGCACGCCGCGCCTCGGCAGAGGATGAACCGGGCTTGCGCACCCAGTTGGCGGAGTGGCAGGGAGAGCTCGCCGACGTCGTGGGGGACAAGGAGTCGGTGTGGTCCCAGGTCCCGCCGAGGGATCAGGCGCTCTTCAACCGCATACGAGTGCGCCCGCCGATCGCGCCCGTCACCGGCAGCCAGTGCTCGGCCTGCCACGTCACCGTCACGTCATCGGGCATGCAGGTGTTGCGTAAGGGGGAAGCGCTGGTCCAGTGCGAGAACTGCGGCCGCATCCTCGTGACCACTTGAAGAAATTCCTGCGCCTGCGCACTGACGGCGCGTCTCGAGGCAATCCAGGACCCGCAGCCGCGGGCATCGTGATCGAAGACGAAGACGGCATGAAGTTGAAGGCGATGCATCGCTGGCTCGGCACCATGACCAACAACGAGGCCGAGTACCACGCCCTGATCGACGGGCTCAAAGCGGTCGAGCCCTGGAAGCCCGACGAGCTCGAGGTGTGCCTCGATTCGAAGCTGGTCGTCGAGCAGTTGAACGGAGGCTACCGGGTGAGGGAGGCGCGGCTCCAGGAATTGAACGCCCGCGCCAAGAAGCTGCTCGCGAGCTTCCCGGACGTGAAGGTGAAGCACGTCGAGCGCGAGCAGAACAAGCGCGCCGATTACCTGGCGAACCAGGCACTCGACGAGCATGGCAAGAGTTAGCTACACGGTCACGACGTCGCTCGAGCCCCGGATCGTCTGGGATGCGCTGACCGAGTTCGGGCCGAGACGGGCCGAGCTGTGGCCGGACCTGTCGCCACAGTCGTTCAAGGTGCTGGAGCGCGGCGAGAACTGGGCGCGGGTGCGGGAGGGCACGGCGAGCCTCGGCATCTGGTCGATCGAGCGCTACGAGTGGGAGGAGCCGGTCATCACTGCGACCGTTGAAGAGGCCAACGCGGCACAGGCCGGCGGCACGTGGCGGATGGAGGTGCGGCCCGGTCCCAGTGGCGGCTCCCTGCTGACGATCGCGATGGACCGCAAGGCCAAGGGTGTCGTCGGCCACATCATCCACGGCATATTCCAGGTCACCGATGGGCGGTTCCTGGCGGCCAGGACGCGACGCATGCTCGCAAACATCCATGGGTAGACTTACTGCCGGGCCGAGGCGGACGGGTGACCGCCGGCGAAGTAAATAGCGTTGGAGGAAAGTCCGGGCTCCGCAGAGCAGGGCGCTGGGTAACACCCAGTCGGGGCGACCCGAAGGAAAGTGCCACAGAAATTACACCGCCACGAGGCCTGTCTCTAGAGAGGCACTCGGGTAAGGGTGAAATGGTGGGGTAAGAGCCCACCGGCGGCAGGGCGACCTGCCGGCCAGGCAAACCCCGCCCGGAGCAAGACCAAGTAGGAGGGCGTCCCTTCGGGGATAAGGCTGCTCGCCGAGCCCTCGGGTATCGGTCGCTGGAGGCGCCGGGCAACCGGCGTCCAAGACAGATGGTCACCGTCCCGCGAGGGATACAGAACCCGGCTTACAGTCCGATCTCGGCCCACAACCCGGTCTGAACTCGAAATCCGAGTTCATTTCGGGCCAAGGGATACAAGAAGGTTTCGCGTACCAGTACGCAATCAGTACACACATGACGCATGGCGCCGTTCGCTCCCGCAGCCCTGGGGATCACGGAGGATGGTGGATTCCACCACCCTCCGTGGCATCGTCGTGTCAGGCAGTCACGACCCTGTGCGTGGCTCCCTACGGGCTGCCGCCCAAAGCGCCGGTCACTTCGTCGCGGGAAATGTCGTGCTGCTCACCGAATTCCTGAAGCCGCGTGAGGTCAAACTCTTCGGGCATGTCCCGCAAGGCGTCGTTAGCCGCTTCGACGTAACCAAGGCGACGCAAGAGGTCAACCAGCCATTTCCTTGTGTACGCCATGTCAGACCGCCTTCGTCGTGTTCGAGGCTGCGATCAGTTCAGTGAGCCAAACGCCGCGCGGAGCTCGGACGAGAACAGTTCCGGCTCCTCCCAGGCTGCGAAGTGGCCGCCCTTGTCCACCTCGTGGAAGTAGACGACGTTCGGATAGCTCGCCTCGACCCAGCTTCGCGGAGTCCGCCAGATTTCGCCCGGGAAGGTCGTGAAGGCGAACGGGATCGGCGGCGGCGGCAGAGGCTGCTGGCGCGCGGCTGGCGCATCAGGTCCGTAAGCCTCCCAGTACGAGCGGGCCGCGGACGCGCCGGTGCCGGTCAGCCAGTAGAGCGTGATGTTGTCGAGGATGTGGTCGCGGGTGAGGTTGCCGGAGGGCTTCCCGTCGACGAAGGCGCGAGCGATCTTGTAGTAGGCATCGGTGTCGTGGTCGATCATCCAGGCGGCCAGAGCGACAGGGGAGTCGAGCAGGGCGTAGCCGATCGTCTGCGGACGTGTGGCCATCTCGATGAAGTAGCCCTCTCCGGACTTCCGGAAGGTACCGATCTGCGCGGCCGCGGCGCGCTCGTCGTCGGTCTTACTCGGCATGTTGCCGCCGAGCGCAGGCACGAGAAGATTCGTATGGATGGCGAGTAGTCCATCGGGTGCCTGTCGTGCCATCGCGTCGGCAACGCCGGCGCCAACATCTCCGCCCTGGGCGACGTAGGTGGTGTATCCGAGGCGGATCATCAGCTCTGCCCAGGCCCGTGCGGTCCGACCCAGGTCCCAGCCGATCTCGGCCGGCTCCGCCGAGAAGCCGTACCCGGGCAGGGACGGCAATACGAGGTGGAAGGCATCCTCAGCACGGCCTCCGTGGGCGGTCGGGTCGGTCAGCGGCCCGATCGTCTCGAGGAGCTCGATGACCGAGCCCGGCCATCCATGCGTCATGATCAGCGGCCGCGCATTCGGGTGCCGCGATACCACGTGGATGAAGTGGACATCGACCCCGTCGATCTCGGTTTTGAACTGCGGTAGCACATTCAGTCTCGCTTCGCATTTGCGCCAGTCGTAATCGCTGGTCCAGTAGCGGGCGAGCGCCTGGATCGCGGATAGCTGCACGCCCTGAATGCGATCGGCGACCAGTTCCGTGGTGGGCCAGCGTGTCGCGGCGATGCGCCGCCGCAAATCGGCGAGGGCATCCTCCGGAAAATTGACGGTGAACGGACGGATTGACGTCGCGGAAGCGACTGTGGGTGTGCTCATCGGATCGTTCCCCCCTTTAGAACAACGGGCGAACCCTCTCCCAGCCAACAACCAGTGCACGACGCCGTCGAGCGTTTGTCAACGGAAATCTCCGAGATGACCAGCCGCTGTCCTAGCGCGGGATCCGCTTTCGGCCACACGACGAAGCACCGGCCAACGGCCCGATTGATTGCGTCGACGATCACTAAACCGCCGGGATACAGAAGATTTGGCGTACGAGTGAGCATCCAGTACGCGGCCGCATTCAATCGCCGGGTGTCATTAGGTGTCGTTTCGTTATTCGATACGGGCGATGTGATCTCGCCGAGACAAAAACCGGCTTACAGTCCGATCTCGGCCCACCTTCTGTATCCCTAGAAGACACTCCACAATCGCGTTTCGGGATCATGAGGCTGCGGGGGGACAGTACGTCGGACGTGACTTATACGCGTCCAGTACGCAGTCGCTCTGAATCGCATCCTGTCGATAGGTGCCGTTTCGTATCGCCGCCCCTGATTCACGTCTCGCATCGGGCGCAAAGCTAGTCGGACTCGATAGACCGGCCCGGCGCAACAGTAAGTCGGCGGGCGCGGTCGACGCTCTCCTTGACTCCAAGGAACCAGCTGAAGCAATCTGCTGACAATGCAGCCTGAAGTCGCCCAGTGGCGGTACAAGCTTCAGGCTGCGCTCGTCCTTGCGGTAGGCATCCTTGGCCTTGGAGCCGGCGCTCTACTCGTCTATTTCGATTTTCGTAACAGCGGGCAGCTACGCGACTACAGGTCGGCGGGTGCATGCCAGGCGGCGTCAGACGCGCTCACAACTGATACGTGCAAATATTCCGGCTCCGCAACCGTGGCGGGCACCTCGGGCCAAGCGGCGCTCTCTGTCGACCTCAAATTCGATTCCCTTCCGGATCACACGTTCCAAGTCTCGTTTCCAACCGACCGAGAGCCAGACAGCTCGTCCCTGAACACCGGCGCCAGCGCACCTGCCGTGCTATGGAACGGCGAGGTGACCGAGTTTGCCGGCGTGAGCTCAGCCGAAAACCCGAATTACCTTCCGCAGAACCTTGCGCTCGCCGGATGGATCATCGTGGTCTTTGGACTCGGAGTTGGCGCGCTTTCGGCACCGCTCGTGCGCAGAGCCTGGAGTGTCTGATCCGGCGCGCGGATCGAAGTCAGAGGGCGGCCATTAGATTCAGTCAGAAGCAATAGGGCGGACGTTGTCTCCGGCTGTCTGGCGTTCTAGGTCGACTCGAATGGTGAGCAGCGACGAGCCGAGGCGCTTGATTTCGGCCGCCGTCCGCTGATCCAGCTTCTTCAAGCGTTCGTTTGAATCCTCTTCGTCAGCCACACGGGCTACGCCTGCGCGCCAGGTACCGCCGACTTTGATCCTGACACGAGGGTTCGAGATCAGGTTCTGCACGTAAGACGCCTGGCGGCCGTGCTCGGAGACGATCCAGAAGACATCGCCATCCAAGCCGTTGCCTACTGGTGTCTGACGGGAGCGACCGCTCCTGCGGCCGGTGGTCTCAAGCAGCGCGTAGCGGTTGCCCACATTGCCGGCGGTGGTCCGAACCCTCGGATTGATGAATCGCATCTGCAGGAAGAGGGCAATTCGTCGTTTCACGATGGCCTACTTGACGAGCACTTCTTCCGCTGGGCGTCGCGGACTGGGTGGCGGCTCGACTGTCGGATAGCCGATTCGAAATGTCATCAATGGCTGCACATTGGACGGAAGCAGATCGGAGATGCCGGCCTCAAAGCGTGCCGGCAGGCCGAGAACCTTCTCACGGTCGATGCGCTCGGTGATCTGGTTCAGCGGCTGCATGCCCAAACCCTTTGTCACAGCCAGAAGATGCAGGCGTTGATAAAGGCGTCCGCCCTGGATCCGCTGGACATCGTCGGTGGCATTGCCAGCCACCACCACGCCAAAGGCCGCCGCTGTCTTGACGTACTGATCGCGAGTTAATTGAATCCAGGACTCGTCGTTCTGCCGGCGCGACTCGGGGGGCAGAATCTTGCCGAGCGCAATCACCAGAGGCGAAACCCCTGAACAGTCGAGCGTCATGCCGTCCTTGAAGCGCTGGATGTCGCTCCAGTTGTCGCGAGACCAGCGGAAGCTGTCAGAGCTCTGCTGGGTATCCGCGGCAAAGGCCTGGGCACCTTCCACGATCAGCTGCCCAACCTGGCGCTTCGGCGCATCGCTCGAGATCCAGACCACCTGCGCGCCGGCGATGTCTGCGACGGCGCTATCGAGCGCGGCCAACGTGTCCTGGGAGACCGCGCGTGAAGTGTCGAAGGGGGCTCGGCTGGTGTGGCGCCTTGGTATGGCCCCGTAAAGCGCTTCGCTCGACGCCAGACCACTTCCGAGGTCGACATGTGCGATCAGAGTCGGATCGCTCGGCGTGGGGAGGATGGTGAGGCGGGGCTCGAAGCCTTTGGCCTGGGCGGCGATCAACAGGTTTTCGAGAGCGCAGCCGAGTCCGATGTGCTGCTCGCGACGGAACGGATCGACAGCTCCGGTGTTCCGTGCCAGGTCGATGTAGACCTCGATTGCAGAGCTCGAGACTGCAAAGCGCCAAGGCTGGGTGTTGTGCGGGTTGGCGGCAAGGATGGCTGCCCTGACCAGCAGCTGAGGACCGCTGCCCAGGTCCCAGGCGTCCCAGGCCGCGTACGCCGGTCCCTGTCCGACAGCGAAGACGCCCTGGCTGTTTGCGCGCCAGCCGACTACTCCGAGGCCGCTGAGTCCGACCACTCCCGCTCCGATCCCAATTCCTCTGAGGAACTGGCGGCGCGTAGGTAGGTTCTTGGCGTCAGCGTGCGCACCCGAGGTTCGAACCTGACTCTGAGTCGCAGCCTGCATCTCTGGCGGCCAGCCTCAGCACCAAGCTTGGGAAGACTTCACTGGTCTGCCAGGGTCTTTCGCGGCGCGCCATCCGGGCCATCTGGCCAGGGCGTCACCGTGGTCCCGGTGGGGACAGAGGGCCTGTGTGGAGCATGCCAGACGACTGTCGGCGCCTGGAAT
>DASSLR010000077.1:0-5435 GCA_035689345.1 Candidatus Dormiibacterota bacterium
GCGACCACCAGCGCCGGCCGCGTCCACGATCCGCTCAGGCCCGCTCCGAGGGCGGCCGCCAGCGCCGCGAACGAGACGATGGTCGCCGGGTTGGTGATCGTCAGGCCCAGGATCGAGGCGTACGCCCAGGCGAGACCCGCGCCGGTTGTCCTGGTGGTCGCTTCACGCTCGGCCGGGGCGGTGACGACCGCGCGGAGGCCGATGAAGACGAGCGCCGCGCCCCCGACCAGGGCCAGCCAGTGCGTGACCCCTTGCAGCGCGCCGGCGATCGCGGCCATGCCGAAGATCGCGATAGCTGCGTAAGAAGCGTCGGCGGTCGCGACTCCGAGTCCGGAGACGAGCCCGGTCAGCCAGCCGCGGAGTAGGCCTCGCCTAAGGCAGAGAAAAAAGATCGGCCCGGGCGAAGCCGCGATCGCGAACCCAAGCGCGAAGCCCCTGATCAGCAGGCTGGCCACCCGAACCTCTCATGAGACGGAAATTGTAGGTGTCGCACCCCCGGCAGCAGCCGATGATTACGGGCATGGCGAAGGAGTACACGACAATCGTTCTTCACATCGCGTCCAAGCGAGCCAAGGAATTCGAGGCTCTGTTCGAGCGCGAAGAGCTCAAGCGATGGGACGACTACACGGCTCGCGGTAGGTTCCTGGAGGCGCGATTGATCAAGTGCGAGGTCAGCACGCTGCAGGTGGAGGGCGTCCAGGACTACGTGTTGCAGGTGGTGCTCCCGGACCACGACGCCCATAACGAGCACGATGACGATCCCGGCTTCAAGGCCTACGACAGGAAAGCCGAGAAATTTCAGCCTGAAGGGCCAACGGTGACGTTTGGAACCTTGCTCTTCGAGCGGCGCGCCCCAACCTCCGCCTAGTGGCGCCGAAGCAGCCACGGCTGCCAGGGGTCCAGTTCTTCACGGGCACCGGCCTTGTCGAGAAGCCGGGGCGGCCCGACCAGTTCGAGGCCGCCGCCGGCAAACTTGCTCTGTTTCGGATCGAGTCAGATCAGGTCAGGACGCCGTGATGCCCAGCGCGAGGAGGGCGCCGACGGCGTCGCCTGCCGTGGCGTACGGCACCGAGCGCGCGCCCGTGTCGCCGAGCATGCCCGCGGGCTTGACGAGATCGCCTTCGTAGAACCGGTCGTTCGGCGGGTCGATCCCGATGATGTCGTTGATCAGGACGCGGTGTTCGCACTCGATGCCGCAGATCTGAGCCGCCGCCTCGGCGACGAAGGCGTTGCCGCTGGAAGCCGCCTGCTTGACCGCGCCCAGGTACGCGCCGATGAAGATCGATTCGAGAGCCGCGCCCATGGCGAGCATCGCGCCCTTCGACGCGAAAGTGCCGGCGGGGAACTTGAAGGTGTGAGCGGGAAAGTCGACTCCCACGCTCAGCAGCGTGGCGAGGTGAGATGACTCCTGGTTGAAGGCCGCCTGGAAGTAACCGCGATGCGAACTGTTCAGCAGTGTTGATGTGGCTAGGTCACCCGCTGCCGAGTAAGGCGAGCCGGAGCCGAGAGCGTTGCCGTAGAACGCGATGCCGATTCGCTCCGCGCCCACCGCCGCGGCGGCAAAATCCGTCGTGGCATCGGCCAGCGCAGGGATGACACGGGAGAGGCCTGCCGCGCCGGCGGCCGCGGCGCCTCCGACGACGATGAGCTTCTGCATGAACGAGCGACGGGTCGCGACGGGCGCGTTGAAGTCACGCATTTTGCGTTCCCCTTCTTGAAGTGCGGCTCGGAGGATCCAGGCGCCGTGCACAGGGCGGCAAGCCGAGCCGTATGTGATTACGAATCCCCCGTCGCCGTGGATCATCGATCTCCACAAAGGGTTCTCGTCGCGTTCACAGGGCGTTCACAACTCCGTCGAATGCTGTGGCTCGTAAACCCCCGGTGATTCAAGGAGTGAGAACGACATGAGACGCGGTTTCGGATTGTTGGGACTGCTGGTGACGATCGTCATCGTCGCGGCGGTCGGGGTGATCGCCTACCAGGCGGGCTGGTCGGACGGCTTCGCGCAGCACGTGCCCGCGAACGCCACGGCGCCGGCCGCGGGCTACTACCCGTACTACTACGGCCCGCACTTCTTCGGCTTCGGCTGGATCTTCGGCTTGCTGTTCTTCCTGTTCTTCCTGTGGGTGATCTTCAGGGTGATCGGGTTCGGCCTGTGGGGCATGCGCGGCTACCGCGGCGGCCCCGGCGGCTGGCATCAGTTCCGCGACGAGCGGATGCGCGAGTGGCACGACCGCGCCCACAGCGGTGAGTCGGGCTCAGGGTCGCAGGCTCCGCCGCCTCCTCCTCCGCCCACGACTGCGTAGTTGAACGACGGAACTAGGATGGTCGCCGGAGTGGCGACCATCCTTGTCGTCGATGACGAGCCGCGCATCGTGCAGATCGTGCGCGACTACCTCCAGCACGGCGGATTCGCCGTGCTCGTGGCGTCGGACGGGCCGGCCGCTCTGCGCACCGCGCGCACGGGGCGGCCTGACCTCGTCGTCCTGGACCTCGGTCTGCCTGGGCAGGACGGGCTCGACGTCGCACGCGCCCTGAGGCGCGACGGCGACGTGCCCATCATCATGCTCACGGCACGCAGCGAGGAGTCGGACAAGCTCGTCGGTCTCGAGCTCGGCGCCGACGACTACCTGACCAAGCCGTTCAGCCCGAAGGAGCTGGTCGCGCGCGTGCGCACCGTGTTGCGCCGGGCCGAGGGCACCAAGCGGCAGCCGGACACCATTCGCGTCGGATCGGACGTGTCGCTGGACGTGCCGCGCATGGAAGTGCGCATCGGCGGCCGGCGGGTGGACCTGACCAAGACCGAGTTCCAGCTGCTGGCCATGCTCGCGCGGCAGCCGGGCCGCGTGTTCACACGCGCCCAGCTGCTCGACGCCGTGCGCGGCGTGGCGTTCGAGTCATACGAGCGCGCCATCGACGCGCACGTGAAGAACATCCGGCGCAAGATCGAACCCGACCCGCGATCGCCGCGCTACCTGTTGACGGTGTTCGGAGTCGGGTACCGCTTCGCCGAGCCGGCCGCACCTGCCGCCGGGCGATGAGCCGGCGCTGGGGTCCCCCGCCCGGCCGGCGGCCGCCGTGGTGGCCGGAGGATCGCGAGTGGCCCCCGCCGTCCCATCGGTGGCGCGGCCGCGGCGGGCCGCCCGGGTTCGTGTGGCGGCTCGGCTGCCTGGCGCTGACCGCGATCGTGCTGTTCGCGTTCGCGATCACCGCGGTCACGAGCCTCCTCGCCCAGCGATTCGGCGCGCTGCCGGTGATCGCCGCGCTGTTTCTGATGTTCGTGCTCTTCGCCTCGGTCGGCGGTCGTGGCATGCGGCGCTTCACGCGGCCGATGGACGACCTGATCGACGCCGCGGGACGCATCGAGCGAGGCGATTACTCCGCGACCGTCTCCGAGACCGGGCCTCGCGAGCTGCGCTCGGTCGCGCGCGCGTTCAACTCCATGTCCGCGCGGCTCAAGTCGAGTGACGAGCAGCGGCGCACGTTTCTCGCGGACGTCGTGCACGAGCTGCGCACGCCGCTTTCGGTGATCCGCGGCCAGGCGGAGGGAATCTCAGACGGCGTGTACAGCGCCGACGCAGAGCACGTGGCCGCGATCGTCGATGCCACGAAATCGCTCGAAGTGCTGGTCGAGGACCTGCGCACCCTGGCGTTGACGGACACCGGAAGCCTCGCCATGAATCGCGAGCCCGTCGATCCCGCGGAGCTGGTGCAGGAATCGGTGGCTGCGTTTGCGGCTCAAGCCGGCGAGGCCGGCGTGAAGCTGAGCGCTTCGACCGCGGACGGGCTGCCCCCGGTCGATGTCGACCCGACGCGGATGCGCAGCGCGATCGGCAACGTCATCGCCAACGCCATCCGGCACACGCCGTCCGGCGGCTCGGTTTCGGTTGACGCGTCCGCCGGCGCGGCCGGAGTGGTCTTCACGGTGACCGACACGGGCACCGGGATCGCGCCGGACCTGCTGCCGCACGTGTTCGAGCGATTCGTGCGCGGCGCAGACTCGAAGGGCAGCGGCCTGGGGCTCGCCATCGCCCACGACATCACCGCCGCCCACGGCGGGACGATCGACGTTCAGAGCTCGAGCGGCGCGGGCACGACGTTCCGCATCACGCTCCCGGCGGCGGCGACGTAGCGCAAGATTCGGCGCGCCGCGCCCTCATACGAGTTGGGGGTAGTAGACGCTCGCCATGCGCGTCGCGGTCGCGGCTCTGTTGTTCGCCACCATCGTGTCCTGTGGCGTCAGCAGCGGCGCTTCGGCCACGCCGTCCGGTGCGGGGCTGCTTTCGAACCCGTGTGGCTACCTGACCACCGCGGATTTCCAGGACACGCTTGGGCTGCCGCTGCAGGGATACCGCGCGGGCCAGGCGTGCGCGTATCGCGACCAGCACGGCAACACGTGCCAGGTGACCGTGATCGGTGATGCGGGCCAGTACGCCACGTCGAAGACAGCAGCCGGGCAGTACGGTGACGTGGAGGCGATGGCCGCGGGTGAGCAGGGCTTCTACAGCGCAAAAGCGCAGACGCCGGGCGTGTGGATCTTCGACTTCGGGTTCATGAAAGCCGGGGCGTTTGCGGGCGCGGTATGCGGCGCGCGTTTCGGCGCGAGCAATCCGAAACCGCAGGCCGTGCGACTCGCGAATTTGATCGCGTCGCGAATCTGATCGGTAAGTAAGCAGCCGCCGGTTGGCGTTGCCCTGATTAGGAGCGTTTTCTTGCTCCTGATCAGGACGAGGAGGTCCTCATGGCAACGAGAAAGACGTCAGCGCGTCGCAGGACAACGAGCCGTGCGCTCACCACCCGCGGCCGCAACCGTATGGCGGGCCACAAGTTCGCGTTCGCCCGCAAGCGCAAGGAGCCGATCAACGACGCGCGGCACGTGCGCAACGCGGTGGCGCGTTTCGACCAGGTCGAGGGCGTGACCAATGCAGAGCGCGATCGCGCGTGGCGGCGCATCCGCGAGGCGGCACGGAAGTATGGCGTGCACATCGAAGCCCGCGGTTGGCGATCGCTGATGAAGGGCGGCAAGACCGGTCGGCGCCGGAGCCGCACCCGCCGCTAGGCCTTCGTCAGGGCCTTTCGGCGAACGAAGCTTTCGAGCTCGTCGATGGCGCGCTGCACCGCAGGCGTCATCGCGAGCCCTTCTTCGAACATCAGCTTCTGCACGACCAGGCGCCTCGCGGCTCTGTCGAACTTGAGGTCGGCGGAGCCGACGAGGCGGTCGCCGGAGAGGATCGGGAAAGCGTAGTAGCCCCGCTTGCGTTTGGCCGCCGGCACGTAGATCTCGATCGCGAAGTCGAAGCCGAACAGCGACCTGTTGCGCACCCGGTCGGCGATCAGGTTGTCGAACGGTGAGAGGAGCACAGTGCGTCCGCGCCATGGCGCGGTGGCGTAGTCGGCGTAGTCGCGGTGCATGTAGAAGCCGCGGCGGCCGGCGA
>DASSLR010000078.1:0-28815 GCA_035689345.1 Candidatus Dormiibacterota bacterium
ATCCTCAGCCTGATCAACGTCAACAGCCCCCTGCGCTACGACGACCGCATGCTCGGCGCGTTGATCGAGTACTCCGAAGCGCGGCAGCCGGTGATCGTGACGCCGTTCCTCATGGCCGGTGCGATGTCGCCAATGGGCCTCGCGGGCACGCTCGCGCAGCAGACCGCGGAAGCACTGGCGGGCATCGCGCTGGTGCAGCTCATCCGGCCCGGCACGCCGAGTGTGTACGGATCCTTCCTGACCAACACCGACATGCAGTCGGGCAGCCCCGCGTTCGGCACGCCCGAATCCGCGATGGGCATCCTGGCGAGCGCGCAGATGGCACGTCATTACAACCTGCCATTCCGCGGAGGAGGCGCGTTGACATCATCCAAGGCGCCCGACGCGCAAGCCGCGTACGAATCGATGATGTGCATGTGGCCGACGGTGCTCGGCCGCGTCAACTTCGTGCTCCACGCCGCGGGCTGGCTGGAGAGCGCGCTGCTCGCGTCGTACGAAAAGTTCGTCATCGACGTCGAGGCCCTGCGCATGTTCGAGTGGATCCTCGACAAAGGGATCTCGACCGACGAGGAAGGCATGGCGATGGACGCGCTGCGTGAGGTGGGGCCCGGCGGCCACTTCCTCGGCGCCGAGCACACGCTGCGCCACTACCGCACGGGCTTCTACCGCCCGTGGATCTCGTCCACCGACAACTACGACCGCTGGAACCGGCTGGGCGCGAGGACGGCGGACAGAGTCGCGGCCGAGCGCTGGAAGCAGCTGCTGGCCGAGTACGCGGATCCCGGCATCGATCCCGGCGTCGACGAGCAGCTCAAGGAATTCATCACACGCCGCAAAAGAGAGCTCGAAGCCTAGACGGCTTTCTCGACGATCTCGGGTCGGAGAAGCCCGTGCCGGCGGGCGGCTCCGCGGCCGCGGCGGCCGTGGCCATGGCCGCGGGACTCGTCGAGAAGTGCGCGCGCCTCTCCGCCAGGCACTGGATCGGCGCCGCTGCGGTCGGCAAACGCTCGGCGGTCGTGCGCAAGCTCGCGACCCTGCTGGTGGATGCCGACGTCGCCGCCTACACGGAGTACATGAAGGCGAAGGGCTCCGCCGAACGCGAGCGCATCATCGAAATTCCGCTCTCCATCGTGCGCTCGGCCGATGAGGTAGTCGGTCTCGCGACCCAGCTCGTCGAGCACGGCAATCCACGACTGCGCTCCGACGCGTACGCGGCGGTTCAGCTCGCCGCCGCGGCGGCGAGATCCGCGTCGGTGACCCTGGCCGACAACGTGCTCGCCGCCACTGACACGCGCCTCGTCGAGGCGCGAGCGCTGGCGAAGAGCGCTAACGCGCGAGCCCGCTCGCTACGCGCTCCAACCCGCGCAGGTGGTCGCGGTCGTGGTCGAGCGCGATCTCGAGGTACCGCTCGATCGTGATGTCGCCGTACTTCTCGTGACGCCCGGTGCGGGCGCGCTCCTCGTCCGACAGGCCCCGCACGAAGTCCAGCAGGCGGCCGCGCGTCTCGGCCCACTCATCCAGCGCCTCCTCGAGGCGGACCCCGCTGAAGTCGGTCTCGTCGTTGGTGTAGAGCCCGAAGGCCGGGCTCTCGCCCGCGGCGATGGCGCGGATGCGCGGCTCGAAAGCCTCACGCTCGCTGGCGGCGAGGTGCGCGGCGACGTCGCGCAGCGACCACGCGCCGATGCGCGCCGAGTGGTCGTCGGCCGCCAGCCGGATCATGGCGGCGATCAGCTGCTGGCTCGAGGCGAGCTGGTCGATCATCGAGTAGTTCATGGATTCATGAGCCTGGAACGCGGGTTGGCGGCATCGAGCTCGCTGATGATCGCATCGAGCACGTCGCCGGCGCTGCCATCGCGCTCCTCGACGGGACCCCACTTCCAGCCGTCGAGGTAGGCGTCCATGTCGGTCGATCCATCCTTCATCGCAAACGCATCGATCGCCACCTGGAAGCGGTCGGGCAGCATCCGCTTGACCTCGCCGTTCCCGTCCCAGGCCTTCACCTGGGAGGGGATGTGCTTCCAGTACATGACCTGGTAGCTAGCCAACCAGTTCCGCCAGGCGCGTCTCGAGCTCGCCCAGGCCCACGTCACTGATCTCGAGCGGCAGGTCGAGGTACACCGCGATCTGCTGCGCCTTCTCCGCCAGGTTTGGGTTGGGGACCTGGCGCATGTAGAGGAGCGCCTCGTAGTTGGCGAACAGCACCGGCTTGAGGTCGGGATACCGGTCGAGGCCCAGGCCGCGCACCACCGCGCGCTCGAAGTTGCGCACGAGCCAGTCGGTGAGGAAAAACGTCGCCGGCCGCTCGTCCATGACGCGCTCGAACGTTTCGGCGCCCGCGAACATCTCGTAGCAGTGAGGCCCGGGCACGCGCGCCGCGCCCGCCTCCTCGAGGACCGGGTCGAGCCGGCCGGCCGTGCCGCAGTCGCCGTAGACGACGACCAGACGGTCGTACCGCGGCCGCAGGTCGCGGAGCTTGGCCTCGAGCTCGGTGACGATCCGGTCCGGGTACAGGTGCAGGTAGGCGGACAGGCCGTGGATGTCGACGTCCCAACCACGCCGGTCCGCGATCTCCTTGACCTCGCGACCGAGAGCTCCACAAACGATCATCGCGGTGCGACCCGCCCCCCCCGGCGCTGCCTGCGGCAGCGCCGACCTCCCCACATGGTGGGGAGATGTCACGACACGGCCTCCAGCCGGGGGAACTGCAGCACGGACACGAACGAATCGTTGAAGTCGGTGCGGCCCGAGAGCTCGACGTACTCCAGGCGCGCTGGCAATTCGAAAGCGACCTGGCGCTCGCGATACGACAGCAGCGCGATCTTCGCGCCCTCGCCGGCGGAGTTGCCGACGGCGATGATGCGGTCGACGTCGACCGGCGGCACCAGGCCGATGATCTTCGCGCTCTCGGGGTTCAGGTACGACCCGAACGATCCGCCGAGGAAGACCTCGTCGACGTCGGACGCGGTGATGCCGAGGATGTCCATCAATACCTTGATCCCGGTCGCGATCGAACCCTTCGCGAACTGGAGTTCGCGCACGTCGCGCTGCGTGAGGTAGACGCCGTCGGCCAGCAGGAACGCGCGCACGCCGTCCACTTCGATGAGGTGGTCCGCGAGCGGATGCGTCCCCGCCTCGTCGCGGGACTTCATTCGCCCCGAGTGGTCGAGCAGCCCGCTCAGCAGCAGCTGGGCCACCGCGTCGACGAGGCCCGACCCGCAGATGCCGGCCGGTTTGACGTCGCCTCCGATCACCTGCAGCTCGATGCGATCGCTCAGGTGCACGCCCTCGATGGCGCCGTCGGTCGCGCGCATGCCGCACTTGATCTGGCTGCCCTCGAACGCGGGACCGGCGGGCGCCGCGGTCGCGAGCGAGCGCTGAGTGCCGCCGATGACGATCTCACCGTTGGTGCCGACGTCGACGAAGATGCGCAGCCTGTCCTCGCGAGCGAGCCCCGTCGCGAGCACGCCGGCCACGATGTCCGACCCGACGTACGCGCCGAGCGCGGGCAGCGTCTGCACGTAGCCGTGGGGGTGGATGTCAAGGCCGACCTCCGCGGCCGGCACCGTCAACGGCTCCATGAACGCGGGTGCGAACGGCATGACCGCGATGGGCGCGGGATCGACACCGAGCAGCAGGTGCAGCATCGTCACGTTGCCGACGACCACAGCCTCGTAGGTGCGATCCGCGCTCACGCCCGCCTCGGCGTACAGGCGGCCGATGATCTCGTTCATCGTGCGCACGACCGACGTCTGTAGCTCGCGCAGCGCATCGGTTCCGTCCATGGCGTGGCTGATGCGCGAGATGACGTCGGCGCCGAACGGCGCCTGCCCGTTGAGCGTGGAGCTGACCGCCGCCGCCATGCCGGTACGCAGGTTCATCAGCGTGCCGACGAGGGTCGTGGTACCGACGTCGAACGCGATTCCGTAGCACTCACCGGTGGTGTCGCCGTTCTCGACGGCGACCAGGTGCTCGCCCGCGAGCACGGCGGTGACCTTGAAGTCGGCGGCGCGCAGGACCGACGGGAGCGAGCGCAGCACCGGCACCTCCGCGCTCATGTCATGGCCTTCGGCTTCGAGCGCGTCGCGCAGGCGCGTCACGTCGCTCCGCTGATCGTGCAGAGTCGGCGGCTCGAGCTCGAGGTACACCTTGCGCACGTTGGGGTCGAGGATGACCAGCCGCCCGAGGCCCATCGTCGCCGCCTTGGGCACGCGGAGCAGCTGCGGCACCTCGCACGTCATGTCCTCGTGCACGTGGGCCTGGCACGACAGCCGCCAGCCGCCCGCGATCTCGTCCTGGCGCAGCTCGCGGTGGTCCGCGTCGGTCACCTCGGTCGGCGCGCCGAGGATGCGCACCTTGCACTTGCCGCACGTGCCGCGCCCGCCGCACGTGGAGTCGATGGGCAGGCCGATCCAGTGCGCCGCGCTGAACACGGTGGTGCCCGGAGGGACCCTCGTCGAGCGGTCGAAGGGCTTGTAGGTCACCTCCAGCTTGCGCTGGATCACGTGTTCCTCGCGGACATCGCCGCTTGCTCGGCGCGGTGCGCGCTGATCCATCTCATCGCGTACTCGTCGTGGCCGAGCAGGAGATCCGAGGCCAGGACGCCTCGCCTCACCTCCGGGATGAGCGGGTTGGTGATGGCGCACGTGAGGCCGGCGTACATCGCCACCGGCAGGAACGCCGCGTTCACCGTCGCGCGGTCCGGCAGTCCGAACGAGACGTTGGACGCGCCGCACGTCATGTTGTTGCCGAGCACGTCGCGAATCAGCCTCATCGTCGCGAGCGTGACCTGCCCGGCGGTCGGGTCGGCGGCGACGGTCATGGCGATCGGGTCGATGATCACGTCGTGCTGCGGGATGCCGTGGTCGGCCGCGCGTTCGATGATGCGGCGCGCGAGTGCGAGGCGCTCCTCCGGCACCATCGAGATGCCAGTCTCGTCGTTGGCCATGCCGATCACCGCGGCGCCGTGCTTCTTGACCAGCGGCAGGATGCGCTCCATGCGCTCCTCCTCCGCGGTCACGGAGTTGACGAGCGCCTTGCCTTCGTAAGCGGCCAGCCCGAGCTCGAGCGCCTCGACCACCGAAGAGTCGATGCAGACGGGCGCGTCGGTCACCTCGGCCACCGCCTTGATCGCCGCCACGAGCAGCGCGGGCTCGTCGGCCATCGGGATGCCGGCGTTGACGTCGAGCATGTGCGCACCCGCCGCGACCTGCGCGATCGCGTCGGCGCGCACGCGGTCCATCCTTCCTTCCTTCATCTCGGCCGCGAGCACCTTGCGGCCGGTCGGGTTGATGCGCTCGCCGATGATCACGAAGGGCCGGTCGATGGAGACGACGACCTCACGCGAGCGCGAGGAAAGAACAGTGTCCATCAGCCCTTGCGCAGCGTCTCGTCGATCTTCATGACCGCCTGCTCGAGCGCCTGCGCACCCTGCGATTGCTCGCTGCGGTCGCCGACCAGCTGCTTGGCCATGCGCGTCGCCATCGACGCGTCGGGCGCGTAGCTGTCGGCACCGACGTGCTTCGCGTACTCCTCGGTCACGGGCGCGCCGCCGACCGCGACGTGCACCTTTTCGCGCAGGCCTGCTTTCTGCAGCGCCTCGATGTTGGCTTTGAACATCGGCATCGTCGTGGTCAGAAACGCGGAGAAGCCGACGATGTCCGGCTCGTGCGTCTTCACGGCCTCGACGAACTTCTCCGGAGGCGTGTTCACGCCGAGGTCGAAGACCTCGAACCCCGCGCCCTCGAGCATGATCACGCACAGGTTCTTGCCGATGTCGTGGATGTCGCCCTTGACCGTGCCGATGACGTAGCGGCCGACGGGCTTGGCGCCGGTCTCCGCGATGAGCGGTCGCAGGATGACCAGCGCGCCCTGCATGGCGCGGGCGGCGATGAGCATCTCGGGGACGAAGAAGTCGCCCTTCTCGAAGCGGCGCCCAACCTCTTCCAGGGAAGGTATGAGCGCCTTGAAGAGGATGTCCATGGGATCCATGTGGAGGGTCAGCGCCTCCTCGGTCAGCGCTTTGACCTCAGGCGCGTGCCCGTTGAGCGTGTGGTCGAAAAGCTCCGCGCGGATCTCGTCTTCGCGGCTCATGGCGGTCCTCCAGTTGGGCTCCGCCCAGCATACTCGTGTTGCGCATGGCCCAACAGATGCTCAGGGCCCAACAAACGTGTAGTGTTGCGCCATGAGCAACGGCGAGCGCGACGCCGCCGTGATCCAGTCTGTGGATCGGGCCGTGGCCATCCTGGACGTGCTCGCCGCTCAGGGCTGGAAGGCGGGCGCGGAAGTGGCGCGCGAGCTGGGCGTACACCGCTCCACCGCCCTCCGGCTGCTGGCCACGCTGGAGCGACACGGCCTGGTCGAGCGCGACCAGAGGACGGCGAAGTACCGGCTCGGGGGCCGGCTCGTCCAGCTCGCGAGCGCGGTCCGCGGTGAGGCCGACCTGCGCGCCGCGTCCCGACCCGTGTGCCAGACGCTCGCCCGCGCGGTCGGGGAAACGGTGACGCTCGACGTGCTGGACGGTGACGACATCGTGCCGATCGAGCAGGCCTCCGGCTCGACCTCGGTGGTGAGCGTCAACTGGCTGGGCACACGCTCGCCGGCGCACTGCACCGCCAGCGGCAAGGTCATCCTGGCGTTCGCTCCCGACGACGTTCGGTCGCGCTTTCTGGCCGGCCCGCTGGAGCGGCGCACGCCGCACACGCTCACCGGCCGCGCCGAGCTGGAAGCTCAGCTGACCGGGGCGCGGGCCACCGGCTACGCCCGCACGGACGAGGAGCTCGAGGTGGGCCTCAGCGCGCTCGCCGCGCCGGTGCGAGGGGCGGCCGGTGAGGTGATCGGCGCGATCGACGTCAGCGGGCCGGCGCACCGGTTCGGCCAGGCCGAGTCGGTGCGTATCGCCGGCCGCTGCATGGAGGCCGCAGACGACCTCTCACGGCGTCTGGGCTTCCGGCCCAAGTCTTAACCGAACCTTCACCGGGCGCCGCCTTCTCGTTCCTTGCACAGTCGCCGGGGGTGCGGCAATATAGCGCTGCCCCGCCGGGGCGCCCTGCCTGCAGCCACTCGTCACTGGGGAGAGTTGAAGGGTATGAACTGGCATCGGTTCCATCGTTTGGGTGTGGCCGCGGCCACAGTGCTCATCGTTGCCGCGTGCGGCTCCTCGAGCACGGCGGGCTCGACCGACTGGTCGAAGCAGACGACCGCCGCGGGTGGGGGAGGCATGGACGCCCTGGTCGCGGCCGCCAAGGCCGAGGGCAAGCTGACGGTCATCGCTCTGCCGCCGGACTGGGCGAACTACGGCGAGATCATCAGCAGCTTCGAGAGCAAGTACGGCATCAAGGTCACCTCGCTCAATCCGAATGGCAGCAGCCAGCAGGAGATCGACGCCTTCGACGGCACCAGCCGCGCGCCCGACGTCGTCGACGTCACCGCGGCGGTCGCGGTGAAGAACACCAGCCTGTTCGCGCCGTACCAGGTGCAGACCTGGGGCGACATCCCGGCCGGGGGCAAGGAGTCGACCGGCCTCTGGTACAACGACTACGGCGGCTACATGGGCATCGGGTACAACCCGGCCAAGGTGCCCCACATCAACTCGTTCGACGACCTGCTCGGTCCAGGCTTCAAGAGCTCGGTCGCCCTTGCCGGCGACCCCACGATCTCGGGCCAGGGCCTCAACGGCGTCATCATGGCGGCGGTCGCCGAAGGCGGCTCCCTGGACGATGTCAGCAAGGGTGTTGACTTCTTCCACAAGCTGCGCCAGGCGGGCAACTACGTGAAGGTCATCGCCACGGCCGCCACCGTCAAGGCCGGGCAGACCCCAGTCGTCTTCGAATGGGACTACCTGTCCACCTCGCACGGCAAAGACGTGCCGAACTGGACGATCTTCGTGCCGTCCAACGCCATCATCGGCGGGTACTACAACCAGGCCATCAACAAGCAGGCGCCGCACCCGGCGGCTGCCCGCCTGTGGGAGGAGTACCTCTACTCCAACGAGGGCCAGAACCTGTGGCTCAAGGGTGGCGCGCGACCGGTCCGGCAGGCGGCGATGACCGCGGCCGGCACCGTCGACAAGACCGCGGCCGCGGCGTTGCCCGCGGTCAGCGGCACACCCCAGATCCCAACCAACGACCAGGCGACCGCCGCGTTCGCCTACCTCAACTCTCACTGGGCGGCGGCTATCGCTTGACGACCGCCGGCTCCCCGGCTGTAAACGCATCCGCCGCTCGCCCCGCCAGGGGCGGGCGGCGGCTCTCTCTTTCGTGGCTTGGCGTCCTTCCGTTCGGCATTTACATAGGGCTGTTCCTGCTGCTGCCCACGCTGCTCATCGCCGCTGGGTCGTTCCTCAACGCTGACGGCGGAATCGACCTTTCCAACTTCACCTCACTCAACCAGCCGTTCATGATCCGGTCCTTCACCAACAGCCTCGCGTTGTCCGCTGTCAGCGCCATCGTCGGGGCGCTCGCAGGCGCACTGCTCGCGTACGCCGTCGTCACGGGCAATCCCGAGGGGCTGCTGCGGCGCAGCGTGACCTCAGCGGCCGGCGTCCTGGCCCAGTTCGGCGGCGTCGCCCTCGCATTCGCGTTCATCGCCACCCTGGGCACGGTCGGATTCGTCTACCTCTTCCTGAAGAACATCGGCATCGACATCTATGCAAACGGGGTGTGGATCTACGAGCTCAGCGGGCTGACGCTCATCTACCTCTACTTCCAGATCCCGCTGATGGTGCTCGTGTTCCTGCCGGCGCTGGACGGCGTGCGGCCGCAGTGGCGCGAGGCCACCGAAAGCCTGGGCGGCAACACATGGCACTACTGGCGCTACGTCGCGGGTCCGCTCCTGGCCCCGTCGTTCCTCGGCTGCACGCTGCTCCTGTTTGCGAACGCTTTCTCCGCTTACGCGACGGCCGCTGTGCTGATCACGCAGGGTGGAGTGATCGTGCCGCTGGAGGTGCAGCACGTGCTGATCAGCGAGACGGGGCGCACGCAGCCGGGACTCGCCAAGGCCCTGGCACTGACGATGATCCTGATCGTCGCGGTCGTGATGACCCTGTACAGCCTGCTGCAGCGCCGCACGTCGCGGTGGCTGAGGTGATTTCGTGAACCGCTCTCGACGGATGAAGCTCCAGGTCTTCAGGGTGGTCGTCTTTCTCGTGGCCGGCGTCTTCTTCCTCACGCCGTTGTTCGCGATGTTCGAGTTCTCCACCCGCGGTAACACCGACACCGCGCCGCGCACGCTGCACGCGTGGACCACGATCTTCCAGACTCCCGACCTGACCGACGCGATCGTCGCATCGCTGGAGCTGGCAGTCATCACGTCGCTGGCGATGCTGGTGCTGCTGCTGCCGACGATGGTGTGGGTCCGGCTGCGCCTGCCGGGCCTCAGCCGCATCGTCGAGTTCATCTGCCTGCTGCCGCTCACGGTGCCGGCGATCGCGCTCGTGGTGGGCCTTAGGCCGATCTACGTCTGGATCAACATCAATGTGACCGACTCGATCCTGGCGCTCGCGCTGGCGTACGTGGTCCTGGTGCTGCCTTACGCGTATCGCTCGCTGGATGCCGGCCTGGGCGCAATCGACCTGAAGACGCTTTCCGAGGCGGCACGCAGCCTCGGCGCGGGCTGGTTCACGGTGATGTGGCGCGTCGTGGTCCCCAACATGTCGACCGCGATTCTCAACGCGAGCCTGCTGTCGGTGGCGCTGGTGCTCGGCGAGTTCACTCTCGCCAACCTGCTCAACTTCGAGAACATGCAGGTGGCCATCGCATATCTCGGGCTGGCCGGCGATGCCGACACATCGATCGCGGTGGCGGTCGCGTCGCTCATCTTCGCGTTCGTGCTGTTGATGGTGATCACGTTCATCGGCCAGCGCCGCCGGCCAAGCCTGACGGCGGCCGGCACGGATCCCGAGTACCTGACGGTTGGACAGAGGGCATGAAATATGAGCGCTAACGCTGTGGAGACGAGGGCCCGCACGGGGGTCGAGGTGCGCCTGGAGGACCTGCGCAAGGTGTATGCCGGCGTGGCCGCGCTCGACGGCCTGTCACTCACCATCGGCCAGGGCGAGCTCGTCGCCCTGCTCGGCCCCTCGGGCTGCGGCAAGACCACGGCGCTCCGCCTGCTGGCCGGGCTGGAGGAGCCGAGCGACGGTCGAGTCGTGATCGGCGGCCAGGACGTGACCAACTTCGGTGCCAACAAGCGCGAGATCGGCATGGTGTTTCAGGCTTACTCGCTCTTCCCGCACATGACCGCGACGCAGAACGTGGAGTTCGGTCTGCAGCTGCACAAGGTCGACGTGAACAAGCGTCGCAAGAAGGCGCGCGAGATGCTCGACCTGGTCGGCCTCTCGGCCCACGCGAACAAGTATGCGAGCCAGATGTCTGGAGGGCAGCAGCAGCGGGTGGCGCTCGCCAGGGCGCTGGCCATCGAGCCGAAGGTGCTCCTGCTGGACGAGCCGCTGTCCGCGCTCGACGCCAGGGTCCGCGCCCGGCTGCGTGACGAGATCCGCCGCGTCCAGCTCGACGTCGGCATCACCACGCTCTTCGTGACGCACGACCAGGAGGAGGCGCTGGCCATCGCCGACCGCGTAGGGGTCATGAACAGGGGCCGGCTCGAGCAGCTCGGGCCGCCGACCGCGATCTACTCCCGGCCCGCGACGCCGTTCGTGGCCGAGTTCGTCGGCCTGACCAATCGCCTGGAGGGCAATGTCCACAACGGTGAGGTCGAGGTCCGGGGAGTACGGCTGCCGCTCGTCAAGCCGGACACCTCGGACGGCCCCGCCACCGCCCTGATCCGCCCAGAGGCGGTGAGCCTTGCCGCCGACGGCGAGGAGGCGACCGGTCCGCTGAGCGGCACGGTGATCTCGATCTCCTTCCTCGGCGCGACCAGCCGCGTGACCGTCGACCTCGGCGATGTCGTGGTGTTGGCCCAGATGCCGACCGCGCAGGCGTCCGACCATCAGGCGGGGTCACGCGTGCGCCTGACGCTGCGACCTGACCCCGTCCTGATCGCGAGGGACGAGAAAACCGCCGCAGAAGCCTGACCATTTGCTGACCGTCCACGAGCGGATCGTGCCCGGTCCCGTTCTACGTTCTGGCTCGTCGTCCTCCTACCGGGCCCTGGCCGCGGCCGACGGTGAGCGCCACGCACTGCGCACCGAGCTCACCGGGCCTGTCGGCCGGGAGATCCAGGCGCGCGGAAATGCGCTGGTGGCGTTCGGCCACGTGACCGACCTGCACGTGACCGACGTCGAATCGCCCGCGCGATTCGAATTCCTGAACCGGTTCGCCGGCGACGCACGCTTTCGCGAGCTCCTGACCATGCAGCGCCCGCAGGAGGCGCTCAACTCGCACGCGATCGCCGCGATGGTTCGAGCCATGAACGCGATCGAGGCCGCACCGGTCAGCGGCAGCGCCCTCGAGCTCGTGCTCATGACCGGCGACGCGGTCGACAACGCGCAGACCAACGAGTTCGCCACCTACACGGCGCTCTTCGAGGGCGGGATGGTGAACCCGGCGTCAGGCGGCCCGAAGCTCGAGTCCGTGCAGGCACCGTCGTGGCCCGACGACATCTTCTGGAAGCCCGACGGGACCTCCTTCGGCCGCGACTCGTTCCGCACCGCGCACGGCTTTCCGCTCGTACCGGGGCTGCTCGACAGGGCGATGCGGCCGTTCGAGTCGCCGGGCCTGGGTGTTCCGTGGGTCGGGTGCCAGGGCAATCACGAGGAGCTGTGCCAGGGCGTCGGCGTCGTCACTCCTGAGCTTGCCCGCGCCATGGTCCAGGGTCGCAAACCGGTCGGCGTGCCCGACGGCCTGGACGCCGCGACCGCGCTCGAGACGTTCGTGACGCGGCCCCAGTACTTCATGACCGGCGCGACGGTGGCGGTGACTGCCGACGACCGGCGCCGGCCGCTGGACTGGCGTGGCCGCGTGCTGCACTCCGTGCACGACACGAAGTCGGTGCGCCTGATCCTGCTCAACACTTCATGTCGAGCGGGAGGCGCCGATGGGTGCATCGACCGTGAGCAGCTCGCCTGGCTCGAGGAGCGGCTCGTCGAGGTGCACGCGGTGTACACGGATCGCGGAGGTAATACCGTGCGGACCAGCAACCCGAATCGACTCGTGGTGGTGGCCGCGCATCACCCGCTCTTCACGCTGCGCAATACGAGACAGCCGGACACCGCCGCGGCGGACGAGCTGCTGCACGTGCTGCACCGTTTCGCGAACGTGATCCTGTGCATCAACGGCCACATCCACATGAACCTCGTGCAGCCGCACGCGAATCGCGAGGGTTCGTCGGTGGGCTTCTGGGAGGTGACCACGAGCTCGCTGGTCGACTGGCCCTGCCAGGGCCGCGTGATCGAGATTTTCGACGCCGGCGGCGGTCAGCTCGCGATCGCATGCACGATGGTCGACCACGACGGCCCGGCCGACCCCGGGCCTGCGCTCGCTCCGGCCGAGATGGCCGGGCTTCACCGCCAGCTCGCGTTCAACGACCCCATCGCCGGCGTCGTGACGACGCGGGCCGGCACATCGGCCGACCGCAACGTGATCCTCACCCTGCCCGCGCCGTTCCCCTTGCGTTCATAGAGAGCGCGGGGGAGGTCAATCGACCTCCCCCGCGAGCCCCCACCGAGTGACACATTGCGGGCGCCCACTTGTGGAGCGATGGGCGACGGCCGGAGTAAATCCGGCCTTCCGGCGACCTGTGTTTCTCTTCGAGATTGCGTTGCGCCATGCGCGACAGGGGCGTATAGTGCGACACCGAGGGTCATGATCGCGGCCAAGCCGTCTCGCCTGCGGCTGGACTCGGCCTCCAGGGAGGCGATGGTGCGGTTCCTCACCCACCCCCGGTACGAGGTGCTGCCGACGGAAGAGGCCGGGGACCTGGTCGCGGCGGGCGTCCCGACCGAGGTCACCATCACCGTCACTTCGTCGCCGCGCCGGGGGATCGAGGCGACGCTGGCGCTCGCGGAGAGGCTCTCAGCGAGGGGCTATCACGTCGTGCCGCACCTCGCCGCGCGACTGGTTCGCGACGCATCGCACCTGAAGGACATACTCACGAGGATCGACGCCATCGGCGGCCGCGTCTTCGTCGTGGCCGGCGACTCGCAGGAGGCCGCGGGGCAGTTTCCCGACTCGGTCTCGCTGCTCGAAGCGATAGCGACCCACTCGCCGGCGATGAAGGAGATCGGCGTCACCGGTTATCCGGAGCGCCACAGCTTCATCGACGACGACCTCACGATCCAGGCGATGTGGGACAAGCGCCGGCAGGCGACCTACATCGTCAGCAACCTTTGCTTCGATGTGCGCGTGGTCAAGAAGTGGGTCGCGCGCGTGCGCAAGCGCGGCGTCGCCCTGCCCATCCACGTCGGCATGGCCGGCGTCGCCGACCCGGCCAAGTTGCTGCGCGTGTCCACGCGCATCGGCCTCGGCGACTCGGCGCGCTTTCTGCGCGGCCATTCCAACTGGCTCCTGCGCATGATCCAGCCTGGGGGTTACGCTCCTGAACGCTTCGCAGCGAGCCTGATGCCGGAGCTGGCGCGACCGGAGATGAAGGTGGCCGGGATCCACGTGTTCACGTTCAACGAGATCGGACCCACGGAGCAGTGGCGGCAGCAGATGCTCGCAAGACTGCATTAGCGGAAGGAGGGTAGTGGTGTGGCGGTGACCGAATTTCCGAGCGACCTCGAGATCGCGCGCCGGGCGAAGCTGCTGCCGATGCCTGAGATCGCGGCCAAGATGGGCATCGGCGCCCACCTGCTGGAGCCGTACGGGCACGACGTCGCCAAGATCAAGCTCGAGGCGATCGAGGAGCTGCAAGGCCGGCCCAAGGCGAAGTACGTCGTCGTCTCGGCGATCACGCCGACGCCGCTCGGTGAGGGCAAGACCACCACGACCGTCGGCCTCGGCCAGGCGCTTGCGCACATCGGCCGCCAGGCCACGGTCGCCATCCGCCAGCCGTCGATGGGCCCCACCTTCGGCATCAAGGGCGGCGCCGCCGGCGGAGGCTACAGCCAGGTGGTGCCGATGGAGCGGCTCAACCTGCACCTCACCGGCGACATGCACGCCATCACCGCCGCGCACAACCTGCTGGCGGCGATGATCGACAACCAGATCCACCACCACGAGGCGCTAGTCGACCGCGACAGCGTCACGTGGCGGCGGGTGCTGGACGTGAGCGACCGCGTCCTGCGCAACGTGATCGTTGGGCTCGGCACGCGCGAGGACGGGGTCATTCGCGCGACCGGCTTCGACATCACCGCCGCATCCGAGGTCATGACCGTGCTCGCGCTGTCGACTTCTTTGCAGGACATGCGCGCGAGGCTCGGCCGCATCGTCATCGGCAACACGACCATCGGCAAGCCGATCACCGCGGAGGACATCTTCGCCGCGGGCGCGATGACCGTGATCATGCGCGACGCCATCAAGCCCAACCTTCTGCAGACGCTCGAGAACACGCCGGTGCTCGTGCACGCGGGCCCGTTCGGCAACATCGCCACGGGCAACTCCTCGGTGATCGCCGACCTCATCGGCATCCACTGCGGCGATTTCCTCGTCACCGAGGCCGGATTCGGCGCCGACATGGGCGCCGAGCGCTTCTTCAACATCAAGTGCCGCGCGTCCGGGCTCGCGCCCGATGCGGCGGTCGTCGTCGCGACGGTGCGCGCGCTCAAGGTGCACTCGGGCCGCTACCGCGTCGTGGCCGGCCGCCCGCTGCCGCCGGAGATGCTGAAGGAGAACCCCGACGACGTGTGGGCGGGCGCGGCCAACCTGCGCAAGCAGGTCGAGAACATCAAGGTCCACGGCGTCACGCCGGTCGTGGCGATCAACGCCTTCCCGGGCGATCACGCCTCCGAGCAGGCGGCGGTGCGCCAGATCGCCGACGAGATCGGCGTCCGGTCGGCCGTGTGCCACAACTTCGTGGACGGCGGGCGCGGCGCGGCGGAGCTGGCGCAGATGGTGGCCGAGGCCGCCGACGAGCCGAGCACGTTCAAGTTCCTGTATCCGTCGGACATGCCGCTGCGCGAGAAGATCGAGACGATCGCGACCAAGATCTACGGCGCCGCCGGCGTCGAGTACTACCCTCCGGCGGGCGATCAGATCGATTCCTTCGAGCGCAACGGGTTCGGCGGGCTCAGCGTGTGCATCGCCAAAAGCCACCTGTCGATCTCGTCCGACCCGAAGCTGAAGGGTGCGCCGACGGGCTGGAAGCTGCCCGTGCGCGAGGTGCGGGCTTCGGTCGGCGCCGGGTTCGTCTACCCGATCTGCGGCGACATGCGCACCATGCCTGGGCTGCCGTCCAGCCCCAACGCGATCCGGATCGACATCGACGACAAGGGCGAGATCGTCGGCCTGAGCTGAGCGGGGTTCCCCTCTCCCGCTTGCGGGAGAGGGTTAGGGTGAGGGCGTTAGCTGGATGCGGTGCGCAGCCACATCTGGAAGTGGTCCGTGTCCATGACCGCGAGCGCGCGCTCCCAGCGGCCCATGTAGTAGCCGGTGAAGTCGTAGTCGATCGTCGAGATCTTCGCCTGGATGGCGCCCCACAGCGTCCAACCGACGTCGGACATCAGCGCGAAAAGGTTCATGCGCGCCAGCTGCCGCGGATCCTCGCGCCCGAAGTACGCCTCGCACAACACCGCGCGCAGGTCCTCGTCGAAGATCGCCTCCTGCGCGGTGTTGCCGAGGTCGAAGCAGGGGTCGTTGTTGCCGCTCAGCTCGTAGTCGACGATGCGCAGCTTCTCGCCGTCGTCGATGAAGTTCTCACACAGCAGATCGTTGTGGCACGGCACGCTCGGCAGCGCGTGCACGCCCACGGCTCGCTCGATCTCCGCCACGACCGGCAGCCTGTCGCGATATCCGTGCGGGATGGCGACGCCATGCTCGTCGACGATGCGCAGGTAGTACTCGATGAGCCGGAACATGTTGAAGTCGCGCAGGAAGGGACGCGCCGAGTGCAGCGTGCGGAACGACGAAGCCATTCGCCGCGCCATGTGCACGGACTGCAGCGTCTCCGCCGACATGGTCGGCCCCGGGATGAACTCGAGGACCATCACGTTCAAGTCGGTCACGTGCTCCAGCACCCGCGGCCCGATGCCGGTTTCCGCCGCGGCCTCGGTGTTGTAGACCTCGTTCTCGCGATCGATCGAGAGCAGCTCGGTGGACTGGCCGGGGAGGCGCATCACGTAGCGCTCTCCGTCGGCGACCTGGACGAGGAAGTTCTCGTTGGTCAGGCCTCCGGACAGCGGGGTCACGTCGATCTTCTGGCCGCGCCAGAGAGAAACGCGCTCGGCCGCCGCCTCAGCTCGCGCTGACTGCACTCTTCGAAAGCACCGCGTCAGGCATCACGGTGGACTGAATCTTCCGGCCGAACACTTCGACCTCCACGGTCCCGCCGGGCTTCAGGTCGACGGGCAGGTATGAATAGGCGAGGTTCCTGCGCACAGTGAAGCCGTACGCGCAGCTGCGCACGCGTCCGACGACGCGGTCGCCGGAGTGCACTGCCTCGCCGCCGTACACGGTGACGTACTCCTCGTCGCCGATCGCCAGCGTGCGCAGGCGTCGCGTGACCTCGCGATCGATCGACGGCCATTTGTCGCGGTTGACGCAGAAGCCGAGGCCTGCCTCGTAGGGGTTGTCGAGCAGCGTCAGGTCGGTGCCGTAGTAGCGGTAGCCCTTCTCCATCCGCAGCGAGTCGAGCGCGCGGTAGCCGCCTGGCGTGATGCCGTGCTCGCGGCCCGCGGCCATCAACCTGTCCCATACCTGGCCCGCCCGATGCGGCTCGACGTAGAGCTCCCAGCCCAGCTCGCCCACGTAGGTGACGCGCTGGGCGAGCAACGAGGCGCCTCCGATGCGGACGGTGCGCGCCTGCATGAACGGGAAGGAGATGTCGTCGCGCGTCACCGCGCTGAGAATCGCGGGAGCCTGCGGCCCCCACATGCCGATGACCGAAAGCTCTTCGCTCACCTCGCGCACCGTCACCGGCGGATCGCCGTCGCGCCGCTGCATCTGCAGCCAGCCGAGATCGCTGTTGACGTAGCCGGCGCCGGTGATGAGCCGGAAGTGCTGCTCGCCGAGCCGTGTGATGGTGACGTCGGCCGCCATGCCGCCGTTCTTCTCGAGCAGCTGGGTGTACACCACGCTGCCCACCGGCCGGTCGATGAGGTTGCCCGCGGCGCGCTCCAGCAGCGGTAGCGCACCCGGGCCGTCAAGCTCGACCTTGCCGAACGAGCTCATGTCGATGATCCCGGCGCGCTCGCGAAACGCGCGGTGCTCCTCGGCGACCATGTCGAACCAGGGCGGTTTCGTCCAACCGAACTTGCGCTGGTCGGCGCCGGCGCGCCGCCACGGGCTGCCCGGCTCGAGATGCTCGGGCCGTTCCCAACCGTGCTTGGCGCCGAACACTGCGCCGAGGTCCTGCATGCGCGTGTGCAGCGCACTCGTGCGCTTCGGCCGGCCCCACTCGTCCGCGTCGAACGGGTAGCGCAGCAGGTAGTAGTACCGGTACGACTCGCGCGCGAGCTCGGCCGAGTAGCGCACGTCGCGGTGCACCGGGCCGAACCGCCACGGCCGGTAGGCGAAGAGATCGAGATCGGTGCCGCCGCCGGTGATGAGCTGCGCCAGCGCGCGGCCGATGCCGCCGGCGCCGCCGAAACCGTTCAGCGACAGGCCCGCGGCGATGAACAGGCCGGGCACGCCCGGCATCGGGCCGACGAGCGGGTTGGCGTCCGGGGTCATCGCGTCGGGGTGGCACACGAGCTTCACGATCCCCGCCTCGCCGAGGAACGGGAACCGCCGCGCCGCACCCTGCAGCAGCGGCTCGAAGCGGCGCTGGTCCGGCGGCAGCGACGTGCCCGAGTGGTCCCACGGCGCACCGTCCAGCCAGCGCGCCACCGGGTCGCCCTCGTAGCCGCCGAGCACGACGCCGCCGGCCTCGGATTTGCCGTACACGAGGTTGTCGGGGTCGCGGAAGCACGGCATGTCGTGCGGCACCTCGTGGCCGGGCACCGCGCGCAGCGCCGCGTGCTGGTGATCGACCGGGATCGAGACGATGGTGGCGCCGGCCATGGCGGCGATCTGCGGCCCCCACAGCCCACCCGCCACCACGACGACCTCGGTCTCGATGCGTCCGGCAGGTGTGACCACCGCCTGCACGCCACCGTGCGGCGACAGTTCGATGCCGGTGACCCGCGTGTCGGTCAGGACCCGCGCGCCCATCTCTCGCGCGGTCTTCGCCAGGGCATGGGTGGCGGTATGCGGGTCGAGGGCGCCGTCGCCGGGCACCCAGACCGCGCCGTACAGCGACTTCTTCGTGATCACCGGAATCAGCCGCGCCGCCTCGTCCGCCGACACGAGCTCGACCTCGAGTCCGATGCCGCGCGCGCGGCTCACGCCCCGCTGCAGCTCCATCAGCTGCTCCTTGCTGGAGGCGAAGCGCAGGCTGCCCACCGTCTCGAAGACGCCGAGCTCGCGGTACAGCTCGATGCTGTAGCGCCGGAACCGCATCATCGTCGGCGATGGGTTGAACTGCGTCACCAGGCCCGCGGCGTGGCACGTGGAGCCGCTCGTCAGATCGCCCTTCTCGAGCAGCAGCGTGTCCCGCCAGCCCGCCTTGGCCAGGTGGTAGGCGACGCTTGCGCCGGTGATGCCCCCGCCGATCACGATCGCCCGCGCCCGGTCCGGCACGTGCCGATTATCAGGAATGGCTGTCGGGCCCGTCGGGTATGAATCGACGGGTATGAAGACCGAGTCGATCGCGGCCGCGACCGGCATGGGCGCGGTGGAGCTGGCCGTCACCGACGGCGACCGGGCGCTGCGGTTCTACCGCGACTACGTTGGCCTCACGCCGCTGGCGTCAACCGGCGGCGCGATCCGCATGGGCGTCGGCGGGCGCGAGCTGGTGGTGCTGTACCCAGGCGCCGAGCGCCCGGTCGTGCCGCGCACCTCGGGCCTGTACCACCTCGCCATCCTGGTGCCGGATCGCCGCGAGCTCGCCCGCGTCATCGCGCGCCTCGCCCGGCTGCGCTGGGAGCAGTCGCCCACCGACCACGTGATGACGAAGGCCGACTACGTCTGGGATCCCGACGGCAACGGCATCGAGATCTACACGGAGTCTCCCGAAGACGGGACCATGGGCTTCGGCAAGGGCAATTTCGTGGCCTACGCCAAGAACGGAAACCCGCGCTCGGGCCGCGACCCGATCGACCTCGAGGAGCTCTTCAGCCATCTGCGCGAGGGCGACCGCCTCGACGCGCCCATGCCGGAGGGCACCAAGATGGGTCACGTCCATCTCCACGTCGCGGACGTGGACGAGGCGCTGCGCTTCTACCACGACCTGGTCGGCTTCGACGTGATGGGGCACATCCGCAGCGTCGGATTCGTCTCGGCCGGCGGCTATCACCATCACCTCGGTCTCAACGAGTGGGCCGGTCGTGGCGCCAGGCCCGCGCCGCCAGGGTCGGCCGGCCTGCGGCGCTTCACGGTGGAGCTGCCGACGAAGCGCGACCTGGAGGATGTCGTGGGTCGCGTCGAGCATGGCGACGTCCCGATCGTCGAGGAGGCGGGCGGCTTCGCCGCCGTCGATCCCTCCGCGAACCGCGTTCTGTTCAGGGCTGCGGACTAGCCTTCTTCCGCTCGACCGCCTCGTGCAGCAGCGAGGCCAGATCGATGACCTGCATCTTCGTGCCCGTCTGACGCACGCCGTCGTCGAGCATCACCGTGCAGAAGGGGCACGCCACCGCGAGGGTGTCGGCCCCTGTGGACGCCGCCTCGCGGACGCGCTCCTCGTTGATGGGCCGGCCGCGCTTCTCCTCCATCCACATGCGCGCGCCGCCGGCGCCGCAGCAGAAAGTCCGCCGGCCGTGGCGGGGCATCTCGACGGCATTCCCCGAAGCCTCAGCCAGCTCCCGCGGCGCCGATAGCACGTCGTTGTGCCGGGCGAGGTAGCAGGAGTCGTGGTACGTGATCTTGCGACCGCCCGCCGCGGGCTCCAGTTTGCCCTCTCGCACGAGCTGCGCCAGGAACTCTGTGTGGTGCACGACCTCGTACCGCCCGCCGAAGTCCGCGTACTCGTTGCCGATGGTGTTGAAGCAGTGCGGGCAGGTGGTGACGATCTTCGTCACCTTCGACTGGTTCAGGGTCTCCACGTTCTGCTTTGCCAGGCGCTGGTACGTGTACTCGTCGCCCATGCGCCGCGCGGGGTCGCCGGTGCACGCCTCGCGCGGGCCGAGGATGGCGAAGTCGACGCTGGCCTGCTGCAGCAGCTTGGCGGTCGAACGGGCGCCTTGCTTCGCGCGCTCGTCGAACGCGGGCGCGCACCCCACCCAGAAGAGCACCTCGGGCGGAGGCTCGCCCGGCTGCAGCACGCGCACGTCGAGGCCGTCTGCCCATGCGGCGCGGTCGGCCTGCGGCTTGCCCCAGGGGTTCGACGCGCGGTCGACATCGCGCAGCATGGTGCCGGCCTCGTCCGGGAACCGTGACTCGACCATCACGAGGTTGCGGCGCAGGTCGACGATGTGGTCGATGTGCTCGATGCCGACAGGGCACTCACGCACGCACGCGCCGCAGGTCACGCAGTCCCACACGACGTTGTCGGTGACCGCGTTGGGCACCAGCGCCGCGGTGCTCTGGGCGCGCACCTGGTCGCGCAGCGCCATGATCAGGAGCTTCGGCGACAGTTCCTTGCCGGTGTTGTAGGCGGGGCACGCGTCCTGGCACCGGCCGCACTCGGTGCACGACATGGTGTCGAGCAGCTGCTTCCACGTGAGGTCCTTGGCGGTGGCGGCCCCGAACCGCACGTCTGCCTCCGGCTGTTCGAAGTCGATCGCCTCGAGCCGTCCACGAGCGCGCGTGCGCGTGAAGAAGACGTTGATCGCGGCGACGAGGATGTGCAGGTGCTTGGAGTACGGGAGATAGACGAGGAAGCCGAGGATCAGCAGCACGTGCGTCCACACTGCTACCCGCTCCAGGACCGCGACCCACGAGCCGTGCCAGGCGTTGGCGAGGAGGTTCGACACCGGCGCCCACTCGCGCGGGAAGTCGTTCAAGCCGAGGGCGATCTGGCTCGAGTGCCAGGCCAGGAGCGAGACGACGATGCCGGCGATCCAGGCGAGGATCAGGTTCGCCTCGCCGAGGTGGCTGCCGGCAAACCTCTTCGGACGCTGCACGAGGCGGATCGCATAGGCGGAGATCACGCCGCCCAGCACGAGCACCGCGAAGACGTCGACCAGCAGCGCGTACCAGCCCTGCGCGCCGAGCCACGGGAGCGTCGCGTGCGGGTCGACGGCGCCGATCATCGCGATGACGATGGTCGGGAACAGGACGATGAAGCCCCAGAAGATGGCCGCGTGCATCACGCCGGGGCCGAGACGCTGCAGGAGCTTGCTCTGCCCGACAACCACGACCGCCTCGGCTCGCGCGCGCGCCGGCAGGTCGTCGATTCGAGACGTCGGCTTGCCCGCCCGGACCGTGCGGTAAAGACGCACCGCCTGCCGCGAAAACAGGCCGAACGAAAGCCCGAGGGCAATCGCGAGGAAGAATCCGCTCACCTCCCCACCTCGTGGGGAGGTCGCGCGCGAAGCGCGCGGGTGGGGGCGATCGACTTCAACTCCGCGCCTTGCGGATCTCCGCCGAGATGGCCGGCACGACCTCCTTCAGGTCGCCGACCACCGAGTAGTCGGCGAGCGACATGATCGGAGCCTCGGGGTCGGAGTTGATGGCGAGGATCTTCTTCGCGCCCTTGCACCCGGCCATGTGCTGCGTGGCGCCGGAGATTCCGCACGCGATGTAGAGCTCGGGCGAGATCTTGGTGCCGGTCTGGCCGACCTGGTCGCTGTGCGGCCGCCAGCCGGCGCTCGTCACGACGCGCGAGCAGCCCACCCGTCCGCCGAGGAGGCGCGTGAGGTCCTCGATGATCGCGAATCCGTCGGCGGAGCCGACGCCACGGCCCCCGCTCACGACCACCTTCGCCTCGGCCAGCGAGACACCGCCGCCGGGCGGGTCGATGTGCTCTTTCACCTGCACCACCAGGTCGCGTGGATCGAGCTCCTCGACGTAGCGCCTGACGTCGACCGGCGCGGGCTCGGGTCCCGCGGTGACCCGGAACGCGTACGGCGCAGCTGTGATGAGCAGGCGCGCGCTGGACAGCGTGGCGGTTTCGAGCAGGCTGCCACCCCACCGCTGCCGGGTCACGGTACCCGACGGATCAGCCGCCACGACATTCGCCGCGAACGGGAGGCCGGTGCGCGCGGCCAGGCGCGCCATGACGTCGTTGCCTCGGTCGGTGCCCGCGGCGAACACCGCCGTCGCGTTCTGGTCGGCGGCGGCGCGCTCGAGGATCGCCGCCATGGCGTCCGGCGCGAACGGCGCGATCGCGTCCATGCGCACCGTGTGGACATCACCCCACGCGCGGGCGAGCGTGAGCGTCTGCAGGGAGGGATCACCGTCCTCCATCAGGACGAGGACGCTCATGCGAGGACCCCGATGTCGCGCATCATCTCCACCACCGCCGGCGCGGCGGCGGGTCCGGTGCCCAGCGATTTCGTCTGCCGGCCCGGCCCACCCGGCACCGCCAGCTCGGCCAGCGCGAGCCTCGATTCCGGACGGGCGGGCGTCGAGCTGACGACCGGCTTGCGCGCGGCGCGCATGCGTCCCGGCACCGATGGATAGCGCGGCAGGTTCAGGCCTTCTTTGACTGTCACCACCGCGGGGAGCGGCAGCACGTACACGTCGCGCCCGGCGCCGGTGTCCTGCTCGCACCGGAGAGACGAGCCCTCCACCTTGAGCCCCTTGAGCCCGGTGGCGCAGGGCCGCCCCAGCGCGTGGGCGACGCGCAGGCCGACCTGGTACCCGCCCGCGTCGGCCGACTCGTTGCCGAAGAAGATCAGGTCGAAACCGCCAGAGCCTTCCTCGGTCCGGATCGCCTCCACTATGGCCGCGGCCGTCGCCTGGCCATCCCATTCCGAGCCGTCGGTCTGCAGGTGGATGGCGCGGTCGATGCCGAGGGCCATCGCGTCGCGCAGCTGCTCGATCGCCTCAGGCGGGCCAAGCGTGAGCACCACCGACTCGCCCCCGCCCGCCTCGATGATCCGCACCGCTTCTTCCACTCCGCACTCTTCGTGCGGGCTGATGGTGAAACCGAGATGACGCGTCTCCAGGGACTTCCTGTCCGGCGCGAGCACCATCTTGCCGCCGGTGAACGGCACGCGTTTGACGCAGACGAGGACCTTCATCTAGGCGCGGACGCGCAGGTTCTCCGGGTCGAACAGCGGCGTCGAGCCCGCCACAGCCACGGTCACCGGGTAGCGCTCGCCCATGTACTCGACCGCCAGCCGCTCGCCGGCCTTCGCGTGCTCGGGCGGCAGGTACGCCATCAGGATGTGCTTGCCCACCGACGGCCCCGCCCCGGCGCTGGTGACATACGATCCGCGGCCCTTGCGGTCGACTATGCGCTTGCCGTCCCGAGTCAGGATGGGCTCGCGCCCGAGCATGTATCGCTTCTCGCCCGACTTCGACGTGTGGTCGTCGACGGTCAGGGTGCAGAGAATCGCCGCCGGCTCCTCCTCCCGGTGGCGCAGGTGCGCCTCCTTGCCGACGAAGTCCTCGGCCTTGACGCGCGGCGCGCTCATGCCGGCCTCGACCACGTTGTACTCGGTCTCCAGCTCGTTGCCGTGCGCGCGGTAGCACTTCTCGAGCCGTCCGGTCGTGCCGTATACGCCGATGCCGCACGCCGCCAGCCCGTGCGGGCGGCCCGCCTCCCACAGCGTGTCCCAGAGCAGCAAGCCCTGCTCCATGGGGACGTACAGCTCCCAGCCGAGATCGCCCACATAGGAGATGCGCGAGGCGAGCACGCGCACTGTGCCGACGTCGATCACCCTGCAAGTGCCGAACTTGAAGCCGTCGTTCGACACGTCGTCGGGCGTCGCCGCGGAAAGAATGTCGCGCGCGCGCGGGCCCCACAGGCCGATCGTGGTCAGGGCCGAGGTGAGGTCGTTGAGCTCAGCGCCTGCGGCCAGGTGATCGCCGAACCACTTCTTGTCCGACATTCCGGCCGCGCCTCCCGTCACGACGCGGAAGTGCTCGTCGCCCAGGCGCATGATCGTGAGGTCGGACTTGAAGCCGCCGTGCGGTGAAAGCACCGGCGTGTAGACGTTGCGTCCGACGGGCGCGTCCATCTGCCGGAGCGCAACGCCCTGCACCGAGGCAAGCGCGCCGGGGCCGACGATGTCGAAGATCGTGAACGCGGAGAGGTCGAATATGCCGGCGCGCTCGCGCATCGCGAGGTGCTCGGCGTTGATGATCGGCGACCACCACCGCGACTCCCACTCGGCGGTGCGGCGCGTGATGCGGTCGCCGAACTCGTCGAGCAGCGCGGCGTTCGACTCGTACCAGAACGGGCGCTCCCAGCCGGCGGCTTCGAAGAAGAACGCCTGCAGCTCTCGCTCGCGCTGGTGGAACGGCGCGAGGCGCACGTTGCGGTTGGACGCCCACTGCTCGCTCGGGTGGACGATGCCGTATGTCTTGTTGAAGCCCTCGGCCGCGCGCGCGCGCACGTGGTGTCGCGTCTTCTGGTGCTCGTGGAATCGGGCGGCGTCCGACGCGTGCACGTCGATCTCCGACTCTCCGTGAACCATCCACTCGGCCAGCGTCTTGCCCGTGCCCGGGCCTTCCTTGACCCACACCGCTGAGGCCGACCAGAGGCCGCCCACGTCAGACGACTCGCCGAGCACAGGCATGCCGTCGGGCGTCAGCGACAGGATGCCGTTGATGGCGTACTTCACGCCCACCTTCTCGTCGCCGACGATCTCGGGCATCAGCTCGAGCGCGTGCTCCATCTGCGGTGCGAAGTCCGCCTGGGTGAACGGAAACTCGGTAGGCGAGAGCGCCGCCTGCTGCACCGACGGCAGGTCGTCGGAGTTGTAGAGGATCGGCCGGTGCGCGTAGGAGCCGATCTCGAGATCGCCGCCGGCCTGCCGCTCGTACATGTTCGTGTCCATGTCGCGCACGATCGGGTGCTCGATGTCGCTCCTGGCGCCGGCGAAGCGCGGCACAGGGCCGATGTCGATCATCTGGTGGACGGCGGGCGTGAGCGGGATGGAGGCGCCGGCCATCATGCCGACGCGCGGGCTCCACACGCCGCAGCAGACGACGACGTTCTCGACCTCGATGTCGCCGTCCGTGGTGCGGACGCAGCTCACGCGGCCCTTCTTCACGTCGATGCCGGTCACCTCGGTGTTGGCTGCCACGTACAGCGCCCCGGATTTCGTGCCGGCCTCGCGCATCAGCGTGCCGGCGCGCAGGGAGTCGACGACACCGACGCCCGGCGTGTAGAAGCCGCCGAGGATGATCTTCTCGTTGATGTAGGGGACGAGCTCCTTTACCTCGGCCGGCGAGACCAGGGAGATCGGCTCGATGCCCCAGGACTTGCCTGACGCGATCCGCCGCGTCAGCTCCTGCATGCGCTCGGGCGTGCGCGCCACCTCGATGCCGCCCGACTGCGTGAAGACGCCGAGCTCCTTGTACTGGCGCACGCTCTCCACCGTCAGCGCGGTCATCTCCTTGGAGTGGTCGACCAGGTAGATGAAGTTGGACGCGTGGCCCGTCGAGCCGCCAGGGTTGGGGAGCGGGCCCTTGTCCAGCAGCACGATGTCGCGCCACCCGAGCCGGCCGAGGTGGTAGGCGACGCTGTTGCCCACGATGCCGCACCCGATGACGACGACGCGCGCGTGCTTCGGCAGGCTCATCTTTACTCCGGCTGGTACGGCGAGCGCGTTTCCTCGGGCAGCTCGTACCACTGCACGCGGTCGCCGACCTGGGCGCGCAGCCGCCACTTCAGCGGCTTGGGGCCCGCGGCGATCGCCGCCTGCAGCTCCTGCACGCGAGAGCGCACCAGCTCGCGGTCGACATCGAGCTCGTCGAGTACGTGGAGCAGCTTCGGGAAGTTGAGCTCGACCGTCCGGCACAGGCCCCAGTCGGCGCAGGCGAGGCGGGTTAGGTAGGCCGCGTCGATCGCGTCCTCGCCGTCGCCGATCGGGTGATCCAACAGCAAAGCGATCACGTCGATGAGGTCCTTGCGGTTCACCTCGTAGATCTGGAGCTTGCTGAGGAGAAGATCCGATGGCGTGGCGCACGGACCGTCGCCGTCGAGGCGGCCCCGCAAGTCGATGACGTGAGACATCTTGAACACGTCGATGAAGACGTCCACCTGACGGCCGTGGGCGGCGTCGTAGAAGTACAGGCGCGTGTCGCCGTTCATCAGGTTGAAGCGCTCGTTCGCTTCGTAACCGAGCGACGGAAAGAGCGCGAGCACCGCCTTGCGGTCCTTCTTGGACATGGCGTAGTCGAGGTCGCCGTACTTGCGCTTCAGCGGTGGGCGCGCGGCGCTGGGCGAGTGCAGGTGGATGCCCGCGCCGCCGAGGAGCTTGACCTTCACGCCCGCCTTCTTCGCGGCCTCGGCGATGCGCCCCGCTTCTTCAATTGGGTCCGCGAGAGGTCCGTCGGGCACCTCACGCACCTTCGATCTCGATGACCACCGTCTTCAGGTCGGTCATCTGCTCGACCGCGCCGTGCCCGCCGACGCGCCCGATGCCGCTGCGCTTGCCGGCGCGGCCACCGAACGGGATGTGGGCCTCCCAGTAGTTCGAAGACTCGTTGATGTTCACCCAGCCGACCTCGAGACCGTCGGCCATGCGAAGCGCGCGCGACAGGTCCTTCGTGTAGACGGCGCCGAGCAGCCCGTACGGCGAGTCGTTGGCCAGGGCCAGCGCCTCCGCTTCGTCCTTGAACTTGATCACCGGCGCGATCGGACCGAACGTCTCCTCGCGGCTCACCAGCATCGACGGAGTGACGCCGTCGAGGATCGTGGCGGGGTAGTAGAGGCGCGTCGGGAATCCCTCGGCCCTCCGGCCGCCGAGCACGAGCCGCGCGCCGCTGTTCAAAGCGTCGGCGACGTGGTCGTCCATCTTGGTCGCGACTCCTTCGTTGTTGAGCGGGCCGAGCGTCGTATCCGCCGCGAATGGGTCGCCGAGCTTCAGCTTCTGCGCCGCCGTGTCGAGCTTGGCCACGTACTCGTCGTGCACGGCTTCGTGGACGAGGATGCGCTCGCCCGCGGTGCAGCTCTGGCCCGCGCAGAGGTAGCAGCCGACGATGGAACCCTCGACCGCGTGGTCGATGTCCGCGTCGTCGAAGACGATCATCGGGCCGTTGCCGCCCAGCTCGAGCATCACGTGCTTGCCCGCGGCGCGGCGCGCGACCGACGCGCCGGTGGCGGTAGAGCCCACGAAGCCGACGCCGTCCACGAGTGGATGACCGGCAACCTCGTCGCCGACCTCGGCGCCGGGGCCGGTCACGAGGTTCACGGCGCCGGGCGGGAAGTCGCCCTCGGCGATGCACTCCATGAGCGCCACCGAGATCACGCTGGTCGTCGAGGCAGGCGTCCACACCACGGTGTTGCCCGCGGCGAGCGCCGGCGCGATGAGCTCGGTGGCCATGGTCAGCGGCCAGTTCCAGGGCGTGATCACGCCATAGACGCCGCGCGGCACGCGCTTCGTGAACACGAGCTTGGTCGGGCTGGCGGACGGGATGACCCTGCCCTCGAGGCGCTTCAGGTCCTCGGCCGCGATGCGGAAGTACTCGGCGGCCTCGTCCACCTCGCCGTAGGCCTCGGCCAGCAACGGCTTGCCCTGGTCGAGGGTGAGGATGCGGGCGAGGTCCTCGCGGCGGCGCTCGATGGCTTCCGCGATCCGGTGCAGGCGGCGCGAGCGCTCGAATCCCTTGAGCCCTGCCACCGCCCCGCGCGCGCGATGCGCGGCTTCGACCGCCTGGCGCGCGTCCGCCCGCGTGCCCTCCGGCACCTGGGCGATGACGGCGCCGGTGGCGGGACTGACGGCGTCGAAGTGGCGCCCGCTCTCGGAGTCGATCCACTCGCCGTCGACGAACATCTTCTTCACGGAGCGGGCGACGTCGACGGTCATTGCTTCTTCACTCCCAGGTCAAATGCCTGCTTGTAGATGCGCTCGTAGCCGGCCTTGTTGACGTCGCGCGGGTTGCCGATGGTCTGCGGGTCGTTGAACGCCTTCTCCGCCAGCATCGGGATCTCGTCTTCGCTGAAGCCGAGCTCCTGCATGCTCGGAATCTCGACGTCGACCGTCAGCTGGTGGACGTACTCCACAGCCATCTCGGCCGCGCGCCACATGCTGACGTTCCTCGTGTCGAGGCCGAACGCCTGCGCCATGCGCGCGAAGCGCTCGGGCTCGCCCGAATGGTTGTACTCCATGACCGGACCCAGCAGCCGCGCGGTCAGCGCGCCGTGCGGCGCGTCGTGCACACCACCCGCCGTCTGGCTCATGGCGTGGGCGGCGCCCGCGGAGTCAGTCCCGTACGCGAGGCCGGCGAGCATCGCGGCGGCGCTCATGTAGTAGCGCGCCTGCAGGTTCTCGCCTTGCGAGAACGCCACGCGCAGGTAGCGCGCGACGTACTCCATCGCCAGGAGCGCGACCGCGTCGGTGAACGGCTGGTGGTAGCTCATCGTGTAGCACTCGACCGCGTGCGCCAGCGCGTCCATGCCGGTCCCCGCGGTCACGGGACCGGGCAGCTTGACGCTGAGCTCGGGGTCGATGAGCGCCACCCATGAAGCGATGTTCGGGGTGCCGCCGACGTTGAACTTGATCTTCCGCTTCGGGTCGGTGATCACCGCCCACAGGGTCACCTCGCTGCCTGTGCCGGCAGTCGTGGGCACAGCGATCATCGGCGGGATGCGCTTGGCGATGGGGTCGTGACCCCACTCGTAGTTGAGGATGCTGCCGTCGTGGGCGGCCACGACGCCGATGCCCTT
>DASSLR010000079.1:0-15065 GCA_035689345.1 Candidatus Dormiibacterota bacterium
ACCCGCCGCGCCGGCTCCTTCGTGGGACGTCCCCGCGACGCCGCCCGCACCGGCGGCGCCGGCCGCTTCATGGGACGTTCCGGCCGCAGCCGCGCCCGCGCCCTCCACCGCCTGGCCCACGGAGGCGCCGGCCGCCCCGGCCGCCCCGGCGAACCAGTGGGACTCGCCCGCGGGTTCCGCCTGGACCGTGCCGGCGGAGGAACCCGCCGCCCAGCCCGCGTCCCCGCCGTGGAGCACCCCGCCGCCCGCGCCTGTCGCGCCCAGTCCTTCCTGGGAGCCCGCGCCTCCACCGCCTCCGGCCGCCGCGGCTATGCCGCCCGCGCCGGTCGCGCCCCCGATTCCGGCCGCCGAGCGGACGATCATCGCCCCGCCGGCCTCGCACGAGTCGACGACGGTCATTCCCGCATGGCAGCCCCCGCCGGCTCCGGCCGCAAGCGCCGGCAGCGAGACCCAGCCGATACTTCGCGCCCAGACAGGGGCGGGCCCGCAGGCCCAGCTGACCATCGAGTCAGGCCCGGACGCCGGCAACAACCATCGCGCCGGCGACACCGCGCTGCGCGTCGGCCGCTCGCCCGACAACGACCTCATCCTCCGCGATCCCGCCACCAGCGGCCACCACGCGCGCGTCGAGCGGCGCGGACAGCAGTTCTGGATCGTCGATCTCGGCAGTACCAACGGCACGCTGGTCAACGGCGAACCCATCCAGGAGAAAGAGCTGAACCACGGCGACCGCATCACCATCGGTCAGAACGCGGTCGGCTTCGCGATAGTCGAGGCTTGACGCTGTGCGGGTGAGAACCGCATCGGCGACGGATCCGGGTCTGGAACGCGAGGAGAACGAAGACTCGGTCGTCGTCTGGCGGAACAAGGCCGGGCTCGACTCGCTGCTCGTCGTGTGCGACGGCATGGGCGGCCACGCGGCCGGTCAGACCGCGAGCTCGATGGCGGTCAAGACCTTCACGGCCACGCTGGCCGAGGACGGCGACGAGGGACCGGACCTCAATCGCCTGAAGCGCGCGTGCAAGGCGGCGAACTCCGCCGTGTTCGAGGCGTCCAGGTCCAACCCGGCGTGGGAGGGCATGGGAAGCACCATCGTCGTGGTCGCGATTCGCGGCGGTGAGCTGGGACTCGTCAACGTGGGCGACAGCCCCGCGTATCTGTTTCGCAACGGCGACGTGAAGCTCATCTCGCAAGACCACTCTTGGCCGGCGGAACAGGTGCGGCTCGGAGTGATCAAGCCCGAAGAGGCGGCCGACCATCCGCTCAAGCACCGCCTCACGCGCGCCATCGGCGTGTGGGAGTCCATCCAGTCGTACACGGACAGAATGAAGATCGAGGCCGGCGACACGATCGTGATCTGCAGCGACGGCGTCGAGACCGCGGGCGTGAGCGTGGAGGAGATGGGCAAGCTGCTCCTCAAGGACGGCGACCTCGACCGGGGCATCAAGCGCGTCATCGAGCGATGCCGGGACCTGGGCGCGCCCGACAACATCACGATCGCGGTGGCGCGCGCCGAGGTCGACATCACGGCCACGCAGGCTCTGCCGAAGCTGACCACGACCACCGCGGTGCCGCGGCTGAAGAAGATCAGCCAGCTACAGAAAGGCTCTTCCTAAAAGCTCGCTCAGATGCTCGACGCGGATCTTTGATCCGCGCGCGCGCAGGCCGGCGGCGAGCTGCATCTGGCAGCCCGGGTTGCCCGTCACCACCAACTCGGCGCCGGTGCTCGTGAGGTCGTCCATCTTCTCTTCGAGGATCGCCGACGACATCCGCGGCTCGAGCGAGCTGTAAAGACCGGCTGCGCCGCAGCAGATGTCGGGATGGCGCATCTCGATGAGCTGCACACCGGGAATGGAGCGGATGAGGTCACGTGGCTGCTTCTTGATCCGCTGCGCGTGGGCCAGGTGGCACGCGTCCTGATAGGTGACGCGCATCTTCACCTCGCGCTTGGGCTCGGGCAGTCCGATCTCGACCAGCCACTCGCTCAGGTCCTTCACCCGGCCCTTCAGCTCGGGATAGAAGTCCTTCAGGTGCGAGCCGCAGCCGGCGGAGTCGATGACGAGCGCGTCGAACTGGCCGGACGCGTAGACGCGCGAGTTGTGGTCGCGCAGCCTCTCCGCCTCTTCGAGGTCGCCGTTGTGCGCGTGCAGCGCGCCGCAACAGCGCTCCTCCTGCGGGAACCAGACCTCGCAGCCGGCGGCCTGCAGCAGCTTCACCGCCGCGTAATGGGACTGCGGGTAGAGGATCGGCATGACGCAGCCCACCAGGAACGCCACGCGGTAGCGTCGCTCGCCAAGCGCCGGCGCCAGGCCGCCGTCGGGCGCGCAGTACGGCGCGTTCAGCCGCGGCAGCTGTCGCCCGGAACGCACGACCGAGGTGGCGCCGACTCTCTGCGCCATTCGTGTGACGGTGCCGAACGCGCGCAGCCGGCGCGGGTGCGCCACCAACTGGCGCAGCGCCGTCTTGGCGAGCCAGCGTTTGGGCGCCGGGCGGCGCATCCGCTCGACCTCTGACCGGCCCGCCTCGATGATCCGGCCGTACGGCACGCCCGACGGGCAAACCGCCTCGCACGTGCGGCAGCCGAGGCACAGGTCGATGTGCCGCACCTGCTGCTCGTCGAAAGCCATCTGGCCGCGCTTCCACTGCGTCATCAGGTAAATCCGTCCGCGCGGCGACTCGGTCTCGAGGCCGGTCTGCCGGAACGTCGGGCAGGCGTCGAGGCAGAGGCCGCAGTGGACGCATGTGGCGAGGTCGTCGTCCGAGAGGCGCTCGAAGGCCATCAGACGACAAACCGCCCTGGATTCAGGACGTGATGTGGGTCGAAGGCGTCCTTGAGCCTTCGCATCAGGTCGAGCGTCGCCGGCGGCGTACCCCACGCACCGACCTTCTCTCTCAAGTCGTCGGGCGCGGCCAGCAGCATGAGCGATCCGCCCGCGGTCTCGACCGTTTTGCGCACCTGCATCACCTCTTCGCCGTTCACAAATGCCCAGTGCGCGATGCCCACTCCCGGCGAGCTCCACCAGCGCGCGCCCGACGGCAGCGACTCGAGCAGCGGTCGCAGCTCGGAGCGCGGTGCCGCGATGCGCGCCCAGCGCGCAGGCGCCGCGTGTGAATGCTCGGTCCACACGTCGGTGCTGGTGAGCTGCCCTTCTGACGCTTTGACCATCGCGTCCACCGCTTCCGGGCTGCCGCAGAAGCGCGTGAGCACACGTCCGTCGGAGAAGAGCTCTGCCGCCACCGGCGCCATCGGCAAGGACATCACGCGGTCCATCGCGGTCCAGCCGTCGTGCGATTCGACGGTCACGTCGCGCAGCGGCCGCGGAAAGACCTTGAAAGACGCGGCGACTATCACGCCGAGCGTGCCCAGCGCGCCGACGTGCAGCTTCATCAGGTCGTATCCGCTGACGTTCTTGACCACGCGCCCGCCCGCGCTCGCGAGCTTGCCGTCGGGCAGCGCGACGCGGATGCCGATGAGAAAGTCGCGCACGGACCCGTAACGCAGCCTCAGCGGCCCGCTCCAGCCGGTCGCCAGCAGGCCGCCGATGGTGTGACCGGGCGAGTTGAAAGGATCGAGCGGCAGGAACTGGCCGGCCTTGCCGAGGGTCTCCTGCAGCGCCTCGAGCGTGATTCCCGCCTCGACCGTGACCACCATGTCCGCCGCCGAGTGCTCGATCACCCGATCGAGGCCGGCCACGTGCAGCTCGACGTCGACGCGCGCCGTTGGCCCGCCCATGCCCGCCGCGCGACCGCCGCCGACGGGCGTGACTGCTTTGCCTGCGGACGCCGCATCGCGCAGGGTGGAGGCCAGCTCCTCAGCCGTGCGCGGCTTCTCGACGGCGACGCTCCTCACCACCATTTGGCCTCGACCGCGAATCCGGTGCGCCCGGCGAGCCGCACCTGCTTGCGCGAGGGGTCGGGAAAGACCTTCCCGGGGTTCAGCAGGCCGTCCGGATCCAGCGCGTCCTTGACCCGATGCATCGCCTCGAGGTCGTCGGCGCTGAAGACCCACGGCATGTACGTGTTCTTCTCGAGGCCGATGCCGTGCTCGCCCGACAGGGCCCCGCCCATCTCCACGACCGCGCGCAGCATCTCCTCGCCGGCGTTCTCCACCTGGTGCAGCACCCCGCGGTCCCGCATATCGAAAAGGATGTTGGGATGGAGGTTGCCGTCGCCGGCGTGAAAGACGTTGGCCACGGGAAGCTTGTAGTGCTCGCCGATCTCGCCCACCGCGGACAGCACCTGCGGCAGCCGCGACCGGGGCACGACACCGTCGTGGAGGTAGTAGTTGGGCTTGATCCGCCCCAGCGCGCCGATGGCGCCCTTGCGCCCCGCCCACAGCAGCTCGCGCTCGGCGGGCGTCTGCGCCTCGCGCATCGCGTAGCCCTGGTTCTTGGTCAGGACGTCTCGGATTGCGGCCGTGAGCTCGCGCGTCGATTCGGGGATGCCGTCGACCTCGACCAGAAGCACGGCGCCCGCGTCAGTCGGATACCCCGCGTGGTAGTGGGCCTCGACCGCGCCGACGGTGACGTTGTCCATCATCTCGAGCGCGGCGGGGACGATGCCGCCGCCGATGACCGCTGAAACGGCATGGCTGGCGGCCTCGATGCTCGGGAAAGCCGCCAGGAGCGTCGCCACGCTTGGGGGCGTGCGCAGCAGGCGCACCTTGATCTTCGTGATCGCGCAAAGGGTGCCCTCGGAGCCGACGAGCACGCCACACAGGTCGAGACCGACCCGGTCAGGCGTGTCGCCGCTGACCCAGCGGACGCCGCCGTCGGCGAGCACGACCTCCATGCCCAGCACGTGGTTCGTGGTGACGCCGTAGTACAGGCAGTGCGGGCCGCCGGAGTTCTCTGCTGCGTTGCCGCCGATGGTGCAGGCCTTCTGGCTCGACGGATCGGGCGCGTAGAAGAGGTGATGCGTCGCGGCGACGAGGGACAGCTCCTGGTTGACGACGCCGGGCTCGACGAGCGCTGTCTGCGCGACGGGATCGATGTCGAGGATGCGGCGCATGCGCGTCATCTGCAGCGCGATGCCGCCGCGGATCGTCACGGCGCCGCCCGACAGGCCGGTGCCCGCGCCACGAGGCACGACGGGGATGCGGGGGCGCGCGGCGACTTTGATCACCTCGCTCACCTGCTGTGTGTTGGCGGGCAGCACCACTGCGTCGGGGACTGCGCCCTCGATCGAAGCGTCGCGCTCGAAGATCCGAAGGTCGTCGGCGCCGGCGATCACGTTGTCCCTGCCGGCGATGCGGCGCAGCTCGTCGAGGACCTGGGGCGAGAGCGGCATCAGGCGAGCGGCGCCTCGTGATTCGGATCGCGTTCGAAGGCTTCAAACCGTCGCGTCATGGAGCCGGGCACGCCGGGGGCCTCATGCCAGCTCTTCGGGAGCAAGTAGTTGAGCCACTCGCCGATCTCTTCGTCGGCTGGCGGCCTGTCGGCTCTCTCGAAAACGGCCTCCTGTATGCGGCTGTGCGGCGAGATCTGGATCGTGTACCAGATGGAGAGACCGTCTGAGGTCACGTGGTGATGTCGCTCGTCGATTCGGCGATTGATGGGCAGCTTCAGCGGTTTGACCTCCGCGGCGAGGCGCAAGCGCGCCGCGTCTTCGGCGATGCCCATGAAGCCAGCTTAAACTCGAAAGCTGGCATGACCGGGAGGGAGCGGGTGGAGGCGGCGATTGCATTCCGCCTCGGTGACCGGCCACCGGTGGCCGCTTGGGGCCACACCTTCAAGGAGGAATGGACGCCTGCCGAGCTGGCGCGCATCACGGTCGAGCGCGCGCGCAAGTTTGGCTGGGACTGGGTCAAGTTTCAGCCGCGAGCATCGTGTTTCGCGGAGGCGTTCGGATCCGTCTACCGTCCTAGCGGCCATCGCCTGAAGGCGCCGGTGCTGGAGAAGGTGGCGGTGCCGGATGCGGAGTCGTGGCAGAAGTTGCGGCTCGTCAACCCCAAGGCGCTGGACGACCAGGTTGAGGCGATCGGGATCGTGGCCCGCGAGCTCGGCCCGGGAGTGCCGGTCATCCAGACAGTGTTCAGCCCCCTGACCGTCGCCGGCTATCTGGTCGGCCGATCGAAGTCGCGCGTGATGCGCGACCTGAAGAAGCACGGCGAGGTGATGCAGCCGGCGCTGCAGAGGATCGCCGACGTGCTCGTCGATTTCAGCACGCGGTCCGTCGAGGCGGGCGCGGCGGGCATCTTCTACGCGATCTCCGGATATGCGAGCCGCGACGCGATGCCCGAGCAGGTGTATCGAGACCTCGTTCTTCCGCTCGACGTGAGCGTGCTTTCGCGGATGCCGCGCGGCGCCTGGTTCAACGTGGCTCACCTCTGCGGATCGAACCTGCACTTCGGGCTGGCGCGCGACCTCCCGGCGGAGGCGATCAGCTGGTCGGTCCACAACCAGGGCAACCCGACGCTGGCCGAGGGCCGGCGCCTGAGCGGCAAGGCCGTGATGGGTGGCCTGGGCCAGCGCTCGACGCTGCTGTACGGGCCGCCACCGGAGATCGAGGCCGAGGTGAGGCGGGTCGTGGGCGAGACGGGAGGGCGGGGGCTGCTCGTGGCGCCGGGGTGCTCGGTGCCGCCGCGCGCGCGGGAGGCGAACCTGGCGGCGATGGTTGCGGCGATCGCGACGTGAAGCACCCCAGGCCGGTGGCAGGTCTGGCCGAGATCGTGCTCTGGGTGAAAGACATGCAGGCCTCGCTTCATTTCTATCGCGACCTCTTCGGGCTCGACGTGATCTCGGCCGCCGAGCTACCCAACAAGTTCCTGCAGGCGGGTCCAGGTGCGGAAGGGGTGCCGGAGATGATCGTGCTGGTGCCGCATCCTGATCCGTCGGCGGCGTTCCCACGCGAGAAGCCGAAACGGGTGCTGCACCACCTGGCATTCCGCGTGGCCGCTGATGCTTACGACGATCTGCAGCGACGGTTTGAATCCGAGCACATCCAGGTCCGCGGTGGCGTGCACCCGGTGCTGAAGCACGTGCGCACGTTCTTCGTGGACGACCCCGACGGTAACGAGGTCGAGGTGATCGGCCCGGCCTGACCTACGTCTCGTCGGCGGTCAGAGATACCATCCCGGAAGCATGCTGCTGGGCGCGATTGCGGCCGGAGAGTTCGGAGCTCTGATCGGCCTGGCGGCTTCGCTGTTCACGCTGTCAGCCGGAATCGCCGGCTGGAAGGGCTGGATTGCTCTAGGCGCCTCTGCCTTGGGCGTCGCCGGCGCCGCCCTCGCGATCCGCAAGCCGCGGGTCGCCGCCGGGCTCATGCTCCTGGCCGCGATAGGCGGCTTCGTAGGTATCTCGCTGTTCTTTGTTGTGGCCGGAGTGCTGTTTCTGACCGGCGGCGTTCTCGCCTACGTGGGCGGCAGCCAGGACACGACCCACTGATCTTCGGCCCGGCGTAGGAGGTGACTTCTCCTACGGTGCGGTGATAGGCGGGCTCTGGTTGTAGGTGTCGAACGTCATCGTCAGGACTGAGCTCGCGTCGGTGAACTGCAGGTAAGCGATGTAGCCATCGCTCTCGCGCACCCAGATGTCGTACGTCTTGCCAGAGTTGGTGGAGCGTGCGTGCCACGTCACAGTCCCGGCGATGGTCTCCTCGCCGACATAGGTATCGGGCGTTGTCGGTGACGAGTTGGTCGACTCGGGTGCCGAGGTCCATTTGCCGGAGTTGACACGCGAGTAATCGCGCCCGGCGACGCTTATCTCCTGGACCACCAGGGTGCGGCCACCACCGGTGGGCTGAACCGTGAGAGTCATCTCGATCGCCGAGGCAGGACTTTTTTGCAGGACGCCGTCGCCCGTGACACTCAGGCTCTGGCCTTGCACGATGAACTTGCCTGTGACCCGGAAGTGGGCGTTCTTCATCGTCGAGTTGTCGACGGCAGCGCGAACGGACTCCGCCGTCACCGGGCTGGGAGACGGAACGTTCCCGAACAGGGCGCCCCCGCAGGCGGTCGTCAGCGCCAAGAGGCCGCATGCTGCGGTTACCAGGGATTTGCGAAACATGCGAGAGGGGGAACCTACCACGCGGGGGACGGATCTGAGCCCCCTTAGCGCACGGCTGGATGGCGAAGCGGGAAGACCTGTTTAGAGCCCCACGGGCCGGGGTAATTTCGAGTCGAAAGCGGATTTCAGGCCCGGTAAGAGGGCCCAGGAAGGAGGTTTGCAAGATGGCAATCAGTCGTTGGAGCCCAGTCGGAGAGCTGGCCAGCCTGCACACCGCCATGGACAGGCTGTTCGGCGATTTCTTCGGTGGAGGCACGCTCGAGCCGGAAGTCAACGGCTCGCGGACGGCGTGGTACCTGCCGCTCGACATAGTCGACACGGAAGGCGCTTACCAGGTCAAGGCGGCGGTCCCCGGGTTTGCGCCGGAGGAAGTGGACGTCACGTTCAACGACGGCGTCTTGAGCATCACGGCCCAGCACCGCGAGGACAAGAGCTCCCAGCAGGGCACGTATTTGCGCCGCGAGCTTCGGCTTGGGAACTACTCCCGCAGCGTGCAGCTGCCGGGTGGCATCCGGCCCGAAGCGATCAAGGCGAGCTTCGACAGCGGCATGCTGACCGTCGAGATCCCCAAGGTCGCCAAGCCCGAGCCAGTGAAGATCCAGATCAAGGCTGAGACCAAGACCGAGAAGAAATAACTTCGTCTCGAGAGGGCTCGCTCAGGCGAGCCCTCTTTTGTTCATGCCGTTTCCGTTTTCGCGGGGACGGGTGCCGGGCCGCGGGACAAAAGCGTGGCGCTGGCGCCGCCAAGCATCGCGACGGTCACCGCGATGAGGGTCGTCGGTTCAGGGAAATGGAATCGCAGCGCGGCGTCGAGCGAGGTGCTCCCGGGCCCGATCAGGGCCAGCGCAGCGGTCGCGCCCAGGATGGAGATGTTGAACTCGTAGCCGCCCTTGCTGACCCAGAAGCCCCTGGGCCAGTGCACCAGGGCGATCGCGACGAGCATCGAGCTCGCGATCGCCGCGCACGCGAAGGGCGTGAGCAGGCCGAGCGCGAGCAGGATGCCGCCGACGAGCTCCCCGAACGCGGAGATCAGCGCCCATGCGCGTGGAGGCCGGATGCGCATTCGGGTCATGGCCTGCGTCCAGCCCGCCAGGCCCGGGCCGCCCCACCATCCGAACACCTTCTGGGCGCCGTGTCCGAAGAGAATTCCGCCGATCGCAACGCGAAGAATCAACAGACCCGCAGCAGCCATCACGGACACCTCCTGTTCCGCAGAACCGCAGTCCGCGCGAACTTAGTCCCAGCCTAGACTCTTGCCTGGCGTCGCGGGCCCGTAGCTCAGTTGGTTAGAGCGGCTGACTCATAATCAGCTGGTCGGTGGATCGAGGCCACCCGGGCCCACGCGGATCCCGCCGAGTGCCGGCACTGGACACGGTGTGGAGCGCGTTCGACACGCGAGTGCCGGCACTCGCGTCGAGCTTGCGGGTAGCTAGACTTTCGCGGACTCGCCGATGAAGCTCGATTGGGCAATGCTCGCCAATTACGCCGAAGTTCGAGACGGTCTCGTCTTCGTGACCGGCGGCGGCATCGACACCGTGCAGACCCCGCAGCTGCCCGCGGTCCTGAACGCGACCATCCTCGTGCGTCTCCTGCTGCACCGCACCGAGGCCAACAAGCAGCACTCGCTCGAGCTCCAGATAAATGACGAGGACGGGAACACGGTGGCCAAGGTGCAGGCCGCTGTGACGGTGCCGGTCAACCCCGAAACGCCGGTCGGATGGGACATCCCGAGCATGGTGGCTCTGAACATTCACGGCCTGCAGCTGGCGAGAGAGGGACCTTACGCGGTCGAGATCTCCGCCGACAACGTGCACCTCCGCACCATCAACCTGCGCACGAAAATCAACCCGCTCGCGCCAGGCCCGCTGTCTCAGTCGCCGCAACAACCCGCGAATTGACCGCCGCCCTCGCCAACCTCGTCTCGACCTACGGCGTGCTGGCCGTGCTCGTGCTCATGGCGTTCGAGAGCTGCGGCATTCCGTTTCCCAGCGAGGTGATCATGCCGAGTGCCGGCCTGCTCGCGGCCACCGGCCACATGAACCTGGCCGAAGCGATCCTCGCGGGCGCCGCGGGCAACCTCATCGGGTCGCTCGGGGCTTTCGCGCTGGCGGCGCGATTCGGTGAACCGTTGCTGCTCGGACCCGGCAGGTGGATCGGCATTCGCGCCCACCACCTGGAGATCGCCGACGGCTGGTTCCAGCGATGGGGGCTCTGGGCGGTCTTCTTCGGCCGCGTGCTGCCCGTCGTGCGCACCTACATTTCGTTCCCCGCGGGACTCGCGAAGGTGAGGCTCGGATGGTTTTCCATCCTGACCTTCGCCGGCGCGCTTCCCTGGTGCGCGGCGCTGGCGCTGGCCGGCTACACGCTGGGCAAGAACTATGACCGCGTCAGCGGGCCGATCCAGTACGCGGCGATCGTGATCGCCCTCGCGGTGGCCGCCATTGTCGTGATCTGGTACTTGAGGGGGCGGTCGACCGCTAGGTAAACCGCTGCAGCGCGAAGTGCGAGATGTCGCGGCGTGTGCCGCCGTCGAGCACAAGGTCCGCGGCGATGTCGCCGACGATAGGCGCGAACTTGAAACCATGGCCAGAGCACGCACTCAGGATCACGACTCGGGAGGATTCGGGGTGCGGGCCGATGGCGAAGTTTTGATCAGGAGTGTTCGTGTAGAGGCACACAGCGCTGCGCGTCACGTGCCGCGTGACGCCGTGCAGGTACTTCGTGACGAACAGGCGCAGCGGGTCGAGGTCGGCGTCGGTCGCGGCGCGGCGCACGCTATCGGGATCCGCCGGCTCGCCGCCATGGTGACGGGCGATCTTGATCGACTGCCCGTCGAGGCTGGGCAGGCCGTACACGTCGCCCTGGGGCGAGCCCTCGCGCAGCCACACCGGGAATCGCTCGGGGCCGAACCAGTCGGCGCCCGACTGGATCGCGAGCCACACGAGCACCTGGCGCTCGACCTTGAGCGGAAGGAACGGCGCGAGCTCGTGCATCCACGAGCCGGTGGCGACGACGGCCGCGTCGAAAGTCTCGGCGCCGCTCGCGGTCTCAACCTCCACGCCCGTGGCTTTCGGCGTGACCCGGGTGACACGCGTGTTGCGGCGCACCTCGAGCCCCTGGATCATCGCGGACATCGTCGCCTCGAGGCGAAGGAACCCGGCCTGCGGGTCGAAGACGGCGACCTCGTTGTCGGCCACGATGTGGCCGGGATAGCGGCGGCGGAGCTCTGTGGCGTCGAGGAGGCGAATCTCGAGCCCATGCTCCCTGGCCGCGGCCTGCGACGCGATCACGGATTCGGACTTGGCCGTGCCGAGCATCAGCAGCCCGTTGAGGGTCAGGAGCTGCTGCCTGCTCTCCGCCTCCAGCTCGCGCCACATCGGGAACGTCTCCTGCAGCAGCGGCACGTACCACGCGCCCTCGATGTACGCGGTGCGCGTGGCGCGCGACTCGCCATGCGTGGAGCCGAGGTCGTGAGGCGGAGAGAACCGGTCGAAACACACGACCTCGGCCCCGCGCTTCTGCAGCCGCCATCCTGTGGCGGCGCCCATCGCGCCGCAGCCGATCACCGCGACCTTCATCTATTCCGGCGTCACCGTGGCGATGGGCTGGCCGGCCTTGACCGGGTCGCCTTCGCCGACCAGCAGCTCCTCGACCGTGCCCGCGATGGGTGATGGAATCTCTGCGTTCACCTTGTCGGTGCGCGCCTCGACGATGGTCTCGCCCTCGTCGACGTGGTCACCTTTCTTCTTGGTCCACGCGCCGATGACGATGTCCTCGGCGCCCTGCAGGTCCGGCATCAGGATCTCCACGAGACAGATTCTCCGCTAGGCCATCGAGACGACGTCGAGGAGCTCGTCGTCCCAGTAGTCGACGCGGCCCTCGGGCATGAAGATGACGCGGCCTGGCTTCAGAGCGGCGACGAACTCCGTGTCGTGGCTGACGATGACCATCGTCCCGGGCCACGCGGCCAGCGCCCGCGCCACCCCGACGCGGGAGGGCGGGTCCAGGTTGTTGGTCGGCTCGTCGAGCAACAACAGGTTGTGCCGGCCGGCGACCAGCTGCGCCAGCGCGAGCTTCGTCTTCTCGCCGCCGGAAAGGGTGCCCGCGTCCTGCCGGGCGACGTCACCGGTGAGACCGAACATGCCGAGGAGGGCGCGCAGCACCGGCTCTTCGGCGTCAGAGTGCTCGCGCATCTGCGTCAGCACGGCCACGCCGGCGCGGATGTTCTCGTGCTCCTGCGCGTAGTAGCCGAGCGAGACCGCGTGGCCCAAACGAAATGCGCCCGCGCTCGCCTGCGATTCGCCGGCGAGGATGCGCAGCATGCTCGTCTTGCCCGCGCCGTTGAGGCCCATCACGAGCAGGCGCTGGCCTCGCTCCACCTCGAACGAAACATCGCGGAACACGAGCGGGCCGCCGTAGCCCTTCGCCAGCTTCTCGACGCTGAGCGCGACCCGCCCCGAACGCGGCGGGTCGGGGAACGAGATCCTGACCTTGCGCTCGCGCCGCGGCGCGCTCACCTGCTCCGCCTTCATGCGCTCGACGCGCGAGAAGATCGCCTTGGCCGCGCGCGCCCGCTTCTCGGTCTGCCGGCGCATCACCTCGGCCAGCAAGGACAGCCGCTTGATCTCGGCTTGCTGGCGCTGGGCGAGCGAGGTCAGCCGCGCCTCCTCCGCCTTGCGCGCGGCCTGGTACTGCGAGTAGGTGCCGCGGTACTCGATGAGGCGACCGGCGTCGAGGTGCAGGACGCGGGTGATCGCCTCGTCCAGCAGGATCAGGTCGTGGCTGACCACGATGACGGACCCGCGGTTGTTGCGCAGGAAGTCCATCAGCCACGCCTTGGCGTCGCTGTCGAGGTGGTTGGTCGGCTCGTCCAGGAGCAGGAGATCGGCGTCGGCGAACAGAGTGCGCGCGAGCTCGATGCGGCGCCGCTCGCCACCGGAAAGCACGCCCAGCGGCAGGTCGACACGTCCTTCCTTCAACCCCAGGCCGGCGGTGATCCGGCGCGCGTCCGACTCCGCCGAATAGCCGCCGTCGAGGCGATAGCGCTCCTCGGCGTCGGAGAAGCGCTGGATGTTGGCGATCGACGGGTCGCGCTCGAGCGCGGCGTGCAGCTCCGACAGGCGCTCGGCGGCACGATCGAGGCCGCGCCCCGACAGCACGTGCGACAGCGCGGAGTGCGCCGCCTGGGCTCGCGGCCGAGGGTTCTGGGGCACGTAGCCGAGGGTCCCGCGCCGGAGCACGAGCCCGGTCGCCGGGTCGTCCTCGCCCGCCAGCACCTTGAGCAGGCTCGTCTTGCCGGCGCCGTTGCGACCGACCAGTCCGACCTTGTCGCCGGGACCCACGGTGAAGTCGGCGCCGGTCAGGACTCGGCGCGCGGCGACGTCGATGGCGAGATTCCGAACCTGCAACACGGCGTCCGAATGTTACGCAGCGGCGGGTGGGTCGTTTCGTGAGTCATGAAAAAGCTGCTCGTCGCCGCCGTCATCCTCGTCGCCGCCTACGCCTGCGGCCAGTCGGCCGCGTCGAGCGCGCCGGCCCACCAGCCGCTGGCGCTGTCCAACGGAACGGCGCAACAGGCGCCTGACAAGTCCACCGCGACCACCACCACTCCCGGCTCGATCTCGTACGTGCCGAGCCAGCCGGTCCCGAACCCCATCCAGGGTCCACTGGTCATACGTCAGGCGCAGCTGACGGTCAGCGTCACCTCCGGCTCGTTCGACTCCAAGCTCGCCGACGTGCGCCGCCTGGTCGAGCTCGAGGATGGGTTCATCGCCGGCACCGACGCGCAGGTCAACCCCCAGACCGCCGACGATCGCATCCGCACCGGCGTGATCAGCTTCATGGTCCCCGCCAAGAACTTCGACGACACCATCGATGGGCTGGCGAAGCTGGGCAAGGTTCAGAACGAGCACATCAGTGGCCAGGACGTCAGCTCGCAGTACGTCGACCTGCAGGCTCGGCTGGCCAACGCCGAGGCTCAGCGCAACGCGATGCTCGCGTTGCTGCAGCAGGCGCACTCGGTGCCCGACATCATCGCCATCCAGAACCAGCTCGGCCAGATCACGCAGCAGATCGAAGAGCTGAAGGGCCAGATCCAGTACCTCGACCACAACACGTCGTTCAGCACGGTGACCGTGAGCATCGTCGAGGCCGGCGCACCCGCGCCCGTGCAGTCCACGGACAACTGGGGCTTCGTCACCGCGCTGAGCGACGCCGCGCACAACTTCGTGACGACTATCAACTACATCATCACGGGGCTCGGCGCGATCGGCCCGGTGCTGCTCCTGCTGGCACTCGCGTACTTCGTGTGGCGGCGGCTCGGCAGCCCGACGTGGCGGCGCGCCTAGGAGTGAGGTCGTAACCGGCCGAAATCGAGGCGGCGTCCAGTAACCTGCTCGGGTAACGCCCGTGAACGGTGTCCGAGCGAGGCCTGAATCGTGAGGCGAGCGATCGCCCTGCTGATGCTGGTGGCGGCGTCAGCGCTCGCCTGCGGCCCGTCGACGCCCGCGGCCTCCACGAGCCCATCGCCGTCGCCGGTGGCGACTCCGAGCCCCAACCCGAGCCCGAGCCCGACCGGGCTCCAGTTCACGCTCAACGGCATCAAGACCAACGCCTCCGGCAAGATCACGGTGACGACGACACCCACGTCGACCACGATCGAGCTGGTCATCACCGGGCTGGCCTCGAACTCCTCGCACGTTTCGCACGTGCACTCGGGCAGCTGCCAGCAGCCGGGCGGCATCCTCTACGCGCTGAACCAGGTGGTCGCGGACGGCAACGGGGGGGCCGACACGCGCACGACGATCCAGGCCAAATACCCTCCCGCGAGCGGCCACTGGTACGTGGTGGTGCACGCGGGCCCGGACATGCAGGGCTCGAACGCGACCTATCTCATGTGCGGCAACTTGTTCTGAAGGAACTGAGGTGACCTCGGCTTCGAGGCCGCCCGATCCGGTACCCGAGGACGGAGCCGAGGGGCAGGTGGTCGAGCTTCCTGCCGCGTCACGGGTGGCCGACATCGCGATCGACGAGCTGGAGATGGTCTACGCGTTCATCTAC
>DASSLR010000080.1:0-11615 GCA_035689345.1 Candidatus Dormiibacterota bacterium
AGCGTGCCCGCGGGCGCGGACCTGGCCGACCTCGCGCTGGCGATGACCGACTACGACCTGACGGCGCTGGCCGTGACCGACCCGGCCGGCAACCTGATCGGCGCGGTGTCGGTGGACGACGTTCTCAAGGCGCTGGTCCCCGAGGACTGGCGGGCAAGGGCCGAGGCAAGCTCGGGAGTATGAGCCGCAAAGAGCGGACCGAGGCCGGAGACTAAGCCATGGGTACTGAGCGCGAGCCGCGCGGCCACGACTCGCACTCAGTTTTAAGCCCCAAGACCATCGATGAGCGCGAAAGCGGGCTCATCCAGGGCGCCTTCGGCACCATCCGGCTCGAGGACCGCGCGCCGCGACGCAGCTGGCGCGGCCGGCTGCTGACGCTCGCCGCGATCATCGGCCCAGGCATCATCGTGCTGGTCGGCGACAACGACGCCGGCGGCGTCGCGACCTACGCCCAGGCCGGGCAGAACTTCGGCTACACGCTGCTGTGGACGCTCCTCCTCCTGGTGCCGGTGCTGATCGTCAACCAGGAGATGGTCGTTCGCCTCGGCGCCGTGACCGGCGTCGGCCTGGCCAAGCTGATCACTGAGCGGTTCGGCAGGTTCTGGGGCTGGTACTCGGTGGGCGGCCTGTTCCTCCTGAACTTCCTGGTCATCAGCACCGAGTTCATCGGCGTGACGCTGGCCGCGGAGTACTTCGGCTTCAACCGCTACATCGTCGTGCCGCTGGCGACCGTGGTTTTGATCGGCATCACGGTCAGCGGCAACTTCCGGCGGTGGGAGCGGTCGATGTTCGTCTTCCTCTTCGCGTCGCTCCTGGTGCTCCCGCTGGCGGCGTTGAGCCACCCCGACCCGGGCGCGGCCCTGCGCGGCTTTTTCGTGCCGGGGATGCAAGGAGGCCTCACCTCGGCCGGCGCGCTGATGATCTTCGCCATCGTCGGCACCACCGTGGCGCCGTGGCAGCTGTTCTTTCAGCAGTCGAACGTCGTCGACAAGCGCATCACCCCGCGGTGGCTCGAGTACGAGAAGGCGGACACCGCGCTCGGCGCCGCGGTGGTCGTGATCGGGGCGGCGGCGATCATCGTGGCGAGCGCTTCGGCGTTCAGCGGCGCGCCCGAGTTCGGGCATTTCAAGGATGGCCTCGGAGTTGCGCAGGGCATCGCGCGCCACATCAACCCGACGGTGGGCGCGATCTTCGCGCTCCTCCTGCTCGACGCGTCGATCGTCGGCGCCTCGGCCGTGACGCTCGCCACCTCCTACGCGTTCGGCGACATCTTCGGCGTGAGGCAGTCGCTGAACCGCCGCATCGGCGAGGCGCGGACGTTCTACGGAAGCTTCACGGCGATGGTCGCGCTGGCGGCCGGCCTGGTGCTCATCCCCGGCGCGCCGCTCGGACTCATCACGACGGCGGTGCAGGTGCTGGCCGGCATCCTGCTGCCGAGCGCGACCGTGTTCGCGCTGTTGCTGTGCAACGACGCCGAGGTGCTCGGACCGTGGATTAACAAGCCGTGGCTCAACGTCATCGCGGTCTTCATCGTCGGCGTGCTGCTCGCGCTGTCGGTGATCCTGGTGATGACGACGGTGTTTCCGGCGATCAACGTCGTGGTGTTGACGATCGTGCTCGCGGTGTTCGTGGTCGCGGGCGCGGTCGTCGCGGGGGTATGGGGGCTGCAGGCCCAGCGGCAGCTGGCGGGCCAGCCCGTGATGTCGCGCCAGGAGCGGGAGAACTGGCGCATGCCCGCCCTCGCCCTGCTGCAGCGGCCGCGCTGGTCGCCGGTGCGGCGCGTGGCCGTGGTCACGCTGAGCGGCTATCTCGTGCTCGCGATCCTGATGCTGGTGGTCAGAGCGGTGCAGCTGGCGATCGCCCGCTAAAAGCCCGACCGCCTTAACAAGTCGCTTACAACCGTGAACCGCCCGATGTCTAAAATGATCCGCCGTGCTCGGTTTCAGACCGGGCCGCCGCGCTAGATCTTCGCGCAGGCGCCTGAACCCAATCCGAACCATCGTCCTTGCCGCGCTGGCAATCGCGCTGTCCGCCTCCTCGGGCGGGCTCGCCTATTTCCTGCCTGCCGCGGTTACGGCGTACGAGGCCACCGGCCAGGCCGTGGCCATTCCCTCGCCCTCGGCGCTGGCCACGATCCTGAGCCCCGAGCCCTCGTCAAGCCCCACCCCGCAGCAGCAGGGCGCGTTCACCGTGCTGCTCCTGGGCTCGGACGACGACTCGAAATTCTTCGCCGATCACGTGCTGACGCAATCGATGATCCTCGTCCGGGTCATCCCTGCGACCAAGCAGGTGATCATGATCTCGATCCCGCGGGACCTGTGGGTGCCACTGTCCACCGGCGGCTACTACAAGATCGACGGCGCCTATTCGTATGGCGGTGCGAAGGCTGCCATCGCCACCGTGCAGAACAACTTCGGCGTCCACATCAATTACTACGTGTGGATCGGCCTGCTCGGGCTGATTCGTGTCATCGACGCGATCGGCGGCATCGACGTGGTCACGTCGAACCCGGTGCTCGACGACTACTACCCGCTCGACATCAACACCAACAGCCCGTACGGCTACGCGCGCATCGCGGTGATGGGCGGCCCACAACACCTGGACGGCACGCACGCACTGCAGTACGTGCGCTCGCGCCACAACGACCTGCAGAGTGACTTCGGCCGGTCGCGCCGGCAGCAGCAGGTGCTGCTCGCGATCCGTCAGAAGGCGAAGGAGCTGGCTCCCGCCGACATGCCCGCGCTGGTGCAGGCCATCGGCGGCGAGATCAAAACGAACCTCTCAGTCGACCAGGTCAGTGCACTGCTGCCGCTGGCTTCGAGCTTCGACAACCCCGACGCGATCACGCAGTTCGTGCTCGCCTCGCCGTACACGCACGGCGGCGCGCCGAACGGGAGCCTCTACCCCAACTGGGGCTACATCCTGCCGCTGGTGCACAAGTACTTCCCATGATCTCGAGGGTCGTTCTCGGCGTTTGCCTCGCCGTGCTGATGGTCGTGACCGGCGTGTCGACCTATCTCTATATCGGCACGCGGCATTCGAAGGCCATCGCGGCGCCGATCAAGCCAACGGCCGCGCAGCCCTCGCCTAAAGGTTTTGTGCTGCCCGGCACGATCTACGTGTCTCAGAGCGGAGCGCTGTACAGCCTCAATTCAGGGCGCTACAGGCAGATCACGCCAGAAGCGGGCTGGATGCAGCCGTCGCTCATGCCCAACGGCAACCTGCTCGCCATCAAGCGCGCGGGGTTCTCGTCGGACGTCTACATACTCAACGTGTTCGGGCGGCCGCTGGCGCAGCTCACGAACAACGCCGCGCCCCGCCGCAGCTACGACACCGGCGACAACCACTGGGCTTTCTATCCGACTGCGTCGCCCGACGGCAAGACCGTCTACCTCAGCTATGACAAGCCGAAAGGTGGTTACGAGGTCGACCTCTCCGTGTGGTCGATGCCGGTCACCGGCGGCATCGCCCGCGGCACCGATTGGACGTACTCGCAGGGGTACACGGGCGGCGACTTTCAGCCCATCCCGGTGCCCGGCGGCATCATCTACACGAAGTACCTGCGCGCCCTGGACGGCACGATCCACAGCCAGCTGTGGTTCCTGAGCCGGCCGTCGCCGGCCGCCTACCAGCTGCTGGCCGGCAAGGCCCTGACCACGGCGGTGGAGGATTGCCGGTCGCCGTCCCTCGCGCCCGGCGGCAGGTACCTGGCGATGGTGTGCACGTACGGCAAGCAGATCTCCTACCTCGTGATCGCGCCGCTGAACGGGCAGAACCTCGGCGCGCGGCAGATTGTGATCTCCGACCAGATGGTCGCCCAGCCCACGTGGGCGCCGGACGGCAGCGGCATCGCCTATCTCGCGCCGGCGATCGGCGACCAGCCCTTCCAGCTGTGGTTCCTGCCGCGCAACGCGTACTTCCCGCCGGCCGTGCCGTCGCCAAGCCCCATCCCGGGCGGGCCGGGGTCAACCTCGGGCTTGCCGAGCCCGAACGCGTCGCCGCCACCTCCGCCGGTGGTCAAGCCGATGCAGATGTCGACCTCGCTCGCGTTCGACGCGACGTCGACGATCGCGTGGGCGGCGTAACCAACAGCCGCGGAATCCCGCGTTTGTGTGCAATCGCGTTGAATTCCGCCTCGATTCCCCGCGTTTGTGTGCAATCGCGGGTTCTGGCGGCGTAGTTCTCAGCAGCCGGTCGAGGTGCGGTTCGCGGCCAGGACCGGCTCCTGCTCCGCGGCGGTGGCCTGCGCCGCGGTGATGTAGCCCTCCGAGACCATGTCGCGGAGCACCTGGCCGCGCCGCTGCTGCGCGGCGTCAGGGTTGACTGTCGGGTCGTAGATGGACGGCGCCTGCGTAACGCCGGCGAGCAGCGCGTACTGGCCGAGCGTCAGGCCGGCGAGCGGCGCTTTGAAGTACGCGCACGCGGCCTCGGTCACGCCGTAGCGGTTGAGGCCGGTGCTGATCTCGCTCAGGTAGTCGGCCATGATCTGCTTTTTGCTCAGCACCGTCTCGACCTTCAGCGCGAGCACCATGTCGGTGATCTTGTCGCGGCCGCGGTCCGAGCCGTTCAAGTAGAGCTGCTTGACGAGCTGCTGGGTGATGGTCGAGCCGCCCTGGCAGAAGCACCGGTTGGCCACGTCGAACAGCGCCGCGCGCGCGAGGCCGACCGTGTCGATGCCGTGGTGCGCGTAGAAGCGCTCGTCCTCGGTGGCGACGACCGCCTTGGCGAGGAGGTCGGGCACCTGGTCGGGGGCCAGCAGGACGACGCCATGCGCGCGCGTCAGCGCCGCCACGCGCGCCTGCACGTCGGAAACGTCGGGGGTGGAAACCCACAGCGTGGCCACGACCGGCGCGACCACCGCGACCAGGACCGCGATGACCGCCACCACCCGGCCGACGTTTACGGGCGTGGGCAATCTTGGGCGGCTACCCATTTGCCTTTTTGAACGGGCCTTGCTCGGCCGCCGTTACGTGGACGGGGGCTGGGCCCGGTAGGCCTCGATGACGCCGGCGCGCCTGGCTGCCACCAACTGACTGACCGGTTGGCCGCTGACTTGATAGACAGGCGTGCCAGGCTCCAGGAACGCCGCGTCGCCATCCTTTGGGCGATACGCGGGGTCACAGACGTTGCCGTCGACCTTGAACTTCACGTGCGCCACAACCGGACCCAGGTCGGCCTCGTGAAGCTCCGTCACCGGCCCCGGCCCGGCCACGTACTGGGTCGAACCGACCTGCACGAAGTCGACCCAGTCGATCTGCACGTTCGAGCATCCATTCCCCTGCGCCGTGCCGGGAAGCTGGCAGGCCGCCAGTGCGACCACCGCCGCCACCACGACCAGACGAGTCATCACCTGGATGACGTTCGCGACCCTCGCGAGGTAATGCGTCGCCTAATGACCGTGGTGCCCGCCGCTCTTGCCGCTGAGGTACCTCGCAGGGTCCTTGTCGAAGGACTCCTTGCATCCTGCCGAGCAGAAATAGAACGTCTCGCCGTTTCGGAATGAGCGGTACTCTGCGGTGGCGGTTTCCACCGTCATCCCGCACACGGGGTCGATCGCCGTCTTTCTGGTTTCCATTTCGCCTCCTGTGGTGGTGGTGAGCGGCAGCGGTGGTCTCGAGCCATCGCCAGATGCGGCGACGTATCGCTCCGGCTCTCGCTCGAAGGTCGAGCGGCAGCTCGCGGAGCAGAAGAAGTAAGCGTGGCCGTGGTAGTCGACCCTCTGGGTCGCCGTCGCCGGGTCGACGCTCATGCCGCAGACCGGGTCTTGAACCATCCGCGATGTGTCCGCCGGCCGGCGGGCGTGCGCCCTGATCATCTCGGGACCGCCGGTGGTCACGAATCGCCAGGCGAGGACAGCCATCAGCAGCAGGAACGCGATGTCGAGAAAGCTGGTGTAGTTCCAGGCCGGCCTGGTCTCGAAAACGGTGACGTGATGGTTGGTCGGCGCGAGGCCGAAGAGCTGGAACGCGCCGCCGATGAGAAAGCCGGCCAGCGCCATCGCCACGTAGGAGATGACGAGCAGGTAGATCGACGTCCGGCCGCCGTAGTACTTCCGGTAGATGTTGATGATCGGCAGGATGATCAGGTCGGCGAAGATGAAGCTGACCACACCGCCGAAGCTGATGCCGCCGTTCCAGAGCACGGCCGCGAGCGGCACGTTGCCCACCGAGCAGACGAAGCTCAGCATCGAGATGACCGGGCCGATCAGCGGGCTCCAGAACTCGTTCAGCGTCGGATTGCCGGTCAGGAACAGCGCCTGCCACCACGCGTTGGGCACCCACGCGGCGAGGGCGCCGGCGATCAGGAAGCCCAGGATCAGGTCGGTGTAGAGAGCATTCAGGTCCATGAAGAACGCGTGCGAGATGGCCGTGAACCCTCGCGGCGAGAAGATGCGGGACAGAAACGGCCCGTCCGTGATCGAGTGGTCCATCTCGCCGTGGGCCTCGTGCGTGGAGCCGAACACTCCGCGCTCGGCCTGCCGGAGGGCGTCGTCGACCATCCGCTTGCGCAGCGTGAGCTTGAAGAGGATCCAGAGGATGACCGCCATGAGCAGGCCGCCGGCGAACTCGGCGGCCAGGAACTGCCAGCCGAGAAGGATTAGAAGGACGAGGCCGAGCTCGAACACCAGGTTGGTCGACGCGAACTCGAAGATGATGGCGTTGACGAAGCTCGCCCCCCGGCGGAAGAGGGCTCGGGCCACGGCGACGGCGGCGTAGGAGCAGCTCGAGCTCGCCGCGCCGAGCCCGCAGGCCAGTACGAAGCCCTTGAGGTCCGGTTTGCCCAGGAGTCCGGCGACCGCCCGCCTGGAGACCACCGTCTGGACGATGGCGGAGAGCAGGAAGCCGAAGGCGAGAGGCCAGAGGACCTCCCAGAACATGAAGAACGATTCCTGGAGAGCGCGAACTATCGCGTCGACGACAAACATCGACTAGCTGCGAACCAGCCGCTCGACCGCCTGGTTGAGCTCCCGAACCTTGCGGGCGCCGCTCCCGGCCCTGATCGCTTCCGTGACGCAGTGCTCGGTGTGGTCGGCGAGCAGCTGCAGGGCGACGCTCTCGAGGGCGGCCTTCGTCGCGTTGACCTGGGTCAGCACGTCGATGCAGTAGCGGTCCTCTTCGACCATCTTTTCGATCCCCCGGACCTGCCCCTCGATTCGGCGGAGCCGGGACTGAATGCGCTTCTTGTCCTTGGTGTAACCTGTCATGCATGCATCATACCCACCAGGGGTATGCGGCTGTAAGCCCCGCGTCGGTCGTCCTTCAGGTCGGCGGTCTTCGCTTCGCCAGCGAGAAGGCGGTGGTGGAGCGTGTCCTCGGCCGGCGCCCGGGCGTCCTATCGGTTTCAGCCAACCCCTCGGCGCAGACGGCGAGCGTGACCTTCGATCCGGCCGTGACCAGCGTCGCGGAACTCAGGCGCTGGGTCGAGGAATGCGGTTACCACTGCGCCGGCCAATCGGTTCCCAACCACATCTGCGATGCGATGGAGGAACCCCCTGGCGTCAGCGCGCACGCCGGCCATGAAGCCCATGGCATGTCGCCACACGAGGCGATGGGGCACGGCGGGCACGCCGCGATGTCGATGGAAGGCATGGTGCGGGACATGCGCAACCGCTTCCTGGTGGCGGCGGTGCTTTCCGTCCCGATCCTGCTGTGGTCCGCGATCGGCAGGCAGGTGCTGCACTTCACGCTGCCCGCGCCCTTCGGCCTTCGCGACGACGTCTTCCAGCTGATCTTGAGCGTGCCGGTGATCGGATACTCGGCCTGGATCTTTTTCGACGGTGCCGTTCGCGCCCTGCGGGCGAGGACTCTCGACATGATGGTCCTGGTCGCGGTTGCGATCGCCGCCGGCTGGCTCTACTCGGTCGTGGTGACGCTGCGCGGCGGCGGCGACGTCTTCTACGAGGCGTCGACCGTGCTCGCGGCTTTCGTCCTGCTCGGCCACTGGTTCGAGATGCGGGCTCGAGGCGGGGCCAACGACGCCATCCGTGCTCTCTTGAATCTCGCGCCTCCGCACGCCGTGGTGCTGAGGGACGGACAGGAGCTCGAGGTCGCCACGTCCGCGGTCGAGGTGGGGGACCTGCTCTTGATCCGGCCGGGCGCCAGGGTGCCGGTCGACGCCACGGTCGAGGCTGGGACCAGCGAGGTCGACGAGTCCGTGGTGACCGGCGAGAGCCTGCCCGTCTCCAAGACTCCGGGTTCAACCCTCATCGGCGGGTCGATCAACGAGAACGGCACGCTGCGCGCGCGGGCGACGCGCGTCGGCTCGGACACCGCGCTGGCCCAGATCGTGAAGCTGGTCCAGGAGGCCCAGAACTCCAAGGCGCCCGGCCAGCAGCTGGCCGACCGCGCGGCTTTCTGGCTCGTGCTCGTGGCCCTGGTGGGCGGCGCGCTGACGCTCGGCGTCTGGCTGCTCGCGGGCGCCCCCTTCAGCACCGCGATCCTGTTCGCGATCACGGTCGTCGTGATCACGTGCCCGGACGCGCTCGGCCTCGCCACCCCGACCGCGATCATGGTCGGCAGCGGTCTCGGCGCTAAACGCGGGATCCTTTTCAAGAACGCGGCAGCAATCGAGACCTCGGCGCGCATCCAGGTCGTCGTCATGGACAAGACCGGCACCCTGACCAAGGGCGAGCCCGAGGTGACGGCCATCGAGACCGAGGGCTGGTCGCAATCCGAGCTGCTCTCGCTGGCCGCCGGCGTGGAGCGGGAGTCGGAGCACCCGCTGGCGAAAGCCGTCGTCGAGCGAGCGAAGAGCGCCGGCGCGGCCGCGCCCCCGGCGAAGGATTTCGAGAACGTCCCGGGGCACGGAGCCATCGCCACCGTGGACGGTCATCGCGTCGCCGTCGGCAATCCGCGCTTGATGGAGCGGGAGGGAGTGAGCCTCAACGGTCTCGGCGCCAAGCGGGAGCAGATGTCGGCCGAGGGCCGCACGGTGGTCGTGGTCGCGGTCGATCGCCGCGCCGCCGGCTTGATCGGGATCAGCGACGCTCCCCGGCCGACGGCGGCAGCCGCGGTCTCGGCGCTGCAGGCCCAGGGAATCTCGGTCGTGATGCTGAGCGGCGACAACCGGGCCACCGCGGATCGGATCGGACGCGAGCTTGGCATCACCGAGGTGATCGCTGAGGTCCTCCCTGGCGACAAGGCCGGCAAGATCAAGGAGCTGCAGGCCGCCGGGAGGAAGGTGGCCATGGTCGGCGACGGTGTCAACGACGCGCCGGCCCTGGCTCAGGCGGACCTCGGCATCGCCATCGGCGCCGGCACAGACGTTGCCATCGAAACCGCCGACGTCGTGCTCATGCGCTCCGACCCGCTGGACGTGGCGACGGCCATCACCATCGGGCGCGGCACCCTGCGCAAGATGCGCCAGAACCTCGGTTGGGCTGTTGGTTACAACGCGATCGCGTTGCCAATCGCCGCCGGCGTTTTTCAGCCGGCGTTCGGCCTGGTTCTGCGCCCCGAGATCGCCGCACTTTCCATGTCCGGCTCGAGCCTGCTGGTGGCGGTCAACGCGCTTCTTCTCAAGCGCCTGCGCCTGCCGGCAGCCGGCCGGGAGGCAGGCTCTTCGTCCCCTGGATCTGAGGCCGTCCGGCCCGCGAGCTGACGCTGCGCGCGGCCTAACCTCGAACCAGATCCAAGGAGGTCGAGATCCGATGATGTGGCCTTACGCAGTCGACGGAGGGACGTGGCTCTGGATGAGCGCCATGATGCTGCTGTTCTGGGGCGGCTTGATCGCTCTTGGCGTCTGGGCGATCCGCGCCCTCACCGCCGGCCGGACCGGCGGTAACGCCGCGATTGAAATCCTGCGCAGACGATTGGCGGCCGGCGAGATCAGCCAGGAAGAGTTCGAGAAGACCAAGAAGGCGCTCGGCGCGTGAGCCAGCGCGTACTGTTTGGCGCCGGCGCAGCCGCGATCGCGGCCGCCCTGCTGATCGGAGTGGTGGGAATCACCGCCAAGGGCGGTGTGCCGATGATGGGCTGGCGCGTGACTCCCGCCGGCCAGTCGATCTCGATCGATCAGGCCCAGCGGTCGGTGCAGTCATTCCTCGACCGCACCGGAAACCGTGACCTGACGATCGACGAGTTGATGGAGTTCGACCAGAACTTCTACGCGCTGGTCAAAGAGAAGAGCACCGGCATTGGCGCTTTCGAGCTCCTGGTCAACAAGAGCAGCGGCGCCGTCGGGTTCGAGCCTGGGCCGAACATGATGTGGAACACCAAGTACTCGATGATGGGCGGCGGAATGATGCGAGGCGGCTTTGGGGTCGCGTCCTCGAGCGGTCCGATGCCTGTCAGCGCCGATCAGGCCACGCGCATCGCCCAGGGATGGCTCGACCGGCGCTTCTCCGGGGACTCGGCAGGCGACGCCGACGCCTTCTACGGCTACTACACCTTCCACTTCAAGCAGAACGGTCAGATCGCCGGCATGCTGTCGGTCAACGGATACAGCGGCCAGGTCTGGTTCCACACCTGGCACGGAAGCTTCGTCCAGGCGAAGGACTTCGGAGCCTGAGCTCGCCCAACAGCGCCAATCTGCACCAGTAGCATTTCCGTGTAGATGGCAGTCATAGTCGCGCCGCAGCCGCAGGCCGCCGAGATCGGCCTGGAGGTGCTGCGTCGCGGCGGCAACGCGGTCGACGCCGCCGTCACGACCGCGTTCGCACAGGGCGTGCTCGACCCGCAGATGTGCGGCATCGGCGGGTGCGGCGTGATGCTCGTCCACGACCGCCACGGCGAGGACGCGCTGCTGGAGTTCTACTCCACGGCTGGCTCGCTCGCCCGCGAGGACATGTGGGAGAAGCTGTTCCTGCGCGAGGCCGCCGACCGCTACGGCTACGTGCTCGAGGGCTTCGTCAACGACGTGGGCTACAAGTCGGTCGGGGTGCCCGGCACGGTGGCCGGACTGGCGACGGCGCTCGAGCGATTCGGCACCATCTCGTGGGACCAGGCGATCGCGCCAGCGATCCCTCTCGCGCGAGACGGCTTCCCGGTGACTGGTTTCATGCACGGCTACTGGACCACTGACTACGGGCCCGACGTGGTGCGCAACCACATCCGCATACAGGCCACGCCCGAGGCGAAAGAGATCTACACCAACAAAGGCGAGCTGTTCGCGATCGGCGAGCCATTCGTGCAGAGCGAGCTGGCGCTGACGCTGGAGCGTTTGGCCAAGCACGGCCCCGACGATTTCTACCGCGGCGAGATCGCGGCGGAGATCGCCAAGGACTTCGCGGTGAACGGAGGCTTCATCACCGCGGACGACCTTGCCAACTACGAGGTGAACGTCACCGAGCCGCTGCGCGGGACGTATCGCGGACTGTCGGTGGTCGCGGCCGGCGCGCCCGCCGGTGGCCTGACCCTGCTGCAGATGCTCAACTACCTCGAGCGGTTCGACCTGCACGCCGCAGGCTGGCCGAGCACCACAGCCGCGCGCCGCCTGGTGGAGGCGATGGGCTGGGCGGTCGCCGACCGCGAGGAGCACCTGGCCGACCCTCGCTTCGTCGACGTGCCGACCGGAAAGCTGACCGACAAGGCGTACGCGATCGCGGCCGCGAACGCGCACGACAGGTCCGACACGACGCACGTGTGCGTCGTCGACGATGCGGGCGGAGCGGTCTC
>DASSLR010000081.1:0-2763 GCA_035689345.1 Candidatus Dormiibacterota bacterium
CGCCGCGTTTTCACGATCGAATGGTGCTTGCGCCGGGCGGCGAGCGAAAGGGTCCATCGGCTCGGCGTCGCCAGGCCGGCAGCCACTGGCCACGTGTCCTCCACGCGGCCATGCTCGAGCCTGGAGGTGATCCATTTGCCACTCACCAAGACGCGTGTGGAGTTCGAGCACCCCGCCGACTACCGCGCGGAGATCGCGGCGCCGGCCGGACGCGTCCGCTTCCTGGCGATTCCGAAGCGGCGCTACCTGATGATCGAGGGAGACGCGAAGCCCGCAGACCAGGGTTTCCGTGACGCCATCGGCACGCTCTATCCAGTCGCCTACACGCTGCATTTCAACCTGAAGAAGCGCGGCGTCGACGCACCCGTGGGAGCGCTCGAGGGCCTGTACTGGGATGGCAAGCCGGGGCCGATCGCCGTCGCCGCCTTCAGCTCTCCGGCGGGGTCGCGACGGTGGAGCTGGCGGCTGCTGCTGCCGGTGCCGGACCAGGCGACCGCCAAGGACGTCGCCGCGGCGATAGCCGAGGTCAAGGCCAAGAAGGACCCGCCGCTCATCGACTCCCTGCGATGCGAGTCATGGGCTCAAGGCAATGTCGCGCAGACGATGCACATCGGGCCGTACGGCGCAGAGACTCCGACGATCGAAAGGCTGCACGCAGCGATCACGGAAAACTCCCTGACGGCCTCCGGATGTCACCACGAGATCTACATCAGCGATCCCAACCGGACAAAGCCGGAGAAGATGAAGACGATCATTCGTCAGGCGGTGAGCTAGCCACCGCGCGCCTGGGCCGGGCCGTTGCGAAAATATTCGGCCCATGACGCGTGAGGGCTTCACCCAGGAAGAGCTGCGAATCATCCAGCGACACCGCACGCCTCAGCAGGTCCAGCGCTTCCTGCGCAGCCTGCCTTACAACTGGGAGCGAGAAGGGGAGACCCTGCGCTCGTTTCGCGAGGTCGTGCGGCTCAAGACCGCCCACTGCCTGGAGGCGGCGCTCGCGGCAGCGGTGATCCTCGAGCAACACGCCTACCCGCCGCTGGTGGTCAGCTTCGAGTCCAAAGACGGCGTGGATCACGTCATCTTCGTGTTTCGCCACCGGGGTCGGTGGGGTTCCGTGGCCCGGTCTCGAGACGCGGGCCTGCACGGCCGCAAGCCCGTGTTTCGGGGCATTCGCGACCTGGTCTGGAGCTACTTCGATCCATACGTCGACTTCACCGGACGCATCACCGGCTATCAGCTCGTGGATCTCCGCGCCCTCGGCGCCTACGACTGGCGCCTGGCCTCGAAGAACATGTGGAAGGTCGAGGACTACCTCATCAAGATTCCCCACCGCACGCTGCGATCATCGAATCGTCGCTACTCGCGCTTGCTCGCGCGGTTCCGCGAGTACCGTCGCCACGATCCGAGCGGCCCGGTCATTGACATCTACCGTGGTCGGCAGCGCTGGATGTAGCGGCGAGACCCTACGTCGCTCGCGGCTGCGCGCGCTCGAGCGCGGCTTCGGCTTCCGCCGCGAGCTCGCGCACGATCTCGGCGGCGGGCTTGATGCTGTCGATGCTGTCGACCGACGTTCCGGCCCACATGGGCGCGTCCTCGGGATCACCCTCGAAGTCCGGCGGGATGATGCCGACCGCGTAGCGTGGCCACTCCTGCAAGTCGTCGCTCCACGGCCGGCGGCGCCTACCCGCGGGAAGGTCCTCCCGGGGCCTGCTGCCTGGCGAAGGCCGTCCGGCGGCTTCCCACTCCCGCACCACCCTGTTGCGCAGGACGCGATGCGGAGCGTCGGGCCACCAGACGTCGAACAACGTGGTGAGCAGCGTGTCGGCGGCTGTGCTGCTGACGATCCGTTCCTTGTACACGCGGTGGGTCCACGCCTCTTCGCTGGCGACGAAGCGCGTACCCATGGAGACGCCCTGAGCCCCGAGCCGCAGCGCTCGAGCGATCGCGGCGCCGTCCCCGATGCCGCCGGAGGCGATCACCGGCACGGGTTTGATCGCGTCCACGACCTTCGGCAGCACGACCCAGAGTGATTCGGTCGCGCGGACGTGACCACCCGCCTCCACGCCCTGCGCGATCACTGCATCGACACCGGCCTCGGCTGCGCGAACCGCCTCGGCCACAGAGCCGGTCTGAACGAAGACCTTGACTCCGTTGGCGTGTGCCTGCTTGACGAAGGGGGATGGGTCACCCCAGAACAAAACGAGAACGGGCACCTTCTCGTCGATCGCGGCCTCGATCCTCTGACGCGCCTCCTCCCGATCGTCATCGTCGGCGCCGGAAGCCTCGTCGAAGGCGGCGATGATCTGGTTCTGCCCGAAAGTCCCAGCCGTGAGCTCTCTGACGTGAGAGACGCGACGGCGAATCTCATCCGGAGGGCAGCTCCCGAGCACCCCACAACCACCGGCATCGGTCACGGCCGCGACCAGCTCCGGACCGGCGCCTTCCACGAAGCCGACGCTGAAGATCGGGTACTTGATTCCGAGGTCGCGGCACAGCGGTGTTTCGATGCCCGCCACGTGCAGATTGTTCATCAACCGGGCCTGGCGAGGCTGATCGGCCCGAAGCTCGGCGAGGCGGCCGCTTATGTCCTCGATGTTCTCCAACGTCGCCTCCTCGCCTTCCTGAATGAGCGCCGTGACCGAGGCGGCGAGGGCGGCGCTCAGAGCACCGCGCTCCAGCCCACCCACATGCGTGCCCCCGAGGCGCTCCAGCGCTGCCGCCGAGAGGTCGTCGTAGCCGCGCGCCTGCGTGGCCGGCCGGCCT
>DASSLR010000082.1:0-2186 GCA_035689345.1 Candidatus Dormiibacterota bacterium
GTCGGCACGCAGGTCCAGCCGCGCCAGCAGAGAGGGTAAAAGGTGGCGGGTGCTTGTCACGCCCTATCGCCCAGGAGTGCCCGCTGAGGGATTCGAACCCCCGACCCTCTGTTCCGAAGACAGATGCTCTAGTCCGCTGAGCTAAGCGGGCGTCCGAGACGAACGAACGACGCGGTCAGACTACCGCGACGTACCTCTCGTGGTTGAATCCCCACGCGGCATAGCGCATCAAACCTACGGCGCGATAGCGCCGCCGCCCGGCGGACGTCCTGCCTTTTTCGATCGCGGTCCGCAGCGCCTTGGGCGTGCGCCCGGGGAACTCGGTGAACGCCCGGCCCACCGCATCGAGGATGTGCGCATCGGAGCCACCGATCTCAGCGCGCCCCAGGCCGACGTTCAACCTGCGCGCAAGCTGGTTGAAGACGTAAAAGCCCGGGGTTGCGTTCTCCACCTCGATCCCGTCGAAGTCCAGCTCCGCGGCAAGCCATCCCACCCCGTGGACCGTGCTGGCACGCGTGCGCCGCTGCGTCCGCCAGAAGGGATGCACCGCGATGGCGAGCCCGCCCTGGTCGTGGATGGCGTGCACCGTGGCGGCCGCCGACATGCCGGGCCGGACGCGCCGCTCGAGGAACAAGCCAACGATGTGGCCATCACGGCTCGACACCTCTTCGCCCACGACCACGTGCAGCTTCTTGGCGCGTGAGGCAGCGTAATCCGCCGCCCGCAAGGCGCCCTCGATGGTGTCGTGGTCGGTCACCGCTATGACGTCGAGGTCTAGTGCGCTCGCGTAATCAACCAACTCCGAAGCGACCGGCCATCCATCACTGGCCGTTGTATGCATGTGTAGGTCGGCTCGACCAGGTCCAGGCACGGCTGTGCATCCTACGCCCGGCGGGACTACCATCGAGCCGTCATAACCTTCGGGTCGGCAAAGGAAAGGTGGAGGTGGCGGCCGTGGAAGGCTTGATGCAGGACTACGAGCTCACTCTTCAGCACGTCCTGTGGCGGATTGAACGACTGCATCAGCGCGTGGAGGTTGTGACCAAGCGCGATGACGGCGTCCATCGCACGACGTATGGCGAGATGGTGCCGCGCATCAATCGCCTGGCCGGCGCGCTCAAACGCCTCGGCGTCAAGCCGGGCGACCGTGTCGCCACCCTCGCGTGGAACAACGACCGCCACCTCGAGCTCTACTACGCCGTCCCCTGCATGGGGGCGGTCCTGCACACGCTGAACCTGCGGCTGTTCCCTCAACACCTCGAATTCATAGTCAATGACGCGGAAGACAAGGTTTTATTTGTCGATCAGACAGTTCTGCAGCTGATCAAGCCCCTCATCGGTAAGGTGCCGAGCCTCAAGACGATCGTGCTGATGGGCGAAGGTCCGGCGCCCGCGACCGACGGCCTGCCGGAGATGCTCGACTACGAGACGCTCCTCGCCGCCGAGTCGGAGAACTATCCGTGGCCCAAGCTGTCGGAGAGGATGGCCGCCGGCATGTGCTACACGTCGGGCACCACCGGCAATCCGAAGGGGGTCGTGTACTCGCACCGCTCGCAGTTCATCCACACGATGGGGGTCCTGCAGGGCGACAACCTCGGCCTGACGCAGAACGACGCCGTGCTGCCGGTCGTGCCCCTCTTCCACGCCAACAGCTGGGGCCTCGCTTACGGCACCGGCATGGCGGGAGCAAAGATGGTTTTCGCAGGCAGGTTCTCTGCGGATCCGAAGTCGCTGGTCGAGCTGGCAGAGAGCGAGTCGGTGACGTTTCTGGCCGGCGTGCCCACTGTCTGGCTCGGCCTGGCCAACTATCTCAAAGAGACCGGCAAGCGCCTGCCGACAGTCAAGACTGTGGTCTGCGGCGGCTCCGCGATACCGCAGGCGCTCATGGAAACGATGGACTCGATGGGCCTGCGCATGCTGCACGCGTGGGGCATGACGGAGACGTCTCCCCTGGGCAGCGTCGCCCGCGTCATCGCCGGCACCAAACCCGAAGACGAGATGCGCATGCGTCTGACGCAGGGCCGCGTCGCTCCCGGCGTCGAAATCCGGATCACCGACCCGGCGTCCGGCGAGGAGCTGCCATGGGACGGCGTGGCGTTCGGCGAGATCCAGGTCCGCGGTCCGTGGATCGCCCGCGGCTACCACAACGGCTACGACCCGGACAAGCTGACCGAGGACGGGTGGTT
>DASSLR010000083.1:0-7954 GCA_035689345.1 Candidatus Dormiibacterota bacterium
GTTACCCCTTGATGGTGGTCCAGGCCGACTGCCACTGGGCGTACGGGACGCAGTTCTCGGTTCCGTCGTCGCAGGTGGTGATCGGGGTCTTCCAGAACTTGATGCTGTTGAAGTAGGACTCGGGGGCGTTGGCGTGGAAAGCCGCGCACGAGCCGGGGCTCAGGCTCTCCATCTCGGCGCATGCCTGGGTGTTGACCGGGGTCTCGCCGTAGTTGATCGCCTGCTCCGCCTGCACCTTGGCGGTGCTCACCCAGGCCGCCCACTTGTAAGCGCAGTTCGGGTGCGGAGCGTTGGTGGCCAGCATCCAGGTGTCGGCCCATCCGGTGGCGCCCTCGGACGGAATGGTGTCGGCGGTGTGCGCACCGGCCAGCTTGAGGTCGGTCGTCATGATCGGCCAGGCCGCGCCGAGCACCACGTCACCGCTCTTGAAAAGCGTCTCCTCGTCGGAAACGGCCGCCCAGTACTTCTTGACCAGCGGCTTCTGGGTCTTGAGCAGGCTGACGACCGCGTCGAACTGCTTCTGCGTCAGCTCGTACGGGTCGGTGATGCCCAGGCTCTTGTTCTTGACGCTCAGGTAGAGCGCGGCGTCGGCGATCTGGATCGGGTTGTCTGGGATCGTGATCAGGCCGCTGTACTGCGAGTCGTACAGCACGCCCCAGGTCGTGGGCGCAGTCGGGAACTTGTCGGTGTTGTACAGGAGGGTGTTCGGGCCCCACTGCAGCGAGACGCCGTAGTGGACGCCGTTGATCGTGTTGAACGGGGGCGCCTGGAACTTGGCCTGGAAGTTCTTCCAGTCCGGGATGAGTTCCATGTTCATCGGCTTCACGCTGCCGTTGTAGATCAGGCGCAGGTCGGCGTCGCCGGAGGCCGAGACCATGTCCCAGTTGCCTCCGCCGCCGTTCGCCATCAGGCTCACCATCTCGTCCGACGAGCCGGCGTCCTGGTAGTGAATCTTGCAGCCGGTGGCGTCCTCGAACGGCTTCTGCCAGAGCGTCTGCACGTAGCCGCCCCAGTCGATGAGGTTGAGCGCGCCTTCCGTGGCGCCGATCGACGCCTGCGGCTTCATGCCGGCGGTCGGCGGCTGCTTGACCGTGACGCCGCTCGTCGACGTCGAGCCGCAAGCCGTCACCGCGACGACCGTGGCCGCGGCGATGGCCGCCATGCGCAGGGCGCTTCGCAATTGCCTTCCCTTCATTTCTCCTCTCCTGTGCTTCCTCTATCCAGGACGTAAGCGTGATCGGGGGCCCAGGCCAGCCGCACGCGCCGGCCCTCGAGGCCCTGGGCCCGGCCCGGGGCGTCCATATTTTGCCGTACCGCCACCAGTAACTCGCCGTGGTCGAGGTGAACCGTGAAACGGGTGGTCATGCCGACGTAGACGACCTGCTCGACCACGCCCGGTTCGACCGTCATGCCCGCCTCGACCGTGTCCCCGTCCTCGAGCAGGTGCAGCTTCTCAGGCCGGATCACGAAGCGCGTTCCGTCGCGGTCGAGCACGTTGGAGATGCCGATGAAGCCGGCCACGAACTCGTTCACCGGCCGCTCGTACACCTCGACCGGAGGCCCGATCTGCTGGATGCGGCCGCCGGCCATCACGGCCATGCGGTCGCTCATCGTCAGCGCCTCCTCCTGGTCGTGCGTCACGTACACGAACGTGATGCCGACCTCCTTCTGGATGTTCTTCAGCTCGATCTGCATCTCCTGGCGCAGCTTCAGGTCGAGCGCGCCGAGCGGCTCGTCGAGCAGCAGCACCTCGGGCTCGTTGACCACCGCTCGGGCGAGGGCGACGCGCTGGCGCTGGCCGCCTGAAAGCTGGTTCGGCCGCCGCTTCTCGAGGCCTTCGAGCCGGACCATCTTGAGTGCCCGCAGCACGCGCTCGCGGCGCTTGCCGCCGGGCACGCCCTTGACCTTGAGCCCGTAGCCGATGTTGTCGCCCACCGACATGTGCGGGAAGAGCGCGTAGTCCTGGAACACCGTGTTGGTCTCGCGCACGTTGGGCGGAAGCGCCGTGACGTCGCGGCCGCCCAGCTCGATGCGGCCCGCGTCGGGTCGCTCGAAGCCGGCGATGAGGCGGAGCAGGGTCGTCTTGCCCGAGCCCGACGGGCCGAGCAGCGTGAAGAACTCGCCCTCGTCGACCTCGAGGTCGATGCCGTCGGCGGCGACGACGGACCCGTAGCTCTTGCGAATGCCCTGCAGCCGCAGAGCAGGCACGGCGCCCCGCGGGCCCCTCGACGGATCTTCGACGCCCATGCGGCCGATCTGCGAGTTCAGCTCCTGCGCTGCTCGCTCACGAATTTCTCCAATGCGCTCGCTCCGCTGCTCGTGTCCGCTGGGGTCCCCGCGCGCAGCGCGGGAGTGGCCCCTGGATCGCCGAATATCTCGCCGAGGTCCCGCAGGGACGCCGTGCTCGTCAATCGAGCGAGGCCATCACGTGCTTGATCTGCGTGTACTCCTCGAGCGAGTAGATCGACATGTCCTTGCCGTACCCGCTCTGCTTGTAGCCGCCGTGGGGCATCTCGTTGACGAGCGGGATGTGGGCGTTGATCCAGACGGTGCCGAATTGGAGCTTGCGCGCCATGCGCAGCGCCCGGCCCACGTCCCGCGTCCACACTGACGCGGCCAGTCCGTAGTCGACCCCGTTCGCCCAGGCGAGCGCCTGGTCCTCGTCGCTGAACCTCTGCACCGTGACCACGGGCCCGAACACCTCGCGCTTGACGATCTCGGCGTTCGGCCCGGTCGGGACGACCACGGTGGGCTCGTACCACGAGCCTTTCTTCTTGAGCGGCGCGCCGCCGGTGAGGATCTCGGCGCCTTCCTTCCTCGCGCGGGCGACGAATCCGCTGACGCGCTCGAGCTGCTCGTCCGAGACCAGCGGCCCCATCTCAGTGTCATCTGCGGACGGGTCGCCGACCTTGAGCGAGCTCACCGCGGGCACGAGGTCGCGCAGCACGCCGTCATAGATGTGCGGCCCGGCGATCACGCGCGTCGCGGCCGTGCAGTCCTGGCCCGCGTTGAAGAAGCCGCCGATCTTGATGCCCTCGATGACGGCGTTGAGGTCGGCGTCGTCGAACACGATCACGGGCGCCTTGCCGCCGAGCTCCAGGTGAACGCGCTTGAGCGTCGTCGATGCCGCCTTCGCGACCTCCTTGCCCGTCGCGACGTCGCCCGTGAGCGAGACCATGGCCACCCCGGGGTGGCGCACGATGCCCGCGCCGACCGGCTCCCCGTCACCGGTGATGACGTTCAGCACGCCCTCAGGCAGGATGTCTGCGGCCAGCTCCGCGAATCGCAGCGCAGTGAGCGGAGTCCACTCCGATGGCTTCAGGACCACGGTGTTGCCCGCGGCGAGCGCGGGGCCGAGCTTCCAGGCAGCCATCATCAGCGGGTAGTTCCAGGGCGCGATCGAGCCGACCACGCCCAGAGATTCGCGGCGCAGGATGCTCGTGAACCCTTTCATGTACTCGCCCGAAGCACGGCCTTCGAGGGCGCGCGCCGCGCCGGCGAAGAACCGAAAAGTGTCCGCGATGGGCGGGATCTCGTCGCTGATGGTCACGCCCAGCGGCTTGCCGACGTTCTCCGACTCGATGCGCGCGAGCTCGTCACCGTGCTCTTCGATCGCCGTCGCAAGTTTCAGCAGCATCTCGCTGCGGTCGCGTGGCGTGCTGTCGAACCACACGTCGTCGTATGCCTTGCGCGCGGCCTTGACCGCGCGGTCGACGTCCGCCTCCGTGCCCTTCGGCACGGTGGCGATCACCTCGCCGAGCGCCGGGTTCTTGACCTCCTGCTGCTCGCCGCCGGAGCCATCAACCCACTGCCCGCCGATGAACATCTGATGGTGTCGAACAGCGGTCTTCATTGCCTTCTCCTTCAGAGAGGTACTGCGGTGGCGACCTCGGCGAGGGCGGCGCCCATGATGTCCAACCCCTCGTCGAGCTGCTCGTCAGGAATGGTCAGAGGCATGAGCGTGCGGATCACGTTGTGATGCACGCCCGAGCGCAGCAGGATGAGCCCTTTCTCGCGGGCCACCGCGAGCACGCGGGCGGTCTCCTTGTCGGCGGGCTCCTTGGTCTGGCGGCTGCGCACCAGCTCCATGCCGGCCATCGCGCCCATCACGCGCACGTCGCCGATGATCTCGTGCTCTCTGGCCCAGCTCTGCATTCGTTCCTCGACCACGGAGCCGATGCGTGCGGCGCGCTCGGGAAGCCGCTCGTCACGCATGACGTCCAGGACCGCCAGGCCGGCGGCGCACGCGACGGGATTGCCGGCATACGTTCCGCCGAGGCCTCCGGGCGCCGGGGCATCCATGATGTCCGCCTTGCCGACGACGCCCGAGAGCGGGAATCCCGCGGCCAGGCTTTTGGCCACGGTCATCAGGTCGGGCTCCACGCCCGAGTGCTCGATGGCGAAGTACTTGCCCGTGCGGCCGAAGCCGGTCTGAATCTCGTCCACGATGAGCACGATGCCGTGCTGGTCGCACACGGCGCGCAGGCCCTGCAGGAACTCGCGCGGCGCCGGGACGAACCCACCCTCGCCGAGCACCGGTTCGACGATGATCGCGGCCACGCGGTCGGCGGGAACCTCGGCGGCAAAAAGGTCCTCCAGCGCGGCGAGCGCCGCGGCGGAGTTCCACCCCCGATATTCGTACGGATACGGCGTCTGATAGACCTCGGCCGCGTACGGGCCGAAGTTCTGCTTGTAGGGCTGAACCGATCCCGTGAGACTCAGCGCGAGCAATGTACGGCCGTGAAAGCCGCCCCGGAAGCTGATGACCGCCGGGCGACCCGTGTGAGCGCGCGCGATCTTGACCGCATTCTCGACGGCTTCGGCGCCCGTGCTGAAGAAGATGGCCTTCTTCGGGTGGTCGCCCGGGGCGAGCTCGCTCAGGCGTTGCGCCAGGCGCAGGTACGACTCGTACATGACGACCTGAAACGCGGTGTGGGTCGCGCGCTCGAGCTGCTCGCGCACCGCGGCCATGACGCGCGGGTGGTTGTGGCCCACGTTCATGACGCCGATGCCGCCGACGAAGTCGATGTAGCGGCGGCCGTCGGTGTCCCACAACTCGGAGCCCTGCGCGTGGTCGACGACGAGCGGATGGGCGGTCGAGACCCCTCGCGGAACGTACTGCTCGCGGAGCTTTTTCAGCTCTTCGGCGTCGGCGCCCTTCCCCAAGATTCGGTAATTCTATGATCCGGCCAAGATGGATCCGACGGAGGCCGTCGAGCGCCTGTGGCCCGGCCGGCACGTGCGTGTGAGCGTCCTCGGCGGCGGCATCACCAACCACAACTTCCGCATCGATGTCGAGGGCGACTCGTTCGTCCTGCGCATGGGCGGCGCGAACACGGACCTGCTGGGCATCGACCGCCATACGGAACGGGAGGCGAGCCGCCGCGCGTTCGAGGTGGGGATCGGTCCTCGCGTGGTCGGCTTCGCCGAGCCGGAGGGTTGGCTCGTGACGCAGTTCATCCATGGGCGGCCGATCAGCCTCGAGGAGATGCACGCGCCGCACACGATCCGGCGTGTGGCGGCGGCGCTGCGCCGCTTCCACGACTCCGCGCCCATACCGGGTGTGTTCGACGCGCACGCGGTGGTCGAGGAGTACCGGCAAGAGGCCGAGGCCTGCGGCGTCACGATTCCCGAGGCTTACGCGGGCGCGCTCGACATTTCCACGCGAATCCGCGAAGCGCGCGGCCCGCAGACCGCGGTGCCCTGCCACAACGACCTGCTCAACGCCAACTTCCTGGACGACGGCGCCATCAAGATCGTCGACTGGGAGTACGCGGGCATGGGGGACAGGTTCTTCGACCTGGCCAACCTCTCGGTCAACAACGAGTTCGGTCCTGACGAGGACCGCGAGCTGATGTCCGCCTACTTCGGCCAGGTGCGGGACGAGGACCTCGGCGCGCTGCGGCAGATGAAGTTCATGTCCGACTTCCGGGAGGCGATGTGGGGAGTCCTGCAGAGCGGGATCTCAGAGCTGGACGTGGACTTCGACGAATACGCGGCCAAACACTTCGCCCGGATGGAGACCCATCTGTAGACCGCGAGTGCCGGCACTCGCGGGGGAAATCAGGGGAGCGGTTCGCTGACCAGCTCCCAGTGGCCGCCGCCGTCTGAGGTCACCGCCAGGGACTGCTGGTCCAGGCCCGAGCTCGAGGTCACTGACAACCACGCGTGCTCGCGGTCGATCGCTCGGGCTTCCTGGAAGGACATGCCGCGTGGCAGCCCGACCGGCACGGTCTCCTGCCACGTCGAACCGGCGTCATCGGTCTTGTAGATCAGCCCCTCGTCGAAGACCCACCAGTGGGCCGAATCGAGGAGCGTCAGGGCGCCGGATGTCGAAATGCCCGCGGGCAGTCCCAGGCCTTGCCAGCTGCCCCCGGTGTCGTAGGAGATGACTCCCTGGAGCATGCCCTCGCCGAAGAACACGGCCACGCCACCATCGCTCACGAGCCTGACCGAGGTGGCGAACCGCGCGTTCGGATCCTGCGGACCGCCCAGGTGTGCGATCGCTATGCTCTGCCAGCTCTGGCCGCAGTCCGTCGTCAGGAAGACGGCCGGCCGGCCCAGGGCCGTCGCGCCGAGCCAGCCCTCGCAGTCCTCGCGAAACGGCGAAGAGTGGATCTCGGAGGAGGGCTGCAGCACCGCCGATCCGGCGGGGACTGTGCCGAGCTGTGCCCAGTGCTTGCCGGCGTCGACCGTCCCGTACATGTGCGGTCCCCTGGCGTCGAACGCCTCGGCCCAGCCCTGAGTGGGCGACGAGAACGTCACGTACGGCCGAGAACCGGGAACGTCGATGGTGAGCCAGTGCACGCCGCCGTCGACCGTCCGGAACGGGTAGCCCGTGTACGCAAAACCGTGGAGCGCGTCGAAGAAGTGCAGGTAGATGCGGTCTCCCAGAGCTCGTGTGAAGTACTCCCGGTCCCAGTGCGCGCCGCCGTCGACGGTCTTGAACATCCACGCCCGCGAGCGAAACGCGCTGTAGTCGATCACCAGGGACCAGCCGAGCTCCGGCGTGAGGAAGTCGTAGGTCGCGAGGAACGGGCCTGAAAGAACGCTGAGGCTGGTCGCGGCCGCCGGCTTCTCGACGCTCTGAGCGGCCGGCCACGCCGACCACAGGCCGGCCGCGGCGATGATCGCGATCGCGATGCCGATGACGCCGACACGCCTAGGAACGGACACGCACTCCTTGCGGATCGTAGAGCGGCTCAGGCGAAACGTGGCCCGGAATCCACGCCCCGAAGACCTCGACCTCGACAGCCGCGCCTTCCGGTACCTGCGCTGGAACGAAGGCATACGCGATCGACCTGCCCACCGAATAGCCGTAACCGCCGCTGGTTACGCGCCCCGCGACCGCGCCGTCGATCCGCACGGGCTCGGAGCCGAGCGCGACCGAGCGCGGATCGTCGAGCACCAGGCACGCGAGCCGAGCGCCGGCTGGAGACTCGCGCTTCTTCAGCAGCGCCTGCCGGCCGATGAACTCGCCCTTGTCGAGCTTGACGCAGAAGCCGAGCGCGGCCTGGTAGGGGTCGACCTCCGGGCCGATGTCCGAGCCCCAGACGCGGTAGCCCTTTTCCAGGCGCATCGAGTCCACGGCCTTGTAACCGCCGCCGACCAGGCCATGCGATGCGCCGGCCTCCCAGAGCGTGTCCCACAACCGCAGGCCGAACTCCGACGGACAGTACAGCTCCCAGCCGAGCTCGCCCACGTAGGTCACGCGCAAGGCGAGGCATGGGACCACGCCGACGGGCAGCTCACGCGCGGTCATGTATGGGAACCCCTCGTTGGAGACGTCGGTCGAGGTCACCGACTGCAGGATCGTGCGTGCCTTCGGTCCCCACAGCCCGATGCACGCGTACGCCGACGTGACGTCCTCGACCTCCACCGACCCATCACGCGGCGCGTGCTCGCGGATCCACGAGAGGTCGTGGCGTCCGAACGCGGTGCCGGTGACGATGCG
>DASSLR010000084.1:0-91800 GCA_035689345.1 Candidatus Dormiibacterota bacterium
CTCCTTGGTTCCGGCCGCCGATGCCGCGAATCCTGCTGCGAACCCCGTGTCGCGTGACACCGGGGGAATACGATTGCCCCAGTTGTCAGACTCCAACGTCGCAGCAGCCTCGCCGGCGGGCTCCGGTTTGGGCTCCCGAGCGCTTCGCAACACGGTCGTGGTGCTCTCGGCGAAAGTCATCGCCCGCCTGATCGCGCTGGTCACGGTGCTCTACATGATCCGGCGGCTGGGCACCGACCACTACGGGACCTTCACCGTCCTCATCAACCTGACCGCCATCGTGAGCGTGGTCCTCGACCTGGGCTTCAACGTGCTGTTCGTGCGCGAAGGCGCGCGGCACCAGGCGGAGATCCAGCGCTACCTCCGCAACGTCATGTCCCTGCGCCTGCTGATGTCGATCGTGGGGTTCCTGCTGCTGGCCGCGCTCGTCTATCCGATCGGCTTGAGCGATCTGCTCGTCCCTGGCTTCCTGCTCATGGTGCTCACGTCCTACGCCACACTGCTGCGCAACGGGCTGTACGCCGTCCAGCAGCTCGGCTACGAGGCGGTCGCGGTCGTGCTCGAGAGCCTGGTGCTGCTGGCTCTGGTCCTGTATGGCGGCCGCACGCAGCAGGGTGTGAGCTATTTCGTGTGGGCGTATGCCGCCCAGTACGGGTTCAGCTGCGCCTACTTCGTGGCCGTCCTCGGCCTCAAGCACATCGCGGTGCCGGGATGGCGCTTCGAGGTCGTCCTGCTGCGTGAATGGTTCTGGAAGGGTCTGCCGTTCGCCCTGACCTTCGTGCTGACCATCCTCTACTTCCGCATCGACCAGCCGCTCATCTTCGTGATCCGGTCGGAGACCGAGTCGGCCCTCTACGGAGCGGCCTACAAGCCCATCGAATCGCTGCTGTTCCTGCCGATCACGTTCCTCTCGGTGGTGTTCCCGGTGCTCGCGGTGTATCACCGCGAACGGCCGAAGGAGATGATCGACGCCGTCAGCCGCTTCTACAAAGCCCTCTTCCTCATGGGTTGCCCGATCGCGATCGGCATCTTCGTGCTCGCGCACCCGCTGACACCGCTGCTGCTGGGCCAGCAGTTCGTCCGCTCCGAGCCCGCGCTGCGGGTGCTGGCGCTGGCTCTCGGGATCGCCTTCGTCAACAACGCGTTCATCGGCGCGCTCAACGCGTCGGATCGCCAGGCGTCCTTCACGTGGGCCGCCGGCTGGAGCCTCGTCGCCAACGTGGTGTTGAACCTGACCCTCATCCCGCTGTTCGGCTATCAGGGCGCGAGCTGGGCGACGGTGGCGACTGAGCTCGTGCTCGGCATCGCCGGCTGGGTGCTGGTTTCGCGACACGTCGGCCGGCTGCCCTTGCTGCCGCTGAGCTGGCGCGTCCTCCTGGCCGGGCTGATCATGGGCGTGGCCATCTATCCGCTGAGCAGCCTCGGCGGCGTGGCGGTGCTGCTGCCGATCGTCGCGGGGGCGCTGGTCTATGGCGTCGCTCTGCTCCTGCTGCGCGCGGTGACCAGGGATGAGATCACATGGGCGCGACGCGCCCTGCTCGCGGCGCGATGAAGGCGAAGCCGCTGTTCCTCAAGCCACGCGGGGCGGCCGCGCCCGTGCCGTGGGAGGAGATCGCGGTCGACGCGCCCGAGGTGAGCGCGCTGACTCCGCTGGACGAGGCGCAGTTCGTCGCCCTCGACGTCGAGACCACCGGCAACTCTCCGTTTCTCGTCCTCGAGCTCGGCGCGGAGCGTTTCACGCTCGAGCAGACGCTGTCCTTCTTTGACACCCTCGTCGACTGCCGCGCGCCGATCAACCCGTACGCGCGGCGCCGCCATCACATCGACCGCTCGATGCTCATCGGCGCGCCTGTGTTCAAGGACGCACGGCGCGCGTTCCTGCGCTTTGCGCAAGGCGCGGTGCTGGTGGAGCACAGCCACGACGCCTTCGACACCTGGCTGGTGGGGCGCGGGCTCGAGAGCCCGCTCGAGCACCCGATCATCGACACCACCGCGCTCGCGCGCCTCGTGATGGAGATCCCCAAAGGTCAGGTGCCCGGGCTGCAGCGGCTGGTCACCGACCTGGGCCTCGACATCACGCCCGCGCACGCGGCGCTCGACGACGCGCGTGCCACGGCCATGGTTTTCCGCGCGCTCGTCCGGAAGGCGATGGATGAGCTGGGGCTGAGAACGGTGGGTGACGTGCTGACGCTGCTGCCGCGACCGGTCGTGGACCGGACGCCGCCTAGTCGAAAAGGGTCAGCTGCAAATCGGGCTCGGGGTGCTCCAGCCCGGACAGGCCAACCCCGATCAGCCGCACCGCCCGCGCCTCGACGTGCGACTTCTCCAGCGCCGAACGCGCGGCGCGGAAGATCGCGTCGACGTCGTCGGTCGGGCTCGTCCGGCTCACCTGGCGGCTCACCAGCCTGAAGTCGGGCAGCTTCAGCTTCACGTAGATCGTGCGCGCGCGCACGCCCTCCGCCTGCAGCCGCTCGACGACCCGGTCCGTGAGCTCGCGCAGCGCCTCTTCCAGCTGACCGCGGTCGCTGACATCGGTTTCAAAGGTGGTCTCGGCGGAGATCGTCTTGGCGGGCTTGCTCCCATCGACCGGCGACCGGTCGCGGCCCTGCGCGTAGCGCTGCAGCACCGCGCCGCCGACGCCCAGCGCCTGCACTAGCCGCTGCGTCTCATAAGCCGCGAGCTCGCCGACGGTGCGCACGCCCATCGAATGCAGGCGCTCCTCGGTCTTCGGCCCGAGGCCCGGAATTACGCCGACCGGCAGCGGGGCGAGGAAGTCGGCCTCCGTGCCCGGCGGCACGAGCACGAGGCCGTCCGGCTTGCGGGTGCCGCTTGCGACTTTCGCCACCAGCTTGGAGGTCGCGGCGCCGACGCTCGCCGTCAGCTGGACCTCGGTGTGGATCTGGAACTTGATCCGCCGCGCGACCTCTTCGGCGGTGGTCGTGCCGTGCCGCGTGCGCGCGGTGATGTCGAGGTAAGCCTCGTCGAGTGCGACGCCTTCGACGAGCTCGGGCGAGGTGAACCTCCTGAAGATCTGATGCACCAGCCGGCTGGCCTCCCGGTAGCGTGCGCCGTCCGGGTTGACGACCGTGAGCTGCGGGCAGAGCTGCATCGCCTCGTGCACCGGCATCGCCGAGCGCACTCCGTATGCGCGCGCCTCGTACGACGCGCCCATCACGACCGCGCGCTTCGAACGGCCCGCGACGGCGACCGGAATCCCCTTCAGGCTCGGGTCGTCGCGCTGGTGGACGGACGTGTAGAAGGCGTCGAGATCGACGTGAAGGATGGTGCGGGGCCAGTTTTCCGGACGGGGCATCGAGGTGGTGACGAGTGTGCCACAAGAACTTGTGGCTTCAGACGGTGCGTTGCGGCTTAGGTTGGGTTTCTAACTCCCCAATGCGGCGGTGACGTTCGAAAATACGTTCGCGATCTGGTTGCCCATGGTCAGCAAGATGACCGTGACGACGATCGAGACCAGGATCAGCACGAGTACGAAGATGCCGACCGTGATCCCGACGGCCATACCCACGTTTCCCCCCGACGCGGCGGCCGGCGGCGCCCCGGCCTGGGCCGCGGGCACCCAGGTCTGGCCGTTCCAGCGCCACAGCCTGTCCGGCGAGACCGCCGGCTTCCACGACGCGCCGTCCCACCACCAGAACCCGTCATCGGAGAACTTCGTGTGCGCGGCCGGCGGCTGCTGCTGCATCACTTCGGTCGAAGCGTAGCGGTTTGCCCTCTCCCGCTTGCGGGAGAGGGTCCCGGCGGTCTAGCGGTCGAGCTCCGCGCGCCCGTAGTCGAGAAACTGATTGCGTCGCGGTTCGCTGTCGAAGGCCCGGAACGCGAACAGCTGCGCGTCCGCAAAGAACTCGGTCTTGGCCGCATCGAGCCGCCGCTCGAGCTCGGCTTCCCGGACGTCGAGCTTCTCGGTCTTCCTGCGCAGCCGGCGCGCCGTGCTCTCGGCGGCGGACACGTGCCGTGATCGCGTGAAGCTCAGGACCAGAATGCCGAGCCACACCTGGAGCCGGCTGGGGAGTCGAACCGGCCCCCCAATCTAGAATCGCCCCGTGAAGGGCGTCATCCTCGCGGGCGGCACCGGCAGCCGGTTGCATCCGCTGACGCGCATCACCAACAAGCACCTGCTGCCGATCTACGACCGCCCGATGATCAACTACGCGATCGAAGCTCTTGTCAAGAGCGGCGTGACCGAGATGATGCTCGTCACCGGCGGCACTCACGCCGGCGAGTTCCTGCGCCTGCTCGGCAACGGCCAGGAGTTCGGGATCGAGCGGCTGCTGTATGCGTACCAGGACCGGCCGGGCGGAATCGCCGAGGCGCTCGGGCTTGCGGAGCACTTCGTCGGCCGCGACAAGATGGTGGTGCTGCTGGCGGACAACATCTTCGGCAGCTGCCTGCGCCAGTCAGTCAACGCCTTTCAGAAGCAGAAGGCCGGGGCGCGGGTGATCCTCTATCCGGAGTCCAACTCGCGGCACTTGAGAAATCTCGGCGTCGCGCAGTTCAACGGCGACGGCGTGATCCGCCGCATCGTCGAGAAACCGGCGAAGCCACCGAGCCAGTTCGCGGTCACCGGCGCCTACTTCTATGACGCGTCGGTGTGGAAGGTGCTGCCGTCTCTGAAGCCATCGAAGCGTGGCGAGCTCGAGATCACGGACGTCAACAATTGGTATGTGAGGCGAAGCCTGATGCGGCACGACGTGCTGGATGCGTTCTGGGGCGATGCGGGGGAATCGATCGACGCCTATTACGCGGTTAACGACCACGTGCGCGAGTTCGGGGCCAACCTCGACTGATGGCCGCGATCGATGGCGTGCTGGTCAAGGAGCTCGTGACGCACGCTGATGAGCGCGGCTTCTTCCGCGAGATCATCCGCGAGACGGACGGGTTCTTCGACCACTTTGGCCAGTGGAGTCACTCCCTGATGTATCCGGGCACCGCGAAGGCCTGGCACATCCATCGCAAGCAGACCGACTGGTGGTACGTGATCGGCGCCGTGAAGGTAGCGCTGTACGACACGCGAGACGGCTCGCCGACCAAGGGCACGCTGATGGAGCTCCTGATGGGCGACGGCCACGCCACGTGCGTGAAGATCCCGCCGGGCGTGGCGCACGGATGCCGCGCGCTCGAGCGCAGCCACCTGCTCTACGTCACCTCGAGCGTGTACGACCCCGATGACGAAGGCCGCATCCCGCACGACGATCCCTCGATCGGCTACGACTGGACCGCGGACCCGACCATCAAGTGAGCTCGCGTTCCCTGAAGCGCCTCCTCGTTACCGGGGGCGCCGGGTTCATCGGCTCGAATTTCGTCCGGCTGCTGCGCGCCGAGAGGCCGGAGGTGCACATCAAGGTGGTGGACTCGCTCGAGTATTCGGGCAATCAAAAAAACCTTGCGGGTCTGCAGATCGACTTCGTTCATGGCTCCATCGCCAACGTGGGCCTCATCGACGAGCTCGCCAGGGACGTCGACGCCATCGTGAACTTTGCGGCCCAGACCCACGTGGATCGCTCACTCACCGACTCGCCGGGCTTCGCCCGGGCCAATGTCGAGGGCACAGCCGTCCTCTGCGACGCGGCGCGGCGCCACGGCCATGAAGTGTTCTTGCACGTCAGCACAGACGAGGTTTACGGCCACGTCCCGACAGGTCGGTCTCGGGAGACGGATCCCTTTCGTCCGCGGAGTCCGTATTCGGCAAGCAAGGCGGGCGCTGAGTTGATCGTGCAGGCCTACGCAGAGACGTATGGGCTGCCCGCGGTGATCACGCGCGGATCGAACACTTACGGCCAGTTTCAGTATCCCGAGAAGCTCATCCCGGTCCTGATCACCAACGCGATGGACGATCTCAAGCTGCCGCTGTACAACGACGGGTCGGCGGTGCGCGACTTCGTCTTCGTCGAGGACCACTGCCGGGCCATCGATCTCGTGCTGCACGAGGCACCGGTGGGCGGCGTGTACAACGTCGGCACCGGCGTCGAGACGAGCGGCAAGCAGGTGGCGGAGGCGGTGCTGGAGATCATGGGCAAGCCACGCACGATGATCGAGTTCGTGGCCGACCGCCCGGGCCACGACTATCGATACGCGCTCGACACCGCCCGCATCACCGAGTTGGGTTGGGAGCCGCGGGTGAACCTCGCCGAAGGACTCGATCGCACCGTGCGCTGGTACGAGGCGCACCAGGACTGGTGGCGTCCGCTGAAGTCAGGCGAGTACTGGGAGTTCTATCGCAAGAACTACAGGCCGCTCGAGTCCTGAGCCGCTCGCTCGAGCCGCCGGCGCCGCAACCGGCGCGCCCCCATGAGCGCCAGCCACCACAGAGCGGCAGCCGCGACCAGCCATGCGGTCACGGCCGGCGCGAGCGCCATCACCCTCGCCACGGTGAAGGTGGGCACCGGTGCGCCCGGCCAGCCTGACGGCGGGAGCGTGTAAGCCGGGGCGTGCCGGTACTGCACCTTCGTCTGCTCCGCGGCCGAGTCGCCGAGGTCGTCGGCGGCGGAGATCGTGCTGACCAGGAAACCGTCGTTGCCCTTGACGAACAGGAAGGCGTCGGCGAAGTAGGTGGACGTGTCGGACATGCGCGCGCCGTAGTAGCTGTCGATGCCCTCGACGGTGATCGAATGCTGGAACGTCGGGTCGGCCATGTCGGCCATCTGCGACTGCTGCAGCCACTGTTTCGCGCCCTTGCCGCCGGTGAACGCGACGACGATCTCCACCATCACGCGAACGGGCGACTGCTGCACCCACGCGCGCCCATAGCCGCCGACGAAGCCGTCTTTGGCGAGCGTCGTGATGGTCGACTGCGCGTCGATGCCGCCGATGGACGCGTACTTGCCGGCGTCGAAGGGGCCCTCGAGGATGCCCGGCGTGTTGTTGTCCAGCTCGACATAGCCAGTGTGCGGCGGCTCGGCGAGGACCCGGCTGAGGTGAGGAATTGGGCTCGGCGCGGCGGCGGCGACCATGACCGGCAGCATCGAGGCGGCCGCGAACGCCGCCACGGTTACGCGCACGGCCGGACGCAGCATGGTTCTAGGGGATTAACGCACGAATCGGGCCCCGACACCACGCCAGTACCAGTGCAGGTAGCGCGGCAGCCAGTTCCACAGCCTGAACCGGCTCGTCCCGGCGGTGCGGTCGCGCCAGGTGGTGGGCACCTCGGCCACACGCATCCCCAGCCGGTGCGCCTTGACGGTCAGCTCGATGCCGAGCTCGAAACCGCCGGTGGATTCGATCGTGACCTGGTCGAGGAGACGGCGCGAGTAGAGGCGGAAGTTGCTGGTGGCGTCATGCACCGGGAGGCCGCCGACCCAGTGCAGCGAGAGGCCTGCGGCCCGCGACATCGTGCGCTTGAGCAGCGGCCCGCCGATCTGCCGGCCGCCGCGCATGTAGCGCGACCCGGCGACGACGTCCGCCCCGTCCTGCGCCAGCGCGTACATGGCGTCGATGTCGGCCGGGTCGTCGGAGGCGTCGCCCATGGTGACGAGCACGAAGGGGGCGGTCGCCGCACCGAGACCTGACTTGATGGCGTTCAGCACGCCGCGCCCGATGCGGTTGCGGTGGAGCTTCAGCTCGGGCATCTCTTTCTCGAGCCTCTGCACGACCGGCACCGTCGTGTCCTCGTCGAAGTCGTACACGACCAGCACCTCGAGCGGCCGCGCGTGCACGTGCTCGACGATGCCGCGCAGCGTCCCCTCCGCGTTCTCGCCCTCGTTGTAGACCGGGACGACGACCGAAAGCGCCGGTGTCAGATCCGGCCTGCTTCGATCTCTGACTTCACCCACGGAATGACCTCGTCGAGCATCGCCTCCAGTGAGGTGTTCGCCTCGAAGCCCAGCACCTCGCGCGCCTTGCGCACGTCCGGCACGCGCATCTGCACGTCGTGTTCGTAGGGCGGGTCGCTGACCAGGCGGACCGGCCTGTTCGAGCCGTGCACCTTGCGCCAGATTACTTCGGCAAGCTCCCGCACCGTGGTGGAGCGCGCCGTCGAGAGGTTGAAGTCTTCGTTGACGGCGCGGTCCGACTCCATCGCCAGCCGGATGCCGTGAGCGAGGTCGCCGCCATACGTGTAGTGGCGTACCTGGCTTCCATCGCCGAGGATGTGCAGCGGGTCCTGGCCTTTCAGCACCTTCTGGCAAAGGTCCGGCACGACGTGGCTCATCGCCAGCTTGACGTTGCCGCTCATGACCTCGTGGTCGCGCAGCGCGCGCCGTTCCCCGATGCCGACACAGTTGAAAGGACGGACGATCGTGTACGGCAGGGCGTACTGCTCGTGGGCGCCTTTGGCGAAGTATTCGACCGCGAGCTTCTGGAAACCGTAGGTCGATTTCGGCGGCGGGCTCGCGAGCTGCGCGCCTTCAGGAGTGGGGAAGGTGGTCGCGGACTCGAACACCATGCTGCTCGAGATGACGGTGATGCGCTGGAGCCTGCCCAGCCTGTGCGCGCTGATGGCCGCGTCGAAGGTGGAGGCGATGATGCGCTCGTTTTCGGCGATGAGGTCATAGGCGAACTCGTGGAAGTACGAGATCCCGCCGATCATTGCCGCGCCCGCAACCAGGTGGTCGCATTCGGCCGCCAGACCGGTCAGCAGCTCGGCGTCCTTGGCGTCGCCTTCGACGAGACGGTAGCGCGGGTGGCTGTCGTAGCTGCGACGCAGCGGCCCGTACTTGCTGTAGTTGTCGACGCCGACGACCTCGTGTCCCGCCTCGAGGAGCTCGGCGACGAGATAACCGCAGATGAAACCGGCCGCGCCGGTGACGAGGATCTTCAGAGCCTTATGGGTCCAGTTATGCCCCAGATGTCGACGACCTCGCGGCCGTCGAGCTCGATCTCGCGGTAAGCCTTGTGTGGCGCGCCGATGACCAGCACGTCGGACTCCTTCAGCACCTGGTCGAGGGAGACGAGGTTCTGGTCGTGCAGGTACGGGTCGGTGCACAGCACACGCGCGCCCTTGAAGGCGGCGAGCTTGCGCACCTTGTAGCTCAATGACGCGCGCGGGTCGTCGGACTCGCCCTTGAAGGCCATGCCCAGGATCCCCACCGTCCTGCCGGCCAGCGGCGTGCGGTTGTTGAGCGTGTCGATGATGTAGTTCGGCAAGCCCTCGTTGATCTGCATCGCGGCCTGGCCCATCGGGAAATGGTCGGGCGTGAACGCGGAGAGCTGCATGGTGTCCTTGAGTAGGCACGGCCCGGCAGCAAAACCCGGGCCGGGCAGGTCGGCCGCGCGAGGGTAGTCGCGCCGGATCGCGTCGAGAACGCGTCCGTAATCCACGCCGGCCGCGTGCGCGATCGTGAAGAACTGGTTGGCGATGGCGAACTTCATGTAGCGCCACGTGTTGGTGAGCAGCTTGGCCAGCTCCGCCTCGACCGGGGTCGTGCGCACGATCTGGACGCCGAGCGGCTCGAACAGGCGCGCCGCGCGTTCGAACGCCGCGTCACCGGACGCGCCGACCAGCTGGGGCAGGCTGCGGATCTCCTCCAGCGCGTGGCCTTCGGCGATTCTCTCGGGGCAGAAGACGACGTCGGGCTCGAGGCCAGCCGCGCGCAGGCGCCGCTGCACGCCTTCGGTAGTGCCCGGAAACACCGTCGAGCGCAGCACGACCAGGCAGTGGGGCCGAATGTGCGGTATCAGCTCGTCGACAACTCGGTTGAAGACCGTGACCGACGGGTTCATGAACTCGTCGATGGGGGTGCCGATGACGATGACGACGGTATCGGCCCGCTCGAGCATCGCCGGCTCCGAAGCGAACTCGAGCCTGCCGGTGGGGAGGAGCTTGCGCAGCATCTGCTCGGCGCCGGCCTCCTTGAAGGGCACTTCGCCGGCGCGGACGCGCGCGATCTTGGCGGTGTCGATGTCGTCGACGCCCACGCGGTAGCCTGCGTCGGCGAAGGAAAGAGCGAGGGGCAGGCCGACGTGGCCGCAACCACCGACGATGACGATGTCCAGGCGTTCCATGGCGGCCAAATTATGAAACCCAGGACCTGAAGGCAGGCATAGGCCGTCGACTGACCTCCCCCGTGCCTACTTATGATCGGTGGGACTGTGGCGCCCTCCGTGCTCCTCGACGTCAGGCCGCTGCAGGGCCCAAGCGGGAAGCGTGGCGTAGGCAGCTACGCGACGGGCCTGGTGAAGGGGCTCATCGACGAAGGCTTCGATTCCGAGCTCACGCTGCTGCTCGACTCCCGCCTGCCCGAACCCGATCTGCCGCCGGGCCGTTATCGCCTCGCGCGGTCGCGCCGCCGGTATCGCGGCAACTTCTCGGCGTACGAGGAGGCGGTCGCGCTTGGCGCCGATCTCGAGAGGCTGCGACCCGACGTCTACCACGCCATCGATCTGCGCCTGCCCGGCCGAGCGTCGTGCGCGCTGGTCGTGACCCTGCACGACCTCATCCCCTGGGCCCTCGGCGGCTCGAGCATGTGGGGCGAGCGCGTGCGCTACTGGCTGGGTCGCCGGCTTCTCCGCCGCGCCGACCTGATCCTCGCGGTCTCGCAGTCGACCGCCGACGACGCGGTACGGTACGGCCGCGTCCACGAGAGCCGCATTCGCGTCGTCCGGGAGGCGGCGGACGGCGTCTTCAAGCCGGCGGAGGGCGCTTCGAGCCGCGTCGCCGAAAAGTTCGGTCTGACGTCGGGATACCTCCTGTTCGTCGGAGCGCTCGACGCGCGAAAGGATCCCGAGTCTCTGCTCCGGGCGTGGTCGGTCGCGCGCGGCGCGCGGCCCGACCTGCAGCTCGTGATCGCGGGCGAGCCAGGATCGCAGGCGCCGCCGAAGATGCCCGGCGCGCGTGTGCTGGGACACCTGAGCGGCTCCGAGCTGGCCGACGTGTACACGGCGGCAGGGTGCCTTGTATTTCCGAGCCGCTACGAAGGCTTCGGGCTGCCCTGCCTCGAGGCGCTGGCGTGTGGATGTCCCGTGGCGGCGTTCCGCAACTCGAGCCTGCCCGAGGTGGTCGACGGCGCGGGCGAGCTCGTGGAGGACGGCGACGCGGACGCGCTCGGGGCGGCGGCGGCAAAGCTGCTCGGCATCGCCGACCGGCCGTGGAAGCCAGGCATCGAACGGGCGAAGACGTTCAGCTGGCGCAAGGCCGCGCGGGCGACCATCGCGGCGTACCGGGACGCCGCGGCATCACTGAGATAATCGGGCGCGAATGAGCAAGGTCGATGAGCACGGGGGAGGTCAATCGACCTCCCCCGTGAAACCCCCACCGAGTCAGCTCTTTGCGGGGTGGGCCCTTGAAGGACATGGGTGACGGCCGGGATAAACCCGCCTGCGCCTTCGCCTTGGGTAATTGACTTCGCTGAGATAATCGGACGGCCATGAGCAAGGTCGCGGTCATCGGCGCGGGCTACGTCGGTCTGACCACTGCCGCCTGCCTCGCGGATCTCGGCAACGACGTGACAGTGGTCGACGTCGATCGGGAGAAGGTCGAGCAGCTGCAGAAGCACCGCGTGCCGTTTTACGAGCCGGGCATGACCGAGCTCGTGAAGCGCAACGCCGACAGCAAGCGCCTGCGCTTCACCACCTCGTACGCGGATGCGATTCCGGGCGCCGAGTACGCGATCATCGCGGTGAGCACGCCCGAAGGCGAGGGTGGCGAAGCGGACCTTTCCTACGTCGAGGCGGCGGCGAACTCGATCGCCGACCACATGACGGGGCCGCTCGTGGTCGTCAATAAGTCGACCGTGCCGCCGCTGACCGGCGACATGGTGTCGAAGGTCCTTCAGGAGCGCAACAAGAAGCACCAGGCGCACGTCGTTTCCAATCCCGAGTTTCTGCGTGAGGGATCGGCGATCCAGGACTTCATGCACCCCGATCGCGTCGTGGTCGGCGGCCATGATCGCCAGGCCGCGGAGAAGGTCGCGAAGCTCTACGAGCCGCTCGAAGCGCCAACCCTGATCACTCCGAACATCTACACGGCGGAGATGGTCAAGTACGCGTCCAACGCGTTTCTCGCGGCGCGCATCTCCTTCATCAACGAGATCGCGCGCATCTGCGAGCGGGTCGACGCCGACGCGAAGCTCGTCGCCGAGGGCATGGGCTACGACAAGCGCATCGGCCCGTCCTACCTCGACGCCGGCATTGGATGGGGCGGTTCGTGCTTTCCAAAAGACGTCAAGGCGCTGGCGGCGCTGGCCGAGCGATTCGACTATCACCCCGAGCTGCTGCATGCGGTCATGGACATCAACCGCGACCAGCGGCTGCTCGTCATCGACAAGCTTCGTGACTGCCTCGACTCGCTCAACCACAAGGTCGTGGGGCTGCTCGGCCTCGCCTTCAAGCCCAACACCGACGACCTGCGCGACGCACCGAGCATCGACATCGCCAGGGTGCTGCTCGCCGCCGGCGCGCACGTCCGCGGCTACGACCCGGCGGCGATGGAGCGCATGCAGAGCCTGATGCCCGAGCTCGAGTACACCAAGGACGCCTACCAGCTGGCCGCCGGCGCGGACGCGCTGGTCGTCGTGACGGAATGGAACGAGTTCCGCCAGCTCGACCTCAAGCGACTCAAGACTGCGATGCGCACGCCCGTGGTGATCGACGGACGCAACATCTACGTCCCCGCCAGCATGCGCGCGCTGGGCTTCACCTACCGCGGCATTGGCCGCGAGTAGCAAACCCCGGGCCGTCGTCTCCGGGGGCGCCGGGTTCATCGGGTCGCACCTATGCGAGGCGCTGCTCGCGCGCGGCATGCGCGTGCTGTCGCTCGACAACTTCATCACCGGCTCGCCCGCGAACCTCAAGCACCTGGAGGGCAACTCCGATTTCGAGCTGCGCCGGCAGAACGTCAACGAGCACATCGCCGTGGAAGGCGACGTGCGGTACGTGCTGCACTTCGCGTCGCCGGCTTCGCCTCCGCAGTACGACGCCAACCCGATCCACACCCTCAAGGTCGGCACGCTGGGCACGATGAACATGCTCGGCCTGGCCATGGCCAAGGACGCGACGTTCCTGCTGGCCTCGACCTCGGAGGTCTACGGCGACCCGCTCGTGCATCCGCAGCCTGAGACGTACTGGGGCAACGTCAACCCGATCGGGCCGCGCGGCTGCTACGACGAGGCGAAGCGGTGCGCAGAGGCTTTCGCCATGGCGTACCACCGCGCGCACGACGTCGACACGCGAATCATCAGGATCTTCAACACCCACGGCCCCCGGATGCAGGTGTCCGACGGCCGCGCCGTGCCGAACTTCATGGCCCAGGCGCTGCGCGGAGAGCCGCTGACCGTCTACGGCGACGGCACGCAGACGCGAAGCCTGTGCTACGTGTCCGACCTGATCCGGGGCGTGCTGGCCGTGCTGGAGAAGGGGGACGAGCTGCCGGTGAACCTGGGCAACCCGCAGGAGGTGACGATGATCGAGCTGGCGGAGACGATCATCCGGCTCGCCGGCTCGAAGAGCCGGCTCGAGCACCGCGACCTGCCGGTCGACGATCCGAAACAGCGCCGGCCGGACATCACGCGGGCGCGCAAACTTCTCGGCTGGGAGCCGGAGGTCCCGCTCGAGGACGGACTGCGGCGAACTCTCGAATATTTCCGGTCAGTGGTATGAGGTGCGCATGAGCCGGGCCGACGAGCTCAAGAGAATGGTGCGCGACGTGCCCGACTTCCCGCAGCCAGGCATCGTCTTCCGGGACATCACGCCTCTGCTGGCCGACCGCAAGACGTTTCGCGAGGTCGTCGACCTGATGTCGAGGCACTGGGAGGGCAGGGGTACGACGCTGGTCGCGGCCATCGAGGCGCGCGGCTTCATCCCCGGCGCGGCGGTGGCCGTGCGCCTGGACGCGGGCTTCATCCCGATCCGCAAGGCGGGCAAGCTGCCCTGGCACGTGCTCAGCCACTCGTACCAGCTCGAGTACGGCACCGATCAGCTCGACGTGCACCAGGACGCGGTGCGGCCGAGCGACAAGGTGCTGATCGTGGATGATGTTCTCGCGACGGGCGGCACCGCAGCCGCGGCCGTCGAGCTCGTGCGCAAGCTCGGCGGGCAGGTCATCGGCGTGCAGGTTTTGATCGAGCTGGCGGCACTCGGCGGGCGCAAGCGCCTGTCCGGAATCGAAGTCGTCAGCGAGCTCGTGTACTGAAGGAGAGGCTTTGAAGGTTCAATCCGCCGACGTCAAGGACATGAAGCTGGCCGGGGAAGGCCAGAACCTGATCGACTGGGCTGCGCGCGAGATGCCTGTGCTGCTGCTCATCCGCGAGCGTTTCGCGAAGGAGCAGCCGCTCAAGGGCGTAAAGGTCGCCGCATGCCTTCACGTGACGAGCGAGACGGCCAACCTGATGCTCACGCTGAAGGCGGGGGGAGCCGACATCGCGCTGTGCGCCTCCAATCCGTTGTCCACCAACGACGCGGTGGCAGCCGCGCTCGTGGGCCAGCACTCGATCAAGACCTACGCCATCAAGGGCGAGGACAACGACACCTACTACCAGCACATCGAGTCGGCGCTGGACCACCACCCCGCGATGACCATGGACGACGGCGCGGATCTCGTCTCCGTGCTGCACCGGAAGCGCGAGAGCCAGATTCCGGAGGTCATCGGAGGCACCGAGGAGACGACGACCGGCGTCGTACGCCTCCGGGCGATGGCCGAGCGCGGCGTCCTGCGCTACCCGATCATCGCCGTCAACGAAGCCGACACGAAGCACATGTTCGACAACCGCTACGGCACCGGCCAGTCGACCCTCGACGGCATCATCCGCGCCACCAACGTGCTGTTCGCCGGCAAGAAAGTCGTGATCGCCGGCTACGGGTGGGTCGGTCGCGGCCTCGCCTCACGCGCGAAGGGCCACGGCGCCGACGTGATCGTGACCGAGGTCGACGCGCTGAAGGCGCTGGAGGCCGTGATGGACGGCTTCCGGGTCATGAAGATGGAGGAGGCCGCGTCCCAGGGCGACATCTTCATCACCGTCACGGGCGACGTCAACGTGCTCGACCGCGCGCACTTCGCCGCCATGAAAGATGGTGTCATCCTCGCCAACTCCGGGCACTTCAACTCCGAGATCAACCTCAAGGCCCTGGACGACCTCGCCACGGGCGTGCGCCAGGTGCGGCCGGCGGTGCAGGAGTACAGGCTGGGGGACGGCCGCCGGCTGCACGTGCTCGGCGAGGGCCGGCTCATCAACCTGGCCGCGGCCGAAGGCCATCCAGCGGCGGTGATGGACATGAGCTTCGCCAACCAGGCCCTGTGCGCCGAGTACATGGCAAAGCACGCAGGCAAGCTCGAGAAGCGGGTGTACGACGTGCCCGACGAGATCGACTCCGAGGTGGCGCGGCTGAAGCTCAGCTCGATGGGAATCGGGATAGACGTATTGACCGACGAGCAGAAGAAGTACCTTTCGTCCTGGGAGGAGGGTACTTAAGCCTCATCTTCGGACCGAGCCGCAGGACGTGGGTGCTGGGGGGAGGCGGCGCGCGCGGAGCCGCCCAGGTAGGGGTTCTGCAAGGTCTGTTCGAGGCTGGTATCGAGCCGCCGGCCCGGATCGTCGCGGTCAGCGTCGGCGCGCTCAACGGCAGCGCGATCGCTGCGTATCCGTCGCTCGCCGGCGTGATGATGCTGCGCGAGCTCTGGGTCTCGCCGCAGGCGCTGGCGGTGTTCCGCATGCACCCGATCGGCGTGATCATGACCGGGCTTCGGCGCGAAGGGCCCAGCGCGCTCCCTCAGACGAACGTTCGGCGCCTGGTCGACCGGGCTGAGTCGCTGACCGGCTTCGTCACGTTCGAGCAGCTGCGACTTCCGCTTTCGATTGTCGCCACCGACTTCAACTCCGGGCGCAAGGCCATCTTCCGCTCAGGCAACCTGACACCGGCGCTGCTGGCGACCACCGCCATCCCCGGCGTCTTCCCTTCGGTGGTGATCGAAGGACGCGAGCACATGGACGGCGGCGTGGTCGACAACACGCCTCTGGACGTGGCCGTGGAGGACGGCGCCAAAGAGATCCTGGCCATCAGCCTCATGGCCGGCGGCGAGAACGAGCCGACCCCCACGACGTGGCCAGAGCTCATCGCCCGGACCTTGCAGCTGACGCTGCACCACCAGATGCTCAGCGAGTACGAGCGCCTGCGCGACCGCGCGCGCATGGTGGTCCTGTGCCCGGTGACCTCGCCCCACGCCACGTGGGAGATGCGGCGCGTCCACCTGGAGGCGGTCATGGAGGGCTCGCGCGAAGCGACGCGGGCCCTGCTGGCGCAGCGCGGGGCGAAGCTGTTCCGTCACTCGGGCATCCACTACTTGCCGCTCAGATAGGATTTCCCCGTCCCAGCGGTAAAAACCTGGCGCCTGGGGATCCGCGCAGACGGTCGCGAGGTCCTTGCCGGCGCGGGCGATTCAAAGGAGGACCTGCAAGTTGTCAAGCCTTTTCACGTCGGAGTCGACCACAGAGGGCCACCCCGACAAGCTCGCCGATCAGATCTCCGATGCGATCCTCGACGCCATCCTCGCCAAGGATCCGCTCGCGCGCGTCGCATGCGAAGCGATCGTCACGACCGGGCTGGCGATGGTCGTCGGCGAGATCACGACCGACTGCTACGTCGACATCCCGCGCATCGTCCGTCAGACCGCACGGGAGGTCGGATACACGCGGGCCAAGTACGGTTTCGACGCAGAGACGTGCGGCATCATCGTCAGCATCGACGAGCAATCGCCCGACATCGCGCAGGGCGTCGACGTGGGCGGGGCGGGCGACTCGGGCATGATGTTCGGCTTCGCGTGCGATGAGACCCCCGAGCTCATGCCGCTGCCGATCAGCCTCGCGCACCGCCTGGCGCGAAAGCTGGCGGAGGTCCGCAAGTCGAAAGCGCTGAACTACCTGCGTCCCGACGGCAAGGTCCAGGTGACCGTCCGCTACGGCGATGACGGCAAGGCCGAGGCGGTGGACAACGTGGTGGTCTCCGCCCAGCATCACGATGAGATCGACACCGAGCAATTGCGCTCCGACATCACCGAGCACGTGATCGAGGCGGTCATTCCGGCCCGGCTCCGGACAGACCAGACGCGCGCTTTCATCAACCCGACCGGCCGGTTCGTCATCGGCGGTCCCGTGGCCGACGCGGGCCTGACCGGGCGCAAGGTCATGGTCGACAGCTATGGCGGCTATGCGCGCCACGGCGGTGGATGCTTCTCCGGCAAAGATCCGACCAAGGTCGACCGCGCGGGCGCGTACGGAGCGCGCTACATCGCCAAGAACATCGTGGCCTCAGGTCTCGCGTCGCGCTGCGAGGTGCAGGTTTCCTACGCGATCGGCGTGGTCAAGCCGGTGGCGATCCGGATCGAGACTTTCGGGACCGGCCGTGCGCCAGACGCGAAGATCGCGAGCGCGGTCAACAAGCTCTTCGACCTGAGCCCGCTCGGCATCATCAAGGAGCTCAACCTGCGCCGCCCGCTGTACCGGCAGACCGCGGTCTACGGCCACTTCGGCCGCACCGACATCGACGCTCCGTGGGAGTCGACATCTCGGGCCAAGGAGCTGGCGGAAGAGGTCGCGTCTTGACGCGGACGGTAGCCGTCATTCCGGCCGGCGGCGCGGGAACGCGCCTGTGGCCGCGATCGCGACGCTCGACTCCGAAGCACGCCCTGCCTCTCGGGGGCGGAGGCCGGCCTCTCTTGCGCGACACGTACGACCGGCTGCGCCCGCTCGCGGACGAGATCTACGTCGTCACCGAGGCTCGCCAGCGCGAGATCATCGAGGCGGTGCTGCCCGAACTCGACTCGGAGCACATGATCATCGAGCCCTCGGCTCGCGGCACCACCAACGCTTACGGTCTCGCCGTCCTCACCATCGCGAGAAAGCACCCGGACGCGGTCATGGTGGCCATGGCTTCGGACCACGTCGTCCGCGGCCAGGCGAAGATCGCGCGTGCGGTGCGGCTGGCGATCAGAGTCGCGAGCACGACCGAGAGCCTCGTCGCCTTCGGGCTCAAGCCCACGTTTCCGTCGACCGGTCTCGGCTACGTGCACGCGCCGCGAAGGGGCCCCGTGCCGGGGACGTTCCGGGTCGAGCGCTTCACAGAGAAGCCGGACCTTCGAACTGCGAAGCGATTTCTGAAAGCGGGCGGCTACTACTGGAACCTGGCGTGGTTCGCGTGGCGGGTCGGGGTCTTCGCCGCGGAGCTGAAGCTGCACGCTCCGAGGCACGTCACCGTCCTCGAGAAAGTGGTGGCGGCGAGGCTTGCGGGCGACGAAGCGAAAGCCTCGCAGCTGTACGCGAAACTGCCCGTGGAGGTGGTCGACCGCAGCGTGATGGAGAAGACCGATCGCCTGGTGCTGGTGCCGGCCGACTTCGAGTGGGCCGACATCGGCAGCTGGGCCGAGCTAGGTGAGCGCGTGCACGCCGACGCGCGCGGGAACTCCGTGGAGGGCGAGGCCGTGCTCATCGACACGAATGACAGCCTTGTGTTCGGGTCGCGACGCCTGGTCGCCGCGATCGGCCTCGAGGACATGATCATCGTCGACACCGAGGACGCCCTGCTGGTGTGTCCGCGCTCGCGCGCGCAGGACGTCAAGCTCGTCGTCGAGGCATTAAGGCGCTCAGGCAAAACCCGCTACCTTTAGGCGGTATTGGCTTTGCCTGAGATCAAGTTCGGCACCGATGGGTGGCGCGGGATCACCGGCGACGACTTCACTTACGCAAGCGTTCGGCGCGTCGCCAAGGGCGTGGCGGAATACATGAAGAGCCGCGCGAGCGAGCCCCTCGCGGTCGTCGGCTACGACTGCCGTTTCGCATCCGAGGAGTTCGCCCGCCTGGCCGCGGACGTGTTCGCGGCGAACGGCGTGCGCAGCTTGATTTTCGACCGGCCGTCGCCGACGCAGGTCGCTTCGTGGACCGTCATCGACCGCAAGGCCACCGGCGCGATCGCCATCACCGCCAGCCACAACCCCTACCTGTTCAACGGCGTGAAGTACAAGCCGGAGACCGGGAGCTCCGCGCCGACCGAGGTGATCAAGGAGCTCGAGAAGCGCATCAACGCGCTCGGTGAGGTCGAGCCGCCGGACCGCGAGAAGGTCGAGTCGCTGGTCACCGTCTACGACCCGCGCGAGGCGTACTACAAGCAAGTTGGCAAGATCGTCGACCTTCAGCGCATCCGCGACGCAGGGCTCAAGGTCGTGCACGAGACCATGCACGGCTCCGGATTCGGCTACGTGAAGGAGCTCATCGGGGGCGGCCGCACGTCGGTTGACGAGCTGCACGCCGATCGCAACCCGTTCTTCGGCGGGCACCCGCCCGAGCCCATCCCGCCCAACATCGATGAAGCGATCGCGGTGATGAAGAAGGGCGGCCACGACCTGTGCATCCTCACCGACGGTGACGCGGACCGGGTCGGCATCATCGACGAGACCGGCCGCTTCATCAACCAGCTGCAGGTGTTTGCGCTGCTGGTGCTGCATCTGTTCGACGTCATGAAGATGACCGGCGCCATCGTCAAGACCGTGAACATGACCGCGATGGTCGAACAGCTGGCCAAGCAGTTCAACACCGAGATCTATGAGGTCCCTGTCGGCTTCAAGTGGGTCGCCCCGAAGATGATGGAGACCAACGCCGTGATCGGCGGCGAGGAGTCAGGCGGCTTCGGCATCCGCGGCCACATCCCCGAGCGCGACGGCATCCTGGTCGGCCTGTTGTTCGCGGACATGATCGTGCGCCGCGGCAAGCCGCTTTCTCAGATCATGCTCGACCTCGAGAAGCGCGTCGGTCCGCACGCTTACGCGCGGCACGACATCCACCTCAATCGCGACACGTACGATCGCGACCGCAAGCGCATCACCGACCAGCTCGCCCAGCACCAGCCGAAGGAGATCGCCGGCGTGAAGGTCACGCGCGTGCGCGACGACGACGGCTTCAAGTTCTACCTCGAGGACGGCAGCTGGGTGCTGTTCCGCACGAGCGGCACCGAGGCGTTGATCCGGATCTACGCGGAGGCGCCCGACGCGGCCGCGGTCGAAGCGCGGCTGCACGCGATCGAAGACATAGTGGGCCTGAAGCGAGAAGCCCCCGCCCATGCCTGAGCTCCCGGCCGTGCACAGGGCCGAGGAGACTTTGGTCGAGAAGCCCTGGGGCTACGAGGTGCGCTGGGCGATCACAGAGCGCTACGTCGGCAAGATCCTGCACGTGCGCAAGGGCGAGGCTCTGTCCTTGCAGTATCACGAGCGCAAGGACGAGTGGCTGCTCATCACGCGCGGCACGGTTGACGTCGAGCTCGGAGTGGAGGACGGGGAGCTCAAGACGCACCGCATGCGAGAGGGCGACTCGGTGCATCTGCAGGCACTCACTCGGCACCGCATCACGGCCGTCGAAGACACCGACATCTACGAGGTTTCGACGCCCGAGATCGAGGATGTCGTCCGGCTCGAAGATCGCTACGGCAGGGCCGGAACGTAGCTCCGCCAGCTAGACTCGCTTAGCCGATGAAGACCCCGCCAGGTCATCGCGAGGCGCCCGCGCGTGCGATCGTCGTCGTCGAAGGCGAGCGCGATCGACGATTTCTCGTCTTCGGTGGCGTCGTGCTCGTCGCCATCGCGCTCGGTTTCAAGTCGGACCTGTGGGCCGAGAACCAGGTCTGGGTGCTTGGGCTCGGCCTTATCGTGGTGGCGTCCCCGGTCCTTCTCGGCTACCTGCGCAACGCGGGCGAGCCGCCCGCCGTCGAGCACTACATCCCGGTGGCTCTCGGTGCGATCACCCTGGCCGGGCTGGCCTCGTCGCCGATCTTCAACCTGCAGCTCTGGCAGTTCGCGGGCCTCAGCGTGCTGTTCGGTATCGGCTTCGTGGTCGCGGGACGCCTGGACTACCTGCGCATACACGGTTCGGAGAAGCGTGGCCACGTCGTGCTGCAGGAGGCGATCCTCATCGCGTTCCTGGCGGGGGTCTACGTCGTCATCGTCACGCTGCAGTTCAACGCGATCCTGCAGCTGCTCTGGATCCTGACCATCACTTTCCTCGCGTCGTACCGCAGCTTCCGCATCAACGGCACACCCATCGCACCGAGCCGCGCGTTCATCTTCGCCGTCTTCGTGGCGCAGGTCGTGACCTTCCTCGCCTGGGCGGTGATAGCTCTCGAGCGCTATCTCGTGCTGAACGAGGGCACCTTCGCGGTGATGCTGCTGTTCGCGTGGTACATCAACCGCGGCCTGGTCCGGCACACCGTCGAGGACAGCTTCACGCGACACGTGGTGCTGGAGTACGTGGCGTTCGCGGCGGTGCTGGTCTACCTGTTCGTTTCGAACTACCAGGCGGGCCGCTGACGTTCGGCCGCCGAGGTCCTAAGTATCGCGGCGAGGACTTCACGCTACGGATCGAGTCGGACATTCGCGAGATCTGCTGGCTGGTCATCGACCGCAACGGTGTCGAGCGCAGGTTGGAAGGCGAGCGGATCGGGAAGAGGTGGGAGGGAATCGGCGTGCACCTTCCGCTCCAGATCGACCCCGCGGACGTGCCTCAAATCGTTCGCGACCTCGAGACCGCCCTCAGCGCGCTGCGCATCGGCTTTGTCATCACTCGCACCGTCGCCCGCGATGCGGTGCCCGAAACCGAGCAGCAAGCTGCGATTGCTGAGCTGAACGAGATGGGCTTCGACGTCGAGCGGTCAGCTGACCTGAGACAGATCAGCACCACATGGAAACCGGGGGCGCGGCGCCCCGCCAACGCGAAAGCCGCTGCGGAAATGGCCCAGCGCATGCAGCAGTTGATCCGAAGTCTCAGCGGGTCGAGGCCTCGAGTCGAGCTCCTCGCGAGGTCGAAGGAGTTTGCTACCGACTACGAGGACTACATCCCGAGGTAGGCCTTCTGCACCTCCTCGGACGCCAGCAGCTCCCGGCCTGAGCCGGTGTTGACGATCGATCCCGTCTCGAGCACGTAACCGCGGTGCGCCACCTCCAGTGCCTTGTGCGCGTTCTGCTCCACGAGCAGCACGGTGGTGCCCTGGGAGTTGATCTCGCGAACGATGGTGAAGATCGTCTCGACCAGGATGGGCGCCAGTCCCAGCGAAGGCTCGTCGAGCATCAACACCTTCGGCCGCGCCATCAGGGCCCGGCCCATGGCCAGCATCTGCTGCTCGCCACCTGAGAGCGTGCCCGCGATCTGCGTGCGCCGCTCCTTGAGACGCGGAAACAGGGTGAAGACCCGCTCCATGTCCGACGCGATGCCAGGCTTGTCGTTGCGCGAATAAGCACCCATGAAGAGGTTGTCCTCCACGGTCATGCGGGCAAACAGTCGCCGGCCTTCAGGCGACTGGCAGATGCCCAGCTCGACGATCTTTGCGGGACCGGTTTGTGTGATGTCGCGGCCGTCGAACGTGATCTTTCCGGACTGCGGATGCATCAGGCCGGAGATCGTGCGCAGCGTCGTGGTCTTGCCGGCGCCGTTGGAGCCGATCAGCGACACGACCTCGCCCTTGTTGACCGCGATCGACAACTTGCGCAGCGCCTGAATACGCCCGTAGAAGGCATCGACGCCGTCGAGCTCGAGAAGAGCCATCTAGCAGCCTGGCGGAGGAGGATTCGACGGATCTTCGGCGCCCATGCGGGCCATCTGCGTCGTTGCCGCCTCCGCTCCTCGTTTACATATGACGATATGCGCACTCCGGTGCTCGGCGGCGCCTAGCATCTGGCCCGCCTGTGCACCGAATCTTCCGCCGATCCCCTCCGCCATGCTGCTACGCCGACTTACCGAGATAGGCCTCGACGACGCGTGGGTCCTTGCGCACCTCTTCCGGCGCGCCCTCGGCGATCTTCTCGCCATGGTCGAGCACGACGATGCGTTCCGAGATGCCCATGACCAGCTTCATGTCGTGCTCGATGAGCCAGACCGTGATGCCGCGGTCGAGGATCTTGTGCACGAGCGACATCAGCTCAACCTTCTCCTGCGGGGTGAAGCCGGCGGCGGGTTCGTCGAGCAGCAGCAGCTTCGGCTCGGTGGCCAGCGCGCGAGCGATTTCCAGCCGGCGCTGCTGGCCGTACGGCAGGTTGCGCGCGTACTGGTGCGCCTGCCGGGAGATGCCGACGAAGCGAAGGAGCTCCATCGCCTCCTCGGAAACCCGATTCTCCTCACGCCGCTCCGCCGGCAGCTTGAACAGCCCGTCCCACAACTTCGCGTGCATGCGCACGTGCCGCCCGACGCGCACGTTGTCGATGCAAGTCATGTAATCGAAGAGCCGGATGTTCTGGAACGTGCGGGCGATGCCGAGCCGGGCCACCTCGTGCGGCTTCGAGCCCGTGATGTCACGGCCGTCGAAAACCACGTGGCCGCTCGTCGGTTTGAAGAGGCCCGTGACGTTGTTGAAGAGCGTCGTCTTGCCCGCGCCGTTGGGACCGATCAGCGCAAAGATCTCACCGCGCTTGATCGACAGGCTGACGTCATCGACAGCGACCAGGCCGCCGAAGCGCTTGGTGACGTTGTGCAGGACCAGGACGTTGTCGTCGAGGGCGCTCATCCTGCGTGGGCCTGCTCGATCGCGGCTTCGTCTTCCTGGCCCAGCGCGTGCTTGAGCTCCTGCTCGCGCACGCGGCTCGGGAAGATGCCCTGCGGGCGCAGCAGCATCATGACGACGAGGATCAGGCCGAACAACAAGAGCGTGACGTTCTGTGTCTCCGTGGCGAGGCCGGGCCAGTCGCCGTTGCGATCGTTCAGGGAGGAGAGGCCGACCGTGCTGGCGAGAGATTCCACGGCAGGCGGTAGCAGCGGCAAGAACCAGTGGAGGATGAAGTAAATGACAAAGGCCCCCACGATCACGCCCGGAACGTTACCCATGCCGCCGAGCACGATCATCACGAGCACGGTGATCGACACGATGAACAGGAACTCGTCGGGGCTGACCAGGCCGAAGCTCGCGCCGTAGTAGGCGCCGGCGAAGCCGCTGAAGGAAGCGCCGATGCCGAACGCCAGCAGCTTGGTCGTCACGGTGTTGATCCCCATCGCGGCGGCGGCCACTTCGTCTTCCCGGATCGCCATCCACGCCCTGCCGAGACGCGACCGCTGCAGGTTGTTGACGAGGATCACGGCGATGAAAACGAGCACGAAGATCAACACGTAGTAGGCGATGGGATCGAAGCTGAAATCGTACGGCGCGGTGATGGCGACGCTGTTTGCTCCCGCCCATGGGCCCGTGATCCAGCCCGGCAGCGTCGGCTGATCGATGCCGCCGATGGCGTTGATGCCTCCGGTCCACTGGTCGAGGTTGTAGAAGATGTTGGGCACGATCTCCCCGAAGCCCAGCGTGACGATGGCGAGATAGTCACCGCGCAGGCGGAGGGTGGGGAACCCGAGGACGGCTCCGAAGGCGGCGGCGACGAAGAGGCCGACGAACATCATCAGCCAGAACGGCAGGTGGTACGCATGGTGGGCCGGCGACGCGGCCAGCTGCTCGGAGGCGAACAGCGCATACGTGTACGCGCCGATGGCAAAGAAGGCCGCGTAGCCCAGGTCGAGGAGGCCGGCGAACCCCACCACGACGTTGAGACCAATCGCCAGGAGGACGAACGTTCCGGCATGTCCGGCCAGCGAGACGTAGTAAGTGCTGCCGTCGCTCGCAAACATCGTTGCCATTGGAAACACGAGGGCAACGAGGAGCAGCACTCCGTAGATGGCCGTGTCGCGGTCGCGGATACGCTCGCGGAGGTGGAGGCGGGTCCAGATCGAGCCCTGGCGCGCGGCGATCCTGTTCCTCATTTCTCAGGCACCCGCATGCCGAGCAATCCGGTCGGGCGGAAGACCAGCACGCCGATCAGGATGCTGAAGATCACGACCTCTGTCCATTTGGACCCGATGTACTGGTCGCTGTAAGCCTGCACAAGGCCGATCAGGAGCCCACCGAGGGCCGCGCCCGGGATGTTGCCGATACCGCCGAACACGGCGGCTGTGAACGCGATGAGGCCGACGCGGAACCCGAGGTGGTAATCGAGGTTGTTGAAGTACAGGCCGTAGATGATGCCGCCGGCCCCCGCGAGCAACGCGCCGATGAAGAACGTGGCGGAGATGGTGCGGTTGATGTCGATGCCCATGAGCTGGGCAGCGTCCCGGTCCTGAGCCGTGGCACGCATTGCCTTGCCGAGCTTGCTGCGATTGATGAAGACCGCGAGCAGAGAGACGAGGATCACAGCGGCGACGATGACGAACACGTCCTTGAACGTGAAGAACACGCCGCCGATGTACGTCTGGTACTGGGGACCGTGGGGCAGGAGGTTGGGGAACGTGACAGTCGCGGCGCCGTGCCACAGATACATCACACCTTCGACGATGAACGACATGCCGATGGCGGTGATCAGAGGGGCAAGGCGCGGAGCGTTACGCAGTGGCCGGTAGGCGACACGCTCGATGCTCACGTTGATCCCGCCGATGACCAGCATCACGAGCGGGAAAGTGACGAGCAGCGCCAGCAGGTCCCCGAAATTGAAGGATGACTCGCTTGTGGCAAAGAAGCCGAGCACCAGCCCACCGATCATCGCGCTCAGCGTGAAGATGTCGCCGTGCGCGAAGTTGATGAGCTCGATGATGCCGTAGACCATCGTGTAGCCCAGGGCCACCAGGGCGTAGATCGCGCCGTCGGCGATGCCGAAGTCGAGAACCTGGAAGAACGTTTGCGGTCCGGTGACCGCGGCGACCGCGAGGAGAACGATGGCTGTAGCGGCGAGGACGTAGAAGCCGTAATCGGCAAGGCTGAACCCGCCGATGCTGGCGCGGCGAAATCGGCTCAGGACTGAGGTCAATCCGTTGCCAGTGGCGCCCGCGTCCAGTGTCTCCCCTCCTGAAGCTAAAGGGCGAGGAGGCCCGGGATCGGGCCTCCTCGTGGAATTCGGGCTAAAGACTAAGCGCTAGCCGCTCGTCTTGGCGAAGTCGAATTGTGTCTTCCAGACGAAGCAGGCGTCCTTGGCCGTCTTGGAGCCGCACACGCCGGTGGACTTCGCGATCGCGTCGGCGCTCAGTCCGGCCTGGATGACGTAGATGGACACGATCTTGAGGCTCGTGTCGCCGTTCTGGTCGAAGTCGTACGTGCCGATGACGCCGACGAAGCCCTTGGTCTTCGCCATCTCGTCACGGACCTGCGCGCGGGTGGGCGTGCCGCCGTTGGCGTCGTTGATGGCGCGACCGATCGCGGCCATCAGCGCGTTGGTGGCGTCGTAGCCCTGCATGGTGTAGCCGCCGAAGTCGTTGGCGCCAGGGAACGCCTTGCGGAAGTCGGAGATCGCCTGAGCGGCGCCCGGAACCTGCGTGGCGTCAGCGCCGGCCGACGTCGCCAGGATGCCGGCCTCGTTGCCCTTGGCCTGGTCGATGCAGTCAGTGGTCTCGATGCCGTCTCCACCACCGAACGGAACGTCCCAGCCGAGGTCCTTCATCTGCGCCCGCGGGATGCAGATGTTCTGGTCGTCTGTGCCGCCGACGTAAACGCCCTTGGCGCCCGCGTTCTTGAAGGAGAGCAGGATCGACTTGAAGTCGCTGCCCTGCTGGTCCTTCTTGTACTCGGAGTGCTTGGCAACGGTGCCGCCGAGGTGCTTGAACTCGGTCTCGAAGGCGCCCGCGATGCCGACGCCGAACACGGTGCTGTCGTCAAGAATCGCGATGTTGGTGATGTTCAGCTGCTTGTACATGTAGTCGGCCATTGCCGGGCCCTGGTAGTCGTCAGTGGTGACGACGCGCCAGTAGTTGTTCGGGTTGCCCTTCCTGAGGTCCTGCGGGTGATACGAGCAGGTCGGCAGGTCCTTGGTCAAGCAGGGGTTGGTGTTCGACGGGCTGATCATCACGAAGTGCTGCGGAGCAGCAATCGGAATCTCGGCCTTCGCCACTGCGGAGTTGTAAGGGCCGATCATGCCCAGGAACTTGCTGTCACCCAGCATCTTCTGGACGTTCTCGACGCCGGTGTTGGCGTCGTAGGCGCCCTGGCTGCAGTCGTCGAAGCCCTGGAACTGGATGGTGTAGCCGTTGACACCACCGGCGGCGTTCTTCTGGTTCACTGCGAACTGGATGCCGTTCTGGACGGCCTTGCCACCGACGGTACATACCGGCAGGTCGGAGCCGATCTTGATGGTGCCCTTGGATCCCGCGGGCCCACTCGAACTGCCGCACGCAAAGGCGACCAAAGCCGCCACAGTGAGGACTACCAGTCCCCTAGCTCGAACCATGTGGTTCCCCCTTGTGTTATTGGAGGCAATTCATTTCAGCTCTGGACGCCTCCGTCATTCGCCGCCCTCTTCCCAGCAGCGCCGGGGCGAGAGTGCGCCGGCGGCGAATGCGGCCACACTGGGGGTGGCCGAACCAACACTCCGTCGCAACTATCGACTCGGGAGACCCCCCAAGTCAAGTCACGTTTGGGCGAGCCTCGCCCGTATTCCGGCAAAGTGGCAGGATCGCTGTATCAATAAGGTAGCGCCATGCTGTAATCGACCGACCCGGCCGGAAGCCACGGGCCGGACCGGTCGAGACGTGGCGACTCGACGATCGTGATGACGCGGTGGGTGGTGTCGCCGTTGGCGTCGAAGCCCAGCGTCCCGGTGACACCGGCCACCTGTTGCGGGCCGCTGAGCTGCGCGACCACCGCGCGACGAGGCGGCAGCCGCCCGCCCCACAGCTTGATCGCACGGTCCAGCGCGGCGTAGACGACCGCTGCCGCGTCATAGGAGATCAGCGTGTATGCGCCGTAGTCGCCGGCGTTCGGAAACGCCTCTTTGAAACCCCGGATGACCGTGCTCGCCGACGCGAATCCCGAGGCGTCGACCGCCGGCACGGTGGCGTACATGCCGGCAAAGTTCGCGCCGGCGTCGCGCACGCACGCGGGATCCTCGGCGATGCCGTCGCCGCCGATGAACGGCGTCGCGACTTCGGTGCCGAATGCGTCGAGCATCTGCGCGCGGATCGCGCAGCCCCGATTGGCCGTGACCCCGCCGTAGTACACGCCCTGCACGCCGTCGGCCTTCATCCTCTTGAGAAAGGCGGCCGGATCGGTGGCCGCGTCGAGGTCTAGCCGTCCCACCACGCTGCCGCCCAACCTCGTGAACCGAGTCGAGAAGCTGTCGGCCAGGGCCTGGCCGTACGCCTCGTGATCGGAGACGACGGCCGCGCGCACCACCTGCAGGGTCTTGAACAGGTAGTCGGCGGCCGCGGGCCCCTGCAGCTGGTCCGTGGGCGCGAGCCGGAAGTAGTTGTTGGCTCCGCCAGGCCGCAGCGCGCTCGCCGCCGGCAGGCCGGCATCCTTGCAGGTCACGGCGACGCGGTTGAGCGTCAGAGCCGCGGGCAGGTAGGTGTCCTGCGTCAGGCACGGGCTGCTGGTGACGGGACTGACCATTGCGAGCATCGCCCTGTTCGCTACCGGTATCTCGTCCCGCGCGACGCTGGAATCGAAGGGACCGATCACTGCGAGGACTTGCTGGTCCTGCACGAACGCCCGGATGTTGTCGGCCCCGCGCGTCGGGTCGGGTATGCCGCCGGTGGAGTCGTCGCTGGAGACGATGCGGACTCCAAAGCCATCCAGTGTCGGGTGCGTCTGCACGTAGTAGCGAATGCCGTTGAGCGCGGGCACGGCGGCCTGGGCCTCTGCGCCGCTGAGCGGCAGGTCTATGCCGAGCGTGATCGAGGGAGACGCTGGGCCGCCCAGCGCGCACGAGGCGGCTACGATCAACACGAGGGCCGCCGGGATCGCGGCCGAGGGGTGATGTGGCACGTGCAGATTTTCCTGATCCGGACTGCTCGCCGCGTTCCGGCAGTATCTATACTCGTCATCCCCCTCAGGCACCCGCGGTTTTGGGCCGCGTTGCCGAGGCGGGACCACTTGTTCTGGGGAGCGACTTTTTGAAGACCGAATCAACGGAGCACCTGAAGCCCCGGTCGCAGTACGCCGAGGACGCGGTGCAGCTTGCCATCGCCGGCAACTGGGACGAGGCGGTGAAGCTGAACAAATTCATCATCGACAATCTCGGTCCAGACGAGGAGTCGCAGAACCGTCTGGGCAAGGCCCTGTCCGAGCTGGGCAAGCTCAAAGAGGCGAAGGCGGCTTATGAGGCGGCCTTGAAGCTGAACCCGCTCAACTCCATCGCCAAGCGCAACGCCGCGCGCATCAACGCGCTGCTGCACCAGAAGGAAGGACTGAAGGTCGGAGGCACCAAGGTCGACCTCAACCTCTTCGTCGAGGAGATGGGCAAGACCATAATCACGACGCTCGACGGCGTGACCGGCAACGACATCTGCTCGAAGGTGGCCGCCGGGGACGTGGCCGAGCTGAAGATCGAGGGCGACGGCATCATGGCCGAGACTTCCCGTGGCGTGCGGCTCGGGTTGCTCGAGCCGAAGCTCGCCCGGCGCCTGACCAAGTTCATGCGCGGCGGCAACCGCTACCAGGCGGGCGTCACGTCATGCGAGGGCAACACCGTAAAGCTCATCGTGCGCGAGACCTACCAGGACCCTCGCTTCGCCGGCAAGCCCAGCTTCCCCATGCGGCGCAAGCGCGAGGTCGAGTTCCGTCCTTACACCAAGGAGAGCTTGCTCGCGCGCGAGGTCGAGGCCTTCGCGGAAGACGAGGAGGAGTCGTCGCTGGTCGAAGGCACGCCCGCGAGCGACGACGTCGAGGAAGGCATGCACGAGGTGGAGGACGACGCCGAGCCGATGGACTTCTCGGAAGACGCGGACTCCGACTCGGACGATGATGAGGACGAGGACGAATGAGCGCTGACATGCGCGACGTGGCCGGCGCCCGGAGGTCTCTTCACCGACAGTAGTCCCGCGTCAGTGCCCGCTCCGGTTTCCTCGCAGCTGGGCGGCGTTCCGGGATTCCGCGATCTCCTGCCTGAGGAGGCGGAGGTCATTCGCGAGGCGCAGGAGTCGCTCCTCGCGGAGATGCGGCGGTGGGGCTACCGCCATGTGATCACGCCGATCGTCGAGAGCATGAACGTGCTCGAGCTCGGCCTCGGCACCGAACAGCGACGCCGCCTGTTCAAATTCACCGACTCGGGTGGGGACATCGTCGCCCTCGTGGGCGAGCGCACCGTGCCGGTCGCGCGGTTGGTGGCGGGCAAGCTGCGCTCGGCGGCCCTGCCGGTCCGTCTGTGTTACGCGGGACCGGTGCTGTCGGCGGACGCCGGCCGGTTCCACCAGCGGCGGGAGACGTACCAGGTCGGTGCGGAGCTGGTGGGCGCGCGCGGCGTCGTCGCCGACGCGGAGGTGATCGCGCTGGCGGCGCGCTGCCTGGAAGCGGCGGGCCTGCGCCGGTACCAGGTCGACGTCGGACATGCCGAGTTCTTCCAGGGCATCATGGACGCGGTCAAGCTTCCCGATTCCATCAAGGCCGGAGTCAGGACGGCGCTGGCGGCCCGGGACTTCGTCGCGCTGGAAGAGCTCCTCTCGCGCACCACGCTTCGCTCCGCCGAGCACGAGCTGCTTTTGAAGTTTCCAGCGCTGCGCGGGGGTCCCGAGATCCTCGAGGCGGCCGCGGGCCTCGTCCGCAACCGGCGCTCGGAATGGGCGCTCAACGAGCTTGGCCGCGTGCGCAAGCTGCTCGAAGCCCACGGCCTTGGCGACATCGTCGGGCTCGACCTCGGCGCCATCCGCGACTTCGACTACTACACCGGCATCATCTTCGAGGGCTACGGGCCCGACCTCGGACGGCCCGTCGCGCAGGGTGGCCGGTACGACGGGCTGCTGGCGAAGTTCGGCCGGCCGGCTGCCGCGACGGGTTTCGTGGTCCAGCTCGACCTCGTGTGGGAGATGCTGCAGAGAGGTCCGCGCCCGCCGCGGATTCCGCGGCTCGACGCGGCCATCGCGTGGTCCGAGTCGGGATTCGAAGCCGCGCTGCGACTCGGCTCGACGCTGCGCCTCTTCGGCATGAACGCCGTGGTCGACACCCAGGTGCGCGACCACGAGGACGCGCTGGCGTGGTGCCGCGCGCTGGGCGCGGCCAACCTCGTGCACTGCCGGAGCGCGGCGACAGTGTCGTGGACCGTGCCCGGGAAGCGCACGAGGCAGCTGCCACCCGAACAGGTGGCGGCACGCCTTGCGGGGACTGGTCGAAGCTAGATGGCCAGGGCTTCGCGCCACGACCGCGTTTCGATCGCGCTGCCGACCGGGCTCCTGCTTCCTGGCGCGCTGAAGCTGCTCGCCCGCGCGCACCTCGCGCGCCTCAGCGCGCCAGAGCTCGGCCGCAAGCTCCTCGTGGAGCGACCCGGACTTCGTGTCGTGCTCGTGCGGCCTTCGGACGTGCCTGCGTACGTCGACCACGGCGCGGCCGACCTGGGCATCGTCGGCAAAGACGTGCTCTGGGAGTACGAGGGTGCGCACTACGAGCTGGTCGACCTGCGCTTCGGCGCTTGCCAGCTGGTGCTCGCCGTGCCTGAGTCGTCGCGCCTGGCGGGACCCGAAACGTGGCCGCCTCTCTTGCGCGTCGCCACCAAGTATCCGCGCACCACGGGATGGTGGTTCGACTCGCGCGGACAGGCGGTCGAGGTCGTCAGCCTTCACGGTTCGGTCGAGCTCGCGCCGCAGGTGGGGCTGGTCGACGCGATCGTCGACCTCACGGCCAGCGGTCAGACGCTGCGCGAGAACCGGCTGCGCGTCGCGGGAGTGCTGGGCGCGTCGACGGCGCGACTCATCGCCAACCAGGCGAGCCTGAAGACGCGCACCGAAGCGGTGCAGGCGCTGGTGGCGAGGCTGCGCGAGGCGGTGAGCGTTGGGGATTGAGCGCTTCGACGCTGAGTCGTGGCTGGATTCGCCGCGGTCGCGCCGGCGTTTCGACCTGTCGCGCTTCGCCGCGGAACGCGCGGTCGTGCAGGAGATCTGTGAGCGTGTCGCCGCCGAAGGTGACGCCGCCCTGCGCGAGTACGGTTTGAAGTTCGACGGCTGGGCGCCCGGTCCGTCGGAATCGTTCGCGGTCCCGGCCGGCGAGACCGCGGCTGCGGCCGACCGCCTCGCCGCGGCGGATCGCGCCGCTCTCGAGTTCGCGGCACGGCGCATTCGCGAGTTTCACGAGATGCAGGTGGCGCCGGAGATGGCGTCCGCGGGCAAGCGGGCACTGCAGCTGCTCGCCCGGCCCGTAAGGCGCGCCGGCCTCTACGCGCCGGGCGGCCGCGCGGCCTACCCCTCGACCGTGCTCATGACCGCGATCCCGGCGCGGGTCGCCGGTGTGAACGATGTCGTGCTGGCGACTCCGCCGAGCGCCGATGGCAAGGTGCCGCAGGCGCTGCTCGCGGCCGCGCACATCGCGGGCGTCGACACGGTGTACCGCATCGGGGGCGCGCAAGCCGTGGCCGCGCTGGCCTACGGCACCGAGTCGATTCCTCGCGTCGACGTCGTCGCTGGGCCGGGCAACATCTACGTGACGCTCGCCAAACGTGAGGTGTTCGGCTCGGTGGGTGTCGACGGGATCGCCGGCCCGACAGAAGTCCTGGTCCTGGCGGACGCGAGCGCCCGGCCCGACTTCGTCGCCGCCGACCTCGCCGCGCAGCTCGAGCACGACCCGCTGGCGATGGGAGTGCTCATCACCAATTCCGCGCCACTTGCCGACCGCGTCGTGGAGGAGCTCGAAAGCCTGGTCGCGGGACTGGAGCGCGCGCAGGTGATTCGCGCCGCGAGCTGCTGCATCGTCGTCGCGGAGGAAATGGCTCAAGCGATCTCCCTCGCCGACGACTTCTCACCCGAGCACCTGCTGATCGTGGCTGCGAATGCCGAGAGCGTTGCCGCGCAGATCGAAAACGCGGGGGCGATATTCGTCGGGCCATACGCGACGGTGCCGCTCGGCGACTATGCCGCCGGCCCAAACCACACGCTGCCGACGTCCGGGGCGGCGCGGTTCGCCTCGCCCCTCGGCGTGCACACCTTCATGAAGAGAACGAGCGTGCTGAGCCTCGACCGCGGCGACCTGGAGTCGCTGCGTGAGGCGACGGTGAGGCTCGCGGGCATGGAGGGATTGAGTGGCCACGCGCATGCGGTGGAGGTGCGGCTTGAGTAGGCCACGCTCGGGTGAGGTCAAGCGCACGAGCAAGGAGACGAAGCTGAGCGCGCGGGTCTCGCTGGACGGAGGCGGGCGCGTCAACGTCGCCACCGGCCTGCCCTTCCTCGACCACATGCTCGAGCAGGTCGCTCGCTACGCGGGCGTCGACCTCAAGGTCAAGGGCGCCGGCGATCTGCACGTTGACACGCATCACCTGGTCGAGGACGCGGGCATCGTCGTCGGCCAGGCGTTCTCGGCAGCCCTCGGCGATCGCGCGGGCATCGTCCGTTTCGGGTCGGCGTATGCGCCGCTCGACGAGGCGCTTGCTCGCGTGGTCGTGGACCTGGGCCGCCGGCCCTTCCTCTCGTACAACGTGCCGCTCCGCGGGCGTATCGGCACGCTCGAGTCGGAGGTGCTCGAGGAATTCTGGAAGGCGCTGTCGATCCACCTTGGCGCGACGCTTCACGTGGACGTGATCCGCGGCCGAAACCGCCATCACATCGCCGAGGCCACGTTCAAAGCGTTGGGGCTCGCGCTGCGAGAGGCGATGGCGCCGGGTGGCGGCGTCGGCGCGCCGTCGTCGAAGGGCCTTCTGGGTTGATCGCGATCGTCGACTACGGCGTCGGCAACCTGCGCTCCGTCGAGCGCGCGCTCGTGCACGCCGGCGCGGAGGTGGCCATCTCATCCGATCCTGAGGTCCTGGCACGCGCGGCGGGCCTCGTCCTTCCCGGTGTCGGCGCGTTCGCGGCCGCGCGGGCAAAGCTCTCGGAGCACGGCCTGGGGCGCCGCGTGTGCGAGCTCGCCCGCGCGGGCAAGCCGCTGCTGGGCGTGTGCCTCGGCTATCAACTCCTGTTCGAAGAGTCGAACGAAGGCGGCAGGCACGAGGGCCTCGGCCTCCTTCCCGGCCGGGTCGCCGAGGTGCGCGGCAGCGAGCACCTGCCGGTCATAGGCTGGTCGCGTGTGACCCAGACGCATGCATCGCGGCTCTGGGAAGGGATCGACGATCGCTCGTACTTCTACTTCGTGCACTCGTTCACGCCGATGGCAAGCGAGTTCGCGATCGCGTCGAGCGACCACTCGCCCGCCGCTGCGGCCGCGCGCGGCAACGTGCTGGGCACGCAGTTCCACCCCGAGAAGAGCGGACCCGAAGGCCTACGCGTCTATGCGAACTTCCTCGCCATGTGCGCGTGAGCCGGTGACCGCCAAACGGATCATCCCGTGTCTTGACGTGGACGCCGGCCGCGTCGTCAAAGGCGTGCGCTTTCGCGAGCTGCGTGACGCGGGCGACCCCGCGGAGCTTGCGGCGTTCTACGACCGCGAGGGCGCCGATGAGATCGTCTTTCTCGACATCACCGCCACCTCGGAGGGTCGGAAGATTCTTCTCGACGCCGTGGCGCGCACCGCGGACCAGGTATTCATCCCGCTCACGGTGGGCGGCGGCGTGCGCAGCGTGGCCGACGTCGCCGAGCTGCTCACTCACGGTGCGGACAAGGTCTCACTCAACAGCGCCGCGCTGGCCGATCCACCGCTGCTCACGCGCTGCGCCGACGTTTTCGGCTCGCAATGCGTGGTGCTCGCGATCGACGCGCGGAGACGCGCCGACGGCGCCGGCTGGGAGGTCTTCAGCCACGGTGGCCGCCGCCCAACTGGCCGCGACGCGGTCCTGTGGGCGGTCGAAGGTGCGCGACTGGGCGCGGGCGAGATCCTGCTCACCTCCATGGACCGCGACGGCACGCTCGACGGCTACGACCTCGACCTGGTGCACGCCGTCTCGTCGTCCTTGCGCGTACCGGTCGTGGCTTCCGGTGGCGCGGGCAACGCCGAGCACATGTACGACGCGCTTTCGCGGGGCGGGGCGGAGGCTGCTCTGGCCGCCTCGATCTTTCATTTCGGTGAGGTGTCGATCGCGGGGGTCAAGGACGAGCTCGCGCGCAGGGGTTTGGAGGTGAGGCGGTGAAACCCGATTTCTCGAAGGGTCTGGTGCCGGCCGTGGTGCAGAACGCCGAGACCGGACTGGTGCTGATGCTCGCCTACATGGACGAGGAGGCGTGGACCAGGACTCGGGAGTCGGGGCGCGCGTGGTTCCACTCCCGGACGCGCGGCCTCTGGGAGAAGGGAGCAACGTCGGGCAACGTGATGGAGGTGGTCGACGTGCGCCTCGACTGCGACCTCGACGCCGTCCTGCTCAAGGTGCGGCCGTCAGGGCCCGCATGCCATACCGGCGCCGAATCGTGCTTCTTCAACGAGCCGGGCTCCTCCGACGTATAGCGCTGTATATTTATGCGTCCATGACCAGGGTGCGGGCGGCGGTGGCGGGCGCGAACGGTTATGCCGGCATGACGCTGGTGCACCTGCTGGCCCGGCACCCAAACGTCCAGTTGACGCAGCTGAGCTCGCGCTCACTTGCGGGCAAGCCTCTGGCCGCGACGTTCCCGCTGCTCGATCTCGCCGGCGAGTTCGTGCCGGAGGTCGACGCCTCAAACGTCGACGTCGTGTTCAGCTGCCTGCCCCACAACGTGGGCGCGGGTAAGGCCGGCGCCTGGCTCGATGCGGGCGCGCGCGTGATCGACATGTCGGCCGACTTTCGGCTGAAGGACGCCGCGCAGTACCCGCTCTGGTACCGGCAGGAGCACCCTGCGCCGCAGTTGCTGGGGCGCGCGGTGTTCGGCCTCCCGGAGCTGCACGAGGAGGAGCTCAAGACGGCCGCGCTGGTGGCGGTCCCGGGCTGCTACTCGACCGCGACGATCCTCGCTCTCGCGCCCGCGGTCGCGGCCGGCCTGGCCGGAAAGGATGTCGTCGTCGACGCCAAGTCAGGCGTCAGTGGCGCGGGAAGATCGCCTGGCCTGGGCTCCCACTTCAGCGAGGTGAACGAGTCGCTTGGGGCGTATGCGATCTCGGGCCACCGTCACCTGCCCGAGGTGACCCAGGAGCTGATGGCGTTGGGCAGCAACGGGCTGCGGGTGACGTTTGTGCCGCACCTCGTGCCGATGACGCGAGGCATCCTGGCGACCTGCTACTTCGACCTCAAAGGGCCCGTCGACGATCTGCGCGGGGCCTACGCCGAGTTCTACGCCGGGCAGCCGTTCACGCGGGTCGTGGCCGACAGCCCGCCGACCAAGCTGACCAGCCACTCCAATCTCTGCCTGGTCAACGTCAGCGCCCAGGGCGCCAAGGCCGTCGTCACATCGGCCCTCGACAACCTGGTCAAGGGCGCGTCGGGCCAGGGAGTCGAGTGCTTCAACATCGCATTCGGTTTCGACCGCGTGACCGCCCTGGAGTCGACGATTCAGTGGCCGTGACCTATCCGCGCGGCTTTGTCGCGGGCACGGCGTCGTGCGGGATCAAGGCATTCACAGCGGGCGCGACAGCGATGCCGTCAGGCCAGCAGAAGGACCTGTGCGTCGTCCAGTCGGACCGCCTTTGCGACACGGGCGGAGTGTTTACGACCAACAAGGTCAAGTCCGCCTCCGTCGTCATCGACCACCTGCACCTGCAGCACAACAGGGTGCAGGCGCTGGTGGTCAACTCCGGCAACGCCAACGCTTGCACCGGAGCGCAGGGTTTCAAGGACGCCCTCCTGATGGCCAAGATCACCGCCGACCATCTCGACCTCGATCCCGACCAGGTGCTGGTCAGCTCGACCGGCGTGATTGGCCGCTACATGCCGATGGACGCTGTGAAGTCGGGGATCGTCAGCGCGTGCGCGGACCTCGACGCCTCGCACGGGCTCGACGCGGCCCATGCGATCATGACCACCGACTCGCGGCCGAAGACGGCCGAGCTCGAGATCAACCTGGCCGGCACGCCGGTGCGCGTCGGCGGGATGTGCAAGGGCTCGGGCATGATCCATCCCAACATGGCAACGATGCTCGCCTACATCACGACCGACGCGGCGGTGGAGCCGGGTCTCATGGCCGGCGCGGTCAAACGCGTGGCCGACCGGAGCTTCAACCAGGTCACCGTCGACGGCGACAGCTCGACCAACGACACGTTCCTGATGCTGGCGAACGGCGCCGCGGGCAACGCTCCGGTTCAGCCCGGAAGCGCGGAGGCCACGCAGCTCGAGCAGGCGCTGCTGGAAGTCGCCCGGCGGCTGGCACGGGCGATCGCGCGCGACGGCGAGGGCGCGACCAAGCTGCTGACCGTGCGCGTGTCCGAAGCGGCATCCGGTGATGACGCGCGCCTGGCGGCCCGGACCGTAGCTTCGTCGAGCCTGGTCAAGACCGCCATTCACGGCGGCGATCCCAACTGGGGCAGGATCGTGTGTGCACTCGGCTACAGCGGCGCGGAGATGGCGATCGACCGCCTGCACCTGAGCATCGGCGGACTCACTGTCTTCGAGCGCGGCGCCGGTGTCGCGGTCGACCTGGCGGCGGTTCGGAGCGTCTTCGAGCAACCTGAAATCGAGATCGTAGCCACGCTCGGCATGGGTGAGGGAGCCTCCGAGGCCTGGGGCTGCGACCTATCGGAGGAGTACGTGCGCATCAACGCCGACTACACGACATGACACTGACCGTCGAAGAGCGAGCCAAGGTTCTCGTCGAGGCCCTGCCGTACATCAAGCGATTCCACGGCCAGATCGTGGTCATCAAGGTGGGTGGCAACGCGATCGAGCACGCCAAGGAGCAGACGCTGCTGGACGTCGTGTTGCTGCGCTACGTCGGCATGCAGCCGGTGCTTGTGCACGGAGGCGGACCCGAGATCACCGCAATGAGCGAACGGCTCGGCCTGACAGCCGAGTTCAAGAACGGGCTTCGCATCACCGACGACAAGACGATGGAGGTCGTGAAGATGGTGCTGACAGGCAAGGTCAGCCCCGACCTCGTTGCTTCGCTGAACCGGTTGGGTGGCCAGGCGGTGGGCATGAGCGGCGAGGACGGGCCGAGCATCATCGCCGAGCCCCTGTCCCCCGACATGGGGTTTGTGGGCAAGGTGGTGCAGGTCAACTCGGAGCCGATCACGGCGCTGCTCGGGCGCGGGTACGTGCCGGTCATCGCCTCGATCGGGCTGGGCTACGACGGGCACGCTTACAACATCAACGCCGACACCGTGGCGGCGGAAGTCGCGGTTGCGCTGGGCGCGGCCAAGCTGATCCTGCTCACCGACGTGCCTGGCGTGCAGGGCGCCGACGGTGGCGTGGTGGCGGTGATGTCGAAGGACGACGCGCAACATCGGATCGCGACCGGCGAGGTCACGGGCGGCATGATCCCCAAGCTCCAGGCGTGCCTTCGCTCGCTGGATCGCGTACCCCTCGCGCACATCATCGACGGCCGGGTGCCGCACGCACTTCTGCTGGAGCTCTTCACCGAGGCGGGCATCGGGACGATGGTCACGCCGTGAGCGTCTTAACAACCTGGGTTGTGCGCGTCGCGATTCGCCCGTATTCTCGGGATCGCCGCGAGGAATTCCCCCTGAGAGGTGGGTGGGGGGTCTGTGGGTGGGACGCGCGCGCGCGATCCTTTGATATGTGGCGCGGCGACGCCGCTGGAGCGGCCCGATGACCGCCAACACCACGCCCGAGCTCGCGGACCAGTACCTGATGCACACCGGCAAGCGGCTGCCCGTCACGTTCGTCCACGGCCGCGGGTGCCTTGTTTACGACGAGGCCGGCAAGGAGTACCTCGACCTCGTCGCGGGCATCGCCGTCAACGTGCTCGGCCATGCGCACCCCGAGGTTGCGGCGGCGGTGGCCAGCCAGGCGCACTCCCTCATCCACGCGTCGAACCTCTACTACACGCAGCCGCAGGTGGAGCTGGCGCAGCGGTTGGTCCAGCTGTCGTTCCCTTCCCGTGTCTTCTTCGCCAATTCCGGCGCCGAGGCCAATGAGGCCGCCATCAAGATCGCGCGCAAATGGGGAGCGCAGCACAAGCACGGCGCCTTTCAGATCATCACCTCGATAGGCTCCTTCCACGGGCGCACGATGGCGACGGTCACGGCCGGTGGCCAGCCGAAGTACTCCGATCCGTTCAGGCCCCTGCCCGAAGGATTCGTGCACGTGGCGTACAACGACCTCGAGGCGATCAAGGCCGCGACCGGCAAGGACACGGTCGCGGTAATGCTCGAGCCGGTGATGGGCGAGATCGGCGTGATCCCGGCCAAGACGGGATACCTCGAAGGCGTGCGCCAATGGTGCGACGACCAGGGACTGCTGCTCATCCTCGACGAGGTCCAGACGGGCATCGGGCGCACTGGGCGCTGGTTCGCACATCAGCACGATGGCATCACGCCCGACGTCATGACCCTGGCCAAGGGACTCGGCGGCGGCGTCCCCATCGGTGCGGTGCTCGCGTCACCGAAAGCCGACGTTTTCGAGCCCGGCGACCACGGCTCGACGTTCGGTGGAAATCCGCTCGCGTGCGCCGCCGCGTTGTCGGTGCTCCACGTCGTCGAGCGCGACGGCCTCGTCGGCCACGCCGCCGAGATGGGCGACCTGCTCGACAGCGCGCTCCAGGACCTCGGCGGCAAGGAGACCCGCGGCCGCGGCCTGATGCGCGCAGTCCAGTTCGAAGAGCCGAAGGCGAAGCCGTTTCAGCAGGCCTGCCTCGAGGCCGGCGTGCTCGTGAACGCCGTCGACGATCACTCGGTGCGCTTCGTGCCGCCCCTGATCATCAGCCCCGACCAGATCGAGCACGCGCGCGCGGTCATGCAGTCGGTGGCCAAATGAGCCGGTCCACCCCCGCCGGCAAGGACCAGCGCCAGCAGGCGATCCTCGCACTGGTCAGCCGCGGGGGCGCGCAGACGCAACACGACATCGCCGCGGCACTGTCCCGGCGCGGTCACCGAGTGACCCAGGCCACGATCTCGCGCGACATTCACGAGCTCGGGCTTGTTCGCTCCGGAGCGGGTTACCGCAGCACCGCCGCCCTCGTCAGGGAGCTCGTCATCTCCATCGAGTTCGTGCAACCGCTCGCGGTCATTCGCACGCCGCCCGGAACGGCGAACCTGGTGGCGCGGCGCATCGACGAAGCCTCGCTGCCGGGAATCGCGGGCACCGTCGCCGGCGACGACACAATCATCGCCGTCCTCAGGCAGCCCGGCGCCGGCCGCTCGCTGAAGGAACTTCTCCTCTCGGGTGACTGACAACCGCAAGATCGTGCTCGCCTACTCGGGCGGGCTCGACACATCAGTGGCGATCCGCTGGCTCAAGGATCTGGGCTGGGACGTCATCGCGTTCACGGTCGACCTGGGCGAGAAGAAGGACCTCGACGCGGTGCAGGCGAAGGCGCTCAAGACCGGCGCATCCGCAGCGTACGTCGCCGACGGAAGGCGGCCCTTCCTCGAACTGTTCGTGTGGCCGTCCCTCCAGGCAGGCGCCGTCTACGAGAAGGAGTACCCGCTGGCCACCGCGCTCGGCCGTCCGCTGATCGCCGCGATGCTCGTGCAGGTGGCGCGCCGCGAGGGCGCCACCGCGATCGCGCACGGGTGCACCGGCAAGGGCAACGACCAGGTCCGCTTCGACGTCGCCACGGCGGCGCTCGCTCCGGACCTCGAGGTGGTCGCGCCTGTGAGGGAGTGGGGGATGAACCGCGATGACGAGATCGAGTACGCACACAAGCACGGAATCGAGGTGCCCGCGACAGCCCAGTCGCCTTACTCGACCGACGAAAACCTCTGGGGCCGCTCCATCGAGGCGGGCGTGCTCGAGGATCCGTGGTCCGAGCCGCCGGCCGACGTGTACGCGTGGACCAAGGATCCGAGGCGCTGTCCCGACGAGCCTGCGTACGTGGAGATCGGCTTCAGGCATGGCATCCCCGTCGCCCTCGACGGCATGCCGCGCGAGCCCCTCGAAATCGTCACCGAGCTGAATCGCATCGGCGGTGACCACGGGGTGGGTCGCATCGACCACCTCGAGAACCGGCTCATCGGCATCAAGTCGCGCGAGATTTACGAGGCGCCCGCGGCCGTGCTGCTGCTGCAAGCGCATCAGGCTCTCGAGGACATCACGCTCCCCAAAGAGGTGGCGCGATTCAAGGAATCGGTGGGCCAGCAGTGGGCACAGATGGTCTACGACGGGCTGTGGTTCAGCCCGCTGCGCGACGCGCTGTATGCCTTTGTGACCGAGACCCAGGCTCACGTCACCGGCGACGTGCGGCTCAAGCTTTTCAAGGGCTCGTCGACGGTGGTGGGCCGCAAGAGCCCGGCGCAGCTGTACCAGCTTTCGCTCGCGACCTACGGCCGCGGTGACGCCTTCGACCAGAAGGCCGCCGCCGGCTTCATCAAGCTGTGGGGGCTGGGCGTGCGCACCGCGGCCCAGGTGCAGGGCCGCCTGCCCGAGCGCGAGCTGGGCAACCTGCTCGGCGACGTGAAGAGGCTCGCCCCATAGCTCCCACCAGGAAGTTGTGGGGAGGCCGGTTCACCGGCAGGCTGCTGCCGGAGCTCGAGCAGTTCTCGTCCTCGCTCGCGGTGGACTACGAGCTGTACCCGTACGACATCGCCGGCAGCGTCGCCCACGCGCGCGGGCTGGCCGCGGCCAGGATCATCAAGCCCGCGCAGCTCCGTGCCATCGAGCGTGGGCTGCGGCGCGTCAAGCGCGAGCTCGATTCCGGTGACTTCAAATTCGAGCCTTCCGACGAGGACATCCACACCGCAGTCGAACGACGCCTGACAGCGCTCACGCCGCATGGCGCTGCGCTGCACGCGGGTCGGTCTCGCAACGACCAGGTCGCCACCGACCTGCGCCTCTATTGCCGCTTCGCCGCCGTCGCCGCTGTGACGGGCATCGCGCAAGCCGTCGCCGACCTGGCCAAACAAGCGGAGACACACGCCACGTGGCCGATGCCCGGCTACACGCACCTTCAGCGCGCCCAGCCGGTGACCGTCGGTCACCATCTTCTGGCTCATGCGGAACCGCTTCTCCGGGATGCCGAGCGCTTTCGCCACGCGTACGAGGCGGCGGACGAGCTGCCGCTTGGCTCGGGAGCGCTCGCGGCCAGCACCCTGCCGCTCCGCCGCGAGTTCGTGGCCAAAGAGCTTGGCTTCTCCCGGCTGAGCTCCAACAGCATCGACGCGGTTTCGGATCGCGACTTCGCCCTCGACCTCGTGTACGCGTGCCTCGCGACTGCGTTGCACCTCAGCAGGCTGGGGGAGGACGTGGTGCTGTGGTCGTCGGCCGAGTTCGGGTTCGTTCACCTGGCCGACGAGATCGCGACGGGATCGAGCCTGATGCCTCAAAAGAAGAACCCGGACATCGCGGAGCTGCTTCGTGCCCGTCCGGGCCTTGCGTTGGGCAGCCTCGCCTCGCTGGCCACGACGTTGAAGGGACTGCCGCTTGCCTACGACCGCGACCTCCAGGAAGACAAGCAGGCGGTCTTCGCGGCCGTCGACGGCGCGCTCGGTGCGCTGCAGGCAGCCGCGCTGCTGGTCCGTCACCTCCAGTTCGATCGCGAGCGCCTTGCCGTCGCCGCGGCCGACCCGGGTCTGCGCGCGACCGACGCGGCCGAGCATCGCGTGAAGAAGGGCGAGGCCTTCAGGCACGCGCACGAGTCGGTGGGCCAGGCGGTGCGCCAGGGCAAGCTTGCTCCGGCATGGTCGGTCGAGAGATCGCTCCAGGCCAGGGATCTTCCCGGCGGGCCGAGCCCGAAGAGGGTCCGGGCGCGCGTGAAGGCGGTCGCGAAGCAGGCGGCGGTCCTCCGCGAGTGGGCTAACGAGCACCCGCCCGCCCTCCCGATATGACATAACTTCCGGGTGCTCCTGGCCGTCGACGTCGGCAACACCAACGTGACGTTCGCCCTGTTCGATGGCGAGCGCCTTGCCGCCGACTGGCGGGTCACGTCGCATCGCGAGCGCACCGCGGACGAGATGGCCGTGGAGCTGCGCCAGCTGTTCAGCCTGCGCGGCCTGGAGCTGAGCGTCGTGTCCGGCGTCGTCATCTCGAGCGTGGTCCCGAACTTGAACCCCGCGCTCATCGAAGCCTCACGGCGCTACTTGAAGCACGAGCCGGTAATGGTCGGCCCGGGTGTGAAGACCAGCGTTCGCATCCGCGCTGAGAACCCGAAGGAGGTCGGTGCCGACCGCATCGCGAACGCTCTCGCCGCGTATACGAAGTACGGCGGCCCGGTGGTCGTCATCGACTTCGGGACCGCGGTGACCTACGACGCCATCAACGCGGACGGCGATTACCTCGGCGGCGCGATCGCACCAGGCGTCGAGATATCGCTGGACGCGCTCGTGTCCCAGACCGCCATGCTTCGCCGGGTCGAGGCCGTGGCGCCCGACTCGGTGATCGGCCGCAACACGGTCACCTCCATCCAGTCCGGCCTCGTCTGGGGGTTCGTCGCCCAGGTCGAGGGCATGGTCGCCCGGATGGTGCGTGAGCTCGGTGGCTCGGCGCGGGTGGTCGCGACCGGGGGCCAGGCTTCGCTCGTTGCAGGACTGACGCATGTCATCGAGGCGACCGACCCGCTGCTCACCCTCGAGGGCTTGAGACTGATTTACCTCCAGAATTCGGACGGCCGATGATAGACGCGGTGAAAGCAGCCGGAGGCTTCCACGTGTACCTGGCGCCCGGAACCGACGGCCGGTTCGGGGCCGTCCTCGCCGAACTCGGACTCGAGGGCACAGCCCTCGGCGACGCAGACGCGGTGGCCACGCCGGCGGTGATCGTCCTCGCCCCCGGCGAAGCTGCGCCGGAGGGCCTCGAAGACCTCGCCATCAGGCCGCCCGCTGACGCCCCTCCGGCGGCCTTGCGCGAGCTGCTTCGCGTCGCGCTGCAGAACTCGGTGCTCAAGCTGGAGGTCAAGCAGCTCCAGGAGCAGGCGCGCCGCCAGCACCGTCAGTTCGAAGAGCTCAACCGCATCGGCATCGCGCTCTCGGCCGAGCGAGACATCGTCAAGCTGCAGGAATTCATCCTCACGACCATGCGCCAGCTCACCAACGCGGACGGGGCGAGCCTGTGGCTGAAGACCACCGATGACGGCGAGCCGAAACTGTTTCTGGCTTCGAGCCAGAACCACTCGCTGGACAAAGACACGTACCAGGCGTTCAAGGTGCCCGTCGACGAGAAGAGCGTGGTCGGTTACACGGTCACGATGGGCGCGAGTCAGATCTACGACGACGCCTACAACCCCCCACCGGGCAAGCCACAGGGCGGCAAGGGATTCGATGCGCAGTACGGCTACCGCACCAAGTCGATGCTCACCGTGCCGATGCGCAATTACAACGACGATGTCGTGGGGGCCATCCAGCTCATCAATGCCAAGCGCAAGTTCGAGACCAGGCTGACGATCGACTCGGTCGAGCAGGAGGTCGTGAGCTTCCGGCCGGAAGACCTCGAGATGATCGAGTCCATCGCCAGCCAGGCGGCGGTGGCCCTCGACAACAAGAACCTGCTGGATTCGATCCAGGCGCTGTTCGACGGCTTCGTCCAGGCAAGCGTGACGGCGATCGAGCAACGAGACCCGACGACGGCCGGTCATTCAGGCCGCGTCGAGAAATTGACGAGTGGGTTGGCCCACGCGGTCACTGAGATTTCGGTCGGCAAGTTCCGCGACGTCCGCCTGAGCGACGAGCAGTTCAAGGAGTTGCGCTACGCGGCCCTGCTCCACGACTTCGGCAAGGTCGGAGTCCGCGAGCACATCTTGATCAAGGCGAAAAAGCTCGTTCCCGGCCAGCTCGAGGTGATCCAGGCGCGGTTCGAGTACGTGCAGCGGTCGGTGCAGGTGAAGTACGCGACCGAAAAGCTCGAGGCCATGCGCCACGAGCCCACGAACGTCGAGCAGCTGCTCGAAATCGATCGCCGGCTCGAGGAGGACCTGCGCCAGCTGCGCCTGTGGTTTGAGGCCATCGCCTCTGCGAACGAGCCCACGGTTCTGCCCGAGGACAAGGCTTCGATGCTCGAGATCCTCTCCCGGCAGACGTACGTCGACATGTCAGGTCACGAGCACCCGATGCTCGACCCTCAGGAGTTCCGCTTCCTGAGCATCCGCAAAGGCACGCTCGACGACCAGGAACGACTCGAGATGGAGTCGCACGTAACCCACAGCTTCCATTTCCTGAGCAAGATTCCGTGGACGCCCGTAATGCGCGGAATCCCCGAGATCGCATACGCGCATCACGAGAAGCTGGATGGCACTGGCTACCCACAGGGTCTCACCGACCAGCAGATCCCGCTGCAGAGCAAGATGATGACGATCTCCGACATCTACGACGCCCTTACCGCGCAGGATCGCCCTTACAAGCGTGCGGTGCCCCTGGATCGCGCGCTCGACATTCTGCACACCGAATTCGCCGGCAAAGTGGACGCCGACTTGCTCGACGTGTTCGTCTCCAAACGGATCTTCGACCTGACGGCCGTGCGATGAGGATCAAGTTCTGGGGCACGCGAGGAACCAGGCCCACCCCTGGACGGCGCACGCTGCGCTACGGCGGCAACACCACTTGCATCGAGGTCCGCGACAGGGACGAAAACCTGATCATCATCGACTCCGGGTCGGGCATCGCCGAGCTCGGAGCCGGTCTCAAACCGGACAGCGCGCTTCAGGCCCACCTGCTCATCACGCACACGCACATGGACCACATCCAGGGATTCCCGTTCTTCTCGCCGGCCTTCCAACCGAACACGCACCTCACGATCGTCGGGCCGGCGGGTTCGGCGAAATCGCTTCAGGCCGCATTCGCCGACCAGATGGACCCCGCGTACTTTCCGGTGCGACTCGACCACATGCCGGCGGACATGGAATTCATCGAGCGCAACCCGGGCGAGACGTTCGAGGTCGGGGGTCTGCGCATCACTCCGCACCTGCTCATGCACCCGATCCCGACTTTCGGCTACCGCATCGACGAGGGCAATACGTCTTTCGCATTCGCGACCGACAACGAGATCTCACTTTTCGCGCAGGAGCAGAACGGCTCGCTGACCGACCTCGTGCGTTGGTGCGAGGGCGCCGATCTCATAGTCCACGATGCGCAGTACAGCCGCGAGGAATACAAGACGCACGCTGGATTCGGCCACTCGACCTTTGAAGAGGCGCTTTCGCTGGCTGAGAAGGCCGAAGCCAAGCAGCTCGCCTTCTTCCATCACGATCCGACGCATTCGGACACGGAGGTCGACGCCCTCATCGAAGAGGCGATCGGCAACCACCGCCAGGCCGGCGGCAAGCCGGTGCGTTCGTTCCCCGCGGCAGAGGAGCAGGAGGTCCGCCTCTAGCCGGCCGTCGTCCGTGACTTAGTCTTTCTCCGAATTGAGCGAGAGCAGTGGGCGCGCTCCCACCTTCAAGCCCACCCACTCGAGCGCGACCGCCAAGGAGCTGCTGGCGGCGGGCGGCGGCGAAAAAACCGATCCTGTCGCGGTGGCCGGCCGGGTGATGGTCAAACGCCTGCACGGCGGATCGGCGTTCGCCGACCTGCAGGACGGCGCCGGCCGAATCCAGCTGTTCGCGAGCCGGGAGATCGTGGGCGCGGACCCGTTCGATCGATTCACCGAGCTCGATCCAGGCGACATCGTCGGCGCCCGTGGCCCCATGTTCACGACACGCCGCGGGGAGCCGACTGTCGAGGTGCACGAGTTCGTGCTCCTGACCAAAGCGCTGAGGCCGCTGCCGGACAAGTGGCACGGATTGCGCGACGTCGAGATTCGGTACCGCCAGCGGTACGTCGATCTGATCGCCAACCCCGAGGTCCGCGAGGTCTTCCGCACGCGCACTCGAATCATCGACGCCATTCGTCGCCTTTACGACGCTCGCGGTTTCCTCGAGGTCGAGACCTCAGTGCTTCAGGAGATTCCTGGCGGCGGTCACGCGCGCCCATTCGTCACCCACCACAACGCCCTCGATCGCGACCTCTACCTGCGCATCGCGCTGGAGCTGCACCTCAAGCGACTCCTCGTTGGCGGGCTCGAGCGCGTGTATGAGATCGGGCGCGTTTTTCGCAACGAGGGTCTGTCGCCGCGCCACAACCCGGAGTTCACGATGCTCGAGTCATACGAGGCCTATGTCGACTACCACGACGTGATGAAACTCGTCGAGGACATCCTGGTGGCGTCGGCCGGCGCCGCGGAACGTCCCCTCGCAACCAGCTATCAGGGCGAGGAGGTCGACCTGACCCCGCCCTACCGGCGCGAGCGCATGGCCGACCTCGTCCTGGAGTACACGGGCCGCAAGGCATACGGCATCGAGCTCAATGATCTGTTCGAAGAGCATGTCGAGCCCAAGCTCCGCCAGCCCACGTTCGTGCTCGACTACCCGATCGAGATCTCGCCGCTCGCGCAGCGGTGCGACTACGACTCGCGCTTCGTGGAGCGCTTCGAGCTGATCATCCTCGGGCGCGAATACGCGAACGCTTTCACCGAGCTGACCGATCCAGTCGACCAGCGGCAGCGCTTCGAGGAACAGGCGGCCAGGCGCGCGGCGGGCGAAGTCGAAGCCCATCCGATGGACGAGGATTTCCTGCGCGCAGTCGAATACGGACTGCCGCCTTGCGGGGGCCTGGGCATGGGCATCGATCGCCTCGTGATGCTCCTCACCGACCAGCCGGCGATCCGCGACGTGATCCTCTTCCCGACCATGAAGCCCGAGACGCCGCAGTAATGCTGCCGTTGGAGCTGATCCGGCGCGAACCCGAGCGGGTGCGAACTGCGGCTCGCCAGAAGGGCGAGGACGCCCCGATCGACGAGATCCTCGAACTGGATCGCGTCTGGCGAGAGCACTTGCATGCAGCAGAAACGGCGAAGGCCCAGCAGAACGCGCTCTCAAAGCAATTCGCGCGGTCCAAAGACACGACCGATTTGAGCAACGCAAAGCAGCTCGGCGAAGAAGCCAAGCGCGAGATGTCCCAGGCGGATCAGATCAAGCGCGAGCTCGATGATCTGCTCCTGCGCGTGCCGAACGTTTTCCACGAGTCGGTGCCAGTTGGCGCGACCGAGGCCGACAACGTGGTGGTGCGGGAGTGGGGAAGCAAGCCCGACATCGCGGCGCCACGCACGCACTACGACCTCGGCGAGAGCCTCGGAATCATGGACTTCGAGCACGCGGCGCGGGTTTCAGGCTCTCGGTTCGCATTCCTGCTGGGTGAAGGCGCGCGGCTCGAAAGGGCGCTCGTCCAGTTCATGCTCGACGTGCACACGCGCGAGCACGGATACACGGAGGTGCAGCCGCCGGTGCTGGTGAACAGCGCTTCGATGACCGGCACGGCGAACCTGCCCAAGTTCGGCGCCGACGCTTTCAAGGTCGACGACCGCGACCTCTGGCTCGTGCCCACGGCCGAGGTGCCGCTGACGAACTATCACCGCGACGAGATCCTCGACGCGGAACTGCTGCCCCGAAAGTACGTCGCCTACACGCCGTGCTTTCGCTCGGAGGCAGGCGCCGCCGGCAAGGACACCCGAGGATTTATCCGCCTGCACCAGTTCTCCAAGGTGGAGCTCGTGAAGATCACGAGCGCCGAAACCTCGATGGCCGAATTCGAGGGCCTGCTTGCGGACGCGGAAGAGATCCTGCAGAGGCTGGGCCTGCACTACCAGGTGATGCTGATGTGTAGCGGCGACATGGGCTTCGCCCAGTTCAAGAAGTACGACCTCAACGCCTGGTGCCCCGGGCTGGGCAGGTACCTCGAGGTGTCGTCTTGCTCGGTGTTCAACGACTTCCAGGCGATGCGGGCCAACGTGCGCTACCGGCCGTCACGTGGCGCGCCGCCGCGATTCGCGCACACCATCAACGGCAGCGGCCTCGCGCTCACGCGAACGATCGACGCGATCCTCGAGGCGTATCAGCGCCCGGACGGAACGATCGAGGTGCCCGAACAGCTGCGTCCGTACATGGGGGACGTCGAAGTCATCGGTAAGCGCTGAGCCACGTTTCTAGAATCCGTGATGCCCGTTCACGGAGGGGTGGCCGAGTCCGGTTTATGGCGGCGGTCTTGAAAACCGTTAGGGTCGCAAGGCCCTCGGGGGTTCAAATCCCTCCCCCTCCGCCACGGGGTTGGCGCGCGTCCCAGCGATCTCAGACGGTGGCGGCCTGCGGCGGCTCCTCGTGGCAAGCCCAGCCTTGCCCGCTGCTGGGTTGCGCCAGTAGGCGAAGGGATACACCCATCTAGGCGAGGCGCTCGACCAGGACACGCATGACGGCGAGCGCGACTGCGGGCCGCTCCCTCAGCACGCTCTCGAACTCGCGGCGGCCTAAGGGGACGGTGCGGACTGGGCTGGCGGCAACCAGCGAAGCGACTCGCGGTGCCTGCGTTATGACCGACATCTCGCCGATCACGTCTCCGGCGCCGCGGCGCGCAACCTCGCGTTCATCCCCTTCTCGACCCTGCACGACCCGGACGGTCCCCTCGACCACGACGAACAGCTCTTCTCCGAGCTCACCTTCGCCTCCGATGACCTCTCCGTCGCGATAGCTGCGTTCCCGGGTCAAACGCGCGATGTGCTCGAGATCGAGCGGAGACAGGCGGGCGAAGAGAGGGACCCTGCGGAGCAACAACACGCGCTCGAGGTTTGAGATTCGGACGCCTGAAGACAGGACTGCGTGTCCCTCGCGCCTGGTGCGAGCCAGTTCCGCGCACTCCCGAATGAAGGCGTCGCGGTCCTGCAACGCGACCGCGAGCCCGTCACCGTTGCCGTCCCGCGGCCGGCTCGGTCTCTCCCATAGCTTGAGGACCGGCCCCACGAGCGCGGGATCACCTGCAGTCTCGATGGTCTCGAGGGCGGCCGACACCTGTGCAGGACTTCCGTCGAGGCTGTCGATCGCCACGGCGATCACATCGCCCTGGCTCTGCAGCACAGACGAGGCCAGCAAAGCTGACCGCGCGGTGCGCCGCCCGCGATCCGTGATCGCCTCCCTCAGCAAGGAGGAGGCGTCGTCGTCGCCCCCGACGCGGGCCGCGAGCTCCCAGTCCGCGACGGCCTGGGCTGCGGTCGAGCGGACGAAGGCGCGAACCCGGTCACGGCTTCGTTCGATGTCGGAATTCGCCAGCGCCTGGAGGCCGGCAGCGTGCGTGCGCGGATCGCCGAGCAGGCCCAGGAGATCCTCCGTCGCATGGTCGTCAGCGACGGCCGACCTGGAATCAGCCTCTTCGGGGCCAAGGAACAGCGGCCGCGCGAGGTTCCATGGCTCCAAGACCTGCGGCCGACCCTCCGCGAGCGCTTCGCCGAGCGCACCCGCATACGACCGCCGAATGGCCATCGTCGCAACGATGGCCACCGCTGCTGCGCCGAGACCCACCCAGGCGAACTGGCTTGGCGTCACTGACTCCTGCCCGACGATCGCCAGCCCGCCCGCGATCATGGTCCCGATCTGCGTGGGCCCGCCATTCAGGAATGCCCGTATCTGATCGCGCCGGCGTTCCGGAACGACGTTCGTGAGAGTCTCCCATCCTGGTGACGCCACACCTTGAAGCCAGGTGCAGAGCACCACGCGCAGCCCCGCCAGGATCACGAATCCAGACGCGAAGAGGAGCACGCCAAAGGCTGCGGCGTATAGGCCTGCCAGAGCCACGACCATGATCGGGATGCCGCGCCAGGCGAAGAGGCGATTGGTGATCAGGCTCGTGACCAGGAAAGCAGCCAGGGTCGTCCCAGCCCAGAACACTCCGAAGAAGCCCGCCAGGTCGTCCGCCTGCGGAAACTGCGCAGTCGCCGCTCGCGCGTACGGCAGATACAGAAGGTAGAAGCAGATAGAGAAGAGGACGGCAGCAGCCGTCATCCAGAGCAGCAATTGCGACCGCCGGACGAAGTCGAAAGTCGCATTCACGTCAGCCAGAACGGAGGAACCTTTGCGCGCCGATCGGCGCACTGGTGGGGCCGGAGCCGGCCCCTGGACAGCGCGTGAGACCAGGAACGCCATTCCCAGACCGCCCGCCCAAACGATGAGGAGGTTCTCAGCGCCGACAACGTGTGCCAGGGGTGGTGTCAAAGCCCCGCCAACCACGGATCCGAAGATGCCCCCTGCCGCGAAGACCGGAAACAGGCGCTTCGCCTGGCGGGTGTTGACCACCGCTCCTGCGATTCCCCAGACGAAGATTCCGAGCACGAGGCTCGCGAGGACACCGGTGACCGCCAGCACGAAATAGATCCAGGTGAACCCCGTCTGGATCGCAGCCCTCTCGACCATGACGATTACGGCGAGCGCCAGCGGGGCCAGGAGATAGATGCGCCGAGGTCCGATCCTCGCCAGAGTTCCTGTCAGCACGATCATGGCCGCGAGTGACGACGCACCCTGCAGCAAATAGAGGAGCGGAAGAGCCTGCGGCCCGATCCGATTGAAGAACAGTGCGTCGATGCCGCTCTGACCGACGGCGTACGCGGCCATCGCGACGAACGCGAGCCCGGCCACCAGCGCGGTGATGCGCCCTTCGCCCTGCTCGATGCCAAGCATCTCCGCCGGGCGCACCCTTCCTCCTCTGCTACCCCTTGAGGTTCGCGGAGTTTGGCGGCGCTGGATGCCGCGAGCCTCGCCTCGCGCGGTGGACGGCCACCGGCTTCGATATGCCCTTGATCGCAACCTCGCCAAGAGCTTCGAAAACGACTCCGTCATCAGATGAACGGCGGACGATCTCGTCGCTGACCAGCACCTGTCCCGCCAGCGCCAACGCGGCAAGCCTGGCGGCCAGGTTGACAGTCAACCCGTAGACGTCGCCGTCGTGGAATATGACCGGTCCTGCATGAATCCCGACGTGCACGGGTGGGAGCCCTGAGTCGGGGACGCACTCCACCATGTCCAATCCGGATGAGACCGCAGCCGACGGATCCCTGAAGTGGAACATGCCGCCATCACCAAGCCAGCGAATGGGCCTCCCTCCATGGCGCCGGGATACCTCTTCCACCACCGGCGTCAGCCGAGCCGCAAGCTGCGCAGCCACCTCATCGCCGCGCTCCTCGATGGCGCGCGTGTAGCCGCTGAGGTCGACGAAGCAGATCGCAGGCGGACTCGGCATCGACCGGTGGAGGCCGGCATGCTCGAGGGCGAGTTCGGCGTGGGCGATGCGATGTTCGATCCAGACGTGCTCTCGTTGCCAGCGGTAGATGTCAAGGAGAACACTCTCGAGCGCGGTGATGTCCATGAACTTCCCGCCTCTGTCCATGAGCTCCTGTTCGCTCAAGCCGGCCCGTCGCAGCGGCTGCTCAATCTCGGACTCATAGAGCTCGGACTCGGCCCTGGCTATGCGCCGAAGGCCGACGGCGTAGACGCGCAGGATCCCCAGGATCGCGACGGCATGAACGCCCGCTGACAGCAGCTCTCGGACCAGCTTCATCAAGTCAGCGTCGCCAGCCCTCGCGCGATCACCGCGCTCGGGTGGCGCAAAGCCGAGAGCCTGATACACAGCGCGGATCAAGGCCAGAGGAAGACGGTGCTCGGTGCATAGGTCTGCATAGGTCGAGTCCAGGCGTCCGACCCGAGTTGCAGCAGGCTCCTCGAGCCATGAGGTCGAGAGTTCGCCGACACGGACCAGCTCGAGCACCCGCTCGACAGAGAAACCGGCATCTTCCCAGGTCCGAAAGAACTCAACTCGGCGAGCGTCCAATGCGCTGTACGAGTCGTCCCCGTTCCCGCGGGGAATGGCACCGACCTCGATCAGACGGCGTAGATATGCGGTATCGACGGCGGCGTCGAACGCAAGCTCGTCGAGCGACAGCCTCTCGTGTACCACGGAGCGCGACCTAGCTCAGGCGACCATCAGGCCGGCTTCGGGCCTGCTCCTCTAACGCCTTGAGGCCTGGTCTCAAGCGCGTGGTGAATCGTGGTCACGAACCAGACCGCAACGACCGCGACCGTGGCCCAGACGAGGAGTGACAGATCGTTGATGAAGAGATCCGCAAACATCAACGCGAAGGCCAGCGCCCCGAGAGAACCGGCGACGATGAAGAACGGGTTCCAGATCTCGCTCGGACCTCGCATCCGTCCCTCCCTCATCGCCGCGAACATCCACGCCGGCCCTCCGCCGACCACGCACGCCGCGAAGCCGAGGATGAAGACTGCGACGACGCCGGCCCGCGCATCCCCGATCAGAGGCCAGGCCCAGGCACTCACCAGCGAACCTGTTACCGCGATGGCTGCGGCGACCAGGATCGTTGCGATTCCATCTCGCCAACTGAGTCCCATGTCAGGAACCTCCCCGTCGGCTCGCGAATACGGAACAGCCTGCGGCTGCCGACTCTGCCTCAGAGTTGCACGATGCGCCCACCAGTGCTGCCGGGCTAGGGCCAAGGGGCCCGCCGCATCCGGGACGAAAGGCGTTCGGCCCGGCGCCAGGAGACGAATCCGAGGGTAGGCTCTTGGCGATGACGCAACGCACGCTCCTCGCCATCGGCGTAGTCGCGATTTCGCCGCGCATCTGGCTTATGGTCCAAGCATGGTCAAGCTGTATCCGGACCGGACGTGGCCCGCGCTGCTGCGCGTGCTCGGCGATCTGTCAGCGCTCGTCTGGTCGGTGGGTTGGGGTGTGCTGGGCTGGTTCATCTACAAGACCGTCCTGGGACTCGAGGTCATCGCCGATGGCATCACCAACACCGGGAAGACCTTCAACGATTGGATCGACGCCTTTCGCCACGCCATCCCGGGCGGCATTCCCTACCTGACGCAATTCCTGACCGACACCGCGAACGCGCTGGAAAAGTATTCGGGCGACGAGCTGGTGTCTGCGGGGCACAACATCCACGACGCGATCATCAAGGTCGCGATCGTGCTGGCCCTGCTCGTGGCGGTGCCGCCAATCCTCCTCGTGCTTTTGCCCTACGGGACGTGGCGGTGGCGCGACATGCGCGAGATCGGTGCCGCTCTCGCTTTTGTGCGTGTGGCGTCGGTGACCGGACGGGCCGACCAGGCCCGCGCCGTACTCGCGTTCCGTGCCGTCACCACCCTCTCATTTCGGCAGCTCATGTCGGCCAGTGCCGACCCGGTCGGGGACCTGGCCGAGCATCGCTATGACAGGCTGGCCTCGGCGATGCTCAAGCGGGCGGGACTTGATCCAGGGCGGCTCGCACCCACAGACCTTCCCGAGCTGCCGCCGCCCCGTCGTCGGTAGGCGTCTCGCGTCTTCTATCGTTGCTGGCGTGTGTCGAAGCATCAAGACCCTGCGTCACGCGGATGATGTGGCCACCGAGGAGGAGATTCGCGCCGCGGCGCGCCAGTTCGTGCGCAAGGTGAGCGGCTTCAGCAAGCCCACCGCCAGGCACGAGGCCGCCTTCGAGGGCGCGGTCGACGAGATCACGGTCGCATCGCAGCGACTGCTCGTAGCCATCGCCGCCAACCTTCCTCACCGCGCCGCCGCTTCTTAACAGGCTGGGTTGCGGTTTCCGCCGCGCCTGCCTACGTTTGCGGGCAGGTACGGTGAGAATGGGCTTTGGGGGAGGGAAGCCCACAGGGAGGAGGGAGGGCCCGCGAGAGGTATGCCTAGAGCTGGCAGCCGCGGCAGAAGTTCAGCGGCTCCCGGTTCGACCCTAGCTGGCTGATCCGGTGCCCGCAGCGCGGACAGGTCTTCCCGCCCTTCATGTGCACCGCCATGAACGAACGATCCTGCTTGGACTCCTCATAGTTCGGATTGGCCAGGATCGCCTCGACCGCCCGGTTCAGCACCGTGGGGATGGCGTCGAAGAGCGCCTCTTCCTCGGCCGGCTTGAGCGATGATCGCCGCCGCAGCGGGAGCAGCCGGGCCTCGAAGAGGATCTCGTCTGAGTAGGCGTTGCCGATACCCGCCAGGAACTCCTGGTTGCGGAGCAGGTCTTTCAGCTCGTCACGAAATCGTCGCAGTCGCTTCCGGAACGCCTCGATCCCCATCTCTGTCACGGTGTCCGCCTCGGGCCCGAGCACAGACCAGCCGGGCACTTCCTTAGTTGGATCCTCGACCCAGTAGATCCGGCCCATGTCGCGAAAGTCCAGGTAACGCAGCTCCTGTTTGCCCTCGACCCGGATCGTGAAGACGTGGGTGGCCGGCACCGGCTCGCCGTCGCCGGCGAGCTGAAACCGCCCGCCCAGCATCGGGTTGATGACGAGCCAGCGAGGGGACCCGCCACCGCCCAGCTCCGTGGCGAAGACGAGGTGCTTGCCCCGCCGTGTGAGCTCGGTGATGCGCCGGGCGGGCAGCTCGCGTGCGAACTCTTCCACCGGATAGCGGAGGAGGTGCGCCTTTTGGGGGGCGACTGACGCCGCGGTTATGAGCTTGTCCCGCAGCTTGGGACCCAGCCGGATCCGCAGCGCCTCCAGCTCAGGTAACTCCGGCACTGCGCCAAGATACGGGTAGCGGTTTGGGGGGTGAAACCGGCGGGTAGTCTCACCTTGTGAGAATCGATCGGTTCACAGAAAAGGCTCAGGAGGCTCTGCAGGATGCTGCCGAGCTTGCCCGCGAGCGTGGACAGCAGGCTATCGAGCCGGAGCACCTTCTGCTTGCTCTCATCAGCCAGGAGGGCGGCGTCGGGCGCACCTTGCTCGAGCGATCTGGCGTGTCCATCCAGGCCTTGCAGCCTGCTCTGGTGTCCGCCATCGAGCGGATGCCGAAGGTCAGCGGCTCCGGCCAGCCCTACCTGAGCCAGGCGCTCAATCAGGTGCTCGAGCAGGCCGAGCGCGAAGCCGAGCGGCTAAAGGACGAATACACGTCGACTGAACATCTCGTGCTGGCGCTGGCCGACACCAAGCTGCTGAAGGGCGCAGGCGCCAATCACGATGCATTGCTGGGCGCGTTGCGCCAAATTCGTGGCAACCAGCGAGTCACCGACCAGAACCCCGAGTCGAAGTACGAGGCGCTGGAGAAGTACGGGCGCGACCTGACCAGGCTCGCCGCGGACGGCAAGCTCGACCCCGTGATCGGGCGTGACGAAGAGATCCGGCGCGTGATCCAGGTGCTCTCGCGGCGCACCAAGAACAACCCGGTGCTGATCGGTGAGCCTGGCGTCGGCAAGACAGCGATCGCGGAGGGCCTCGCGCAGCGCGTCGCGCAGGGAGACGTGCCGGAAGGCTTGAAGGGCAAGCGCGTCATCTCGCTTGACCTGGGCGCGCTCGTCGCGGGCACCAAATACCGCGGTGAGTTCGAGGATCGGCTGAAGGCGGTGCTCAAAGAGATCGAAGGATCCAACGGCCAGGTGATCCTGTTCATCGACGAGTTGCACACGCTCGTCGGCGCCGGCGCGGCGGAAGGTGCGATAGACGCCGCGAACCTGCTCAAGCCCGCTCTCGCACGCGGCGACCTGCGAGCAATCGGTGCGACCACGCTGGACGAGTACCGCAAGCACATTGAGAAGGACGCAGCGCTGGAGCGCCGTTTCCAGCCGGTGCTCGTCGACCAGCCGTCCGTTGAGGACACGATCAGCATTCTTCGAGGGCTGCGCGAGCGCTACGAGGTCCACCACGGAGTACGCATCAAGGACACCGCGATCGTCGCGGCCGCCGTGCTTTCCAACCGTTACATCACAGATCGATTCCTGCCGGACAAAGCCATCGACCTCATCGACGAAGCGGCTGCGCGGCTGCGGACCGAGATCGATTCGCTTCCGGCCGAGCTCGACGAGCTCGAGCGGCAGATCCGACAGCTCGAGATCGAGCGTGAAGCTCTGCGCAAGGAGTCCGACAAGGCATCGAAGGAAAGGCTCGCCGGCATCGAAAAGCAGCTCGCCGGCCTGGGTGAAAAGCGAACCGCACTTCGATCCCGTTGGGACCAGGAGAAGGAAGTAATCGCGAGCATTCGCAAGCTGAAGGCGCAGCTCGAAGAGGTGAGGCACGAAGCCGAAAGAGCCGAGCGCGCCGCTGAGTTCGCCAAGGCTGCGGAGCTGCGCTACGGCCAGGTGGTCGAGATCGAAAAGCGGCTCCAGGAAGCCAACACGCGCCTGACACAACTGCAGGGTGGCGAGCCACTGTTGAAGGAAGAGGTCGGCGAGGAGGACATCGCTGAGATCGTCGCCCGCTGGACAGGAATCCCGGTCTCGAAGCTCATGGAGGGCGAGGTCGCAAAGCTCATCCGCATGGAAGAGCGACTGCACGAGCGCGTGATCGGCCAGGAGGAGGCGGTGAGCGCGGTCGCCAATGCAGTACGCAGATCGCGGTCCGGTCTTTCGGATCCGAATCGACCGGTGGGATCGTTCATCTTTCTCGGGCCGACCGGTGTCGGCAAGACCGAGCTGGCGCGCGCGCTGGCGGAGTTTCTGTTCGACGACGAGCAGGCCCTGATTCGACTCGACATGTCCGAGTATCAGGAGAAGCACACCGTGGCGCGGCTCCTGGGTGCGCCGCCTGGCTATGTCGGCTACGACGAAGGAGGCCAGCTCACCGAGGCCGTGCGCCGGCGACCTTACTCGGTCGTGCTGTTCGACGAAATCGAGAAGGCACACCCTGACGTCTTCAACGTGTTGTTGCAGATCCTCGACGACGGCCGCCTGACCGATGGCCAGGGCCGCACAGTCGATTTCCGCAACACGGTCTTGATCATGACGTCGAACCTCGGCGGACAGCTCATTCAAGAAATGGCAAATCGCGAGTTCGAAGACGTCCGCGATGCGGTCATGGCGGTCCTGCGTGATCACTTCAAGCCAGAGTTCTTGAACCGGGTCGACGAGATCATCGTTTTCCGCGCACTCACGCAGGAGCAGCTCACTGCGATCGTGGACATCCAGCTGCGCCGTCTCGAGAAGAGGCTGGCGGAGCGAAAGATCGCGCTCGTTGTGACCGACGCTGCACGCAAGCTCCTGGCGGAGCGAGGGTGGGATCCTGTCTACGGAGCGCGCCCGCTGAAGCGAGCGATCCAGCGCCTTGTTCAGGACCCGCTGGCGATGCAGATGCTCGAAGGCAAGTTCGTCGAGGGCGACGCGGTCGAGGTCGGCGTCAAGGGCGGCGAGCTCATCTTCGCCAAGGCAAAGATCCCGATCGCGACTGCCTGATCCTTTCCCGCCTCTTAACAGGGTGGGTTGTGCCCGCACGCAACGTGTGCAACTTTTGGCGGGCCAGGTGCGGTGGGCTGGGGGAGGGGCCCAAAACGGAACGGGAGAGGGAGGGCCCGCGGAGGGCGCGGCTTGGCCCCGGCGCGGTTAGCTCGTGCAGATCGTCCCGGTGGCGGGCAACCTCAGCTCGAGCAAATACGCGTCGGTCGCGGCCTGGGCGCAGGTGCTCGAGCCGTAGGACGTGTGCCCGTACCCACGCCGGGTCAGTAGCACCGAGTCCTTCATCTCTTTGGCGGCGCCCTGGGCCCACGCATACGGAGTGATCGGGTCGTCCAGGCCGCCGACCAGCAGGATCGGGGGCGACCCATCTACCGACAGCGCGCCCGGCGGCACCTTGGCGGGGACAGGCCAGTAGGCGCAGATCAGGTTGCCGTACTGGAACGCCGCCCCGAACACGGGCGAAGCTGCCGCGAACGACGGACCCAAAGCGTCGTACGACGCGATGTCTGTCGGCACCTGATGATCGAGGCAGTTGATCGCGATGTTCGAGTCCGTTTCGGTGTCGTAAGAACCGTCCGCCTGGCGACCGAGGTATACATCGGAGAACCTGAGCAGGAGCTGACCGTTGCCCGCCAGCGCGGTGCTCACGGCCTGGTCGAGATACGGCCACGTGGTCTGGTCGTACAGGGTCACGCCGATGCCGTACAGGGCTAGAGCCCGCGTCAGCTGGCGACCGCCGACTTGCATCGGATGGTTGTCGAGCTGGTTGAGCAGGTTGACCATCTTCGACACCGGGTCACCGCTGCGACCGAGCTGACAGGTGGACTTGGTCTTGCAGTCGGCCGCGAATGCGTCGAGGTTCGACTGCAGGCCTTTGATCTGCTGCAGCAAGAAGTCGTTGGCGGGAAGAGCGGGGTCGAGCACACCGTCAAGCGCGAGCGCGCGCACGTGGCTCGGAAAGAGGTGTGCGTACCACTCGCCGAGAAACGATCCATACGAAAATCCGAGATACGACAGCTTGGTGTCGCCCAGCGCGGCGCGTATGCGATCCATGTCGCGCGCGACGCTGGGCGTGTCGACGTATGGCAAGAGCTTGCCGCTCATCTGTTGACATCCGGCGACGAAGTCTTTGTCCGCCTGGATCGCCGCCGCTTTCTCGACTGGATCGTCGAGCACTGAATCCAGCGCGTTGAATGCGTCCTCCTGCGGGCCGGTCAGACATCGGATAGGCGAGCTCTGGCCGGTGCCCCTCGGATCAAAGCCGATGAGGTCGAAACGAACGTTCAGGTTGCGCAGTGACGACGCCGAGCTCTTGAGGTAATCAATGCCAGAAGCGCCTGGGCCGCCGGGGTTCGTCAGGAGTGAGCCGATGCGGTGCGCAGAATCAGTCGCCGGCTTGCGGATCAGTGCGATCTTGATCGTGTCGCCGTTGGGATTCGAGTAGTCGAGAGGCACGGTCAGTGACCCGCACTGGAATCCACCACCGCACGATGACCATGCGATCTTGTCCGCTTTCGGAGTGCTCGGTGGGCTGAACTTGGCGAAGCCGGCCCCCCGCGTGCACGCACTGACTGCGACGACCACAATCGCCGCCACGATCGCAACTCGCTTCAACGGGGCCGAGTCTAATTCAGGCGTGTTCCCTTCCAGTCGACTTACAGCAAACTCTCAGCTTTCGCAGTTCGGGCGCTAGGATGCGCCCGTGAGCACGATCCAGTACCGGCACACCGCTTATCCGAGCGCGTGGCTCGCGGCCGCCGCGGGATTTCTGTATTCCGTCGCGTTCGTCGTCATCGCACGCAACAACCCTGCGCTCGGCAACGGTCTCAGCGGTTTCTTCCTACTCATCGGTGGTGTGTTCGGCGCGAGCGCTCTCCTCGGACTTTACGAGAGGCTCAAGCCGGCCACTGGGACATATGCACTATGGGCACTGGTGCTCGGACTTGGCGGCGCGTTCGCGGTCACGCTCCATGGCGGTTATGACCTCGCGGTGGCGATTCACCCGCCGAACCAGACCATCAACTTCCCGAGCCCTGTCGATCCGCGCGGTCTCGGTACGTTCGGTCTGACGGGCCTCTCGCTGCTGGCCTTCTCCTATTTGATGCAGCGCGACCGGAGCTTTCCTCGCGGGCTGGTCGCCATCGGCTACGTCTCGGGCGCCCTGCTCGTGCTCATCTACGTGAGCCGGCTCACGATCCTCGATGCATCCAACCTGCTGGTGCTAGCGCCCGCGGGCATCGAGGGATTCATCGTCAACCCGGCCTGGTATGTCTGGCTCGGGCTCGCGCTGCGCAAGCCCGGCTAGTCTGACTCCAGCCCTCGGCCGGCGCGGCGGCGCCGGGCCCAGGTGGTCGAGAAGACCGGCCTGAAGGCAGCCTCTTCGATTTCGAATTCCTCGGCCTGCGGGGCGGCGTCTTTACCTTCGTTCGGAGCGGATTGGATGGGAAGCGCGTAGAACACGAGTCGTTTGCGCGCGCGGTCTCGAACCCATGCCAGCCCAACTCGTTCCCGGCCGCCGATGATCACCGAGCCGATGCGCCCGTCGAGGTCCCAACCCATTTCGCGACAAGCCTAGCGGCGGCCCGTCAGCGTCCGGCGCTATCCTCGTGGCGGTGTCCACCGATCGCCTCGAACGCTACGCCGACATCACGCTGAAGGTTGGCGTGAACCTGCAGCCGGGCCAGGCGCTGATGATCAGTGCCGACGTCGCTCACGCTCCGCTGGCGCGGGCGATGGCGGATCGCGCATGGCGAGCTGGAGCCGGTTCCGTGTTCGCGTTTTACAGGGACGCCGAACTTCGCAAACCACTTATCGACCTTGCGCCTGACGCGGCGTTGACCCTGAGCCCACCCGGCGGCGTGCGCATGATCGACGAGCTTGTCGAGCAGAAGGCTGGATTCGTCCAGATCGCCGGTGACCCGGCGCCTGAGTTGCTGGCTCATTCCGATCCGGCGAGGAGCGGGCGCGCGGTCCCGGTCGACTACGTCCGCCGCTGGGGACGATCGATCGGCCATCGCGAGCTGGCCTGGACGCTGGTCGGCTGCCCGGTCGAGGGCTGGGCGAAGCAGGTTTACGGCGAGCCCGATGTGGAGCGACTGTGGCAGGCGGTGGAACGCACGGTTCGCCTCGATCTGCCCGATCCCGTTGCCGCGTGGCGCGAGCGGCTCGACAAGCTCAACTCGATCGCAGCGGGGTTGAACAATCGCAAATTCGATGCGATCCGCTACCGCGGTCCCGGCACCGATCTCACAGTCGGATTGCTGCCGAGCGCGAGGTTCATGTCGGCCGGTCAATTCACGACGTCGTGGGGCCAGGCGCACGTGGCCAACCTGCCCACCGAAGAGGTGTTCACGTCGCCCGACCGCCGGCGCACCGAAGGCAAGATTCGCTCGACGCGTCCACTCACAGTCGGCGGCCGCATCATCAACGGGCTGGAGCTGACGTTCAAGGACGGCCATATCACAGAGGTTCGCGCGGACGGGGACGGGGCCGACCTGATCCGCACCATGATCGCCACTGACCCGGGCGCGCCCTACCTCGGCGAGATCGCGCTCGTCGACAGCGAGTCGAGGGTGGGTGAGGCAAAGATGATCTTCTGGAACACGCTCTACGACGAGAACGCGACATGCCACATCGCGTTCGGACACGGATTCGACTTCACGGTGGCCGACGAAGAGGATCGCGAGGCCGGTCTCAACCAGTCAGCGGTTCACACCGATTTCATGGTCGGTGGCCCGGAGATCGAGATCGATGGGCTCGATAAGAATGGCAACGCGGTGCCGATCCTGCGCGAGGATCGCTTTCAGAGTCTGTAGAGCAGCCTCCGCGCGCTCAGCCGGGACAGACCGTGCCCGCCGGGGGCAGAACGAGGAACAACAGGTAGTTATTGGCTGCCGAGTCAATGCACGCCGAGTAGCCGTATGAGGTGTGCCCGCTGCCCTTGCGTGTGAGCAGGACCGATCCCGGAATGTCCTGGTTCGCCTGCTCGGCCTCTTGATATGAGGTGGCAGGGTCTCCGGTCGCTCCAATCAACAGGATCGGTGGCACATCGGAGGAGACGGATGGAACCTCGAGCCCTTTCGCGTCGACCGGCCAGAAAGCGCACCGCAGCGCCTGGTACTGAACCATTGGACCGAACAATGGCGACGCCTTGATCAGGGCCGGCCCCGCCTGGTCGTAAGCAGTTATGTCGGCGGTCGGATGCAGGCCGTCCAGGCAGGTGGTCGCATCGAGAGCTCCATTGAACTCGCTGATGTACGTTCCGTCGTCGTTCCTGCCGTTGAAGTAGTCGGCCAGACCGAGCATAGGCGCGCCGTCTCCTGTGGCCAGCGCTGTCAACGCTTTGTCGAGGTCCGGCCACACGTCCACGAAATACACCGCGGCGACGAGCGCGGCCAGACCAAGTCCGCGCGTCAGATAGCGCCGGCCCACCGCGACTGGTTTTGCGTCAAGGCCGGCCATCGCGACCTCGATCCTCTGTTCGAAGTTTGTCGAAGGATGGTACGGACAGGTGCTTCGGTACGGACAGTCATCGATGTACGCCCGCAGGCCGTCTTCAAATGCCTGGGCGTCGTACACGGCGTCGAATGGCGATGTTGCTGTGTTCAGCTCCGTCGTAAAGACGACACCGTCGAGGACCATGGCGCGCACGCGTTTCGGATACAGGTGGGCGTACCACTGGCCGAGATACGTCCCGTACGAGAATCCCAGGTAGGTCAGCTTGCGGTCGCCGAGTGCAGCCCGGATTTGCTCCATGTCCTCGGCGGTGCTTTCCGAGTCCATGAATGGCAGCAGGTCGTGATCTTTCTGCCAACACGCGGAGGCGAAGTCCTTCTGTGCCTGGATGTAAGCCTGCTTTTCCTGCGGATCGTCGAGCACCGGATCGAGCGCGAACAGGTCGTCCAGCTGCGAACCTGTCAGGCATTCCACAGGACTGCTGGAGCCCACACCGCGCGGATCCCACGACACGATGTCAAACCGCTTGTTCAACGTGGCGAAGTCGTCGCTCGCGTAGCGCAGGTAATCGTTGCCGGACTCACCAGGTCCCCCAGGATTCATCAGCAGTGAACCGATGCGCCCTGACGGCTCGGTCGCCGGCTTGCGCAGGAGGGCAAGCGATATCTGCTTGCCGTTGTGGTTCGCGTAGTCGATCGGCACCATGAGCGTCGCGCATTGAAAGCCGCCGCCGCACGGCGACCAGGTCAATTGTTTGTGCGCGAACGAGCTGGGTGAATGCACCGCGCCCGGGAGCGGTGGCCGGCACGCGCTGACCACCAGCAGGACGAGCACCATGAACCCCGCGACCCAACCCGTCACCTGCAGCCGAGTCTAAGGTGGACCGCCGTGCGGGTTCAAGGCACGCGTGCCTGACCAGTGACGGGTGCAATACTCCCCCGTCGCGAATGGGCCAGTTCTCCAACGACGGCCAGTGGTGATGGATGGTCGGTCCTGTGTGGCAACGTCTCAGTGCTGGAGGAGTGCTCGGCGGTCGGGGCACAGCCGGGTCCAAACGCAGACCCGGCTGGTCCACCGATCACCACCTGGACAGTCAGGCTGTGGTCACATGCGCGGTCGGGGTGCGGCCTTCGACCGCGTGCCGGAACGTCGCGATGACCCAAAGCGCCGGGGTGACGATCATCAGGACGAGCAGGAATTGCGACGATCCTGAGATCAAACCGCCGACTATCGCAACGGCCATTGCGGCCACGACTACAAGCACCAAGAGAAGCCCATAGGGATCCGTCCAGTAGAACTTCTCACGCGGCGCGCCCAAGAGATGCGCGCCGAAGCCGAATACGGCGAGCGCGATGATGCCCTCGCGTACGCCTCCGAGTAGTGGCCAGTTCCACCCCTGCATGACTGAAAGCGCCAGCGCCAAACCGACCAGAACGAGAGCCAGCGATAGCACGTCCTTCCAAGTGAGTCTCATCTGCTCCACAGACACCTCCTGCCCAACCTAGTGCCGGCCGTCTGCCGAAACCAGTGCCATTAGGCCTGGGAGGCCGCGGACACCAGTCACCGGACCGGCGACCGTCTGCCCACAATGTCTTGCAACAGGCGTCCCTACCCGCTATGTCCTGAGGGACGCGAATGGCGGGAAGGGAGGGATTCGAACCCTCGAGGGAGTTTCACACCCCCTACCCGCTTAGCAGGCGGGTGCTTTCGACCACTCAGCCACCTCCCCGTCGAATCGGGGTCGCGAATCGATTCTATCCATCCTCACCTGCTCTCCATACTTAGGGTCCGATGGAGGCACCAGGAGGCCCCGGGGCGCCGCCGATGTGGGGCCCCGGTCGGAAGATGGCCTTCGGTGCGGCCCCGGGCCCGCGCAGCAAGGTCTGGTACACGCTCGCTGAAGGCAGCCTCAGCGAGGTCTTCTTTCCAACGCTGGATCGCGTGGCTCTGCACGAGCTGCGCTTCTTCGCATCTGCTCCGGGCGCGCCACCCGTCGATGACGCGAGTGATGGGCAGCACCGCATCAGCTGGCTCAGCCCCGGCGTGCCGGCCTTCAACGTCGAGAGCACGCACCACGAGTACCGGCTGACAAAAGAATTCATCTCGGACCCGGACGAGAACGCGATGATCGTGTCCGGGACGTTCACGCCGGAGCTGCCCGATGTCCGCCTGTTCATGCAGGCGTCCGCGCACTGGTCGCCGGGAACCGAAGGCAATTTCGCCGAGGTTCTCGACACCCATCCGCCGGCGTTGCTCATGCGCCAGCAGGATGTTTGGATCTGCGTGGTCGGGCCTTTCAGCCGGGCCACCTGCGGCTATTACCGCAGCTCCGACGTCCACGTCGAGCTGCACGACGCCGACGGCCACATCACCCAGACCTACGACCGCGCCGGCCCGGGCAACGTCACAGTCGGTGCGGAGCTTGGAGTGCGCTCCGGCGCATTTCAGCTGGCGATCGGTTTTGCGCATTCGCGCTCCGATGCCGAAGAGGTCGCGCGCCATGTGTTGCAGAAGGGGGCCGGCACGCTGCGCACCGCATTCGCGCGCGCCTGGCAGATGACGCCGGATCTGCCGGCTGCCCTGGCCAAGGTGAGCGGCGATGACGGCGTCCTGGCCAAAGCGTCGCTTGCCGTGCTGCGGTGCCTGGAGGACAAGACCCGCCCCGGCGCCTTCGTCGCGTCACCCAGCGCGCCGTGGGGCGAGACGAACCACGACGGCAACCACGTGTACCACCTGGTCTGGCCACGTGACATGTGTCGCATCGCGACCGCGCTGCTCGATGCGGGTGATCCCGGTGCCGCGCTGCGCGCGTTCCGCCACCTGCAGTCGCGCCAGCGCCCGGACGGCGCGTGGTTCCAGAACTGGGCCGTCGACGGAAGTCCCCACTGGACCTCGACCGAGCTCGATCAGGTCGCCCTGCCGATCCTGCTGGCGTGGCGGCTGGGCGTGGCCGGCTGCCTCGACCACGACCCCTACCCCACGATGGTGCGGCCGGCCGCGCAGTTCATCATCCGCGAGGGCCCACTCACGCAGCTGGACAGGTGGGAGGACCTCGGCGGTCTGTCGCCCTCGACTCTGGCGGCGTGCATCGCGGCCCTGATCGCCGCCTCGGAATTCGCGCAAGACGTGGGCGAGCACCTCGCCGCCGCGCACCTCCGCGCCGTCGCCGACTACTGGAACGACCGCGTCGAGGCATGGTGCAGCACGGTCGCCGGCCAGTACCTGCGGCTCGCGGCGGATCCCGACAGGCGGCCGGCCGAGGGCGCGGTGGCCCCGGAATTCCTCGAGCTGGTCCGCTACGGGCTGCGCCGGCCGAAGGACGAACGAATCCTGCGCAGCCTCGAGGGCGTGGACAGCAAGCTCAAGAAGAGCGTGCCGGGGGGTCCGTCATGGCGCCGTTACGTCGGCGATCGTTACGGCGAGCACGACGACGGAACGCCGTGGGACGGTGACGGCCGCGGCCGCCTGTGGCCGGTCCTGACTGCCGAGCGCGCGCGTCACTTCTTTTCCATGGGGCTGCCCGCCGCGGAGCTGGTGCGGACGATGGAGTCATTTGCGGGCCCAGGCCTGATGCTGCCCGAGCAGATCTGGGACGGTTCAGACATTCCCGCGCGCGGGCTCGCCTTCGGGCGGGCCAACGGTTCGTCTTCGCCGCTGGGGTGGGCGCACGCCGAGTACCTGCAGCTGCTGGCGATGGTGGCGCTGAGCGGATTCCCCGACGTCGTGCTGCCCGCGCGCCGGCGCTACACAGAGGTGCCGCCACATGACCCCGCGTTCGTGTGGTCGCACAAGCACCAGGTCACGCGGCTCGTGGCAGGGCGGCGCTTCAAGGTGCAGCTGCCTCGACCTGGATCCGTTCACTTCACGTTCGACGACTGGGCGACGCATGGCGACGTCGAAGCCGTCGACACGACCCTTGGCGTGTGGGTCGCGGACGTGCCGACTCAGAACGTCACGGCCGGCGCGACCTTTCAGTGGACCGCGCACTACGGCACGGGCTGGGAGGGTCAGAACTTCTCCGTGACCGTGGTTTAGGTAGACGAGCGTCGCAGGGTTGGCTCGGCTTTGCCGAGCCATGACTCCGCATCGCAGTCAGGTGCGCAGGCGTCGCGAGGCGGGGGGTTCACCACAAGGGGGGCGTGCCCCCCTTGTGCTTTCTAGCGCTCCTCGGGAGGCTCCAGGTCGTTGAGCCGCAGCTCGCTGCCGGCGTCCTCGTCGAACTGGCTGTGCAGCTCGCCGCAGTCGGCGCACCGGTAGAACTCGCCGACGAATCCCTTGTGCCACACGGCGTAGCTCACGACCCCCGGCTCCTCGACCAGGATCTCCTGCTCGAGCCGGTAGATGACCTGCTCCCATCCGCCGGCCTCGATCTCCGGATCGAGCACGACGACGCAGTAAGGGTGCGGCTCGCCCCACACCATCGTCACCTCGCCGCGACGCTCGTCCTCCGCGTTGACGATCGACCAGGCCTCGGCCTGCTGGCCACGCGTGCTGCGGACCAGCCGCAGGCTCGTCCAGAAACGTTCCGCCGATTCGCGCTCGGCTTTGTCGTGCTCGGCCTGCGCCTCCTGGAAGGCGCTCCACATGCGCAGGAGGTGATTGCGGAACCGGTGATAGGTCGGCAGCAGCTTCGGCTGCTGCTTGGGTGAGCCGACGAGCTGCTCGAACGCGTGCTCGAACGCCGCCTCCACGCGCTCCTGGCGGTCGGTGACGTCGGGCGCCCAGCCCTCGTCCTCGGAGAGCCGCATGCTCTCGTTCAACACCACCTCGAAATCGAGCCAGTCGTCGCCGAACTCGGGCACGAAGACGCTTTCCACCAGGTCGGCCAGGCGGTGTTCCTCGAGCAGCGCCGGCGTCACCTTGCCGCGCGCGTCCGGCCAGCCCTTCCAGCCCATAACGTTGTGGATCCAGTAGTCGAAGATCGTGACCGCGTACTGCAGCGCCGCGGGCGAGCTCCAGATGTCGGCCGGCCAGGTGCGCTTGCCGGTCCGGACCTTGTTGTAGAGGGCGATGACCTGCTCTTCGTCGAGGTACTCGGTCTCCATAGGTGCCCCCTAGTCTAGAGTCGGCCTCGGCGACCCTCGGCGGAGCTGCGACGCCCATGCGGCCCATCTGCGTTGTTGCGGTCTGCGCTCCTCGCTCACGCATCAACGGATGCGCTCGCTGCGGTGCTCGACGCGCGCCTGGCATCTGGGCCGCCTGGATCGCCGCATCTCTCGCCGCGGGCGCCGAGGGCCGACTCTAGGAATACCCGCGAATACGCCCCGGTATATTGGGTTGTTCCATGGGACCCGCCAGGGGCTTCACGCCCGATCAAGTCGCGCGCTACGCCCGGCATTTGATCCTGCCCGAGGTGGGCGGCGCGGGCCAGCGCAAGCTCCTTTCCTCGAGCGTCCTGCTCATCGGCGCCGGCGGCCTCGGCTCGCCCGCCGCCATGTACCTGACCGCCGCCGGCGTGGGCAAGATCGGGATCGTCGACTTCGACACGGTCGACGCGTCCAACCTCCAGCGCCAGCTGCTGCACGGCATCAACGACGTGGGGCGGGCCAAGGTCGACTCCGCGGCCAAGACGCTGCGCAACCTCAACCCCGATGTCGAGGTCGTGCCCATTCGCGAGCACCTCAACTCCGACACGGCGATGAGGATCTTCGAGCCGTACGACATCATCGTCGACGGCACGGACAACTTCCCAACGCGGTACCTGGCCAACGACGCAGCGCACTTCCTCGGCAAGCCGCTCGTGCACGGGAGCATCTTCCGTTTCGAGGGGCGATTGGCGCTCTTCGACTCGTCCCACGGCACGGGCTGCTACCGCTGCCTGTTCCCTGAACCTCCGCCTCCCGGCTCCGTGCAGAGCTGCGCCGAGGCCGGTGTGTTCGGCGTGCTGCCCGGGATCATCGGCAGCATGATGGCTTTCGAGACGATCAAGTACCTGCTGCACATCGGCAAGCCGATGATCGGGCGCTACCTGCTGTTCGAGGGTGAGGACATGTCGTTCCGCGAGCTGAAGCTGCGCCGCAACAAGGCCTGCCCGCTCTGCGGCGAGAACCCCACCGTCCACGGGCTCATCGACTACGAGGCCTGGTGTGGGGTGCCGGCCATGGAGCCTTCCGAGGCAGCAGCCTCTTAAACGGGGTCCCCGCGAACGCACGCCGCAGGCTCTGCGTTCGTGGGGTTTAGCTAATCTTCGGGCTGGATGATCCAGCTCGATCGGTTCGACGCAGGCAAGCTCGATGACGCGCGCGCGGTCGTGCGTGACCTGGGCTCTGTGCTCGTTGCGTTCTCGGGTGGAGTCGATTCGACACTGCTGCTGAAGCTCGCCCTCGACGAGCTGGGCGAGCGCACGGTCGCGGTGCTGGCGAATTCTCCGGCTTACCCGGAGGAGGAGCAGGTGCAGGCGCGCGCGATGGCGCACACGCTCGGAGCGCGACTGATCGAGGTCGACACGCACGAGCTCGAGCTCGAGGAGTACACGCGCAACAACCCCGACCGGTGCTTCCACTGCAAGGAAGAGCTCTTCGCAACGCTTGAGCCCGTTCGCGTCGAGTTCGGGCTGGATCACATCGCGTACGGCGCGACCGCCGATGACGCCGGCGACCACCGGCCCGGACACGGGTCGGCGGTGCGGCGCGGCGTGAGGTTTCCGCTGCTCGAGGCGGGGATGAGCAAAGCCGACATCCGCGCCGCGGCGCGCTCGCTCGGGCTCGCGAACTGGAACAAGCCGTCCTTCGCGTGCCTCTCTTCGCGCATCCCTCACGGCACCGAGGTGACGGTCGATGCGTTGCGGCGCATCGAAGCGGCCGAACGCGTGATCAAGTCGCTCGGACTGCGCCAGGTGCGCGTGCGCGACCACGGTGATGTGGCGCGGATCGAGGTCGAGCCGGACGAGATGGCGCTCCTGCTTGCGAATCGCGAACGCGTGGTCGAGGGGCTGCAGGACTCCGGCTACAAGTTCGTCTCGCTCGACCTCGAGGGCTACGCGACCGGCAGCCTCAACCGCACCTGGAAGCCGACATCGCGGACATCGTCCTCGCGCTAGACGAAGGCACGACGGGTGCGACGGCGGTGGCCGTCGGGCTCGGCGGCGACGTGCGCGGCAAGGGTTACCGCGAGATCACCCAGCACTTTCCGAAGCCGGGGTGGGTCGAACACGACGCCGAGGAGATCTGGGGCGCCGTCCAGGAAACCGCCGCGCAGGCCCTGGCGGCCGCGGGCGCCAGACCAGCCGACGTGCGCGCCGTCGGCATCACCAACCAGCGCGAGACGCTGGTCGTATGGGACCGCAGGACGCTGAAACCGCTGGGCCGCGCCATCGTCTGGCAGGACCGCAGGACGACCGAGGAATGCATCCGGCTGCGCGACGCCGGGTACGAGGACAAGGTGCGCGAGGTGACCGGCCTCGTGCTCGACCCCTACTTCACCGCCACCAAGGCGGGCTGGGCCGTGAAGCACGTGCACGGAGCCCGGGAGGCCGCTTTCGGCACCGTCGACAGCTGGCTCGTGGCTCGTCTCTCGGGCGGCGCCGACCACGTCACCGACGCGTCGAACGCCTCGCGCACCCTCCTGTTCGACATCCGGAGCGGTCGCTGGAGCGAAGAGATGGCGGACCTCTTCGGCGTGCCGCTCGCGAACATGCCCGAGGTGCGCGACTCCAGCGGCCACATCTCGCGCACCACGCCAGATGCGTTCGGGGGAGTGGACGCGCCGATCACCGGGATCGCGGGCGATCAGCAGTCGGCGCTGTTCGGCCAGGCATGCACGGCCGTCGGCATGGCCAAGAACACGTACGGCACGGGCTCGTTCGTGCTCGTCAACACGGGCGGCGACCGCGTCATGTCGAAGACGGGGATGCTCACCACCGTCGCCTGGGGCCGCGGCGGGGCGCTCACCTACGCGCTCGAGGGCGCCATCTTCGTCACCGGCGCGGCGCTGCAGTGGCTGCGCGACGGGCTCGGGATCATCGGGAGCGCGGCCGAGGCGGGCCCGCTCGCGGAGTCGGTCCCCGACGCGGGAGGCGTCTACCTGGTGCCGGCGTTCGTCGGCCTCGGGGCGCCGCACTGGGACCCTTACGCGCGGGGCACGATTGTCGGGCTCACGCGCGGGAGCGGGCGCGCGCACATCGTCCGGGCAGCCGTCGAGGCGATGGCCTTTCAAACGCGCGACGTGGTCGAGGCCATGGAGAAGGACAGCGGCCACCCGCTTCAGGAGCTGCGCGTCGATGGCGGCGCCGCGGTGATGGACGTGCTGTGCCAGCTCCAGGCCGACCTGCTCGGCATCCCTGTGCGCCGGCCGAGGCTCACCGAGACAACTGCGCTCGGCGCGGCCTACCTCGCGGGCGTCGGCGCGGGGCTGTGGCGCGAATCAGATCTCGCGGATCTCTGGAAGCTCGATCGGGAGTTCACACCGCGGATGTCGCGCGACGAAGCGGACGCGATGCAAGATGCATGGCGGCGCGCCGTGGACCGGAGTCGCGGCTGGCTCGGCGGCGATAATCAGAGACCTTGAGCTCCCCGCCAAGCCCGAACGGACAGGTCCGGCACCAGAACCTGCACGCCCATCACATGTGGCTGCAGCAGAGGTTCTTCGCCGGCTTTCTCGTCGCGGTCGGGCTCGTGATGACGGGGGTGCTCATCTACCAGGGCCAGCTGTTCCAGCACTCCAACCTGATCTGGAGCTTTTACGTCCCGAGCGGGCTGTTGCTGGGCGGTCTTTTTCTCTGGTACCGCTGGCGCAGCCACGTGCGCGTGCTCGACTCGGGAATCCGCATCTCGACCTTCTTTTCCCACGTCGACATCGATTACGACTCGATTCGTCTCGTAAAGGTGCAGCCGCTTCGCAATCACTTCCTCGAGCGACGGGCCAGGATGATCGTGCGGGTCATGAAGGACTACATCGACAAGCCGGCGCTGTTCATTCGCGTGCGCGGCGATGACGAATCGCTGCAGGCGCTGCAGAAGAAGCTCGGCTCGCGCCTGATGTACGAGGACACCATCGCGGTACCGGTGCCTGACGCGGATGCGGCCGCGTGGGCGATCACGGCGCACCTGCCGTTGCGCGTCGGCCAGAACCTCGGAGGGGGAAAGCGGCGGAAGCGTCGTCGCTGACCGAGGTCGGCCAGCGCCGCATGGCGACCTTGCTCCAGGTCCTCAGGCTGCGGGGTTGGGACGTGGTCGTCCTTCTCGCCCTTACGGCCGTCGCGTTCTTCATCCGTTTCTTCAGCCCGATCACGCCGAACTTCATCGCTCATCCGTTCAGCTGGCCGCCGATCAGCTTCTGCGTGCCGAACACGCCTGTCGACGTCAATGGCGACCCCGGCACCCTGTGCGGCCTCGCGTATCCGTACACGCGCGGCTACAAGGACCCGAACGGAGTGCTTTCTCCGCCGAACGGCCAGGTGTTCGACGAGGTGTATTTCCCGGTCGACGCCCACGCCGACGTGCTCGGCATGGAGCGCTGCCGGCCGACGACCGTGGAGTGCCAGTACAACTACTTCGATCCTGAGCCGCCGCTAGGCAAGGAGATGATCGCCGCCGGCGAGTGGGGATACGGCTGGTTCCGCGCGACCTTTCAGGACGCCCAGGGCGAGTACATCGACCTCGGATTCAACACCTTCGGGTGGCGGATCTCGGCCTGCATCATCGGCACCCTCTGCGTGCCGCTCATGTACCTGCTTGCCCTCCGGTTGTGGCCGAACAGGCTGTTCGCAGGCGCGGCCGCGCTGTTCGTGTGCTTCGACGGGATGTTCTTCATCCAGTCGCGCATCGGCATGATCGACATCTTCCCGGTCTTTTTCATCCTGCTCTGCTACTACCTCTTCCTGGTCCACATCCAGAGCCGGACCGTGAAGGGCTCCGTGGTATCGCTGCTGTTGCTGGGCGTGGCCATAGGCCTGGGCGTGGCGGCGAAATGGATCGTCCTCGCGGCCTTCGCCAGCATCGTGTTCTTCCTCTTGGGCCGCATGCTCTGGACGTACGCGACCACTCACGAGCTGAAGATCCCAGGTGACGTTTATTGGCCGAGCTACGCGCTCGTCGCCGTGGTGGCGCTTCTCGTCTTCCCGCTGGCCATCTACGTCGTTTCGTGGTTCCCGTTCTTCATGCGCGGCCAGTTCCACTCGCTGGCCGACCTCATCGCGTACAACCAGGACGCTTTCCGCTACCACGCGAACCTCAGGGCCACGCATCCATACGGGTCGCCGTGGTGGTCGTGGCCCTTCCTCGCAAGGCCGGTCCTCTACTACGCCGAGTACACGAACCTCGGCACCGACCAGTTCTCTGGGCAGCCGCTCTTTGCGCTGATCTACAACCTGGGCAACCCGTGGATATGGTGGACCAGCATTCCGTGCGTGCTGTCGCTGCCTTACTTCATCGTCAGGCACCGCAGCTTTCCGGCTGCCGTAATCCTTGTCGGCTTCATCACCCAGTACCTTCCATGGGCGCCCATCACCCGGGTTCTGTTCATCTACGAGATGATCGGCGGCCTTATCTTCATGGTGCTTGCGGTCGCGTTCGTCCTCGCCTGGACCGCGGAACACGTGCCCAGGTGGGGGCGCAATGTCGCGATCGCGCACCTCGTGATCGCGGTGCTGTTCTTCATCTACTTCTATCCCGTGTGGGCGGCGTTGCCACTTTCCGAGGGGGCGTGGTTCAAGGGCCCCGATTCGCCGCCATGGGGTCCCAAGCTGTGGATGACCAACTGCAACCCGCAGCTGCCGATCAGCGAGCCGCAGCTGTTCTGCTGGAACTAGCGCCGCCGTGCTCCTGATCGCGGCCTGCCTGATCGCGGGGTTTGGGATCACCTTCCTCAGCACCGTCGACCTGAACCTCGAAGAACGGATCGCTTTCGGCACGGTGCTCGGCGCCATGGCGGTGGCGAGTGTGAGCTTCGTGCTGTCGATGGCGGCGCGCGACGTGAACCTCTGGACCGTGCTCGGCGCAATCGCCGTCACCACGATCGCCGGCATCGCGCTCGTCGTCTGGCACCGCGCCCGGCTGGGCGAGAACATCGCCGACCTCCGAGCGCGCTGGTCGCGGCCGGTTTCCAGCGACGGTCATCCGTGGCCGCTCGCGGCGATCTTCCTTTTCTGCGCCGCCTGGACGATTCCCTTCCTGAGTCACGCCTATCAGTACCGGGCCGATGGGCTCTACGCGGGCTACATCAACATCTGGGGTGACTGGGCGGCGCACCTGTCATTCGCGGGCTCGTTCGCGTACGGCCACAACTTCCCGCCGCAGTTCCCGATCGATCCCGGGAACCACCTCGGCTACCCCTTCATGATGGATTTCCTCGCGGCCGACCTCGTGCCGCTGGGCACCTCGCTCACCTCGTCGCTGGTGTTGACCTCGGGACTGCTCGGCCTCGTCTTCCCCGCGGTCATGTACCTCGCGGCGAGCCGTTTCGCGGGTGGCCGTGCGGCCGGCGCCATCGCCACCTTCGTGTTTCTGATGAGCGGCGGTTTCGGATTCCTGTACCTCCTCGGCGACCTGGCGACGCGTGGGTTCGGTGTGCTCGCGCATCTGCCCCGTGAATACACGCTCGACCGGGAGCTGAACTTCCAGTGGCTCAACCCCGTGCTGGCCTACCTGGTCCCACAGCGCTCGACACTGTTCGGCTTCAGCCTGGCCTTGATCGTGCTCCTGCTCGTTTGGATCGCGACGCGCGAGCGGCTCGGCCGGCAGGCGTTCCTTTTCGCGGGCGTCGTGGCCGGACTGATGCCGGCCTTTCACGTCCATGCGTGGGGCACGACCGTGGCGCTCTCGGCTTTCTGGTTCACGCGTAACCGGCGGGTGGAGTGGTTCTGGTTCTTCGTGCCCGCCGTCGCGCTCGCTTTGCCGGTGCTCGCGTGGATGTGGCCGCCGGCCAACAACAGCTTCTGTGGCGACGGAGGCAGCGTCTTCGGCTACTGCATCGAGCCTGGCTGGCTGTCCTACACGGACGCCAAGCGCGACGGGCTCATCTGGGCCGTGCCGGACTTCGTCTGGTTCTGGCTCAAGAACACCTCGCTGCTGATCCCGCTCATCATCGCCGGCCACTTCGCGAACCGGTGGATCCCGACGCGGTTCGCTTCCTGGTTCGCGCCGATGTGGCTGTGGTTCGCGGTCCCCTCGTTCATCGTTCTTCAGCCGTGGGACTGGGACAACACGAAGTTCTTCATCTTCTTCGCGATGCTCGGCAGCATCGTCGTCGGGGCAGTGCTCGCCGCGCTGTTCCGGCGCGGCCCGTGGGAGGCGCTGGCCGCTTCGGTGATGCTCGTGCTTCTCGTCTTCACCGGCGGCCTGGACCTGACCCGCGCCCAGGACACGTCGGTCAGCTCGTACCAATTCGTGGACGCGCGGGGCTTGCAGCTGGCCGGCTGGGTGCGAGCCAACACGCCGCCCGACGCGATATTCCTGGTGGCCGACGAGCACAACAGCCCGATTCCGACTCTGACCGGCCGGCGCATCGTGATCGGCTATCCGGGTTGGTTGTTCACGTACGGACTCGCCGACTACGCCCAGAAGACCAACGACGCGCAGTTGATGCTGCAGGGCGATCAGTCGACGCCGCAACTTCTCAAGGAGTACCACGTCGATTACGTGCTGATCGGTCCCCAGGAGCTGTCCAGCCAGCACGGGGCGGCCGCCACGTACTGGGCGCAGGTCGGCCATCTCGTTTACGACAACGGCGAGTACCGCCTGTATCGGGTGCCGGGGTCGACGTGAGCTAGGGCCGGGGCGCGCTCTCCGGTTCCAGGCGTCGCAGCAACCTCTTCATCTCGCTGTCGCCGCGATCGAGGCGGTTGACGATCTGCAGCAGGATCTCGTCCTGGTGCATCAGGTGATTCATCAGCGCCTTGATCTCCTCCTCTGACTTCACGTCGAGCTCGTAGTCGTGCTGGGCACGAAGGCGCTCGCGGTCGGCGAGGCGGTTGAGGGCCATCAGCACCAGGCTCGCCCACAGCGTGGCCTCGAGGCTCAGGATGAAGTTGAGCAGCTGGAAAGGCGCAGGGTCCCAGTGCGCGAACGAGGCGATCGCGTTGAGGGCGACCCACACGACCATCAGGCCGATCTGCACGAGAACGAAGACCCAGCTGCCGATGAGCCTCGCGAAGTCGGCGCCGATGCGATCGGCGAGCGTGAGCTTGCGGTCGACCTCGCGGTTGAGGTCGCGGACGGGCGGGTGGTCGTGCTGGTGCCGGATGAGCTCGCGCGCGATGTCTTCGATCTCTCTGCCAATGGCCATTTGAGGCATAGCTTCGCTCAAAAGGACCACGGCTGGCTACGGAAAGTAAGTCGCGCCGGGTTGATTCGCTTCAGCGGTAGTCGTGGGAGCGAGTCTTCGGGCGCGGGATTCCTTCGAGAGCTTCGATGTGCGACGCGAGCACCGACCAGACGCCGTCCTGCCGCTGCATGACACCGTCGATCACCAGGATCGGCTTGTGGTTGGCGATGCGGCGGTAGCGGTCGTAGACGTCGGGCTTGATCGTCACGTTGACCTGGCCGAACTCGTCCTCGAGCGTGAAGAAGCGGATCTTCTTGGCCGTCGAGGGTGCCTGCCGTGTGATCACGAGGCCCGCGACTCGAACCGTTCTTCCGTTGGGGATGACTGGAAGTGACTTGCTCGTGAGCGCGCCCAGCTGGTCGAGCTTGTCCCGGCAGAAGTGGATCAGGTGATGGCCGGTCGAGAGGTCGGAGATCCGGTACTCCAGCTGGTTGGCGTCGAACTCGTCGACCGCGGGAATCGCTTGTGGCGCCGTCGCGTCCAGGTGGAGGTCGTGCTGCGCGGCGATGCCGCGGCGCAGGCCGCTGCCGTGCCATCGCTCCTGCCAGCCCCACAGCAGGTTGCGTCTCGGCTCGCCGAGCGCGTCAAAGGCGCCGACCATCACGAGGTTGCGCACCGCGCGCGGGCCGATGGGCTTGCCACGCAAGCGGTCGAGAAACTGGTCGAAAGACCGGTAATCGCCGTTGGCGATTCGTTCGGTGACGATGGCGACGCGGCCTTCCTCGCCAAGGTCGCGGACGTAGTTGAAGCCGATGCGCATGGCGCCGTCCTCCGGCAGGCAGCGCACGTCGGAGCGGTTGACCTCGACGGGGAGCACCTTGACGCCGTGGCGCTTCAAGTCCTCGACCAGCACGCTGGGGTGGTAGAAGCCCATCGGCTGGTTGTTCAGGAGACCGCAGCCGAACTCGACCGGGTGATAGACCTTCAGCCACGCCGTCTCGTAGGACGTGCGCGCGAACGCGGCGGCGTGGGAGCGGCAGAATCCATAGACCGCGAATCCCTGCACCGCCGCGAAAAGCTGGTCGGCGACCTCGCGTGGCACTCCGTTGCCGAGGCACCCGCCGATAAAGGAGTCCTCCAGCGAGGACATCTCCACGCGATTGAGGTGCCTCGTCATCGCGCGCCGGAAGCCGTCCGCCACGCTGGGCCGCATGCCTGCGACGTGCATGGCGATCTCGATGATCTGCTCCTGGTAGAGGATCACGCCGAGCGTGTCCTTGAGGATCGGCTCGAGGAGAGGATGCGCGTAGGTGACCGGCTCGCGACCCTGCTTCCTTCTTATGTACGGGTGGACCGCGTTGCCCTGGATGGGGCCGGGGCGGATGATCGCCACCTCGACGACCAGGTCGTTGAAGGTCTTGGGCCTCGTGCGGGGCAGCGTCTGCATCTGGGCGCGTGACTCGATCTGGAAGACGCCGATGGTGTCGGCCTCGCCGCAGGTCTCGAAAACCTTGGGGTCGTCGAGGGTGAGCTCGTCGAGGTCAGGTTTCGCCCCGGTCCTGTCCTTGATCAGCTCGAGGCATTCGGCCACGACCGAGAGCGTGCGCAGGCCCAGCATGTCCATCTTGATCAGCCCGAGGTCTTCGACGTCGTCCTTGTTGAACTGGACGACGCGGCGCCCCTCCATCGCCGCCGGCTCGACGGGCGCGATGTCCACGAGGGGCTCGCCGGTCACGAGCATGCCGCCGTTGTGGATGGAGAGATGTCTCGGAAAGTCGATCACCTCGCGGCAGAGCTCGAGGAACTGCTGCCAGCTCGGGGGTCGCATCTCCGGCGATGGGACCGCGCCGAGCATCGAGTCCTCGACGTCTTCCGTGAACCACCTGTCGACGCCTTTGGCGAGGCGGTCGAGCAGCTCGTTCGAGAAGCCGAGGGCTTTGCCGATCTGGCGGATGGCCATGCGCGGCTGGAACGTGACGACGTTGCAGACCATCCCGGTCCGCTCCCAGCCGTACTTGTCGTAGATGTACTGGATCACCTGCTCGCGGTGCTCGGTCGAGAAGTCGATGTCGATGTCCGGCGTGCTCGTCATCTCCTCGTGCAGGAAGCGCTCGAACAGAAGGTTGTGCTCGATGGGGTCGACTCGCGTGATGCCGAGGACGTAGGCGACTATCGAGTCGGCGGCGGAGCCTCGACCCTGTCCGGGCACGCCGTGCTCGCGCGCGAAGCGCATGAGGTCCCAGTTGATGAGGAAGAACTCCGCGAGGCCGGTCTTCTCGATGACCTCGAGCTCCCGCTGCAGCCGTTTGGCCACGTCGGGGGTGATCGGCCGGTAGCGGGCACGGACGCCTTCGAAGCAGAGCTTGTACAGATACGAAAAGGGCGTCTCCCCGTCGGGGACCGGGTAGCCGGGGAAGCGAACCTTGCGAAAGTCGAGGTCGACGTCGCAGGCCTGGGCGATCTCCCATGGCGTGGCGAGGGCTTCGGGGTGGTCTTGGAACAGCGACCTCAGCTCGTCGCCGGACTTGAGGGCGTGTTCAGCGTTGGCGAAGAGGTGCGGCCGGGCTTCGTCGAGGGTCATGCGGTGGCGGATGGCCACGAGCGCGTCGTGCAGGCGGCGACGCTCGGGCGCGTGGTAGTGAACCTGGTTGGTGGCGACGACGCGAGCTCCGCAGCGGCGCGCCATCGCCGCGCGCCCCTCGAGGACCCACTGGTCCTCAGGGGACATGTGGTGGTGGAGCTCGCTGAAGACCACCTCGCGGCCGAGTGCCTCCTGCAGGGAGCGCAGGCGGCCCTCGTCGTCGGTGGCGCTGAGGTAGAAGAGGTCGCCGCGATGCGAGGCGACGGTGCTGAGCGGGGCGCGCGCCTCTCCCTTGGGCTGGTCGTGGTGGGCGACGCTCAGCAGGCGGCACAGCCGCGAGTAGCCGGCGAGGTTGCGGGCGATGAGCACGAGCTCTTCACCGTCGACCTCGAGCGCGGCGCCTATCAGAGGCTTGACGCCGACCTTGCGGCAGGCCTGCAGGAACCTGACCGCGCCGTACACGCCGCCTGTGTCGGTGATGGCAAGGGCGGGGATCTCCAGCTCGGAGGCGCGCACCGCGAGCTCGTAGGGGTGCGAACCACCGTCGAGGAACGAGTAATTGGAGTGGCAGTGAAGCTCGACGTAGGGAACATCAGTCATAGACCCGCTCGATGAACCATTCGTCGCGAGCCACGTCGTGAAACAGCTCGCAGAGCAGGTCGCTGTTGAGCACGACCTTCCAGTACTCGCGCACGACTGGCGTGGTCCACCAGTCCGTCTCCACCTTCCAGCGCGTGATGGGATCGACCGGGCCGGACCATGGACCCTTCACGAACGCCGGCGTGCCGTCGGCGTTCAACGTGACGGCGACCGGCGTGGGCGGGGACAGCAGGCGCGTCACGCGAAGCGCTGCGCCGGAATGGGGGAGGAGGGGAGGAGGGGGCGAGGCTTGCGCACGACATCGTCGCCATGGCGCTCCTGCAGCCGCTCGAGCGCGGCCGTCACCTCGTCGCTGTTGCCATCCCCGCCGGTCCACAACCTCAGCTGACGGCGGCCCGCGGCTTCGAGCACGGGGAGCTCGATCCACAGCTCGTTGATCGGTGCGTGCGGCTGCCAGCCTTTGATCCACGAGCTCACGAGTCCGAACAGCTCGGCTGCGCCGCTCAGCGGATGGCGGACGACGGAGTCGCGCGCCTCCACATCACCGTCCTCGCACACGAGGCGCACGCGCATCTGGCGCGCGCCCGCGCCGCGCAGGCCCAGCTCCTCGGCCAGGTCGCCGCACAGCGCGCGGCAGACGAAGAGCAGCGCCTCGCGATCCTGGACCGGAGGCTCGAACTGGCGATGCGCGCTCGTGAACAGGGGTGGCTGCCACGGGATCAGCTGATCGGGCTCGAGGCCGCGTGCGAGCAGCACGGCGCGCCGGCCATCGCGACCGAGCTGGCTCTCGAGCTCGCGCGGGCCAACCGATGCGACCGCGCCGAGCGTGCGCAGGCCGAGGAGGTCGAGCCGCTCCGCCTGCTCCTCGTCCAGCACAAGCTCGCGCATCGACAGCGGCGCGAGAAATGCTCGCGCGTCGTCGACGCGCAACAGCCGGCCGGGACGCGCGCGCGCGGCCGCGAGTCGAGCGGAGAACGGACCGGGCGCGAGACCGAGCCGCGGCTCGCGACCGATGGCGGCCCGCACACGCCGCCGCGCCTCGCGGATGGAGGCGGCCGGAGACGGCACGCCCTCGAGATCGAGCCACGCGATTCCCTCGACACGCACCTCGACGCTTGGCGCCAGGTCGTAGAGCGCCGAGGCGATGAGCTCGCGCACGCGGACGGCAGCAGCCGCATCGGAGGCAAGGAAGGTCGCCTGCGGGCACACATGCTCCGCCTGGCGGACGGGCATTCCAGCTGCGACGCCGAACTGAAGCGCCTCGTCGGACGCGGCGATCGTGCATCCGTCCGCGTCCCCGACCACGACCGGGTTTCCATAGAGGTCGCGGCGTCGAGCCAGCTCCAAAGAGCCGGTCAGACAGCAGCAGCAGCTGACTCGCATGTCATCTCTTCCCGCCACCCAGCGCCCGGCATCTCCGAAACGCCTGCCATCACCAGGTTCAGGCCGAGCGGATACCTGATCTCGAGGTCGGATTCGCCCACCGGTGGAGCGAGCTTGTTCTTCGAGCACCTGGCGCTCGCCTTGACGCCGACCAGCTGGCCGCGTTCGTAGACCCAGCCCGCGTGGGCAAACCAGACACTCAGGCTCGAAGCGTGTGCGAGCGCGCGGCCAGGGGCGTCGACCACGCCGGCCACCACCGCGCCCGAGCGCGAGGCGCCGGACTCCAGCGGTCCCAGCCAGGGCTCCGGGATCTCCCCCATTAAAAGGATGAAGCCCGCTCCTGCCCGGGCCAGCGCGGAGGCAGCCTCGCCGGCCGCCTCCGCCGAGGGAGGAGTGATGACCGTCAGGGACGCGAAGTCCGGCGCGAAAGGCAGCATCGCCCAGGGATCGAACTGGCGCGCCGCGTCCACCACCACCGCGTGCGCGAACTCGCGCGTCGCCTGCGCGAGCAGGGCCAGGGCGAGGGTGAGCTTGCCGCACGTTCCCGTTCCCGTCAGCAGCGTCAGCCGCCCCCGCGGCAGGCCGCCGATCCCGGTCAGGCGATCGAGCGCCGTTCCGCTCGGCCAGGGCAGCGGGGGCGGAAGCTCCGCCACCCGCGTGAGCGCCTGGCTGCCGAAGCGGACCCGAATCGCTTCGATCGCATGGTCGAGTGTCTCGGTCTTGCCACCGAGATGGCGTGCTTGTACCTGCATCTCTCCCTTGCTTTTGCCTCCGGGGTTGGACGCAGGCGGCGGGTTTGGAGGCTTAATCCAGGATATCGAACAGATGTTCGAGAGTCAAGAATTTATTGCGGGTTAACAGGCGGTGGCCCATGATCGCGGCCATGAAGCTCGAGCCCGGCACTCGCATCGGGCCGTACCAGATCCTCGGCGAGCTCGGTCGCGGCGGCATGGCCACCGTGTACCGCGCCTATCAGCCGACGCTCGAGCGCGAGGTCGCCCTCAAGGTGCTGCCCGAGTTCCTGGTCGAGCAGCCGGGCTTCAAGGCCCGTTTCCACCGCGAGGCCGTCGCGGTGGCGCGCCTGCAGCACCCCAACATCCTTTCCGTCTTCGACCACGGCGAGCAGGACGGTGTGACGTACATCGTCAGCGAGTACGTCGACGGCGGCACCCTCGCCGCGCGGCTCGGCGCACCCATCCAGCTCGACTACTGCGTGCGCCTGCTGCGCCCCGTCGCCGACGCGCTCGACTACGCGCACAGCGAAGGCGTCGTCCACCGCGACGTCAAACCTTCCAACATCCTGATGGACCGCCGCGGCGTGCCCATCCTCTCCGACTTCGGTCTCGCGCGGGTGGCGGAGACAGCGGAGAGCGAGCGCCTCACGCAAACCGGCGCAATGGTGGGTACCCCGACTTATATGGCACCGGAGCAGTGCGCGGGACATGAGGCGGGCCCGCCCGCGGACATCTACGCGCTCGGGGTGATCGCGTTCGAGATGATCACCGGGCGAGTGCCGTTCAGCGCGCCGACACCGCTCGGCGTCATCGCCGCCCACCAGGTCACGCCGCCGCCCTCGCCACGAAAGTTCAATCCGAGCCTGCCCGAGTCGGTGGTGCAGCCGATCCTCACCGCGCTCGCCAAGGATCCAGCGAAGCGACCGGAGACCGGTGTCGATTTCATCGACCAGCTCGCGGCGGCGGTGTCCTCCGCCGCGTCGCAGTACCCGATGACGCCGCCACCGATCACGCAGGTCACGCCTTCGCCTTCATATCCACCCACGCCGACGTATGTCACGCCGGCCACGCCGCCGCCGGCATCGCCCCCGCCGTCAGCCCCCGCGGTGGCCACGCCGCCACCGGCGCAGTACGCGCCTCCGCCGACTCCGTATCCCGCGTACACACCGCCGCCGCCTGCGGCCACTCCATACGCGTCGCCGGCTCCGGCCACTTACTCACCGGCGGCGTACGCGGCGCCTGTGGCTGCGCCTGTCGCCACTCCGCCTCCGGCCACTTATCCCGCGTACACGCCGACGCCCGCGCAGTGGGGCACCACGCCGCCCGCGCCGCGCAGCGCCGGACTGCCGGGCTGGGTCGCGATCGTCCTCTGGGTCGGCGTGGCCCTCGGCATCGCCGGCATCATGACCGCGGCGGTCGTCGAAATCGGCGGCAGCGGCCTGCAGACGTCGGATCGCGTCGTGTGGTTGTTGATCGGAATCGCGAGCGCGCTGGTCACGTCGCTGTCCCTGGGAGCCGCGCTGGGCCTTCGCGCGCGCGACCGGTGGGCGCCGGCGATGGCGTGGACGTCCGTCGCGGCGCTCGCCATCACCGTCATCGGCGCGCCGCTCGCGGGCGCTGTCGGATGGGGACTGTCGCAGGCGAAGGGCCAGCTCGTGGACGCGCAGCAACGCCCCGGCTCCGGCATGCGCCTGGGCAGCGTGGGTGCGGCGGCCGCGCTGACGCTGTTGATAGCGTCGTCAACCGCGGTCTGGGGCTGGACGCATCCATTCGGCGGCAGCCAGACCGGCGAGACCACGAGCTCGACCGAGTGCACGATCCTGCGGGCAGGGACTCCGATCGCGCCGAGCGCGGTCGGCTCCGATTGCGGCTACAGCGTCGCCTCCACCGCGCTGCAGCTTGACTGCCGGACCATCGCCAACCTGCCCGCAACACTGACGACAGGGAGCCTCGACCTCGACAAAGGCACGAACGGAGCGGGCGGCACCGTCAACATTCGCACCGACGGGTGCCACCTCGAGTCGCCGGCGTTCAACATCGAAACCTATCTCCGGTCGAGCAGCACGCTGGCGGCCGGCCCGCTGCTCCTGGTCGCGGACTTCGTGCCACCCACCCTTGGCGACGTCGGGTTCCTGTTCGGTTGCGACGGCACGGGCTGCGTCGACGCCGACTTCGACACCTCGGAGCACTCGGTCTACGTCTTCGAGGACACCAAGCAGCTCGTCAGCCAGGGCGCGAACGGGGTCAGCGGCACGAATCGGCTCCTGGTCGTGGCCCAGGGCCAGCAGGTGCGGGTCTGGCTCAACGGCAGCCTCGTGGCCACGGAGGACTTGAAGCGGACCCACGGCGCCGGCAACTACGACTGGTTCCTGGTGGACTACGACAAGTCGAACACCGCGTCCTCGCCGCTCGTCCAGATGGGCGTCTACAAGCTCGCCTCTTAGGCGCTCGCCTCAAAACACGAGCGCCGGGGCTCCACAGAACCCCGGCGCTTCGACTACGAACTCAAGGTTCGCTCGAAAAGGTCTTACCTCTTCTTCGCGGCCTTCTTCTTGGCAGCAGGCTTCTTCGCGGCCTTCTTCTTAGCAGCCATGTTGGTGCACCTCCTTCTCAGTGATACGGACCCGAGGTTCCATGGTTTGGTGATCTGCTTCTCTTGCTGAGACGCGATCTACGTCCAGTCCTGCACGTACCTCCTCTGCAACCCCATGGGTTTCGCCGCAAGACCTCAATGAAAAGGACCTCACGACGTCGGCGGCTGTGCGCAATGGGTCGCTGACTCGCGTCGGGTCCGTTGCCTCTGTGGTGGCAACCGCGAGCAGATACGCCATACAAAGTGTGTTGATACATCGAGTGCATCGCGTTCGTCAATGGGTAGCTAAGATTTTTTTCACGACGCATGTGGTCCAAAAGTCTCATCGCGACAACGTCATGACGGTTTCTCTTCACCATGTGGGATTTCTGACGCGCTGTCATGGAGCGCTCCGCGAGTCGATGATTTCTCGCCGCGTGTCACGGTGAGGAATCGTTTGTTCACAGTCCTTGACCTCGTTTGTGGAATCGCTGTGCCTTACTCATCGGCTTTTTCCACAAGGAGGCGGTGATGCATTCAGTAAGGCCCAACCTGGTCGCGCCTGCGCGCCGCGTCGTTCTCGGTCACGGAGCGTCTGGCAACGCAGCCTCGATGAAGCCCTACGTGGTCGGTTTCAAGCGCCGAGGCATCGAAGCGCTGGCTGTCGACCTGCCCAAGAGCAACGCCGAGAAAGCGGTCCAGGTCTTCGTCGAGCGGTCGGGACGCGACGTGGTCGGTGGAGGCCAGTCGTATGGCGGCCGGATGGCGAGCATGGCCGCGGTCGAGGCGCCATTCGCCGGCCTCGTCCTCTTTTCTTATCCGCTGCACAGGCCCGGGTTCCCCGACCAGCTGCGCACCGATCACTTCAAGCAGATCCGCTGCCCCGTCCTCTTCATGAGCGGCGACAGCGACCCTTTCGCCCGCATCGACCTGCTCAAGAAGTGGGTCAAGGTGGTGCCCAACGCGAGGCTCGAGATATTTCCCGGCCAGGGTCATGGGCTGCTCAAGGTGCTGGACAGAGCGCTCGACGTCGCGTCGGACTTCGTGAAGTCGCTCCCGTGACGGCAAGCACGCACATGGTCACGGCCAACGGCCTGCGCTTCCGCACGCTCGTCGAAGGCCCGCCCGACGGCGACCTCGTGCTGCTCCTGCACGGTTTCCCCGAGGGCGCCGAGTCATGGGCTCGGCAGATGCACGTGCTGGCCCACGCCGGCTTCCTCGCCGTCGCCCCCGACATGCGCGGTTTCGGCCTGAGCGATGCGCCGGACGGCGTGGAGAACTATTCGCTCGACCATCTCGTCGCGGACGCAAAGTCGCTGGTCGAGTCTTTCGGTCGCACGACCGCGCACGTGGTGGGGCACGATTGGGGCGGCATCGTCGCGTGGTACGTCGCGGGCGCGCACCCGCAGATGACGACCACGCTGACGGTCCTTTCGGTCGGTCACCCCGCCGCGATGGCCGCCGCGAGCCGCGAGGATCCGGACCAGAAGGAGCGCTCGAGGTACATCGGCCTGTTCGTGCAGGCCGGCAAGGCCGAGGAGGTCCTGGCCGCGGACGACTACCGGCGCTTGCGCGCGATGTACCGCTTCGGGCCCAATCCGGACGCCATCCCCGAGCGGGTCGTCGAGGGCTACGTGCGCTCGTTCAGCCGGCCCGGACGCCTGACCGCGGCGCTCAACTACTACCGCGCCAACCTGAGGACCGGAGGCGCGGCGTGGGAGCGGCTCACGCGCATGGGCGACATCACGTCCCCGACGCAGCTGCTCTGGGGCGATCAGGACCCGGCCTGCGGGCGGGTCCAGGCGAAGACGACGGGGGAGCACGTTAAGGGTCGCTTCCATCTCGAGGTGCTCGAGGGCGCGGGCCACTGGCTCCAGTTCGAGAAGCCGGACGAGGTGGGCCTCGCCCTGTCGCAAGTCACCGCGATATAAGCTCTAGGGCGCGATGGTCCGCCCTCAGGATCAGGAGCGCAGGGGCAGCCTCCGGCGCCTTGACGACATTCTCGAAACGCTCGAGCAGATGAACCTGCACGACCGGACCGAGATCGACGACGCGCTCGCCGAGCGCTTGATCCTGCTCGGCATCGAGCGGCCGCACAGCATCCCGATCCCGCAGCTCATCGAGCGCGTGTGGGCGATGCAGCAGCCGTACCGGATCACGATCGTCGTCGAGCGCCGGCGCCGGCGCCGGCGCCGCGTCGACCCCAGCGCCCCTGCCGCCGACAGCTGAGGCGGACGAGAGTCTCCTGACCCCGTCTGCCTGGCTCGAAACCTTTCTCCGCATCGGAGGGCGCGTACGCGACGTCGTAACGCCGCTGTCCGGCACCGAGGCGGGGAGGCAGCAGCTCGCGATGGGCGCGGGCGGCGACCGCACGATGGAGCTCGACCGCGCGGCCGAGGCGACCGTGCTGGGTGAGCTGCAGGGGATCGCGGATCGGGGCGAGGCCTTCTCGGTGCTCTCCGAGGAGGTCGGGATGCGCAGCTTCGGCGCGCCGTTTCCCCTCGTTGTCGTGGACCCGGTCGACGGCAGCCTCAACGCCAAGCAGGGGATTCCCTTCTACAACGTGATGCTCGCGGTGCTCGACGGACCGACGGTCGGCGAGGCATCGGTCGGGTGCGTGGTGAACCTGGTCAGCGGCGAGGCGTGGACTGCGATCCGAGGTCACGGTGCGAAACGCAACGGGCGTGCCATCGAGGTCATCCCGCGCGAGCGTCGCGATCGCATCCAGCTGCTCGGCCTCGAGAGCTCGACCCGCTCGCTCGGCGTCGCTCAACGCCTGGTGGAGCGCTCGAGCAAGGTTCGCATCCTCGGTTCGATGGCGCTGTCCATGGCGCACACCGCCGCCGGGGCGCTGGACGCGTTCTGCGCACCCGTGCCGATGCGTGTCTTCGACATGACCGCCGGCCTCTTGATCATCCGCGAGGCGGGCGGCGTGGCCACCGACGTGCAGGGCCGCTCGATCGACTCGCTCGAGTGCGCGCTCACGACCCGCACGACGCTGCTGTGCGCTCCGGATGCCGAGGCGCACGCGCTGGCGCTCCGCGCTTTTCTGAGCGACTGACCTTTATGCAGGTCTCGCCCGAACGCACCGTCTTCGTCATCCTCAGCTTCGAGGGACCGGACGTGTACAGCCAGGCCGGCGGCCTCGGCGTCCGCGTCAAGGGACTCTCGCGAACCCTCGCGCGCCTCGGTTACGAGACGCACCTTTTCTTCATCGGCGACCCGGAGCTGCCGAGCGAAGAGGTCCACGAGCGCGGAAGGCTCCACTACCACCGCTGGTGCCAGTGGCTCTCCGCGTTTCATCGCGGCGGCGTCTACGACGGGGAGGAGGACAAGCTCCGGGACTGGGACCGCAGCGTTCCGCCAGCGGTGATCGACGGCATCGTCGTGCCCGCGATCGAGTCGGGCCGCAACGTCGTCGTGCTGGGCGAGGAGTGGCAGACCGCGGCGACCATGAACCTGCTCTCCGATTCGCTGTACTACCGCGGCCTGCGCGACCGCGTGGTGATGCTGTGGAACGCCAACAACACCTTCGGGTTTCAGCGCATCAACTGGGGCGCGCTCGCGTTCGCCTCGACCATCACCACGGTCAGCCGGTACATGAAGTTCCGCATGTGGGAGTGGGGCCAGAACCCCATCGTCATTCCCAACGGGGTTCCGCGCCCGTCCGGGCACGGGCCGGCCGCGGCTGCGGTCGCGGGAGTGCGTGAGGCGGCCGGCGCGGACCATCTCTGCTTCAAGATCGGGCGCTTCGATCCCGACAAGCGCTGGCTAATGGCCGTGACCGCGATCGCGGACCTGAAGAAGAGCGGCAGCCGGGCGAAGCTCCTGTTGCGTGGCGGCCGCGAGCCACATGGCGCCGAGGTGATGCTGCACGCCCGGCACCACGGGCTGCACGTCACGGACGTGGACGCTCCGGACGACGCCGCCGCGCTGGAGCACGTGCTGCGCCACCACCCGCATGCCGACGTCGTCAACTTCACGAGCTACATCAGCGACGACCTGCTCGAGCTCATATACGTCGCCGCCGACGCCGTGCTCGCGAACTCGGGCCACGAGCCTTTTGGGCTCGTCGGCCTCGAGGTGATGGCGGCCGGCGGCCTCGCCATCACGGGGACGACGGGCGAGGACTACGCGGACGCGTTTCGCAACGCGCTAGTGCTCGAAACGGACGATCCGGTCGAGGTGGTCACCCTTCTGCGTTTGATCAAGGAGAGGCCCGAGCTCGCGGCCTCGATCCGCAAGCGTGGCCTGACGACCGCGCGCGATTTCGCGTGGGAGAAGGTGATCGACCAGCTGTTGTTGCGCATCGACCTCGCCGCGGCCCAGCAGGCGGTGCGGCTCGAAGGCGCCGACGTGCCTCCGCCGCCGGCGAAGGGCACCCGGAGACGGCCCGCCCCCCGCCGCAAAGTAACCTAGAAGCCAGTGAAGCCCCTCCACGTCGCTTTCGTCTGGCACATGCACCAGCCGTATTACAAGGACGACCTCACCAACACCTACCTCCTGCCGTGGGTACGGCTGCGCTGCTCCAAGGACTACCTCAAGATGCCGGCGCTGCTGGACGCGTACCCGAACGTGCGCGCCACCTTCAACCTCGTGCCGTCGCTGCTGGCGCAGATCGAGGACTACGGCAAGGAGGGGTCGGTCGATCTCTTCCTCAACCTCAGCAGCCGCGAGGCGGGGGAGCTGTCGGTCGAGGAGCGCACATTCCTGCTGCGCTGGATGCGCGAGTCACCCCGCGCGCTCCGGGTGCAGCAGTCGCCGCGTTACCTGGAGCTGGCCTCACGCTCGCTCGACCAGCAGTTCACGACCCAGGAGATCCGAGACCTGCAGGTGTGGTTCAACCTCGCGTGGTGCGACCCGATGTGGGTCGATTCCGATCCGCGCCTCTCGGAGCTCAAGCGCAAGGACCGCGACTTCAGCGAGAAGGACAAGAAGCCCCTCTTCGAGGCCCAGGCCGAGAACATGGCGAGGGTCATCCCGAAGTACCGGGAGCTCGCGGATCGCGGCCAGGCGGAGCTGACCTTCACTCCTTATTACCACCCGATCCTGCCGCTGCTGTGCCACGTCGACTCGGCCCGCACGGCCAACCCTCAGATAAAGCTGCCGGAGCGCCACTTCTCGCATCGCGAGGACGCCGAGCGCCAGATCGAGCTCGGCCAGGGCCTGTTCGAGCGCCTGATCGGACGCAAGCCGGGCGGCATGTGGCCGTCGGAGATGGCCGTCGGCGAGAGCGTCGCCGGCCTTGCGGTCCGCGCCGGAATCGACTGGATGATCAGCGACGAAGAGGTGCTCGCGCGCTCCATCGACGCGCACGTGTGGCGAGATCCCGAGGGTCGCGTCAACATCCCGGCCCAGCTGTACCGGCCGTACCGCATCGATCGCGAGGGCCACTCGGTGGCGATGGTGTTCCGCGACTCGACGCTTTCCAACCTGATCGGTTTCGACTACCAGCGCATGTCCGCGGCCGACGCCGCGCGCGACCTCATGGCGCGCCTCCGCCGCATCCGCGAGCAGCAGCAGGACGACGACTACCTGGCCGTGATCGCGCTCGACGGTGAGAACGCCTGGGAGTTCTACCCACGCGACGGCCACGATTTCCTGAACGCGCTTTACGGCGAGCTCGAGGCAGCGGCGCCCGACATCGTCACGACCACGGTGGGCGACTTCCTGAAGGAGCACCCACCGCAGCAGCAACTGCACCGCCTGCACACCGGCAGCTGGATCGGCGCGAGCCTCGACACGTGGATCGGCGACCCCGACCACAACACGGCATGGGATCTGCTCGCGGAGACCCGCGCCTGGCTGGAGGAGACGTCTCGCCAGCGGCCGCACGAGTCCGGCCAGGCCATGAACGCGTGGCGCGAGATCCTCATCACCGAGGGCAGCGACTGGTTCTGGTGGTTCAGCCGCAAGCACGACTCGGGTATGGACCAGATCTGGGACAACCAGTTCCGGCTGCACCTGCGCAACGTCTACAAGGTGATGGGGCAGCGCGCCCCGGCCCGGTTGTTCCAGCCGATCATCCAGAAGGCGCCGACACCCGAGCGGGGGCTGCCCGAGGTCGAGATCAAGCCAACGTCGCGCAACGACCCGGCGTGGACCAAGGCCGGCTTCTACCAGGTGGGTTCCGGCTTCGGCGCCCTGCATCGCCCGGCGGGCGTCGTGGAGCGCGTCTTCTACGGCAACGATGCCGAGAAGCTTTATTTCCGGATCGACACGCCGCGCTCGCCCGCCGACCTGGCCGCCCAGAGCATCAACCTCTGGCTCTACTGCTCGGGACTGCCGGGGCCGGACGGCCAGGCGGGATCGATCGACCTTCCGCTGCCGCAGGCGGCGGCTGCGGAGTTCGGCTTCGAGCCGGCGTACGTCATCCGCATCGAGCCCCGCGGCCAGGGCGGCCACGTGACCCTGGCTCGCGTCGCGGATCCGCCGCAGAAGGCCGCGCCCGAAGCGGAATGGGACGCGCAGGACCCCTTCTTCCTCTCCATTCCGTTCGCCCAGCTCGGCCGGCGCGCCGGCGACCCGGTGGAGCTCGCCCTGGTCGTCAGCCGGGACGGCCGGGACATCGAGCAGGTTCCGCCGAACGGCTCCCTCGGACTCCGCGTGCCTGGCGTCGCGACCGTGATCGAGGCGGAGCACGGCAAGCCCCTGAAAGTGCTCGTGGCATCCGCCGAGCTCGCGCCGTTCGCCAAGCTGGGCGGCATCGCCGACGTGGCCGCCTCGCTGTCCAAGGAGCTGCGCCGGCTCGGCCACGACGTGCGCGCCGTGATCCCGCGCTACCGCCAGGTCGACATCGCGCATCACGGTCTCGTGCCTGTCGTCAAAGGCCTGCAGGTGCCGCTGGGCACGCAGCCCGTCGAGGCCACCGTCTACGAAGGCCGCGCCGGCGATATGCCGGTGTACTTCGTCGACTGCCCGCCGCTGTACGACCGCGACAGCCTTTACGGCTTTGGCGACGACGACGCGCGCTTCATCTACTTCTCGCGGGCGATCCTGGAGATGCTCGGGCCGCTCGACTTTCGGCCCGACGTCATCCACGTGCACGACTGGCAGGCGGCGCTCGTGCCCAACCTGCTCGATCGCCTGCACGCCGACGGGCCGCTGTCGGACGTGGCGACGGCCCTGACGATTCACAACCTGTCGGCCCAGGGTGTCTACGGCTTCGGCGCGCTGACCCTGGCCGGCCTCGAGAAGTGGGGCCTCATGCGCGTCGGCATCCCTGGCCTTGACGACGTCGTGAACGTGCTCGGCCGCGGCATCCATTTCGCCGACGTCGTCAACACGGTCAGCGAGCGGTACGCGGCCGAGATCCAGCGCCCCGAGTTCGGCGAGGGCCTCGACGAGGTGCTCCGGGCCAACGTCCACAAGCTGTACGGCATCGTCAACGGGATCGACTACGAGCAGTTCGATCCGGGACGCGACCCGGCGATCCCCCACCACTACTCGGCCACAGCGCCGGAGGCCAAGGCACTCGACCGCGCGGAGCTGCGCACCGAGCTCGGGCTGGAGCGCATCGACCGGCCGCTGTGCGCGATGGTGTCGCGCTTCTACGACGTGAAGGGGCTCGACCTCGTGGAGCAGGCGCTGCCGGCGATTCTCGGCCTGGGGCTGCAGCTGGTGGTGATCGGCACGGGCGACAGGCGGTACGAGGACATGTTCCGGCGCGTGGCCTCGGAGAAGCCCGGCACGGTGGCCGCGGTCATCGGGTTCGACCCGGCGCTGGCGCAGCGCATCTACGCCGGCGCCGACATGCTGTGGATGCCCTCACGTTTCGAGCCGTGCGGCCTGGCGCAGCTGATCGCGCTGCGCTACGGCACGATCCCGGTCGTCCGCGCCACCGGCGGTCTCGCCGACACAATTCACGACTATGACCCCGTCGCCAGCATGGGCAACGGGTTCAGCTTCGAGGCCTATGACCCTTGGCACTTCTTCGCGTGCGTCGTGCGCGCGTGGGAGACGTACCGGCACCACTCGGTGTGGTCGTGGCTCGTGCGCCGGGCGATGAGCGAGGACGTGTCGTGGTCGAAGTCGGCCCAGAAGTACCTGCAGCTCTACCGTTCGGCGATCGCGAACCACCGCGAGCGCCGCGGCATCGCAGCCCTCGAAGGCTAGCCCGGCGAGCTAATCACGCGTTTGTATGCAATCGCGTGAAATTCCCGCCGAATAACACGCTTTTGTATACAAGCGCGTTCATCCACCCCAGTCGGGGAGCAGACGCAGCTGCTCCACCCGCCGTGCGCCCGGCGCGTACGTCTGGTTGAAGTAGTCGAGCACCATGCGTCGCGCGGAGAAATCCGTGACCACGTGGCGCATGGACGCGCGCATCATCTGCACCCACCGCTGCGGGATGCCTGACGCGTCGCGCTCGAAGTAGACCGGCACGACCTCGCGTTCCAGCAGGCGGTACAGGCCCTCGGCCTCGGCGCGGTCGTCGGTGGCGGGACGGTCCAGGGTCGCGCCGGACGGGATGGCCCAACCGAGCTCCGGCCGGTACGCCTCGTCCCACCAGCCATCGAGAACGCTGACGTTGAGGATTCCGTTGGCGGCCGCCTTCATGCCGCTCGTGCCGCTGGCCTCGAGGAACCGGCGCGGGTTG